>NZ_VILD01000012.1:0-13658 GCF_009712085.1 Anabaena sp. UHCC 0253
GGGGTTTTGTTTTTTCTGGGATTTATGGTGAATTCTCAACTAAGTACCAAAGAACCCACGGGATAAGGAACATAGGCAAATCCGATGTGCAATTAGGTTTTGAACTTATTCCCCAACCTCAAACAAATGCGGTTTCTTAGGAAAGGGTTATTTATCCCTCTTCTGTCACTCTCTAAAAAGTCTTACAATTTCTAAACTCTGTAAGAGTGTTCCAAACAATAAATGATCCAAAACCAGAGATTGCTTCATTCCGCTCCGCTCCATATGGCTAACGCCACGCTCCGCGAACGCAATGACAATTGGGCATTTTTTTACTTGGAATACTCTAACTTTTGCCTGGAATGCGATTCTTACGGAGAGCTTCGCTATAGCTCTGTTCTTTTTCCTAATAGGAATTATACAAGATGAGCAAAGCACAAAATTTTGATGGTAAATACCTCAATCAGTTGATATTGCGTCGCTTGAAAACCTTTTATTAATAGGAAAACTCGGAGATTGACAGAAGAGAGTTATAGCCGTTTCAGATCAAACACGCCACAAAAATCAATCGCATAGTGAAGTCTGGTAATGGTTTTTATCCTTTTCATGTGTGGCACGTTTAACGTTTGATTTGATTGCAATTTGCTGTAAATTGTTGCGATAATTTTGACAATGCCTTAATTAATTGCATTAGTTTAGTCTAAATTTTATCTCCAATGCCCGTATATTCGGCACTACCGAAAATTGCATCTGGGTAGTGATAATACTTAAATTCTATTAAGTTATAAAAGGGGTCTTCTAAAAAGAAAGTACGATGTTCTAGAAGAGTATCAACAAAACGGTTTTTTGGTTCTTCTCGAAAATTTAGCTGTTTGATTTGCACCCTTAATAGTAAATTTTGCCAATCTTCTTCTGTAGTAAAAATTAAGCCAAAATGTCTGGGATAAATTGTTTTCTGAGGTACTAGGATATTTTTAGTAATGTGGGCTACTAATTGATGCCCATAAAGATTGAGAATTAAAGCATGGGAATTTTCACGTCCGGGTATGCAACCTAAACCATCAACATAATAGGCTTTGGCTTGAGGAATATCAGTAACAGGAAAAGCAAGGTGGAATAAAATCTTGTTCATAATTAGAGTTTGCTAAAAAGTCTTTTAGTTAGGGATAGGAGTCAGGAGTATGGCTTACGCCACGCTGCGCTATCAGAAAGAAGAAGGAGATCCGAATAGTATCGAATCTGGGTTATTAAGCGTTGTTAATTGTTAAATGTCAATTTTGATTGATTTATTTAGGTTTTTACTTTATTAAGCAAGACCTAATTAGAGTGAGTATATAGCAGTTTTATCTGATAACATTATGGCAAAAATACTCAGGATTTATCGCTTATGTTATCTTTAATAGATTCTGTTAATCCCTGGTTAATGGGAGTAGGCTTAAATGCAATTTTACTAGGAATAGTCGCAATTATTCCCAAAAAGTTGCTTACTCCCGCAGGTATATTGAATGCTGGGTTATTAGGAATAATCATTTGGGGAACATTAGGTTGGCAAGGATACCTAGTAGTAGTGTTTTATTTTATTGTCGGTTCAGGGGTAACACGCATTGGTATGGTAGAAAAAGAAGCCGCAGGAATTGCGGAAAAGCGTGCCGGTGCAAGAGGTCCAGAAAACGTTTGGGGTTCAGCATTAATAGCGGCTTTGTGTGCCTTGGGAGTGTTGTTTTTCCCTGATTTTAAATATTTACTATGCTTGGGTTATGTTGCCAGTTTTAGCACTAAACTATCTGATACTACAGCCAGTGAAGTTGGTAAAGCTTATGGTAAAAGCACCTTTTTAATTACGACACTGCAACCAGTTCCTAGAGGTACAGAAGGGGCAGTAAGTTTAGAAGGAACTTTAGCTGGTATGGTAGCATCAATAGCGATCGCTCTCATTGGTTGGGGAGTAAATTTAATTAATCCCCTTGGTATTGTTTGGTGTATATTAGCAGCATTTATCGCCACCAATTTAGAAAGTGTCATTGGTGCAACTTTGCAATCTCAATATACTTGGCTTACCAATGAAGTTGTCAATGTTTTTAATACCCTAATTGGGGCAATTGTGGCAATTATACTGGCATTAATTTACCAAAGTATCTTTGTTTAATTATTAACACAAATCAAAATTCAAGTAGGTTGGGTAACATCTGTCAACCCAACCTTATTATTTTTGTCATCCTGTTTACAGATTTTAAAATAGTGATCATCTAGAATCATTTAGTTTACCTTTTATCAGAAAATAGCATATTTCATTACCAGATATTAATTACATATTTAATTTATCGAATCTTTATTATTGCTAGAGATCATTTCCTACTGTTTTCTCTATTATTTAATGGAAAGTCTTATAGATGTTTTAGTATTATCCTCAGAATTACTTCATGGAATCTTCATCTTTTCTGACTGTCAATGACCAAGAAATAGCCCTAGCTGAAGTAGTCAAATACCTGCAAATATCTGGTAAATTGGGGAATTTCATTAGTGATGTCTTACGTCAGCACGTAATTGAACAAGAAATTAGTAACAGGGCAGAAATCGAAGTTAGTTCTGCATTAATTGAACAAACAATTATTGATTTCCGCCTCAAAAACCAATTAACAGATGCACAAAAATTCCAAGAATGGTTGACAAGCAATGGTACAGATTATACAACTTTTCATACATCTATTACCTTTAGTTTTCAATTAGAAAAACTCAAAGCATTAGTCACAGAATCCAAATTACCAGAATACTTTATTGAAAAGAAGATTTACTTGGATAGAGTGGTACTTTCCAGGATTCTAGTTGATAGTCGAGAACTAGCAGAAGAACTACAAACTCAAATTGAAGAAGGTAGTAGTTTTGAACAACTAGCAAAAGAGTATTCATTAGCAGATGAACGAGTCTTTAATGGGATGATGGGACCGATTAGTCGGGGAACTATACCGGACATTTTACGTGCGGCTGTAGACGCAACTACCCCCGGACAATTAATCAATCCCATAGAAATAGAAGGACGTTTTGCTTTATTTAGATTAGAACAAATTCTCCCAGCATCTTTAGAAGATCCTCAATTACAACAATCATTAAAAAATGAATTATTTGAGAAATGGTTAGGAGAGAAAATTCAAAGCCTGACAGTCAAAATTCAAGTGAATTAAAAGATATCAATCATCAACTTTTAGCAATAAATGTGTTAAATAATTTACCCTGGAATGAACCGCCCCTATCCTGGCTAAATGCTGAAGAACAAAGCGAATTAAAACAGCAAGCGGATATTCGTCACTATAAACTTGGCGAAAAAATTTGGTCACAAGAACTAGGATATGAACAGTTTGTAATTGTCACTGGTAAAGTGCGTTTACGTGAAGAAGGAGAAAGTAAAACTGTCGCAACTTTACAAACAGGAAATTGGTTTGGTGACTGTCAACAATTATTTGTTAATTGTAAAGCTGTGGCTGCTAGTAAGGAAGTAGTAGTAGTGTGTTGGAATGCGGAACTGTGGAAAAAGTTTATCAATCCTCAACTTGATGAATTTTGGAAAAGTTCAACAGATAAACAGGAGAAAGAAACCTTTTTAGCGTTTCCTAATTCCCCTATTTCTCCACCACCTTCAACACCTCCTCAACCGATAATTTCTAACTATCCCTTTGTGGGAAGTGGGAATACAGGTGCTGCTTGTTTAACAATGGTGGCGCAATATTTACAAAATCCTGTGCAGTTGGAATGGGTACAACGTCAATTGCGGGGACAAAAGCCCAAAAATCTAGTAGAAGCAGCGGAAAAAGTCGGCTTAGTTTTGCGAAAATTACAGGTTAATTGGCGGGAATTACGTCAATTATCTTTTCCGGCTTTGTTGTTGTGGAATGAAGCCAATCAAGAGGGAGAAAATTCACAATTAAAATGGGTTGTAGCTTATGGAATGAAAGGTAATTATTTAATTATTGCTAATCCCCAAAATCCTGATTATATTTGTGAACAATTACCCCAATCTGTGGTAGAAAATTGTTGGGATGGTACATTATGGCAAGCTGAATTAGTTTCCCAACAAGAGAAATTTAATTTAGCTTGGTTTACTCCCGCAGTTTGGAAATATCGGGGTTTATTAGGTGAGGTTTTATTAGCTTCCTTTACCTTACAATTATTGGGTTTAGCTTCACCATTAATTACCCAAGTCATCATTGATAAAGTGATGGTACAGGAGAGTTTAGCCACATTAGATGTCATGGCGATCGCTCTCTTGCTAGTGGCGACATTTGAATCTATTCTAGGTATGCTGCGGCTATTCATATTTACCCACACCGCCCGACGTTTAGATTTGAGTTTATCAGCCCAACTTTTTCGCCATTTAATGCGTTTACCCTTGGCTTATTTTGAGTCACGGAGAGTGGGCGATACAGTTGCTAGAGTCCAGGAATTAGAACAAATTCGTCAATTTCTTACAGGTACAGCTTTAACAGTAATTCTTGACAGTATCTTTGCTGTAGTGTATCTAGGATTGATGTTTTATTACAACATTCCCCTGACATTTGTAGCCTTAGCCGTATTACCATTGTTTGCGACTTTAACCATTGTTGCTACCCCAATTTTACGTAATTGGCTAAATGAAACCTTTAACCGTAGTGCGGACAGTCAATCATTTTTAGTAGAGACAGTCACCGGCATCCATTCAGTTAAAGCCCATGCAGCAGAACCAGTAGCTAGAGAACGCTGGGAAGGCTTATTTGCTCGTTTTATTCGCACCAGTTTTAAAGCTTCAACTACATCTAATATTAGTAGTAATATTGGTGACTTTCTCACCAACTTTTCTACCTTATTAATCCTGTGGTTTGGGGCAAAATTAGTAATTGATCAACAACTTACCATTGGTCAATTAATCGCCTTTCAAATGTTATCAGGACGAGTGACAAGCCCCCTACTAAGATTAGTCCAATTGTGGCAAAATCTCCAACAAGTCCTACTATCAGTAGATAGAATTGGTGATATTCTCAACGCTGCCCCAGAAACAGAAGCAGGAACAGGTTTAGTATTACCACCCCTCAAAGGTGAAGTTAATTTTGAGCAAGTTTTCTTTCGCTATAATGCCAACACTGAACCAGTCTTAAAAGGAATTTCATTTAATGTTGAACCAGGACAATTTGTAGGCATTGTTGGACGAAGCGGTTCAGGAAAAAGTACCCTTTCTAAAATTATCCAAAGACTTTACCAAATTGAATCAGGACGTATCCTCATTGATGGCTTTGATATCAAAAGTGCTGACTTAGCATCTTTACGACAACAAATAGCTGTAGTTCTCCAAGAAGACTTTTTATTTAATGGTACAATCTTGGAAAATATCACTTTAGGAAATTCAGATATTAGCGCCGAACAAGTTGTAGAAGCAGCCAGATTAGCAGTAGCCCATGACTTCATTAGTCAACTACCTTACGGTTACGAAAACAACGTTGGTGAAAGAGGTACAGCATTATCTGGAGGACAAAGACAACGCATAGCATTAGCCCGATTATTTCTAGCTTCTGCACCAATTCTCATCTTAGATGAAGCCACCAGTGCCTTAGATAGTGAAACCGAACAACAAGTATTACAAAACTTGAAAAATGTTTCCACAAACCGCACCGTCTTCTTAATTGCCCATCGTTTTGCCCCCCTCAAACGTGCTGATTTAATATTAGTTATGGAAAAAGGTGTAATAGCCGAACGAGGAACACATTTAGAACTCTTAAAACAAAAAGGTTTGTATTGGTCACTTTATCAAAGACAACAGGCAAACATTTAAAGTAAACTCTCTGCGCCTCTGCGCCTCTGCGTGAGAAAAGAGTTAATCCAAAACATTCAAACCCAAAGCAACAGCCCCCCATAAAGGTGCATCATCACCCAACAATGCCCGTACAACCTCAAAATTCACCTCTGGTAGTGCAGTTTCCCTAGCTACTTTTCGCACCACATTCCAGAAATTATCCCCAGCTTTGGTAACACCACCACCTAAAACAAACCGTTGGGGATTCATCAGATTGGCTACATTACCAATACCTACGCCCAAAGCCCAAGCGCCCCTATATAATACTTCTTGTGCCATTTCATCCCCATAAGCGGCTGCGGCACTGACCACCTTTCCTGTGATTAAATTGAGGTCATTTCCTATCAAATACCTGAGTATATCACCCCTGCCTTTACCGTCAGCACTGGGGGGTTCGTTCTCCAACATTTCGCGGGCATTTTGCGCCATATATGGACCAGAGGCTAAACGTTCTACACAGCCCCGTTTTCCACATAAGCATATTGGACCTCTAGGATCTACAACTATATGACCTATTTCTCCTGCCATTCCTAATGATCCTCGCCAGGGCTTGCCATCAAGTATCCAGCCTCCACCTACTCCTGTACTAATAGTAATGTAAAATAGGCTATCATATCCTTGTCCTGCCCCAAAACGGTGTTCACCAATAGCAGCAACATTAGCATCATTGTCTATACTGACAGGTACGTGATAATCTTCTTCAAGTAGTTGTTTGAGAGGAACATTTTCCCAGCCAGGAACGTGATGAGATAATCGGACTAAACCTGTAGTTGCATCCACTGGTCCACCAAAGCTGACACCAATAGCATCCGCTCTCTTTCCTTTTAACACAGATTTGATGAGCGATCGCATAATTTCTAAATCACTCAAAGCATCAGCATTTGCAGGTGAAAAACGTGATTCATGATCCAACCACTCCTTCGCACCAGCCTTGACTGTCGCGGCTGCCAACTTTGTCCCACCAAAATCCAGAGCTAAGATTAATGTCATATAATTTAAGAATAGGTAATTTAGGAAACAACCATCAAGTATCCACCATTATTACTTAATAGCAATTGCGCTGTCGTTCATTAAGAAACCATCTTCACTGTCTGGATATAAAATATTTCTGTATTAATTATTTTTGTAACATATAGGCAACCTAATTTATTACATTTGCAAATCCAATCCTACCGATGCTAAATTTTTGCTATTTTAGATAATATTAAGTTTTATGAAAGATAAATTAATCTAAAGATATATTTTTGTAGAATTTATCTAAATAATCAAAATAGTTGCTTTAAAAATTGAGTTAGGTTAGAGTCGAAATACATGACCGCATAAAAATAAAGTCTCCAGTATTTATATTTTTTTCATAAATAATTGAGAATATTTCGCAATATGAATAAATTAAGCTATAATTTAAAAGCTAGTGAATGTAAACAATTGATTGTACAAACAAAAGATAAAATTTGCTATTTAAGATCATTTAGAGAAAACATGAAAAAATAATTTAAATTTCAGAATTCAGCATTTAATAATACTGATTGCCAAAGTCTGAAATGAAAACCAGCTAGTCTAGAAATTCCCTATATCAATTGACCAGAAAATCAGCATTCTCAAATATTACATTTTTTTAAAGAGGATTTATTTAACCGGAAAAACTTTAAAAAATCAGAATTTGATAAAGTGCTTACCTAGCTTTTTCCTAACCATTTCCCATAAAATCTATCATTGAGTAAGTGTACATGAATAATTTTTTCTGTGCTGATCATTCACGACAAATACAAGAAGATGTAATTGGTAGTGCTACCAACTATCAGACTTATATTTTAGTAGAATGTCCTACACCTTGGGCTTATGAAGCTTTCAATTCTAAATGGGTTCCAGATAACTTAAGAAGTTTAGTAGAAGATATCCAACGTGCTAAACTACCAATTCGCTTTTTACTAATTGCTAATGATGAATCTCATCAGGTAGAAGAAACAACCTTATTAATTTATCAACAGCAAGAGGGACTGAGTAGCGGATATCAGAAACAGGAATTTAAATTACCAAATATTGAACAAGTAGCAGGAGTTGTTAGTAAATATTTAGCTGGTGTGACTACTGATTATGAAATAACATCTAGCATCACCAGAGATATATTAATATGTACTCATGGTAGCCATGATCAATGCTGTGCAAGATATGGCAATCCTTTTTATTTTTATGCTCAAAAAACGGTTTCTGATTTACAGTTAAATCATGTCAGAATGTGGAGATCAAGTCACTTTGGTGGACATAGATTTGCTCCCACGGCTATAGATTTTCCCCAAGGAAGATATTACGGAGTTCTTGATCAAGATGCCTTTAAATCAATTCTCACCCAGACTGGGGATATACAATGTTTGAATAAAGTTTATCGTGGTTGGGGAATCTTGCCAAATCCGCTACAAATTTTGGAAAGAGAACTCATGCTTCGCTTAGGTTGGGATTGGTTTAACTATAAGGTAACAGGTAAAATTCTAGAAAAAAGCTTAGATAATAATACGATTCTTGGAGAATTAAGTTTTGAACAACCTTCAGGTGATCTCTACACTTATCAAGCAAAACTTGTAAAAGATCCTGTGAAAACACAAACAGTCAAAGGTTCTTGTCATGCTTCACAAGAGATAGTATGTGTGAAATATGCTGTATCTCATCTTTGGCTTGTAGCGAAGAAAGTCGCAACTTATAGTTAATTGAAATATGCTGTAAGTAGGTGAACAGAAAAAAACCGCAATATGTAACGAAAAGTAAAATCTCCCAAAACCTCTTTCCTGCGATGCACTGAGCTTGTCGAAGTGTTCCCTTCCCATAACGACAATTTTTAACGCCAACCTACTTATGTATAAATATAGACTATAGTCAGTAAGGGTTTAGTAATGCTAAACCCTATTTTGTATACTTCTTTGAAGTTGAACCAACTTTTCATGAATATGAGATAATCTATAGCATTATTTACAAAGCTAATCATTAGACATTTCCGGTATAAGGATGTAGAGACGCTCTATAGATAGGGATTCTCGGCTCTGGGTTTTAAGTCACGCATATTTAATTTTCGGGGATGTTTATTTAAAATTTTTCAGTAAAATTACTATATACTTTACGGAAACAATCATGATATACGTAACTACGTATAGGGTAAGCAATCTTCACAAGACTTGTATTTCAAAAATCAAATAGGTATCCTGTAGAAGCATTACGTTCTCAATAAATCCATACATTTACTCAATATCCTAACATGAATCGTTTTTTATCAGGACTTACGCAAAACAGAACAAAAGTAGGGGTAATTCATGAATTACCCATAGGAAAGAATAATGTTTTCAGCTACATCTTATATAATTCCTCTTTATTACAAACATCATTTTTATCTCTGTTGTTAGTTTTCCTATTTCCCAGTTTAGGAAAATGTCAAGATATCCCTAATCAGCAAGATTTACCAAAAGTTAATTCTGAGTTACAATTACTTTTAAATAAGCCTAACCAAGACATACCTTTAAAATTAATTGATGCTGTTTATTTAGCTTTACAAAATAATCGAGATTTAAAAATAGCTTATCTGCAACGTATTTTAGATAAACAACAGTTAGCAGAAACTGAATCTCAATTTAATCCAACTTTTGGAACTCAACTATCATGGGATTTTAATAATAATGAAACTGGTAGTAATAGCAGTACTAATAAAAATGCTGCTCTCGGTGCTAATTTTAATTTAAAACTTCCTACAGGTACTAATTTAAGTTTAAGATGGCAAGGACGAAATCAAGTATTTAACAATAGTTCATTCTCTAGTTACTCTAGTACAGATATTCTTAATCAAGGTCTAAACTTGAGTTTAAGTCAACCTTTATTAAGGGGTTTTGGTACATACTTGAATACTTTGAATATAAAAAGGGCAAGATTAACAGAAAATACAAATATTTTATTTTTTAAGAATACTATTTCCCAAACAATCACTAATACAATATTGGTTTATAGAAATTTATTGTTAGCTCAAGAAAGATTGAAAATTGAAGAACTATCTTTTGCTAATGCTAAAAAAGAATTAGAGCAATTAGAAGCATTGTTTACCGATGGGAAAATTACTAAAAGTGATTTAGTTGAGCGTCAAGCGGATCTTGCTCAGAAAGAAGTAAATTTAGTTAATGTACAAACAAATTTAATCCAAGCAATTTCTGATTTAACTAAAATTACAGATTTACCTCTAAAAATGCTAATTGCTGCTGAAAAGCCTGCTCCTCCTACCAGTTTAGATCTACCAACTTTTGAAGAAATGCTAAAATTAGCTCAAGATAATAATACGAGTTATCTTATTGCTATTAATTCTGTGGAAAATGCCAAATTTACGATAGCAGAAGCCAAAGATCAACAACGATTAGATTTAAGATTAAATGTGAATTATGGGTTTAATAGTGCTTCTAATAGTGACGATACAAATAGTGTGACTTCATCTTTAGTATTAAGTCGTGAGTTTGGTAATCTTAGCCAAGATAATGCTGTCTACAAAAGTGAGATTGCTTTGCAAAAGGCTAATTACAATTTAGCAAAAACTCAAGATGATCTCAATGAGGAATTAAGAAATAAAATTCGTAATGCTAAGGATAGTTTTAAGCAAATTGAATTAGCTCGACTAGCACTTAATTTAGCGGAATTAAGACTTAACAATGCTAAGAAAAAAATGAAATCAGATAGTAATACCTCGATGACGGATATTATTAATTTTGAAAGAGGTTTAGTTGATGCTCAAAATCAAGAATTAAATGCAGTTATTAATCATCTTAATAGCATGACTCAATTAGAACAGTTTTTGGGTATTACGCTAAATAAATGGATTAAACAATAAAAAAATATACCTAGATCCCGGATTTGTTCAAGAAGTCCGGGATCTATTTCACTGCTGTAATTTAACTAATATCTAGCAATTGTCTCAGCAGCATTTGGTCATCTAGTTTAGCTTTTAAACGACCTTTTTCGACATCACGAATCCAGCTTTGGCTTTTTTCCATCAGCTTGGCTAATTCCCTTTGGGAAAGGTTCATTTTTTGCGTCCTTCTGTCACCTGTTCCCCTAGCAAATTACCTGTTTGTTGATGATTACTTTTGGTTTTAGTGGTGCGACGTTGTTTTTTATCTGATTCTGAACGCTTATCCCAGTCTGGAGGCAGTTCAAAAGATAAAATTCGTGCATTCATGAGCAAATTCCACTTACCACGGGGACCGCTGTCTGTGAGACGATTTTCACCACTACCATCATTAATCCAAAATTCCAAAGCTTCATCTGGATCTTCAGGAATATCAACTAATTTTGCCCATAAAGGTTGAATTTCTGGGGGATAGGTAACAGGATCAAATAATGGCTTAACTCCATAATGATTGAGAACTTCTAAATCATTTTCATAGGCTCTAAGTAGGCGTTTACGTTCTTCCCGATGCCTAGAAGCCTGAGTTACTTTTTCCTCACCATAAGCAACGCGCAGCAAGGTAGGAATAGTAATCCGTTGTTCTCTACCCATTTTGGTTTTAAATAATAACCAAAGCATGAGTCTAACAGCGCCTTCATGTTGTTGCCACAGACTCATGACTGTGGTTAAGAGGGTTTTGGGAAGGCTGCCATATTGATAAAATGCGGTGCGTTCTTTGCATCCTTGTCTGTTGAAGAAATGTTGAGTCCAAGTTCCAGCTTTGATAGTAAATGTCAGTCCAATTAAATATTTACAACCTTGATCATCTTCTTGGAAATGGTGCTGAGTATCTATCAAATTCCATAGATAAGTATCTTTAATAGAAAAACTGGGAACTCTTCCTTGTTGCGGCCAGTCAATAGAAACCATGAGAGAACAAGTTTGATAAACGATGTTTTTAATTAAACCGAGTTTGACGCTTTTGCTGAGGTCTTTACGTTTTTCTAAGCCCAAATACTGTTCAATTTGTCGTTCATCAATAGTAAATTCTTCTTCCCAAGGTTGATCTAGGGCTGTAATTTGAGCCGCAAAAATAAGATGGATACAAGCAGCACGGATGTCTAAATAATCAATTGCTTGTAAATTATTAGCGCAGTTATTACCTTGAAATAGGTCTTGAATGTGAAAGGAAATTGTCCCTCGTCCTTGATTAACTGAGCGACTGTAATGTAAATTATCTTCTTCATCTTTTTCCCATGCTAAAGATGTCCGTTGTGCTAGTAGATTACAAGCTTCCCAGATAACTATTGCTGAAGCAAAAGGGTTATTCTTGCCATTGGAAAATAAATCGGGACTGGTAGCATCTCGTGGTTCAACTTTACATCTTCCTTTTTTTGCGTATAAAGGTATGGGGGCATTTGTTGGACAAGCAATAACACATTGTGGTTCTGGATAATAACCCTCACAATTATTACAAAGGGCTGGATCAATCCAATATTCATCATCTTCGATTTTGATTGCACCCGTAGGACATAGGAGCCGGCAGTTGTCACATCCCACGCAACTGTTATTAGGAATTATATAGGGCATAGGAAGTCTTCCTACTGTAATCGTTGAGATGTTTGGCTCAAGTTTTCCCTGGATGTGTCCTTTTGATTCATAACTTGCTACCAAATTACCTCTATAACGAGAAAATATTTTCCTCGTCTGATTAATTACTCATAGGGATTGATGAAGCTGTATTTTGTAGTTATTGATATTTTCCAAAGTTAGGCTTCATTGCTTCTTCATTAACTATACATTTCATAAAGATTTCAATAAGATTGTTCAGAATGAGCTTGGCATAATTTCTTAATATTTACCTAGATAATTGTGGTAATAATGTTTATTTTGTCCTAAATAAATTTAGTTAAATGTTTTTAAATAACATCTTATGGCAGAGAATAGGGAATAGGGAATGGGGAACAATTGTAGATAATTGTAGTAAGTTAAGGTTTTTGATTTTTACGAAACTAGATAAAAACAAAATAGTTCAGAAATAGATAAAGTGTTTTTTCTGAGTTTGTGTTTATAAATACTGTAGGCAAGATATTTTTTATAACTAAAAATTTTTTGCAAATAGTAGGTCAATAAAGCCAATATAGATATTCTATAATTGATTATTATTCTTATTTAATTAGGTATTGTTAGCCTAGCTTAACAATGTTTATTGAGATATAAATTTAATTAAAATTTTCAAAAGCCTTTTGTTATCAGCTTTTAGCTTAAAGAAACCAAATCAATTGATTAATAAATAATATCATTTAAGATTTTAAATTAAGCAGAAATAAATAATATGATTTAGCAAGTCATCAAAATTTGATAAAGCAGTTAATTTTGTTATTTAAAAAGGAAATATTAGGCTAGGATTAAGATTAAAGGATTAACTCACATCTAGCTAAAATTGCTGAGGTTTTATTCATGGCGACATTAACAGGATTGACTTTTGGAGGTACTGCTTGGACTCCTAAATTTGCCCAAGAAATAGATAAAGAAAAATGTATCGGTTGTGGCAGATGTATGAAAGTTTGTGGTCATAAAGTTTTAGGCTTAATGGCTTTAAACGAAGAAGGCGAATTTGTAGTAGATGAAGATGAAGAAGAAGTTGAACGCAAAGTAATGGTTATTACTCATCCAGAAAACTGCATTGGCTGTGAAGCTTGTGCTAGAATTTGTTCCAAGAATTGTTACACCCATAGCACATTAGATAAATAACATTCTTGGTGATTTTGCAACGGTGTGATGTACTGCAACACACTGGTTATTTCCGTCAAGTTTCTAAGCAAGGTAATTAGAGGGGAATCTCAATATTTACCGTAACTGATTAAAAAGTTCAGAGTAAACAGAAACGTAAATCGTCAATTGTTATCATCTAACATAATCATACTTGCTACTATTTTTTCTCTTGCTATTTAATTT
>NZ_VILD01000012.1:13683-19358 GCF_009712085.1 Anabaena sp. UHCC 0253
ATTTTTTCTCTTGCTATTTAATTTATGAAAATATCAACTCTCAGATCCTCGATTTTGAAAAAAGTCGGGGATTTTGTTGTTATCAATCTGAAAAAATATGGAAGTTTCCTGATTTTTCATTAGTTACAAGTTAGAACGGTAATAGTATAGCAGGAGTCAGGAGTTAGAATTCAGGAATAAAACCCTACAGAGTTTAATTATTACTTGATTTCTTAACTACCTTAGCGATCGCTATAAAAATCTAAAAGATCATCTTATCCTCAAAAGCCAATTCTCTAGCTACATAAACAAAGTCTACCTTCACCGACTCTTGTTCTATTACTATTTACACAGCAGGTAGCATTCATGCAAAAAGTTCCTGTTTCACTGTGGACACTGTTAGCTGGGATGATCATTGCCCCTATCAGTATCTGGGTTGGACAAAATCATCATTTATTACCGGAAGCTGCATCACAACAAGCGCCTTTGGTAGATGGTTTTTTCGATATTATGTTGACAATTGCGATCGCTCTATTTTTAGTTGTTGAAGGCACAATTCTGCTGTTTCTAGTTATCTATAGACGACGCAAAGGAGATAATACCGATGGTATACCTGTAGAAGGTAACTTGAGTTTAGAAATTTTCTGGACAGCAATTCCCACCGTAATTGTCATTGCTTTGGGTATTTACAGCGTTGATGTTTATAACCAAATGGGTGGTTTTGGTGTGGGGAGTCATCCTCACCAAATGTCAGCCAGTGCTATGAATGTTAGTCAAACAGCTAATATTGGGATTGGCGAAAATCCGCAAACCAAAAATAAACCTGCTGATTTGGTTGTAGATGTCAAAGGCATCCAATTTGCTTGGTTATTTAATTATCCAGTCAGTGGTATTTCCGCTGGAGAACTGCACGTTCCTGTCGGTACTGATGTGCAGTTGAATTTATCCGCAGATGATGTCATTCATTCCTTTTGGGTTCCCCAATTTCGTCTTAAACAAGATGCTATTCCTGGTGTCCCCACTCAACTACGATTTACAGCTACAAAACCTGGGACTTATCCAATAGTTTGTGCAGAATTGTGTGGTGGTTATCACGGTTCAATGCGATCGCAAGTAATCGTCCATGAACAACAAGATTATGATGCTTGGATGAGTGAAAACCAACTTGCCCAAAAACAAGATATGAATCATGCAGTTGCTGTGAATTCGGAGAATTTATCCCCATCAGAATTTCTTGATCCCTACCTTCAAAATTTGCAAGTAACTCCAGCAACTCTTGAGTCATTAGTCAATCAATTTTAGATTTTGGATTTTAGATTTTAGATTAACTCCTAGTTGGAATTTTTGATTTTTAATCATCAAAACCAAAATTGAAAATCTAAAATTCAGTCGTTGGTAATGATTGGCTAATAACTGACAAAAGACAACTCACAAAAATATGACACAAGTAGATTTTCCAGTTAATCCTCCACCAGATGAAAATCAAGCCCCAACACTGCTGATTACTCATAATTCTCATCCCGAAGCGTGGAAAGTTCGAGATTATTTTACATTCAATACTGATCACAAAGTTATTGGTATTCAATACTTAGTGACAGCATTTTTCTTTTATCTAATTGGTGGGTTGATGGCGATCGCTATCCGCACCGAATTAGCCACACCAGACTCGGATTTCATTGATCCAAATCTGTACAATGCCTTCATGACAAATCATGGCACAATCATGATTTTCCTCTGGATTGTTCCCAGCGCAATTGGTGGATTTGGTAACTATCTAGTCCCATTGATGATGGGTGCTAGAGATATGGCCTTTCCTAAATTAAATGCGATCGCCTTTTGGTTAAATCCAGTCGCCGGATTATTACTATTACTAAGTTTCTTCTTTGGTGGTTCTCAATCTGGTTGGACAGCATACCCACCATTAAGCTTAATTACCGCCAACAACGCCCAGAGTTTATGGATTTTGGCCATTGTTTTAGTGGGAACTTCTTCAATTTTAGGTTCTATTAACTTCGTCATCACCATTTTGATGATGAAAGTTCCCAGCATGAAATGGGATCAAGTACCCCTATTTTGTTGGGCAATTTTAGCAACTTCCATCCTCGCACTTTTTTCTACCCCAGTATTAGCAGCAGGCTTAGTTTTGCTGTTATTTGATATTAACTTCGGCACATCCTTCTTCAAACCAGATGCAGGTGGTAACGTCGTTATTTATCAACATTTATTTTGGTTTTATTCCCACCCGGCAGTTTATTTAATGATTCTGCCGATTTTTGGGATTATGTCCGAAATTATTCCCACCCATGCCCGCAAACCAATATTTGGTTATAAAGCGATCGCCTTTTCCACAGTCGCTATCTGCGTCGTTGGTTTATTCGTCTGGGTACACCATATGTTCACCAGTGGTACACCCGGTTGGATGCGGATGTTCTTCACCATTTCCACACTCATAGTGGCAGTTCCCACAGGAGTCAAAATCTTCGGTTGGGTAGCAACCTTGTGGGGTGGAAAAATCCGGTTCACCAGCGCCATGTTATTTGCCATCGGCTTACTTTCCATGTTCGTCATGGGCGGTTTAAGCGGCGTAACCATGGGAACAGCCCCCTTTGACGTTCACGTTCACGACACCTATTATGTAGTCGGTCATTTCCACTACGTTTTATTTGGTGGTTCAGTCTTTGGGATTTACGCAGGTATATATCACTGGTTTCCCAAAATCACCGGCAGAATGATGAACGAAACCTGGGGACGAGTTCATTTTGTACTTACCTTCATCGGTACAAACTTAACATTTTTACCCATGCACGAACTGGGTTTAAAAGGAATGCCCCGCCGAGTTGCCATGTATGACCCTCAATTTGTCAGCTTAAACCAGCTTTGCACCATTGGCGCATTTCTTTTAGCTCTTTCCGTCGTTCCCTTCGCTTTAAACGTCATTTTCAGTTGGCAAAAAGGTGAACTCGCAGGTGATAACCCCTGGGAAAGTTTAACCTTAGAATGGACAACAAGTTCTCCACCTATCATTGAAAATTGGGAAGTTTTACCCGTTGTCACTCATGGACCCTATGACTATGGACATAACCATGATAATGGACAATTGACAATTGACAATTGACAACTGGTAATAGAAGCCGTCAGTTGAAACGCAGATTTAGAAATTGTAGGTTGGGTAGAACGAAGTGAAACCCAACAAACCCCCCCAAAAAGTTGGGTAACATACATCAAGCCAACCTACATCTATTCATCATTTACTAGGAATAATAACATGACTGCAATCACACCCAGTGAACATCATAGCGACGGAGAACATCCAGATTTACGAGTGTGGGGTTTAATCACATTTCTTGCTTCTGAATCATTGATGTTTGGCGGATTTTTTGCCACCTATTTGTTTTTTAGAGGGACTACAGCAGTTTGGCCACCGGAAGGAACAGAAGTAGAATTATTTATTCCCGCAATTAACACTATCATCCTCGTTTCTAGTAGTTTTGTCATTCACTTTGGTGATATGGCAATTAAAAGAAATAGTGTAGGTTGGATGCGGTTTTGGTATTTTATTACCGCGATTATGGGGGCTGTATTCCTAGCCGGTCAGGTTTATGAATACATGAATTTAAGTTATGGATTCACTACTAATGTTTTCTCAAATTGTTTTTATTTAATGACTGCTTTCCACGGTTTGCACGTCTTTATTGGACTGTTGTTAATCTTGGGTGTCTTATGGCGTTCTTTCCGTCGTGGTCATTATTCTGCTACTAAACACACTGGCATAGAAATGGCAGAAATTTACTGGCACTTTGTGGATATTATTTGGATCATTCTCTTCACATTGGTCTATCTTCTCAACGTTTTGTAAAAATGGGTAATGAGTAATTCATAATTATGAATTACTCTCCTCATTTTTTCAAACTTTAAAAGTAGAATTGGGGAAACCTTCGGTTATTACACCTACCAGCCTACCCAACTCAATTTAGTATTTGGATATTGTCACCAACATCACAGGAACAGGTCTGGACTCTTCTGTTATACTCCCGATAAATTCCCATTTACCAGTTCTGATAGTTGAAGAGTGCTTGCGCCGGAAACTACTAACCGAAACCCATTGTTGTTGTTTCTGTTATCTGGGTTGTTGTTGTTACGATACGCAGAACGGCAATTTCTAGGGTTGTTGTTCCAAGAACCACCGCGCAGCAGCCGGAAGTGCCTATCCCCTCTTCACACCCTTGTTTACACAAGAAATGTAAATATCTTTTGACGTAACCGCCAAGTGTCGCCATGTTTTAAATGTGCTATCCAACTTTGTTTTGAACGAGATACGTCTTGGTCAGAAATTTTACCATTTAAATAGTTTTTTTGCAATCTTTTTAATCGGCGTTTTCCTCTTCTTAAATTTTCTGTTCTGACTCTAATTCTGTCTGGTAATATCCGAAAACCGAGAAAATTTACACCGTGTTTAGTTGCAAATATTTGAGTTTTCACAGGATGCAATTTCAGACGCAAATTAACTAAATATGCTTCTATTGCTAATTTTGCTTCAGCTAAAAAATCTGGATCATCTGCAAATATCGCAAAATCATCAACATAACGTACATATTTGCTAACCTTTAATTCATCTTGTACAAAATGATCTAAACCATTCAAATAAACATTAGACAAAAACTGACTGGTGAGATTCCCAATTGGTAAACCCCGACGACGTTTTAAGGGTGTAAGTAAATCATCACCTGGAAAATATTCAATTGCTGGTGGTTGAAGATTACTACCATTAATAATTGTCTCTAATAACCACAGAGTATCTTGACATTTAAGTTTACGACGGAGTATTATTTTAAGAATATGATGATCAATACTCGGAAAGTATTTTTTTAATATCGCACTGCAAAACATAGCAACTAGAACGAGCAAATTTCGTAACCCGTCTTAAAGCCCGATGAGTTCCAAATCCTACACGATTAGCATAGGAATCTCTAATAAATGTTTTCTCAAAAACTGGTACGATAATATTACATAAAGCATGATGAACCACCCTATCTCGATAAGGTGCAGCCGAAATAATCCGAGGTCTGGGTTCAAGAATACTAAAGGTTCTATAAGTGCCTGTTTGATAGGTTTTTGATTCTAAATCATATTTAATTTTTTCTAATTCTAACTCTAAATTATAATTAAACTCTAAAACATTATCTCGAAACCGCTTACCCTTTTGTGCCTTCTTTGCTGCTAAAATTAAATTTGTAAAACTTGTAATTTCTGAATAAAAATTTCCGTAACGTTTCATTTATGATTGCCTAACTTGTTTTTGCTGCTTAATCCAACCACCCAATTCATTACCAATTTCATTAATTAATTGTCCCACATATTCATATCGGCGTTCATCAAATTGTTCAAAATCAAATAACAACCGAGTTTGATGACGCAGAACATCTATTTTAGCGTTTAATAATTCTAACTGAGCTATTTTTTCTTTGGCATATCTTGCTAAAATTAAACCTTCTAACAAATCATAAAGACCAGAGACAATTCTATCACCTAAACCAAATTTATAATTTTTAGGCAAACGGTCTAAAATCGGCACATACCACTTAATTAAATCGTAGGTTTTTTGGATAATTGGTAAATCTGACATTTGGTTTAAATAATGTAAGTAGGTAGGTGGGAAAACTTATAACTATGTCATTGCGAGTGGAACGGAGTGGAAC
>NZ_VILD01000012.1:19863-39668 GCF_009712085.1 Anabaena sp. UHCC 0253
AATATCGCATTTATGTTACAAATCAGAGGGGGTAAAACGCACTACTAAACCCCTACACAAGAAGTTGTTTTTACATCATACATATTTGATATTTTCTGCAAATAGGTACGTAATATCAAATCCTGTACTTCGACTACGCTCAGTAACCAGAAACCCTGATTCAGACAACTAAAAATCCTGAAAATCCTTAAATCCTGGAAATCCTGATTCAGACAACTAAAAATCCTGATTCAAACACTTGACAAATCCCAACACCTCATAGATAATATATGTAAGTCGTGCCAAAGACTACAAAAATTAAAAGCAAAAAAATCGAGTCGCCAGAGGCGACAACCAGAAGAAGGGAAAAGAAAAAAGCGTAAAGTGCAAAAGGGCAAGAGTGTAAAGAACTAAAGAGTCCTTGCGCCGGAAACTACTAACCGAAACCCACGGCTGGTGTTTCTGTAATCTGGGTCGTGGTGGCTACGAAACGCAGAACGGCAAGATCTAGGGCGGTCGAGCCAAGAACCACCGCGCAGCAGCCGTCTTTTGTCCTCTTCAACGCTATTAGATTCTATCCATGCCGAGCCATCTGCGGGAGCATTATCATAACCATCGTGCCAATGATCATCACACCATTCCCAAACATTCCCGTGCATATCATACAACCCAAAGGCATTAGCTGTAAAGCTACCTACCGGAATTGTTTTTTCTCTATATTCACCTTCAGGTTCTTCACCATATACAGTAGAAGCACGATAATTTGCTAACTTACCTGTGATAGTTTCCCCAAAGTGAAACGGTGTCGTCGTGCCAGCCCTGCAAGCATATTCCCACTCAGCCTCACTCGGTAAACGATATTGTTTACCAGTCAGTCGAGAGAGTCTCTCACAAAACTCCACTGCATCATACCACGTAATTGACTCAACAGGTAAATTATTTTCTTGTTTATTTTCTTTAAAATGTGACGGGTTCGGTTCAAGTTCCCGGTTTACCTGTGGACACTTGGTTGCGACTGCTTCCCACTGCGCTTGAGTCACAGGATATTTACCCATAAAGAAAGGTTGTACCGTCACCTCATGCTGAGGACTTTCATCACCATAGCGTCCTTCTTCATTTTCCTGTGAACCCATCAGGAATTTACCACCAGGGATAGCAACCATATCTAACGTGATATTTCCTAGAAGACTTTCTTGAAAATAATAATTTTGTTTAGTTTCTTTTTGAATTTCCTTACCACGACGATTAACAGTAATAACAGGAAAATTAAAAAGTTGTAACCGCACCTTCCCAAAATTAATTTCTGGACGTTTTAACTTTACTCCCCCAACCTCAATAGTTTCTAAATTGAATATTTTCCGAATTTCTTCTACTCCGTTATCATCACCCCTGGCAACAGCGCGATAACCTTGTGCTATTTTCAGTAAAGGTTCATAATCTGTTTTTAAAGGTTCAGCTAAAGTCTCAATCACCGACGATAACCGCACTAACTCACCTTTATTATGACTAAAATAAGCCTCTTGTAATTTCTGCGCTAATTCCTTCGCAGCTTGACTGCCCTTATCAACATAACTCAAAGCTGCCCATTCTTGCACTTGATTTAAGTCATTATTTTGATTTTGATGACTAACTTGGCGGTTAATATATTGAATTAGAAAATCGGAAAGTTCTTTTAATACTTGTTTACGGTTTCTTTTAGGAAGCTTTTTGAGTAATTCATTTCTGACTTCCCGTTCCATTTCATATAATTCAAAATCAACCTGCTGACATAAATCTGATAGCAATAAATCAGCAACCACATACCAAGGAAGTGAAGATTTTTCCCCAGACGTTTTAAAAAAGAACTTACGGTATAAACAATAAAGTAAATCGGGAGTTAAAACCAACGGAAAAGCAGCATAAGACGCAAATTTTAAATGTGATTTTCCTAATAATTTTTCAAATACCTTTATTTTCCCCTTGGCATCAAATCCATAATCCCATAAATTATCATTATTGTCTTGTTGTAGAGACGTTCCATGGAACGTCTCTACATTTTCTTTTTTATATTGCTTTGCTTTATCTCCTAATAACCATTTTACCATTGCTTGAAACTCCCCAGTTTCCAAAGCAAACATAGGTACAGCAGAATTTATTTTAGCTATCTCTTCAGCCGTATTATCTAACCACCGGAAACGGGGTAAAGGATTTAACCAAGCTATTTTTTTGGCTTTTGGGATTAATTTTTCCAGAAAATCATAAGTTTCTTCCCACCTATCGGGTACAGTGCGGCCACGCGCAGCACCAGCATCACTAATAATAATTACTAAAGTCTGTTGTGGAGAAAACTTAGATAATATAGATGTTAAAGATTGACCTTGCCAACATTGCGGATCATGGTAAAGTTCATCAGTAGGACTATTGTGAAAATAATAAACTTTTGCAGTTTGGTAAACTTGCTGTAATTGACGACAAAGTGGGTGAAATGGAGTCATCGAACCACCTTGATCAATTAATAGCACAACTTCCCGATATTTAGTTTTAGGATAAGTAAAAACAGCTTGAGTAAAAAATCCGTGTTTAGTAATATCTATAACTGTATTAGGAATGTCTATTTGCCGAACATTTCCAGTTAATTCCTGTATTAATAACTGCCAACTTCCTTGTAATTTCTGACGACTAATAGGTAAATAATAAACTTCTTTGAGTTTCGTTTTGACAGAAGTACCAACTCCATGATCATCATGCAAATCAGGATTAAATTGTGCTATTTCTGCGGCTGGTTGTTGTAATTCTGATTCATCATTAATTAAAGCAGGTTGGGGTATTTTTTCTATTTCCGGTTTTTGTATTTCAGGCTTTACTTCAATAACATCAGCTTGATTTTCTACCTTTGCCGTTTGAGACGGATACTTTTGATTAAATTCTTGCCAACATTGATTAAATAAAGCCTGTTGTTTGCGAGACTTTACCCAAACCGTTTGTAAAACCCCTTTAATAGCTGGTTTATCATCATTTAATACTATGTCAACAGACTTAGACAAAGCCATCAATGCCAAATCATACTGGTCTATAGTCAGAGGTAAACCAGTTGCACGTAATTCCAAAAATAGATTTAGCAATGATGGATTTTTCATAGTATTTCTATTCTACCATAGTTACTCACTCAGATACAAGGTTAAGTTAAATGAAGTAAAAGTCATCCTGTAAATCCTTAAATCCTCGATATCATGATATGGCTTCGCTACGCTATCAGACATTATCCTCCATATTCTTGTTTATCCTGGCGATTTTTTAACAAAGTCCCATTATAGGGAAGTTTCTTAATTTTAAGTTGTTCGATAATATCGGTTAATTTTTTTCATCAATCTCATCTTTGTCATTTCTAATATGAAAGTTTAAGACTTGAAACCAATCAATTAATTCACTGGTACTGACTTTTTTATCTGTTTCTTCTTTGTTATCATCCATATATTCCCGCAAACTTAAAAAACGACCAATTGCAGCATTTACCAATGATTCAGGAGGTGCTGAAAATCTGCCCTTGATAATATCAATCAATTCATTTTCTTTCGGAAATTCCACATAATGATATAAACAACGTCTCAAGAAAGCATTAGGTAATTCTTTCTCTTGGTTAGAGGTGATAAAAATAATTGGTGGTGCATCTTTGTTAGCTTTTAACCACCGTCGAGGACGCACATCTTTAATTTCAAAACATTGGTCTTCTAAAGCTAATAATAAATCATTGGGAAAGTCAGTATCAGCTTTATCAATTTCGTCAATTAAGACAATATTTCTAGCTTTAATATTATCTGTTTTTCCATGTTCTAAAAAAGCATGACCTAATGAACCATATTCTAAATAATCTTCAGGGTTTGTACTATTTGCATTTTCTAATTGTTTTAATTGTGCAGCTTGTAATCTGCCAATATAATCATAACTATAAAAGCCATCTTGCGCTTTGCTAGTTGATTGAATATTCCATAGTCGAAAATGCCAATTTTCTTCTGTTCTTTGACTAAATTCATAAAACACAGCCCTCGCAAGTTCACTTTTACCACATCCAGGTTCACCTTCTAACAGCAAAGGCCGATTTAGTTGAATAGCCAACTTTACCGCTTCTTTTAATTCGCTATCAGGATAGTATGGGTATAGTTTGCGGTTTACTTGTTCGTTCCAAATACCTCCAGAGGGAGGTTGTGTTTTTCCGGTGTATTCTAATTCCACGGGTAATTGCTCCATATTTTTAAAGTTGTAGGATCTTTATCAATTTTTGACTGTTGATATATTTTAATAAGTAAATTCTTTCCATTATTTTGACAGTTATCAATGATTATATTTTCCTTTTCTAAGAATTTAGTTAAATGGGATAAATCATAATTAGCTTTGGGTAATTGTATGATATATTCATTAATATCTCTACAATTGTTTAAATTAGAAAAATCAGAATCTTTAGCTAATAAAAACATTAATAAATAACCATCGTAATTACGTGGTCTTGCATCGTACATAGTTTTATAGAAACCATATATTTTTTGAATATTGTTGATATCATAGCAATAAGATTTAATATTAATTACCAGAATAATATGTTCTTTTTTAAGTTTATCGTAAAGTTTATTTTCATGAAAAATATTTATAAATCTCTCGATACTTTGATCTAATTGTAGATAGAGATTTTCACTAAAATTATTTAGAGTTATAATTGAACATTTATTGATTTTATTTATATTATCACAAATTGCTTTTTCTAACCGATGTAACATCCAACTACGACTATATAGACAATCGTTGGAAATTAAAAAAGCTTTACATTCGGTTGCAGGTGCATTTTTAATTAATAAATCTATTTGAATTTCATGATTGAATAATTTTAGTTTTTCTTCCAAATCAGTAGTATTATCTGGTTTATAAACAATATGAGACGGATTTAAACCTAAGAATTTACAAAAAGCATTAAAAACTGATTCTGGTAATAGTTTTTCTTGCCCTTTTTCTTTACTTTTGCGTGAATCTTTTCCAGTACAAAATGTTCGCCAATTTGCATCAGTTAACTGGAACGCAGTCACTCTTTTATTTTCTAAATTATTAAGAAAATCATCAAGTTGTATTGGCGCAATTATTTCGGTTTCAATATATGTTCTTACTATATCCCTACTAGATTTATCTATGTCTTTATGAGTTGAAAAAATTTGCAGATGGCTTTCTGATAAATCTGTTAATTCTTCATTATTTAACGATATTGTACTATCTTGACTGGGATTTAGATTTTCTTTAAATTTTTCTTTTATATAGCGTTCTAATTCTTGTCTAGTAACTTTATATATTGGTGTTTTGGCAGAATTTTGAGTATATCCTTCTTTTTCCATTGCCGCTTTAATTTGCTTTAAACCATCCTCTGAAGCTTTTACTCGTCTATCTTGTTGCACCATTTCTGAATTTTTATCTCATTGTGATCTGATCATATTTAACCATGATCTGAGTATGTCACGTTTGAGGAGAAAAGAGATCATTGAGTTGTACTGAAATAAAAAGCTAAAAACAATGACCGACCACGACAAAACATTGAAAACCTCGCCCAATCAACAAAAAAGGAAAAATATGCATATTTTTAAGCACAAGCGCACATTTCTACTAACCTTACTACGTCAGCAAGAAGTAGTCTTCTACGCCTGGTTGATGGTGAAGCTAGGTCATGTAATTATCATTACAGTAGGTATTAGCTTAGTATTTACTGGCAAACTTCATGATGGTTCATTAACTACTGTTGCGGGTGTATTATCGCAGATATCAGTTGGTAATTTTGCTAAATACAACCAATCTCGGTTAGATAAGCAGATTCAAGCATTAATAGGCAAAATGGATGATGAAGAATAGTTAACGCAAAAAGCCAGTAGGGGTTTAGTATTGTTCTTTACCCCATATCAATTAACTAATAACATCTGAATCAGGATTTTCAGGATATTCTTGTTTATCCTTATTCAAAAATCTGTGCTGCTTTTAAATTGAGACTATTAAATTGTGGAGATAAAACTAAATCATCACCAGAAAAAATCCCAATTTCATGATAAATTTCATCAATTAATTCTAAAACTAATATACTTTTGGTTTGGGGGTCAATAATCCAATATTCAGAAATACCACAATCTTGATACTGTAGACGCTTGGCGATGAAATCTCTATCTCTTTGTAATTCTCCAGGGCTAACAACTTCAACAACTAACAAAGGTGGTAACATTGAGAGGCGAATTGTGTTCCGGTTTGCTAATTGTTGAATATGCTCTTCTCGAATAATAGTCAGATCAGGATAACGATTTCTCGGTTCTCCTCTTACTTCCAACTCTAAACCATGTCCCCGCACTCTTTTATAGCCTAAGAGTGCAACAAATTGAATTAATAAAAATGTGGCAATTTGCACATTAATTCCTGACTCTGGTGGCATTTCAATTAACTCTCCATTAAACAATTCATACAAGTTATCTGTGCCGTCATCATAAGATAAATATTCTTCAAAACTTGCAAATCTATGTTTAGTTTGTACCATGACATTTACTCCATGATTACTTATGGTTTAATTTTAACATTATTTGTAAGTATTAAAACATCATTCAATCACATCTTGTAAATCCTGTATCCCTAACGGGAGGCGTAAGGCATTTCTGACAATTAGCCGCAATTTTGCTATAATCATAATCACTTCAATGTAAGTAACTAGATAAAAATCAATCAACTTAGATTAAGTAATCTAAAAAATATGGAGATGATTTGGTAGTAAGGGCTTCAGCCCTTAAATGAGGACTAAAGTCCTCACTACAAACCTGGAATTATTTAGTCCGTTCTACTTAATCGGTGACAGCATAATGATAACCACTGTTGAGCGTCGTTATAGTTTAGATGAATATCGCGCCATTGAAGAAAAAGCTGAAGGGCGCAATGAGTATCATGATGGAGAAATTGTACCAATACCAGGAGTATCACTCAACCAAAGCCATATCAGTGGTAACATTTTTGCATTTCTAAAATTTCTTCTGCGGGATAGTAAATTTGAGCCAATTAATAGCGATTTGCGGTTATGGATTCCTGAATATAAACGCGGATTATATCCAGATGTGATGGTTTTTGCCGGTGAACCGCAACTAAATGAAAATCGCAGTGATGAAGTTTTAAATCCTACCTTAATTATAGAAGTATTATCCCCTTCCACAGCAGATTATGACCGCAAAGGCAAGTTTCGTATGTATCGTTCAATTAGCAGTTTTTGTGAATATTTATTAGTTGAACAAGATGAAATTCTTATAGAAAAATATAGTAAACAATCTCAAGGTTGGTTATTAAGTGATTTTAATAATTTAGAAACATCTATTTCTCTGGAATCAATTGGGGTTGAATTACCAATAGCAGAAATTTATCGTGGTGTTGTTTTTGAGTAACCAATATTCAGATCCCCGACTTTTTAGATCAATCCTCTAATTCATGATAAATGTTTTAAACAATTCCGCTATCTTTGTGTTAAAGATATTAGATAAAGGACTTGACAAAAATCGTAGTTTCAACTATGGTTATGTTATGATTGGGAAAGAATGCGCCCATATATAACAGGTCTTTATATTGTAGATATCTGGTAGAAAACTTTCAGCTTATGAAAACCACATTACCAACCTTATCAGATTCTCTCTACAACCAAGATTTTCATCTTTGGGTAGAATCAACCATCAAAATATTAGAACAAAAAAGATTTGATCAATTAGATATCGAAAATTTAATTTCTGAAATAGAAAGCATGGGGAATAATGATAAAAAATCAGTTAAAAGTAACTTGAGAATTTTATTAATGCACTTACTAAAATGGCAGTATCAACCAGAAAAAAGGACAAATAGCTGGCGTACAACAATTAAAGAACATCGTAACCGATTAGAGGATGATTTTGCAGATAGTCCTAGTTTAAAGAACTACTATTTAGAAATATTCAATGAATGTTATCAAAAAGCGAGAGATTTAGCTTCTTCAGAAACAGGTTTATCTATATCTGTGTTTCCTGTGGAATGTCCTTTTAATACTGAATGTGTTCTCAAATCGGATTTTTTCCCAGAATAACACCAGATTTATTCATCTGATTTAAGAGGAGGAATTTGTTCAGCAGTTAAGGTCACAACTTGACCATCTTGCCAAATGCTTATTGATTCTCCTAATTTGCGGTGTCTTTCAATAGCTTTAGCAATAGCGAGTTTAACACCTGCGTCTATTTGGCTAGATAATTTCTCAGGAATTGGTTTATTTACAGAAATTGGCTTATTCATTAGTAGTGATTTGACTCCATGGTTGAGGTTGATAAATTATAAACTCTTGATTAAAAGGACGTTCAGCTATTAACTGTAACATCGGATTAGAATTATTATAAACAATCCATCTATCACATAAAGGTAAGTATAATTCAATTAAGTTCTTTCTACCACGTTCGTAGCGACGGCGAATTGTGTCTTCTGGGATGTTGTGACCGCCACTTTCTACCCGTCTGCGTACTCTGGCAATAGCTAATTCTGGACTTTGTAACCAAAAGTAAATTAGGTTGATAATATAACCTTTATTTTTACATTCTTGCAAAAATCGGGCAAAGTTACGGGCTGCTAATGTGGTTTCAAAGGCAAAATCAGCGTTAGCATTTACCAGAGTTTCTAATCTTGCTAACATTAATCTTCCGGCTTGAACTGCTACAGATTCGGGATTAAAAGGAGAAAGTCCGGCAGCTATTTCATCAGCGTTAACGTATTCAAATACTTCTAGAAAGTAGGGTAGAATTTGCAAGGCTGCGGTAGTTTTACCAGAACCATTTGCACCACCGATAATGTATAAGTTAGGCATTATTCTAAGTTTAGTTTTGCAAAAACACACCACTATAAATTATCGGATAAAAATCATGTAAATCCTTAAATCCTGGACATTATCTCGACTATGGCTACGCCACGCAGGCTATCGCTCGATAACCACCTGATTCTGACAAATAACCCCTTGACAATCCCTAAATTATCTAGCATCATTAATATGATGCCTATATTATGGGCAATTAAAATTTCTACACCCAAAATCAAATAACCCCAACCCCAAATACCGCGCTTCAAACAACGCAAAAAAATTAATTGCCTGACGGCAATAGGAAAAGAGAAAAAAGAAAAGAAGTGCAGAGGACAAAAGGGAAAAAGAGTAAAGGGCTACTGATTCCTGGAAGATACAAATACACGAAAACCCACGAAGTAGAGCTTGGCGTTACTCGCCAAAGTGTAACGACTCGCAGAAAGACAGTTCCTAGCGTTGAATATCCAAGAACCACCGCGCAGGAGCTTTAAATCCTGAATAATCCAAGAACCACCACTCAGCATCTTGTTAGTCTGTCCAATCCAAGCACTACCATCCGTAGGCGCGTTTATATAATTTTTGTGCCAATCATCCTCACACCATTCCAAAATATTCCCGTGCATATCATACAAACCAAACTTATTAGGGGGAAAAGAACCTACATCTGTGGTTTGTCCACGATATTTACCTTTTGCACCACCATTATACGGATAGTTACCATCGTAATTTACCAAATCAGTGGTGATATTGTCACCAAAATAGAATGGTGTAGTTGTTCTTGCTTTACAGGCATATTCCCATTCAGCTTCACTGGGAAGACGATATTTCTTA
This sequence comes from Anabaena sp. UHCC 0253, assembly GCF_009712085.1. NCBI lineage: Bacteria > Bacillati > Cyanobacteriota > Cyanophyceae > Nostocales > Nostocaceae > Anabaena > Anabaena sp. UHCC 0253. The sequence goes on from NZ_VILD01000012.1 coordinate 29,507, forward strand.
CCTGTAGCTTTACTGAGCCTAGCACAAAATTCCTGTGCGTCAAGCCATGAAACTCTTTCCACTGGTTTATTTTTTCCAGAAAAGTGGGAAGGTTGGGGTTTGAGATCCTGTGTAACTGTTGGTAACGCTGCTACCCTTGCCCATTGTGCCTGAGTTACAGTAAACTTGCCCATGTAAAATGGCTGAATAGTTACCCAATGTTGGGGACCTTCGTCAGATAATCTTTCCGGTTCATTTTCCGGTGAACCCATTAAGAAACTTCCCCCAGGAATAGCAATCATTTCTAAGAAAATACCATTACCTAAATCTTCTGTAAATGATTTGTGAGAATTACTAGGTTGAGGTGGAGGAATAACAACAGTTTTTTGAACCTTGGGATTATTTAATGCTGCTAAAACATCCTGTACAGAACCATAACGTTTTTTAGGAATATCCTGCAACATTGTTTCTAAAACATCAGTTAAATCCTGACTTAAAGAAACATACTTTTGCCATTGCCATTCCATATTTATAGTATCAAACAATTCATCCGAACCATCAGATTTGGGAAAATGTCCCGTCAATAAACGTACACAAGTAACAGCTAAACTATAAATATCACTACTTGGATAAACCATACCGCGAAATTGTTCCGGTGGTGCATATCCAGGAGTACCTGTAATCGTACCGATTTTAGTAACAATACTACTGCTGGTTTCTTTAGAAACACCAAAATCAATCAAAAATAAATTACCGTTTTTACCTCTGAGGATATTTTCTGGTTTAATGTCTCGATGAATTACATTATTGTCGTGAATAAATTGTAAAACAGGCAATAATTCTGTTAAAATATTTTTGATTTGGGATTCATTAAATTTACCTTGAGTGTCTAACTCTTCCAGTAAATTTTGACCATCAATAAATTCCTGTATTAAATACAATCTACCATCTTGAGAAAAGAAAGCAAATAAATCTGGAATTTGTGAATGTTTTCCTAATTCTTGGAGTCGTTTAGCTTCTTGTTGAAATAGTTCTGTTGCTTTTTGTAAAGATGAGCTTCCTGCTTGTTGGGGTAAAAATTGTTTAATGACACAGGGAGTATTTAATCTTTTCACATCTACAGCTTGAAAAGTGCGTCCAAAACCACCTTCTCCGATAAATTTAATCGGTAGATAACGTTCATCTAATATTATTTTACCCCCACAACGTTGACAAAATTGAGTACCCTGGGGATTTTCGTAAAGACAGTCAGGATTGAAACATTGACTCATGGTAGCTGCTGAGTATTTTCATGGATAATTGTAGCATACTAATGTCTGAATCAGGATGTCCAGGATTTAAGGATTTTTAGGATTTTTAGAATCATGATATTTTCTAGTTATGTGTAAGTTATGATTTTGGCTATTTATTATTTTTTAAGATAGATATTGAGATAATCTAAAATTTACAGAATGATGTATAGTTCATGATCTAATATGAATTAGAGGATTTCTCATTCAGATGAAGTACAGCAAACAAATACTTTTCTATATTACCGTCATTCACGAGAATGATATTATTATAAGTACCTCTCTAGTCTAAAAAATGCTATCATCTCATTGATTAATTATCAAATAAAAATCCTGTGAATCCTGAAATCCTGGATATCCTGATTCTGACAATTTATCATGTATCAATATTATGCTAGAAAGTTCTCAAAATAAATTTTCATGGTTTGATGTAGCAGATGATATCAAAGAATTATTGATATTAGCGGCACAGACTTGGGAAAATACGGAAGAATCTACAAAATATATGCAACAAGCATTAGCTAAAACAGGAGATAACACAGATGTTTTAGTTGCAGCTTATAGATATTTTTACTACAAAAATAATTATGTTCTCGCACTGACAACAGCAGAGAAAATAACCGCTAAAATTAAGAAAGAGGAAAATCTACCTGATAATTGGCAAGAACTTAAACCTATCTTAGTTAAACGTCACGAAGAACCCCAGATCAGATTGTACTTAACTGCTTATGCTGCTTCGGGTTTAGTATTAGCTAAACTAGGAAAAATAGAGGAAGCTAAGGAAATCAGTACCAGAATAAAAGGTATTGATGACAAAAATGATTTTGGTGCTGGTATTCTTCTCGATATTTTAACCCGTCCACCAGAAGAAGATGATTAAATCTGGGGATACAGAAAAAACTAACAACTAATTAATTACGAATCATGAATAATTGGTTATCTATCAACTCAACAACTCATAATCCACTTTCTGCATCTAATACTGTTAATAATCCGCTGCAACTTCCTGTATCTCCTGTCAATCCAGGGAATTTATTTCCGAAAGTATATGTTCCTATAGTTCCCTTACCAAAATACTAGAAAATATGCAAGGTAAGGATTGGTTTGTCGCTGAAAATGGACAGTATCAAATTTGTAAATCAGCGAAAATATGGGATTTGTTGCGTGATAATTATCGTCTGTATCGCTTTTTAACTGAAGTCGAAGATGTTCTTGATAATGTTGAGGATGAATCAACTCGACTTCCAGAAATTAGAACGTTGGTAAGACGATTAATTGTCAATTCCTATTGGGTAAATAGTCAATCTTTAGAACCTGAAGCAAAAACGGGAATTTCGGTTTTACTATTATATGATGAATTAGGATTTCCCCTGACTGTACAAACAGTTACATTTGTACCAGGGACAACTTCTAATATTCATAATCATGGAACATGGGGAGTAGTAGCAGTTCTCAAAGGTCAGGAAAAAAATACATTTTGGCGACGTAGTTCTCATCCAGATTTTCCTGATAAAATTGAAAAAACCGGAGAAATAATTCTCTCACCTGGTGATATTGTTAGCTTTGCACCAGAGACAATACATCATGTTCAAGCTATTGGGGAAGAACCAACTGTAACATTTAATATTTATGGAGAAACCAACCCAAAACAGAGATTTGAATTTGATGTAATTAACCATATTGCTAAAAAATTTTAAAGGTAGTAACAAACAACATCAATAACAGTTTAATCTGATAAATATAATATCTGCGTTCATCTGCGTTTATCCGCGTTTAATTATTTTCGATCTAGAAATCAATAGGAGAAATAGCAATGGCCAGAGTAATTTTCTATGAAAAACCAGGCTGTAAAAACAATACCAGACAAAAAGTTTTACTCACAGCCGCAGGTCATGAAGTAATAGCATATAGCTTATTAACAGAACCTTGGACAGTGGAAAAATTGCGGTCATTTTTTGGCGATCGCCCGGTTATTGAATGGTTTAATAAAGCCGCGCCTAGTATAAAATCAGGAGAGGTGAATCCTGAAAACATCAACGCTGAAACCGCTTTAATCATGATGCTCAGAGATCCTTTATTAATTCGTCGTCCTTTAATGCAAGTAGGGGATAAAAGAGAAGTCGGTTTTGATGTTGAAAAAATTGACGCATGGATAGGTTTAAAAGCTGTAGATGAATCTTTGAAACAAATGAGTGAAAACCTCATGCAGCAAGACCTCCAAGGCTGCGCTCATGGACATAATCACAAGCACGATCAAGGTGGTTGCAAACATCACGGACAAGAACACCAGCATTAGATATTCCCTCATTTATAACCTCGACTTCTTTAAGGAGTCGGGTATCTTATTTCTCAGTTTTTAATAATTACTCATAAATAAAAAATATTCAGGATCAATGCTAATAGTAAAAGATGATTTTGTTGGGTTTACTTGCGTCAACCCAACCTACAGATTCAGGATTCGGGTTAATTAATTAACTCATCAATTCTTGAAACATGGCGGTACTTAAATAGCGTTCACCAAAAGAAGGTTGAATCATTACTATTAATTTACCGGCATTTTCTGGACGTTTACCCACAACAATAGCTGCACATAAAGCCGCACCAGAAGATATTCCTGATAATAAACCTTCTTCTCTGGCTAATCTGCGTCCATAAGCCATTGCTTCAGCGTCATCAACTTGCACAATTTCATCAATTAGATCTTGACGCAAAATATCAGGAACAAATCCCGCACCAATACCTTGAATTTTGTGAGGACCGGGTTTACCACCTGAGAGAATCGGACTGTTTTTAGGTTCAACTGCGATCGCTTGAAAACTCGGTTTGCGCTGTTTAATAGCCTCAGCAATACCAGTAATCGTTCCCCCAGTTCCTACCCCAGAAATTAAGATATCCACTTCTCCATCTGTATCCTGCCAAATTTCCTCAGCGGTGGTTTCTCTGTGGATTTTGGGATTAGCTGGGTTAGCAAATTGTTGTAACATAAAAGCATTGGGAGTATTCGCAACTATTTCCTCCGCTTTGTTAATTGCGCCCCGCATTCCTTGAGTTCCAGGTGTTAATTCCAAACTTGCACCATAAGCCCGCAACATGGCGCGTCTTTCTTGGCTCATGGTTTCCGGCATGGTTAAAATTAATTTGTAGCCACGGGCTGCTGCTACCATTGCTAAGGCGATACCTGTATTACCAGATGTTGGTTCGACTAAAATGGTTTTTTCCGGTGAAATTAAGCCTTCAGCTTCAGCGGAAAGTATCATGCTTACGCCAATTCTGTCTTTCACAGAGGCCGCTGGATTCATACTTTCTAGTTTGACAACTATCCTGGCGACAACTCCCTCCGCTTGGGGAATTTTATTTAACTGAATTAATGGAGTTTTGCCAATAAGTTCTGTTACGTCTTTAGCAATTCGCATTTATTGACCTCTAAAATTTATATATTAATCTATATTGATTAAGTATTTAGTCTAGTTGAGTTTTGATTTAGCCATAGCTATTTTAGCATATATTTTGTTGACTCCAACAACAAAACATGAGCGATCACTGAAAAAAATAATATGATGCTTTCCTCAGAATATCTTAATTTTATTTTTGAATTATTCAAGATATCTTAGGTCTATCTTTGTCATGAGATGCTGTGATTTGAGTGCAAGTTGTACTTGTGAATTTTCTCTTCCAAATATCTCAAACAAATAGCCTATATAGGTTTGGCTTTGAGTACAAAATACCCCGTTCCCTCCCTCAAAAATGCTAGTACCCCACTCAATAAATACTAGCACCCCTACACCAAATATTTTTTTTAATGCTTATCTAATCAGGGTTACAGGCTGTGAGTGCTGTCGTAATCATCTTAATAATATTAATTGGAATTGCTTCCAGGGGGGATGAGAAAGGCGACTGATATAAACGATATAGGATTTACGCAGAGATTCCCCTCTACCCCCCGAAGTTCCTAAGATGAAAATCTGACGAATCAGGGGGGGACTTCTTAACTCCTATATCTCTCAAGATTTATCTAAATACTGTCCGTATTATTCAATACGAAAAAGACATATTTTTGTAATTTGAGTAGATTTTGATAAGCATATTTTCAATAAAAAAAGGTGCAAAAAATCAACCTACTAGAAATTTCTTTCTAGGTAATTCATACCTGGCGAGGGAGAATAAACATGAAAGTCAAACTTTTAAATGTGCTGACCGTAAGTTTGGTAACTTTAGCATTAATTTCTCCGGGAATAGTAGTATTTAGTTTAGTCTGGGGACACCATAGAGAGTTCGTTAAAACACAGAATTTATCCTGTGAATTGCAGAAAATAAATATAGCATCTCCAACTGTATTTCCCCAAACAAAAATTATTGCTACTCAGCCACCTTTAGCCAAGGTTAAATTATCTAACAATAATTTCCTGTATCAACTGCAAATGGTTGCGAAAAAATATAAATTAGCGACAATTTTGCAGTGGTTATTCTTGGTTACACCGATTTGTATTGGTGTGGGAATTATTGCTTATGACAGATATCTGGTCTATCGGGCTGCTGTATTCAGAGAAAACATTGCCATGTTAGAAAGAATGTGGCAACAAAGCATTGAACAGTAATTAATCATTCACCATAAACTAAATTATCATGACAGACGAACGCCAAACACAGTATTTTAATTTAATTGATGAACTTCTTCAATGTCCTAATGGTCAAGAACCAGAAGTTTTGGAAGCACAACCTGAATTAATTGATTCTGGTTTAGTTCAGTCAATGTTACAAGTAGCAACAATGTTTGCACATCAAGGTAATCAAGATGGGGCGCAGTTTTTATTTTTGTTGCTAAACAATTAGCAAAACAATTAGGTTTATATCCTGAAGTTCCGAATCAAGTTGTCAATCAGGAGTAATAATGTTATTGACTTCAACTGATGCCGGACAAATATCATTAGAATTTCTCTTAGCAGATTGGAATATTGCCGACGATTATCGAGATTGGTTTACAGTATTTAACTCTCGGTTAATGGGAGAGAGTTGGTATATTGTCGAATTGGGTGTAGAAGGATTACCTGATAGATGGTTTATGCAGGTTTATGACACAGGAGTTTGTGACCCTAACTACACTTTTATTTCCCCAATCTCTGGTGCAGAAGGATATACAGATTTGAAAAGTCTACCAGATATTATTGCTGATGTATTGGTGGCAGAACGTAATTCTCGATAGAAACTTTTAGATCCCCAACTTCTTAAACAAGTCGGGGATATTTATTTATATATTTTTAATAAAAAATGCTTTTTTTGAAAAAATTGTCAGGTTTATTTGACAAATATATGTTATGCTAAATAGAGTTATGGACGCTACAGAAGAATCAGTCAAATGATTACTGAAGACATCCTAGCCCAAGAATTTGTCAGACTCATAAATGACTATTACCCAACAGTGGGAAAACTCTTAGAAGGCTGCCATGTGAAAGTTATAACTTGCTTTTGGGGACGACCCGCAAAACGGTTTCAATATGTAGGAATTTATTGTCGAGAAGACATGATACCCTATATTCAAGCCAAAAAAGAAATCCTCAGAGAATTAGCAGAAAATATGGGGCTAATTCAAGTAGTTTGTCTCAATGCCAAGCGATTGTTACGTGATCCTATGTCAAAGTTAAAGCAATCTGAACCTCGATTATGGTTAGAGTTGCAATTAGTAGCAGCCTAAGACAATAATTATCATGGCGAATATTGATTATCAATGCGAAAATCCCACAATTCATTGCTAACCACTGCCGATATATATTGCTAGTGGTGATAAGGCGATCGCCATTGCTACTATCGTCACAAAATCAGGAAATTTCCGAACGAATTAGATCTCAGCACACTAGCGTTAATATCCTCATTCTTTTCTTTGCAAAAAAATTGAGAGAGTTGACAACGCTACAATCAAGAGGTGCGGAATTATGTCTAAACTGCCTTTGCTTCCTCCCGATGATTTACCTCCTACCAAGGTAACAAAAGAGGATGGAATGCTACATTTAGAGTTAGAAGAATCTATTGGTAGATGTTTTTTCTATGCGTGCGATCGCATTACCCAAGTATTACTATCTAATTGTCAGTGGTACATGACTACAAATAACACCACTTTGATGTTAATTGTAGACTGTCCCGATATAGTTGCTTATTGGCACATAGTCAGCAATATTCCCCAATTGGGAAATAGACTGGAAAGATTTACTAAAAATGCCAAAATTCGAGTTTATCCCCCCTTTGGGAAAGGATCACCTTTTGAAATTGGAGTGAATGAAATTTCAGCCTATCGAGATTGGTTATAACTTTTAAATAACCAGATATTGGACTTCTTGGAGAAGTCCTTATAGCATTTCCTAGTCTAAAGAGGTACAAATTTATCTGCGTTCATCTGCGTTCATCCTCTTTCATCTGCGGTTAATTCTTTCTTCTTATACCTCACTTGAATAGGAATTGCTATATCTATTTTGTTATAATTAGATCAATACCAGAATATACCAGCCATGATTAATAACTTTATCAATAATAAAAAAGAACTTTTCGACCGTTGGGCAAACAGTTATGATTGGACATTTCCTTCTTTTATTTACCAAGCAATTCATCAAAGATTACTCACAAAAATTGAACTATCACCTCATGCAAATATTCTAGATTTAGGTTGTGGAACTGGACGCTTATTAGACAGATTAGCAACGCAGTTTCCAGAAATTCGAGGAACAGGATTAGATTTATCTCCCCAAATGTTGCGGATAGCTAGACAAAATAACCGCCACCGTCCGCGATTAATTTATATTGAAGGTAATGCTGAAAATCTCCCCTTTGCTGAGGGACAATTTGATGCAGTTTTTAATACCATCAGTTTCTTACATTATCCTCAACCAGAACAGGTTTTAAATGAAGTAGCAAGGGTACTTTCTCCCGGTGGTAAATTTTATTTAGTAGACATCACTTTTAATAACTCATCATGTCAAATTACACCCCATTCTCCCACAGGAATAAGGTTTTACAACAAAAAAGAAAGAGAAGAAATGGGTAATCATGCTGGACTAAATTGTGTAGGTCACTATGACTTATTGGGGTTTGTATTATTAACTGTTTTTCAGAAACAAAGCTAATTTTTGTAGAGTGGGCAATGCCCACCCAACGAAACAATCAAAGTCAAGAAAATAATAGTGCAATATAAATATGAATTAAGCATTTTTTATTCTCTCTGTGTCCTCTGCGCCTCTGCGGTTCATAAAAAAAATTGATTTATAGAGAAATTAAATTAGCTGAATTATTCACCTGTTGATTTAACCAGCCATACAAACCTTCCAACCCTTCCCCAGAAGTAGCAGAAACTTGGAAAATTTGTATTTTTGGATTCACCTGTTTAGCATAATCAATACAACGTTGAACATCAAACTGTAGATATGGTAATAAATCAATTTTCGTGAGAATCATAATTTCACTATTACGGAAAATATGGGGATATTTAATTGGTTTATCTTCCCCTTCCGTCACTGATAAAATTACAACCTTAGCCTGTTCTCCTAAATCAAACAAAGCCGGACAAACTAAATTTCCGACATTTTCAATCATCACCACAGAATTTAAAGGTGGATTAAGTTCCTGTAAACCTCTTTCTATCATTGATGCGTCTAAATGACAGCCTGTACCTGTGTTGATTTGCACGACTTTACAGCCTGTTGCTTTAATCTTTTCAGCATCATTAGTAGTTTCTTGATCACCTTCAATCACGCTAATAGATAATTTGTCTTTTAAATCATTAATTGTGCGAGTTAATAATGTAGTTTTTCCTGCACCAGGAGAACTCATTAAATTCAAAGCCAGAATATTTCTACCTTTAAACCAGCCGCGATTTTGGGCAGCTAATAAGTTATTTTTACCTAAAATTTCTTGTTCTAAAGATATCGTTGTGTTATGAACTTTGGCGTGAATATCAGCAGGTTCTTCATGGTGATGAGTATGGGTAATTACAGTCCCATCTGCTAAAGTATGAGTATGATGTTCATGTTCTAAGTTAGTAATTGTCGTTTCATTATTATCAGAACAGCCACAGGTTACACACATAATTCCTCCACCTCAATTTCTTTAATTTTTAATTCTTCACCAGTTATTAAGTCTAACTGCACACTACCACATTCACAAATACCAAAAGGTTTATCTATATGAAAAGTTGTCCCACATTGACGACATCTAGCCGTTCCTGGTATTTCTATAATTTCTAATATCGCCCCTTCTACTATTGTATCTTTAGCACAAATCTCAAAACAGAATTTAATGGCTTCGGGCATAATGGCTGATAATTTACCAATTTCTAATGATACTCTTTGGACTTTTTGATTTTGGGCGTTTTCTTTAACTATAGCGATGATGTTTTGGGTTATTCCTAGTTCGTGCATAGCATAATTTAAGAAAGAAAATTGGTATCCCCTCAATATATCGGGGAAAGAGTTATTCAGGCATCCATGACAAACCAAAAGAATTGAGAGCAGATTTTTCGCGAATAATAGTTGCCAAAAAGGGAATATTCCCAGTCTGAGAAATGCGGTCACGGATATATTCAAAAAAACTGATACCCAACTGACGAGTAGTAGCAACAAGAGACATAAAAGTATCCCAAGCCTGAGTACCTTCAAGAGTTTGAGTGGCATAACTAATATTACGCCGTTGCACCATTGTCCTAGCAGCTAACTCTGCCGGATTATTATGCAAAGGCAATTCAGGATGCTCTAATACTAAAAGCAACTCGGAAATTTTTAGCAGCGTTAATCGTTTTCGCTCATCCAACTGTTCATAACCAGTTTGAAGCGAAAAAAGTTTCCAAAACTCAGACCGGAGTTTTTCAGCCTTTTGTTGACTGGGAGAATCTTTGTAAGCAAGTAAGTCTCGGTAGT
>NZ_VILD01000012.1:39841-54684 GCF_009712085.1 Anabaena sp. UHCC 0253
ATGTCTTGAACGATTACTTCTTCATACCCTTTGAACTGTGCGTCTGCTGGTAGTTTGTCTTGGGGGGTATTCTAGGATTTTTTCTCTGTCTATTTTAATTGTTTGATTTTTACTGCCCTTGGAGTGCTGTTTTGGGGTCTTTCTTTCTTGTTCTGATGAGTGCTTATTTTCAAACCCTTTCTTGTTCTTGGCTTTTATGTCTGGTTGACCTTGTTCTCCCTTCAATCGGTTGTTTTCATCTTTTAACCGTTGATTCTCTGACTCTAAGCTTTTGACTTTTAATTGTAATTGCTCTATTAGGTTTAGTAATATCTCTACTGTATGACGCATTGATTCGTCTGCAATCCCTTTTGGCTCGATGGTTTGCAGTAAATCTGATATTGATTTGTCACTCTCAATAATTTTTTGTGTCATGTCTCCCATTCTATGACACTGTGTGTACCTCGTTGCACTTATTTTCCTCTGTTACCCCTACTTATTGAGCCGATACGAAAATTGTAGGTTGGGTTACGCGATAGCGCAACCCAACAAAGCCTCGAAAATGTTGGGTTTCCTTGCGTCAACCCAACCTACTTAAATAAGAAAAATGAGGTATTTTTAACAAATTCGGGGAAGTTGATCTCCTACTATCATATCAACTATTCTTTCTGCACCAAAGGCGGTTTTTAAGAGGACTATTCCTGGTGGTGTGGGAATTATTTTACCTATGATAGATGCTTGTTTTCCGGTTGGATGATTTTGCATTGTTGCTAAAATTAAATCTGCTTTTTCTGGAGGGGCAACTATGACTAATTTACCTTCGTTAGCTAGATATAAGGGATCTAAACCTAATATTTCACATACTCCATTTACTTCTTCTCTAATAGGAATGGCGTTTTCATTGATGCTTATTCCTACGTTAGCCGTAAGGGCAAATTCATTTAATACTGTGGCTAAACCGCCTCTGGTTGCGTCTCGCATGGCGTGAATTTGAGGACAAATTTTAATAATTTCGGCGACTAATTCATGCAATGGTTGACAGTCACTTTCTATATCTGTTTCTAATGCTAATTCTCCTCTAGCAATTAATATTGCTGTTCCATGATTTCCAATTTCACCGTTTATAATTACTACGTCTCCCGGTTGAATATTGCGGGGAGAAATATCAATATTTGGGGGAATTATGCCAATTCCCGCAGTGTTAATAAATAGTTTGTCTGCACAACCACGATTAACAACTTTTGTGTCTCCTGTGACTATTTGCACTCCGGCTTTTTGGGCTGCTTTCTGCATACTTGAAACTACACGGCGTAATGTTTCTACGGCTAAACCTTCTTCTAAAATGACGCTACAGGTAAGATATAAGGGTTTTGCACCACTGACGGCTAAATCATTAATTGTGCCATTAATTGCTAGTTCTCCTATATTTGAACCAGGAAAAAATAAGGGATCTACTACATAGGAATCTGTGGTAAATGCTAATCTGTTTCCATGTTGAGAAAGGCTGGCTAAATCAAATGTTGCTTGATCTTCTAATTGGGAAAGAATGGGATTATTAAAAGTTTTAACAAAAACATCATCTATCAAATCACGCATGGCTTTACCACCGCTACCATGTGCGAGATTAATATGTGTATCACGGACTTTTCCCTGCCGACGACGGACTTGTTCGATTTTTTGAAAAAGTGGATTTTGATTGGGGATAATTGTCATTCTAAATTGGTTTATAAGTATAAATTTTGGATTTTTTGACAGGCAATATGCCTGTCATTTTAAGTTATTTACCAATTTTTTCTGTCATCTCTTTCGTCCCTATCTTTTCTCTCATCTCTGTCTTTTCTTTCATCTCTATCTTCGCGCTTATTGTTGTTTTTGTCATATTGTAAAACGCCACCAATTGCCAAATCTTCTCGTTCAATTTCTTCAATGTGAACAGTTATATATTCGGATTTAGTATCTAAAGTGGAGGCTAAAGCATCAGTCACAGCCTTGACTAATTTGCGCTTTCTTTCTATGGAGTTACCCTTACTAATGCGGACGGTTACATAAGCCATGTGATTTTCCTCAACTTGTACAAGTTAGACTGATAAAGGTTTGGTAGATACACCTGATTTATCTCTTTTTGCCATAGTTGAAAGTCGCCCATATTTGTAATATGCTGCACAAGCACCTTCGGAAGAAACCATACAAGTTCCTATGGGTGTTTCTGGTGTACAAGCTGTTCCAAATACTTTACATTGCCAAGGTTTTAAAACTCCTTTGAGAATTTCTCCACATTGACAAGCTTTATGATCTGCTACTTTTAAATTAGGAATTGTAAATTTAGCTTCAGCATCAAATTGGGCATATTTTTCGCGGATTTTAAAACCGGAATTGGGGATTTCTCCTAAACCTCGCCATGCAAATTTTTCTCGGACTACAAAAACTTGATTCATGGCTGCTAGTGCGTTTTTATTTCCGGCTGGTTCTACTAATCGGTTATATTGATTTTCAACTTGACAACGATTTTCTACTATCTGTTTTAATAACATCCAAATTGATTGGAAGATGTCTAATGGTTCAAAGCCGGAAATAACTATAGGTTTATGATATTTTTGGGAAATAAATTCGTAGGGTTCTGTTCCTATCACCATGCTTACATGACCTGGACCAACAAAACCATCAAGTTCTAAATCTGGATTTTCTAATAATGCTTGTAAGGCGGGAATTACTAATACATGATTAGAAAACATACTAAAGTTAGTGATATTTTCTGCTGCTGCTTGGAGGATAGTAAATGCTGTACTGGGGGCGGTGGTTTCAAAGCCTAAACCGAAGAAAACTATTTCTTTATGGGGGTTCTCTTTGGCAATTTTGAGGCTGTCTAAGGGTGAGTAAACCATGCGAACATCTGCACCTTGGGCTTTAGCTTGCAAGAGGCTGGTTTTTGCACCGGGTACGCGCATTGCATCGCCAAATGTGGTAAAAATGATGTTGGGGTATTGACTGAGGGCGATCGCATCATCTATTCTACCTTTAGGCATTACACAAACTGGACAACCAGGACCATGAATTAGTTCGATATTATTAGGTAATATTTCTTCGATTCCGTATTTAAAAATTGCATGGGTATGTCCACCACATACTTCCATTATTTTTATATGTCTATCTATTTGTTGACTGAGTTTTGCTATTTCTTGTTGTAAGGCTTGGGCTTTTTCTGGGTTACGAAATTCATCTACATATTTCATATTTTTATTTCTCACGCAAAGGCGCAAAGACGCAAAGGAAGAGAGGTTTTAAGTATAAGATTGGGCTATTTCTTGCAGTAATTTTAATGTTTCTGCGGCTTCTTGTTCGTTGATTCTATTCATGGCGAAACCGACGTGGACTAATACCCAATCTCCTATACAAGCTTCTGGGGGGTGTTGTTCGTCAACTATACAGGCTATGTTTATTTGACGTTTTACTCCTCCAATATTAACTGTAGCTAGTTTATGTTCTCTGTTGGTTATTTCTGTTATTTGTCCGGGTATTCCTAAACACATTTTGTTTTTCCTTTTTTTGAAGATTTATTTCACGCAGAGGCGCAGAGACAACAGAGGTTTTTATGTTATTTTTTTTAAGTATTTAGCGGCTGTAATTACGCTTTGTCCTAGTGATAAACCTCCATCATTTGCGGGTAATATACTATGGGTGAGGACTTTTATTTCTAATTTTTCTAACCGTGTTTTTACTTGTTGTAATAAAATCCGATTCTGAAATACTCCTCCTGTTAATGCTACTTGATTAAATTGATGTTCTTGTCTAAGTTTTTCAACTATTTGGGCTATGGTAATGGCTAAACTTTTATGGAATTTTGCAGCTATTTCTGATGAGGATATGTGCTGTTTTATATCATTGAGTATTTCTGTCCATGTTGGAGATGTACCTATATAATAAATATTATCTAATTTTTCTAATTTAAAGGGATAATTTAGAGTTTCTTTATCATTGTTTAAAATATTAATATCAGCTATGGCTTCCATTTCTATGGCTGCTTGTCCTTCATAACTACATTTTTCTGGACAAATACCTATTGCGGCTGCTACTGCATCAAATAATCTCCCTACTGATGATGTTAAGGGTGAATTAATACCTTTGGCTATGATTTGATTGAGTAGTTGAGGATTTTTATTTTCTAGAATTTTGATAATTGCTAAATCACTATATTTTTGTTTTATTTCTTCCCATGCGAAGGAGTTTATTAATTGAGAGTATGTATTTCTCCAAGGTTGATAAATTGCTTGTTTTCCTCCTATCATGGGTAGAGGTTTAAATGTAGCTAATCTTTGAAAGTTTTGATAATCTGCTAGGAGAAATTCTCCACCCCATAATGTACCATCTTCACCATAACCTAAACCATCATAAGCTATTCCTAAAATCGGTTTTGAGTCTAAAGGAATTTGATTTTCTGCCATACAAGCTGCTATATGGGCGTGATGATGTTGAATTTCATCTAATTTAATATTATTCACTATTGCTAGTTCTTTACCAAGTTTAGATGATAGATATTCTGGATGTTTATCAATAGCAATTATTTCTGGTTTATGTGCAAATAAGTTTAAATATAAATTTAATGTTTCTTGATACCCATTGAACGCGGCTACGTTTTCTAAATCTCCTAAATGTTGTGATAAAATTGCCTCACCTTCTCGTAATAAGCAAAAGGTATTTTTTAACTCGCTACCCATTCCTAAAATTGGCGGAATTTTCTCAAATCCTGGTGGTAATTTAATTGGTGCTGGTGCATATCCCCTAGCACGTCTGAGGGTTTGAATTTGATTATCAATAACTCTGACTACAGAATCATCTACTCTATTGACAATATCGCGGTTATGTAAAAGAAAATAATCGGCTATTTTCGATAATTTATCTTTTGCATCTTTATTATTTATACATTGCGGTTCATCGGAAATATTACCACTAGTTAAGACTATGGGGCGATTCATGCGTCTGAGAATTAAATGATGTAAAGGTGTATAAGGTAGCATGAAACCCAGCGTATTTTGTCCTGGGGCGATAGAAGATGGTAATTTATGATGATTTTTAATATTTAATAAAACAATAGGTGCAGCAGAACTTGTTAATAATTCTTTTTCTAAATCATTAATATCGCAATATTCAGTAAATAATATTAATATCTCTTGCCATTAAAGCCAAAGGTTTATGATCACGTCGTTTGCGATTTCTGAGTTTAATAACTGCATTTTCTAAAGTTGCATCACAAGCTAAATGAATACCACTTAAACCTTTAATAGCAACAATTTCACCATTTTGTAATAAAGTACAAACAGCATCCACATCATCCAACATTGAAAACATATCAGATATCATAGGTTTACCGTCAGCACGTTCTAACCATGCACGGGGACCACAAGTAAAACAAGCCACAGGTTGGGCATGAAAACGACGATTTGCTACATCTTCATATTCCCTTTCACACTCTCCACACATTGAAAAATTCACCATGCTGGTGTTATTTCTATCGTAAGGAATAGCCCGAATAATACTCAACCTTGGACCACAATGAGTACAATTAGTAAAAGGATAACGAAAATAACGACTAAAAGGATCAAAAATATCCTTTTGACATTGAGAACAAGTTGCAGCGTCAGGAGAAACTTCAGTTTTCACCACACTATTAACACTACGAGAAATCACAAAATCATCAAAATTAAACTCACCCAAATATGGACTCCTAATCACATCAGTAATTCTTGCCAAAGGAGGACATTCTTGATATAATTGATTAATAAAATCCGTTATTTCTTCCTCACTACCAGAAACACGAATTAACACCCCTTCACCATCATTATAAACATCACCCTTTAACCCAAAAACCTTCGCTAAACGATAAACAGTAGGACGAAAACCCACACCTTGCACAGTACCACAAACCCTAACTTCTTCTATTCTCATCTTTCCTCCTTTGCGCCTCTGCGTCTCTGCGTGAGATCATCAAAACTTCCAAATCAAAACGCGATTATTTCCAGAATCAGCAATCACCGCAATTTCATCACAAACCTTAATTCCATAACACCAATTTAAACTTTCTCTTGTTGGTAATCCAAAATTCCTATTTTCACTCTTACTTGTAAAACTATCTTGTCCCATAACACCATCAGCATCTGCACCATGTAATAATAAAATAGATTCTCGTTTTTTCCATCCTAGCAAACGAGAATTAGCAGTATCTGCAACTATTAACCAATCCTTCCATATATCTACGCCATAAGGCATACTTAAACTACTCCGAATAGGGAAATAAACCCCTTGATTTAATTCCACAAAATTGAAGTTTTTTTGTCCTAAAATCACCGCACAAGCAGCATTATTTTCTGTGGGGATTCCCTCCCAAATCATCACCCGGTTATTACCTGCATCAGTAACAACTAAATTCTCTTCCCAAAGAGTGATATCATGACACCAGCGCATACTAGAAGCAGTGGGAGAAGCACCACCATTTTCATTACGAGATATCATATCTGGTTGTCCCAAAACGATATCCGCAGGTTGTCCATTTTCTATTGGTAATTGATTCCAAATTAATAACCGACGATTTCCAGTATCAGCTACAAATAATTTATTTTTATAACAGAAAATACCATAAGGCCAGTGTAAAGTATTAGCCGCAGGTTGTTGACTTCCCCGGTTAGGTATATTATCAATAAAGTTAGCTTGTCCTAATACCAAATCTGCGGGAATATGACTATCTTTCGGGATATTATGCCAGATTAAAATGCGATGATTCCAAGCATCTGCAACAGCTAAACCATTACCATATTTACAAATACCTGTAGGGACACTAAATGTAGATTTTCCAGGTGTACCTTTGGCGTTTTGTCCTTCACTATAAAAGTCAGGTTGTCCGATTATCCAGTCAGCAGGTTGATGATCTTTTGTGGGTAAATTGCGCCACCCTAATAAACGATGATGTCCTGTATCTGCTACCCATAATGGTCCTGTTGGTGATAATAAACAAGCTGCACGGGGTCCAAACATTGTTGTGGGAGTAGGTGCAAGAGGAATTACTAATTGTTCTGGTGTAATATTATTTCCTAATATTATTTTTGCACCGTCAGCAGATAGGGGTAAATTAAGTATATTTTTAGTTTGCAATGTAGTTTTAGGAAGTAATATTTATTAAATATCCCAGTTTTTACTGTATGGAAAAATCTGGAATATTTATATCAATTTCCTCTATTAGTCGCAAAATTTCTGTTAAAGAAAATACAATTTTTTGATAATGAATAATTTCATCATTAGATAATTTTAGCGTGGCGTTTTTTCTGTCTTTCAACCATTTATCTAATACTTGGTATCTACCAATTTTAAATTCCCAGATAACTTATTATTTTTTCTGGGTGAGTAATACCCACCCAGTCTTTTAAACGATGATAATTGAATTAACGATGCCGTCTATTGTAACGACATCTGTAATACTTGCCCCGATAATATCTGTAACTATTTCTGCCAGTACAAGTCCGATAACGTCTAACATGGGTAGTTGTCTGACGACGGCGATTATGAGTTGCAGAATCAGCATTTTCTGCAATACCCAACACAGACATAGACGCTATCACAGTAGCGAGAAGAAAAGATGCAATACGTTTCATGGGGATGATTTGAAGAATCAGTAATTATTTCTACAAACACATAAATTTGATGTTGATGAAGCGGAGATTCCATAAAGCTTTAAATAGATATTATCATCAAAGATTCTAAAATTGGTATTAATCATCAATATCTTATTAAAACTTAGTCATTAAATATAATCTAAAAGTTAACTCAGTTTAATTACTTGAAACTTGATCTTTTATTGTCTAAATAATAATTTACAAAATGAATGGTATACTTAAATCATCATATCCTAAAAATACTTAATCTCTTTGGTTGGGTTTGCTTGCCTCAAACCAATCTATAAACTAGAATAATAAAAAAGGATACCGTCATGAATACATCTGTAAAAACAATTAAAGTCTACGACGAAATTGTAGATTTTATTGCTGCTGGTACTACTCCCGCAAGTGTGATTAACTTCCACCTTTCCGAAACAGCACAAAACCGTTTAGAAGATTTAATTGATGGTGCTAAAAATAATGAGCTAACAAAAGAAGATAGAGAAGAGTTAGAGTATTTTTTGACTCTAGAACACATTATTAGATTAGCTAAGGCTAAGGCTCATAAATATATTAATGTTGAGGGTAAATAAGGTGTCTCGTACTTACATTAATTTAGAAATAAGGCGTTTAGTTGTGGAACGTGCTGGTAATATCTGTGAATATTGTCTAATTTCAGAAAAAGATACGACATCTTGTCAAGTTGATCATATTATTAGTGTCAAACATGGTGGTATAAGTACAGAGGATAATCTCTGTTAGAGTGTTCCAAACAATAAATGATCCAAAACCAGAGATTGCTTCATTCCGCTCCGCTCCATTCGCAATGACAATTGGGCATTTTTTTACTTGGAATACTCTTATGCTTGTGTTTTCTGTAATCTGCAAAAAGGTACAGATTTAGGTTCAATTAATTGGCAAAATGGTGAATTAGTAAGATTTTTTAACCCCCGTAGAGACTTATGGGGTGATCACTTTCGACTTAATGAAGCTGTAATTCAACCGTTAACAGATATTGGTGAAGTAACATCACGTATTCTCGATTTTAACAAAAATGAACGGATTATAGAAAGACAATTATTAATAGAAGTTGGTAAGTATCCTTCAACAGCAGGAAAAGAAAAAATGAGTAAATAGTAAAGTAGGTTGTTTTGATCCAAATAAACCCACTATTTATCCATTTTACATTTTACGTTAGTTTTCTTAACTCAAATTACAACTATAAATTATTAATTATTTGGTGGGCAATGCCCACCTTAAAAAGCTATAAATTCACACCATGTTTTTTAGCAATTTCTACAAGTTGCTCATATTGATGTTGTGATGCTTTAGCTAAAATTGCATCTGCTTCTTCTGGATTAGTACCATCTTTAGGAATTAAATACTTAACATAAAGAGAAACAAAATCAACTACAGCCGCTAATCCTGGCAATTCGTGTTTATCGGCTTGATTTCCAGCAATTACAGCCACCAAACCCGCTCTAATTGGGTCAGGTCTTACCTTCATAAATTGGTCAACTAATTGCTTAGAATAATCCGCTGAGGCTAAATTTTTTAACTTACTTTGATCAGGTTTAAATTCTAATCCTGCGGCGCTTGACTGCTCTAACATACACCATTCTATAAATTCTTGCAGTGCGGCTTCAGGAAGCTGAGGAAGATATTGATGTAGTTCTAAATTAGACACAATTAGTTACCAATTTTAGTAAATTTGTCATTGATAATTGATAATTCATAATATAATATTTAGGAATTACCAATTACTCATTAAAATCCAGACTAACCCACAGAATTGGGAACTTTTGTACTGCAAACAACAATTATAAGATATACACAAAAATGCAAAAAAAAAGACACAAAGATAGAAAATCTCACTCCCTCTCTGTGCCTCTGCGTCTCTGCGTGACACAAAAATTAAGCCGTTCTAAAACGTGCCAATTCCTCCCCAGTTTTCGCATCATGAGCGTGAACAGTACACACCAAACATGAATCAAAAGAACGGGCGACATGACCAACTTCCACCGGATCTTTAGGGTCTTGAATTGGTGTTCCTATTAATGCTTTTTCAATCGGTCCTAGTTGTCCTTCACCGTCACGGGGTCCGATATTCCAAGTACCGGGAGCGATAACTTGGTATTGTTTAATTTTGCCTTTTTCGATTTCTACCCAGTGACATAATGCACCTCTAGCGGCTTCAGTTGCACCCCAACCTTTACCATCTTTTTCTTCTGGTTTAATATACCAAGGATCGTTTAATTTGAACTCTCTTAAACAGCGTTCAGCTTGACGATATAGTTTAACTATTTCGTGGACTCTTCCTAATTGACGAAGATGAACACTTGCACCACCCATTTTCTTGAATGTGTCCAGAATAAATGGGTCATGATGTTGCCAAGATTCCCCATGATTTCCCCCTGCAACTAATTGACGGGCTAGGGGTCCGGCTTCTAAACGTCCTAAGTCTTGGTGGAGGACTGCACTTGACCAAGAATATGCGCCAGTAAAGTCTTTTTCGTTGTTATTAATTGGGTTTGTTGTGCGATCGCTCGGATGCCAATCGTGAGTACCTTCATCATACCAAGAATGGGTTAAATTCTCCCGAATAAAAGACTGATTAATCAAGCTATGAGTATCAGTGAAGCTATCATAAACACCGCCTTTCATAATCACAGCAGCGTTACGTCCTTCAATGGTGGGATGATTATATTTATCCTCATGGGGAATATAACCCCAAGTTACATATTTACCCACACCAGCACCATATCGATCCAAACCGATATCTAAACCCATGCGCCAATATAAACCTAAGTCTGATTCTCGATGTTTAACATCTTCATTTAACCACTTTTGAAAGTCTTCATAAGATTGAATTTCCTCATATCTTTCTAAAGAACATCCTAACCAAACTGGTTCTAACCAATTGGTGCGGAAATATTCGAGAATCCCCCAAGCGCGGGTAATATCAGTCAAAGTGGGAGCGCACATCACACCACCAGGCACCATATAACTGCTATGACAACAGGTGATATGCTGTAAATGTTCCTGAGTAACTTATTTTATCAGATAATTTAGCTCAGTCAGAACATTTTATTTTCACCATTTCAGTTTATAAATAAGGGAATATTTAGGGAATGAGCGGACAAAATCAGGGTAATTGCGAGGGGACTTATGCGACATCTACACAGGAATATGCAAATGCAGACTCAAGCGACTGGTTCGCAGATATGTTTGCAGATTTTGAGCCGCAGAACACCACAGACGGCAGCTATAGGGGAACAATGGCGAAAATAAAAGCAACGGAATTACAGTATCAAGCAGTTTTTGAACAGAAGTTAGTCGAAGCCAATACTAATTTAAAAAGGGAGAGAATAAGAGTTAGTATTAAACAAACTGGCAATTCTCTCCAATTACGCGCTACCTTACCTTTAAAACCAGGAGATATCAGTTCAGGTAAGACAAAAAAGCAGTATGATTTATCTCTAGGAATACCCGCAAATTTGGAGGGATTAAAAACGGCAATTGAGGAAAGTTACGAGTTGGGTAAATTAATCGCTCGTCATACTTTCGAGTGGAATAAGAAGTATTTAGGAATTAAATCGAGAGAAAAGCAAGAGATCAAAACAATTGGAGAATTATTAGATACATTTGATGAAAAATATTATCAAACCCGTCAGAAAACTATAACTAGTCAAAATACTTTTGCTAATTATATATCTGTAATTAAAAGAAATTTAACTCTTACCCATTTAGCCACAAAAGAAAATTTTGAGGAAATTATTAATTCATTTCAGGGTAATAAAAAAAATGAACTAATAGCTGTAACTTCTGTTTTAATTAAAACCTTTAATTTAGGATTTCAACTCGATGTCAAACGAGATCATGTCACTCCTGCTTATCGAGAAATTCCTGAAGATGAAAAAATAATCTCTGCTTTTGACCTTTTTGAAAAATTCGCCCTCAACCGCAAAAATACAAATATTAGTGATGAAATAGACACCTGGGAAATGTGGCGTTGGGTATATGGAATGTTGGCGACTTATGGGTTAAGACCAAGGGAACTATTTGTACAACCGGATATTAATTGGTGGATGTCCCCCCAAAATATAGATCATACTTGGAAGGTGAATAAAAATACCAAAACTGGATATAGAGAAGTTATTCCTTTTGTACCGAAATGGGTAGATTTATTTGATTTAAAAAATCCCAAACCATTAAATATTTTAGAAAGAAAAGTTGAAAAAATTGCCTCTGTACAAAATATTAATTGGATGCGAAGAGATATATCCAGATGGTTTAGAAAGGTGGGAATTGAATTTCAACCTTATGATTTACGGCATGGTTGTGCGATTCGAGCGCATCTTCAGGGAATACCAATTAAAGCCGCAGCAGATAATTTAGGTCATACTGTTGATGAACATACAAAAACCTATCAAAGATGGTTTGGGATTGAAAACCGGAAAAAAGCCTTTGGTGAGGTAATTAGTCAAAAGTCTTTAATTGAGTTGCAGAAGAATGAAATATTGGCGCTACAGATGGAGAATAAAAGGTTGAAGTTGGAGGTGGAAAAGTTGAGATTATCGGTTGGGTAGAAGATTCCTGTATAATAACCAGTTAGGCTAATTTTCTCACTTAGAGTCCATATGAACCAGAATCAATTTCCTTGCCCAGAGTGTGACGCAGGGCAAAGTCCAAAAGAGCAACTTTACCAAGAGTTAGGGAGTCGTCAAGCAAGACAACTTCCATGTGCTTTATGTAAGGGCAATCTCTATGTTTCTTTGGAGCGAGTTATACGATACTTTGAGACATACGGCGGCTCACAGGCTTACCAGCAATACATGGAGAAGTGTCAAAAATCACAGGCTTCTGAAGAAGACAACAACATCTAGCTTGATCAATAGGGAACTTCTCAGAGAAGACAATCTTTCTAGTACGATTGCCGATCTTGTCAGGTGCGTTACACTCCGTTAACGCACCATATTGGTTTTGAACCAGGTTTTCCATAAAAAGAACCGAAGAACCGTAGGAGTTAACTATCTGAATCAGAATTAAAAATATGTTTTAATCTTTACATAAATCGCGTAAAATACTTTTACTCATAGATGTTTTAGGTATTTTACCCCAGTAAAAAGTAGTATGTATCTATTTTATATTGATGAAAGTGGAACGGGTTCACAAGACAATAACACAAATTATTTTGTTTTCTCTAGTATCGCTATCCATGCAACAGATTACAAAAAAAGCCATGAGAAAATTATTCAGCTAAAACAAAATATAATAAAAGAGAAAAAAGCTGAAGAGTGGGAGTTAAAAGGTAATGAACTTTGCAAAGGTAAGGCAGTCTTTAAAAATTGGCAACTTGAAGATCGCGTACGTACATTTTCAAGTATATCGGAAACTGTAAATCAATTACCATTTAATATAATTTCTATTATAGTTAACAAAAAAATACTATTTGAAAATAGAGAAGAAATGAGATATGACGTAAACCTTTACCGCTTTGCTTTCCAAAACTTATTAAATCACTTAGATAGTTTTCTGAAATCATCCAATGAAAGTGGAATTTTATTTTTAGACTCACGGTCAACACATAGGAGCAGTATACAAGATGATCGCTTAGTTAAAGATTATATAGAGTGGCTTAACTCTCTTCAATATGACTGTAATTTTGTAGAACAACCCTGGTTCGGTACTTCAAAATCTTATGTAGGTTTACAATTAGCAGATTATGTCGCTTATTTGATTAGTTTAAAGACACAAAATATACAGGAAAGTCATCGTGATTTTGCATTTCTCAAAGCTTTTGATATTCTCCAGGAAAAAATTCATTTAGTGGAAATTCCTGAAAACTAGAAAAACCATTAAAATAGTAAGCCCACAGCTAATAAAGCTGCGGGCCTTGATTTGCATAGGTTTATAGAAAACCCATAGTTTTTCTGAAAGTTGAGATTATATGTGACAGGCGCAGGGTATTTCAACCTTGCCATAACTTCCCGTGCAGTTCGGGATACCTTGTCATAATCTACAAGTTACAAGTTACATATTCATAGTAACACAGTTTTTGATTTGTGGTGTATGTCTTGGTTATTTTATGGGAATTACGCAATATGTGTCTGAAAACCTTATGTTGTATAGTGTGATCGCATATCTTGTAGGGTGCGTTAACGGAGTGTAACGCACCATATTTATGATTATTTACTGATTTTCGGTGCGTTACGCTGTCGCTAACACACCCTACTAATCGTCCCAATATCCTTGAGGTTTTTCCTTTCTGCCATCTTTACCCCAATCTGGTGGATAAATTCCCTGAGCGATAAACCGATGAATACTGGAATACTGCCAATCTTGGGGACTTTCACACAATCCATGTCGAGCCGGATTATCATGAATATAATCACAATGGAGCGCAAAATCCCGTTCATCCCGAATTAAATGCTCCCAAAACCGACGTTGCCAAAGATTACTTTCTCCTCGCTTTTGTCGTGATTGAGAAACCTCCCGATTAACTCCTAATTCTTGTCCATAATGTTTAGTAACATAAGTTTTAATTAAGCGCAATCTCACCGACAAATATTTATCATCAGGGGGTAAAGTCCACAAACAATGAAAATGATCAGGTAATAAAACAAAAGCATCAATACAAAAAGGATATTTTTCCTTTACTTTTTCTATTGCTTCTCGGAGAGATTTTCTCCCTATATCAGTACAGAGCCAAGATTCTCTTTGATAAGTGACTTGTGTGATGAAATATGTACCTCCAGAAACATTAGGTCTTCTATAATTAGGCATAGGAAGTTAGTATAGGTGAAATTAATTTTTAAATTATTTATTGTATTGTCACATTGCTTGGGTAAGAACATTTCTCGCTAAACTATAATCAGGGAAACAGCAGGATGAGATTATGAACTTAGATACAATTCAACAAGATATTGCGTCTCTTCCTCCCGATGCACAACAAATCATAGTGGAACTCGTAGAAGTCCTGAAAAAACGCTATCTTCTGAATCAACATGAATCCTCAGAAAATTCCTTGCAAGACTGGTCAGACTTTATCGGTTGCATAGAAGCTGAAACAGACCTCTCAAAAAACTATAAAAACTACTTAGACCGTGAACTTAACCAAAAATATGATCATAGTTGATACAGGCTTTTGGTTAGCTCTTGCCAATAAAAACGATGCAGTTCATATAGCCGCCAAAACGATTTCAAAGATTTAGCTAAATCAGC
>NZ_VILD01000012.1:54709-57229 GCF_009712085.1 Anabaena sp. UHCC 0253
TTACCTTGCAAGACTGGTCAGACTTTATCGGTTGCATAGAAGCTGAAACAGACCTCTACAAAAACTATAAAAACTACTTAGACCGTGAACTTAACCAAAAATATGATCATAGTTGATACAGGCTTTTGGTTAGCTCTTGCCAATAAAAAAGATGCAGTTCATATAGCCGCCAAAAAACGATTTCAAGATTTAGCTAATCAGCAATTTATTACAACCTGGTGTGTCGTTACAGAAACTTGCTATCTATTACAAAAAAGAGTAGGAGTAGATGCTCCAAAAATCTTTATTAATAAAATTTCTACAGGAAAGCTACAAATATTTGATCTGAAACAACATCATTGCCAGCGTATTGAAGAACTGATGGAAAAATATAAAGATTTACCGATGGATTTAGCCGATGCCTCTCTCGTTATTCTGGCAGAAGAATTAGGTCATGGACAAATTTTATCGGTTGATTATCGAGACTTCAACACCTATCGTTGGAAAAATACAGAACCCTTCGATAACCTCTTTAATAAATTTTTATGATCTAGTGCGATAGCGAAGCGCTCCGCAGGAATCGCTCAAAATCCATTGTCTTGTGATTCTTTAACTGTGATTAAGTGCGATCTCTAATGTTGGGTTAGTGCGATCGCTAATCAATTCGGATAATTTTGATTGTGCATTGCGATCGTTCAAAACAGACATCAAATTCTCGAAAAAAGTTCGTTTGTCCAAGGATTAAGGGTACATGAGAGGATTGTACCCAAGCAAATGCTAGACGAACGGGTTCAATATTTCCAATTTGAACTTGCACAAATAACCCCCGTGCTTCAACTTTTGCAAGATTTCCAGCCAATGGCAAGCGGACAGTTTGATTATCCCAAATCGCGCCTAATTGTAACCCAATATCATAAGGTAAGAGATTGACCGTAGACCCAGTATCCAGCAGTGCATTTGCAGAAATAGAAGAGTCTGCATAACTCAGAATGACAGGAATTGTGGGTAATGCTTCATCATCAGAAAAGGGAAACTCAACTGTACTAGGCATGAGTTGATGTCTCTTTGTTATCCTGAATCATCTGCATTAGAATGTTTGCAGCTTCCGTTGCCTCGTAGGGCGACCAGATCGGGTACTCTGATGCAGAAAAGATGACTCGTAGTTCAGCGTCTGGGATTTGTGTAGCTAGTAGTTTGAAGAGTGATAATTTGTCTGACTGACTCAGATTGTTGACCAGAGGAATTAACTCAGTGAGTGACATGGTTTAAACTCCCAGACAGGCAATAATAAATTGATCATAAGTCATCTGTGAGGTAAAGTCTAACGAGTCCGTTAAACATCTTTGAGAAAAGCTATTCCTATGTCGTACATTGCGATAGCGAAGCACTGCTGCAAGCAGTTCGCTTGTGCTAAAGTAGTTCTCAAGTTAATTCAAGATTGTGATAATCCTGATAAAGATGTTGAAACAACTCTTAATAAAACTACCTTTGACTAATCTCGAATACCAAGTCAGATCTGTAAAAACACACATCAAACGCAAGAAAAAAGTTCATGTGTCCTAGTATTAACGGTGCATACTTATCTTGTGTCCAAGCAAAAGCCAAATCCACAGCAGGAAATTGTTCAACAGTGGCTTTCACAACTAATGCACGAGCTTCAAATCTAGCTAAATTACCGCCTAATGGCAAAGACAACCTTTAATTTTCCCAGACTGCGCCTAATGCTAATCCCATTTCATAAGGCAAGACATTAACACTAGAACCAGTATCCAACAGACCCGAAACATTCAAAGATTGATTTTGATACGTTAATGTCAGTGATAAATAAGGAAGTGTACTTAATGCTCCAAGACTGGGATCTACCTCAGTGAAGGCAAATCTTATTTTATTAGCCATGAGTCAATTCTTGTGTCTCTTTTAATGCTTGAGCTAAAATGGCAGCAGCCTCAAAAGAGTCATGTAAACCTTGTCTATGGACATCATCTTGAATAGACATCGGTACAATACCAGACTCCTTGAGCAACTCAGCTACAAGGAAATTAAGTAATAAGAGCTTATCGGAGTGAGATAATTGCCTAAGTATGGGAGCGAACTGAGTGGTTGTCAGCATAAGTTCAACGAAAAATACAGATTCTAGTTTTTTGCACTTTGTCTAAGTGTAACACCATCTTCGGGGCAAATTTTCTTGTGCTTCCTTAACTTCGATTAACTGCTATCGTTAATATTGGGGAAATGCGATTCCTACGGAGTGCTTTGCGATCGCTCAATAACATTTTTCGCTAAACTATAATCAGGGAAACAGCAAGATGAGATTATGAACTTAGATACAATTCAACAAGATATTGCGTCTCTTCCTCCCGATGCACAACAAATCATAGTAGAACTTGTAGAAGTCCTGAAAAAACGCTATCTTCTGAATCAACACGAATCTTCAGAAAATTACTTGCCAGACTGGTCAGACTTTATCGGTTGCATAGAAGCTGAAACAGACCTCTCAAAAAACTATAAAAACTACTTAGACCGTGAACTTAACCAAAATAT
>NZ_VILD01000012.1:57261-89351 GCF_009712085.1 Anabaena sp. UHCC 0253
TGCATAGAAGCTGAAAACAGACCTCTCAAAAAAACTATAAAAAACTACTTAGACCGTGAACTTAACCAAAAATATGATCATAGTTGATACAGGCTTTTGGTTAGCTCTTGCTAATAAAAAAGATGCAGTTCATATATCCGCCAAAAAACGATTTCAAGATTGAGCTAATCAGCAATTTATTACAACCTGGTGCGTCGTCACGGAAACCTGCTATCTATTACAAAAAAGAGTAGGAGTAGATGCTCCAAAAATCTTTATTCATAAAATTTCTACAGGAAAGCTACAAATCTTTGATCTCAAACAACATCATTGCCAGCGTATTGAAGAACTGATGGAAAAATATAAAGACTTACCGATGGATTTAGCCGATTCCTCTCTTGTTATCCTGGCAGAAGAATTAGGTCATGGGCAAATTTTATCGGTTGATTATCGAGACTTCAACACCTATCGCTGGAAAAATACAGAACCGTTCGATAACCTCTTTCATGAATTTTTATGACGTAGTGCGATGATTAGGGCAAGCGAAGCGATATCGCTGCTGCAAGCAGTTCGCTAAATTTCTATTTTCTTGTACTTCCTTGATCATGATTGAACTTGAAAATACAGATATAATTATAATTTAGAACTCACAGTTATTTAACTGAATTTGTTATGCCATTAACATCACCTATTATTCATAGTGACCCTGATATTCTAGGGGGAACACCCGTTTTTGTGGGAACTCGTGTACCAATAAAAACCTTGCTTGATTACCTTGAAGCTGGGGATTCATTAGACGTATTTCTAGATCACTTCCCTAGTGTCACACATAAACAAGCGATCGCGGCTCTTGAATTAGCCAAGGAAATGCTCACAGCTTATGCGAATCCTGCTTGATGAATGCGCTCCACGTCCCTTAAAGCGTCAACTTGCGGAATATGACATCAAAACAGTTGTGGAGATGGGATGGTCAGGAAAAAAGAATGGTGAATTGCTACAACTCATGAGTCAAAAGGGTTTCACGATTCTGCTCACTACAGATCAAAATTTACGCTATCAGCAAAACTTACAGCAAGCGGGAGTTGCAGTTGTTGTTCTTGTAGCGCAGAGTAATAAACTTGCTGATTTACTTCCTTTGTTGCCAGATGCTCGTAAAGTTTTAAATACAATTGTTCCGGGAGCAGTAGTTGAAGTTGGTGGTTCGTGATAGCGATAGCGCAATCGCTGACTTGTCAGTTCGCTTAACTTCCTTTTTTGTGCTTCCTTTAACTACTATGAAGTGCGATGCCTACGGCGAGCGAAGCTATCGCTAATATTGGGTTAATGCTATCGCTCAAAATCCATTTTCTTGTGCTTCCTTAACTATTATTAAATGCGATCGCGCGATCGCAGCTGCAAGCAGTTCGCTCAATTGCCATTTTCTTGTACTTTCCTTAACTATTGCGAGCAGTAAATTTCAGGCGTAATACTTGCTGCCCAGTAGGCTCATGCAATTTCTCTTCTAGATACTCAAAACCGTATCGAGAGTAAAATTTACGACCAATTGAGTTTTCCTTAAATACCTCAACCTCTAGGTCGCCGTGTAATTCTTGTGCTTTATCCATTAGGGCTTTTCCCACACCCTTGCCGTGGTAATCTGGCTGTAGAAATATAGCTCCCACCTCGTTGCCCATTAGTGCAATAAAGCCCTCAACATTACCATCTATATCTACGACCCATGTATTTGTATTAGGTATGTATATTTCAGCTACGTTTATTCGCTCTTGAGCTATAAATTCGTTGGTCATAAACGGATGTGCTAATCGAGTTGCTATTTCCCAAGAGGAGAGAACAGCATCTAAGTCAGAATTTTCATATTGTCGTATCTTCACGAGTCTATTTCCTTGTAAAACTTTTGACGATTTTTAGTTATGACGATTCATCATTATATCTATGTTTCTGAGTAATTCCTAAACGGTGCGGATGTCGTAACCATTTTGTAATAGATAGGTAGCAAAATGTGTGACAACCCACCTTATAGTAAATAGTTATGGACATAAACAGGTAAGGAGAGACAATATGGAAGATTACCAACTCTTGATAGACCTCCACAAAGGTGGTGATCGGCAGGGTCCAGGCGGTGATGCAGAGACAAAAATGGCCATAGATATGTCTATGGTAGATAGGGTTGCGCCGCTAAAAATTGCAGATATAGGTTGCGGAACGGGAGCTTCCACGCTCTGTCTTGCTCAACAGTTGAATGCTCAAATTACGGCAGTAGACTTTCTTTCGGATTTTCTGGAAGTGCTGGAGAGTAAAGCTGATAGAGCAGGACTTTCTGGAAAAATATCGCCCCTTTCATGTTCGATGGATAACCTACCCTTTGGTGATGGGGAGTTTGATGTCATCTGGTCTGAAGGTGCAATTTACAATATTGGTTTTGAAAAAGGGGTAACAGACTGGAATCGTTATTTGAAAGTTGGGGGCATATTGGTTGTTTCAGAGATTACTTGGATTACAGCATCCCGCCCGTCAGAACTCCAGAAACATTGGGAAGGCGAGTATCCCGGAATAGATGTGGCCTCTTCAAAGATTGGCGTACTGGAGAAGAATGGCTATTCTCCGATTGGCTATTTTGTTTTACCGGAGCATTGTTGGTTAGATAATTATTATCGGCCTATGCAGAATCGCTTTAAGAGTTTCCTTAACCGGAACAGCAACAGTGAAGAAGCACGGGCAATAGTTGAAGCAGAAAATCGAGAAATTGAACTGTATGAGAAATATAAAACTCACTACAGCTATGGTGTATATGTTGCAAAAAAGTTAGATCGCCATAACAAACCCAATGCAGCGGGATTGTGAACTTTCAGCAAGCGATCGCAGTCTAGAGGTGTTAGAGTAGCTGTTAAACATCTTTGAGAAGTGCGACGCTCAATATCCAAATAAGTCAATCCTCTATACTCAAACTAACCCGTAACTATTTAAACCTTCATATTCCCATTTAAGTATTTATATTGAGAAAAAACCGGATTTATATTTCAATAGAAAGAAAAAATTATACTTAACCACTTGCCTTCACTTTCCTTAAATGCGATTAATTGCGATCGCATCGCAGCATAACAAAACATTGGAGCAGACAAATATGATATTTTAGTTTTGAGTTGGGAGTAATACCTGTTGAAATTTCCAAGATGAATTTATCTAAAGACTTATTCTGCAAAGGTTTGCCAGTTAGTTTTTCTCTTGTCATAATCATGACTTTCCTTGCGCCGAAAG
Organism: Anabaena sp. UHCC 0253; assembly: GCF_009712085.1. Taxonomy (NCBI): domain Bacteria; kingdom Bacillati; phylum Cyanobacteriota; class Cyanophyceae; order Nostocales; family Nostocaceae; genus Anabaena; species Anabaena sp. UHCC 0253. The sequence continues at coordinate 60,496 of NZ_VILD01000012.1, forward strand.
TAAAAGCTGAATATGCTTGCGGTGGCGCAGGTCTGGGAGAGATAGTGGTTGGGAGAACCCAAGGTGGGCATGGTGTCGCATCTGTTCTCCTTTGTGACAGAGACCCGAATTATCAAGAAGAGCAAGAGGATCGAGGGAGTGATAATTCTCGTTCTCGTTATTACGACCCTCAGTTTGCGGCTCTACAGTTTCAAGCCGCTTCTGCCATGAGCAATTTGCAACAACAAGCTCAATTATTGCAAGATCCAAAGTATCTGAAATATCTATCGGGTAGTTGGAAGCTTTTTCCTACTTCAAGGTTAGAGGGGGTAAAATCAGGTGGCTCTTGTGTTGCATCCTTTTTCAAGGCATCAATGGATCCAGAAGCTAAAAACGCTCCAGTCATGATCAATTTGTTGGGGCCAACTGGCAACGAGAAGTTTGCTCTCCTGACATTTGCAACCGAAAGTATTCCTAAACCTAAAACGATACAAACAATCACGGTTACTTTGATTCAAAACAATGACCCCCCTGCTACTGTCAAGGCATTCAATTACACAATGCCAGATATGCCATTTGGGGTGATTGCTTTTGCTGTACCGACAATTGATGCAGCTTTAGCGGGGATAGAAGATGTCCAGAACTTTGATGTAAAAATAGATGGTAAGTCTGTTGCTAAGACCATGTGGCATAGTGGGCTAAAGGTAAAGGATGAATTCCGTAAGTGTTTAAATGGTAAACCTTATTCGGTAACGGAAATTGACATAGTGCCGGAGCGTTTGAAAAAACCATAACTCAGAATTTTAGTCTCACGCAAAGGCGCAAAGACGCAAAGGTAAGAGTTTTAAAGGTTCAATTTGAGAATTTCATACCTCAATATGGCTTCGCCACGCAGGCTATCAGCAACACCCAAAATGTCTAATCATTCAAAATACTTACGCCCGAATCACAGTAATCCGACGTTGATTTTCCGTAACCACAACCTGAGTTGACAAACGCTCTTCCATTGGTAGGGCATTTTTACGCCTATCAAACACAAATAACCAACCAAAATCCAACCCCAAACGCCCTAAATAGGATTCTAACTGCTCAATACCCTCAATTTGGGGATCGCGCTTTTTCTCCCTCCACACCTTTAACTCAATACCTAACGTGACATCTTTGTAACGCAGACATAAATCCATTCTGTCACTACCAATTGCATATTCCCGTTCCAAAATTCCACCACCATTAATAACACGATGTAAGAAAGCCATTAATACTATGTGGGGTGCAATTTCATGGTAGCCAGTGCTACCTAATAATGGTTCTCCATGTTGTCGCCAAAATTTGAGAAATGCTGCAAGTAACGCATCTATATTTAATTCACCTTCTGGAGTTAACCAAGTTGGTGCAATCATTGGTAAAGAAGCCATTGGTGTCACGGTTAATACTCTGGGTAAAACTTCCCGATAAATGGGATTAGCAATAGTTAATCCTCCGTAGGGGTGCATTTTACATAATCCCAAATCAATCACAAATTGAATATCATCATTGGGTATATCTCCCAATTCCAAACCTGCTAACATCGGCTCAATAATTGCTTTTATTCTTGGTTCTCGTAAGCGTTCAGCTAAACTATCCAGATGAGTATCTTGACGAGCAATTAATATTTCCTTTGCTTTTAAAATATGTTCTTTTGTAATAGTAATACTTCTATCCTTCACCATTTTTTCTACAATTTCTTTAGCTAAAGCATTAACTAACCAAGGTTGTCCTTGGGTTAAATCAAAAGCTGTTTCTGTGGCTTCTGGTGTGAAAATTTGTCCGGTTTCTTCTGTATGTTGTTGATATAGTTCTACAACTTCTTCGGCATTAAAATTTCTCAGAGTAATAGAACTGACTTTAATATTAAAAGGACTGGATGTATTTAATCTATCACTACCACCCGATGCTACTTTATAATCTCGCACATCTCGTAAACCAATTAATCCTACCGATGAGGGAAAATTTTCTGGGCGATTGGGAAAACCATCTCGTAATTGTCGTAAAACTGAAATTAAAGTTTGGTCTTGTAAAGAATCAATTTCATCTATAAATAATATTAAAGGACGATCAATAGCTTTAGACCAACTTCTTAAAAAAGACTTAATTCTATTTCCTGCTTCTTCCTGTTGCCATTGTTTAACAGGTGGTTGTAATTCTGGAGGTAAGTTATCTTCAATTGTATTTTGCCAAGCTCCCAAAATCGCTAATTCTGCTGCACCTGGGTCATGATTAAAAGCACTTCCTACTTCTGCTGATACCATGACTGCTGCATAATTTCCTGTGGCCGTAAGTTGCTGTGCTAGGGCTAACATTGCTGTTGTTTTCCCTGTTTGTCGCGGTGCGTGAAGGACAAAATAACTACGCTGTTGAATTAGCTCCTCCAAATCTGGTAATCGTATTGTTGGAGAGAGCATATAGTGGATATCGTCTTCACATGGACCTGCAATATTAAACCAGCGAGACATTATGATTTTGGTAGTAGGTGAACACTTTAAGTTTAGACGATTTTGGGGTTGGGGCAAGGCAATGTAGGGAAAAATTAGGTAACAAGATGTGTTAAAAATACTTCAATTTCTGTACTTCCCGTATCCTTTGGGTGGTGCTTATCGTGAAAAAAGATATAGCGTCTAATCCAGTTAATATATGTTTTTTCTGTTTGGTAGGAATAGTGCTTAAGCCTGATAACATCTTGTACCTGCTCTAGCAGTTTTTTAGGACTTTGTTCCATAGGAGGTTATACGGAAAAATTCTGCATAACTTGACAAGAATCGCCTGTAATGTTTACTATATAGTTGTGTATAAAAGTGTTATGTAGAAAATTTCTGTATAATAACTAGTACACTGCGGCGTAAGTGAGCAGGGTTAAGATATGAACATTTACTATGTAACATAAATTACTAAATTTAGTTTTATTGGGAATATGTTCAATCTCATAAATTTGCAACTTATGTTGATCACTCCGTTGGACTATTGAGTATCAATCTCATCAAAGGATGAATGGTGATTTTACTCTAGGTGCTTCCAGTAGTTAGAGTTATCAGTCTTCAGTGATTTTTTATGGAGAAATGAATACGATGCGAAAATATATTTTATACAAGATGACTGATTTTGCCGCTAAAAGGTTTCCATACCTGGGTTTAGCGAGGAAATCAGGAGTAGTTATTTTAGGTAGCTTAATCGGCATTTGGCTGATGCCCACCAATCCGGCAATTAGTCAGAGTCCAATTTTTCATGGTGTCCCAATCTCTCAAAAGTTCAACGTAAATTCAGACTTAGCAGACTTGATCAAGAAAATGACTAAGAAATATTTTGAATCTAGCGGGGGGCGGTTCAAGGGTTCTACATATAGATTAGGACAATGGTTACTTGTCCCTGGAGGCGAAGGTAACTACTCTACATATGAGGCAACAATAATGTCATTTGATACAACAAACCCATCGGATAAGCCAATAAAAAGTTATGTGATCCACCTGCTTACTGATACAACAACCAATAATCCTAAAAGTTTTCAATTTGGGGTTGATTGTCCTAAGAACAAGCTCAAATTTTCAAGCTCCCGCACGTACTCCTCCAGTGGTGAGACCATAGACAGACAGCTTATTGATAGACCTTGGGATTCCCCTACCAATCAATATATACAAAACCTGGTGAATGGGGTTTGTAGGTTGGGAAGCTAGTACCGCAGGGCGGAATTAAAAATTAAAAATTAAAAATTAAAAAAGCATATTACACAAGCTTCTTGAGAATTCTTAATGGTTGGTTGACTTACGCCCTACTGTACTAGGTATACTTGAGAAGGCCATAACTTGCGTTTTTACATCCACATATTGCCTTTTGGCAGAAGCTCAAATTGTGGCCTTGTGAAGTATAAAATGCTTGAGATACCCCAGTTTTCCCACAGTGGTTAACACACAATTATCGCGTTTTTCAAAAAGTAATGATGTTTATCTTCTGTCTAACACCCTGGTGCAGCGGACTGACCAAAACTAATTGTGGAGTTGCAAAGGCATTGTTAATCTAAGATTAGGGAAAAATTAGGTAACGTTTGAGAAAACCAAATAACTGTTAGCATGGAAAAATAAATGGATTTATCGTCTAATTTAAGGAAAAACTAGGGAATAATTACACCTATTCTAAGAAATCTTTACTATATAAGCAATTCCCTAATTTATTTCCATATAACTGCTGTGCGGCCATTGTCCACCTAATAAGGCGTAGATTTCTACAGGTTTTCCAGAAATTGTAATCCCGATTTCATAGGATTTACCTGTAAAAGCTGCAAAGCGTCGGCAAGCTTCATCATAAAAGTGACTACGGCGATAATTTTTATTAGTTAAATCAATCGCAAATAGTCCGTAAAAGTAGCGAGGAATACTTTGAATTGTTTCGACGATTTGACCTAAGTTTCTTGCTAAAATGGCATTTCTAGGAACTTCTGTTCCCCAAGCTGTATCCAACGCCCAAGAGGCGGAACTGAGGTGAGAACCACCACAAATTCCGCAAATTCTGGGAGTGACAATTAAGCCGGCTTGGGGGTCTTTTCCGCGTAAAATTATTTCAAATCCGCGAAAAAGTTCGGCATGAGTCCAGGCGTTTGTGACATATCCATTTTCAATTTCGACACGGACATCTAAATCACCCTCGACTCTACCAACGGGTGAAATATCTAAGGTTTGAATTGGCATATTTTTTGAGTAATTGGTAATTGGTAATGACGAATGTAAGGGCGAAGCATTCAGGCGATAAATTATCGTTTTTTCCAAAGGTTATTTTCTGAATGCTTCGCCCCTACTAAACGGTGAAAAAGTCTTCGTCTGTCCATTTTGGGGCTGCGTCTTTTGCAACAACGGTGAGGACTGCGTAATCTTTGTGGTTAGTTCCTGGTGGTATTTCTTTGGGAACGCCCATGACGGTTTGGGTTTTAAATACTGTTCCGGGTTTGAGGTCGAAAAAGGGAAATTCGGGTTCTGTGCAACCTATACAGGGCATTCCGGCGCGGGTTTTGGAGGAGACGCGATTCCAAAGAATGCGGTTACAGGAGGCATGAGTCATGGGTCCACGACAACCTAAGTCGTAAAATAAACAACCTTTGCGTTGTCCAAATTCGGAGGTTGTGGCTTTGTATGCAAAGTGTATATTGCGGGTACAACCGGTTTCGGCGTAGGTGTTGAAGAAGGTTTGGGGACGATGCAGTTCATCGAGAACTATATCATCAATTCGACCTGTGGCGATCGCTACTAATATCTGCGTTATCCAATCGGGGTGTGCGGGACAACCGGGAATATTAATCACAGGTAAGCCGGCTTGACTGACAAAATCTTTACCTAAAAAACCGCCTTCTTTGCGTTTGAGAAATTGCAGTCCTTTGGAGTCGCTGGGGTTGGGTGACATGGCGGGAATTCCTCCCCATGTTGCACAGTCTCCCACGGCAACAATAAATTTCGCAACTTTGCTTAATTCGTTTAACCAATCTTTCATGGGACGGTCGGCAAACCTGTTCCATTCTCCTGTACCATTAGGAGCATTAATTACGCTACCTTCAAATACTAAAATATCTAAAGGAATTTTTCCGGAAATACAGTCATGTAGCAGTTTTTGTAAGTTTTCACCTAGTTCCATACCCAAGGAAGGATGCCAAAGTATCTTCATACCGAAATCAGCTATTAAATCGCAAGCTGTCGGTTCTTCAGCATTAAGAAATGACATGGTGTCACCTGAACAAGCGCCACCTTGTAGCCACAGTACATTAGTCATTAGCTGTGTATTTTTATATGTGTTGACAATGCACAATTGCAGAATTTCTGTAGGGGTATAATTTCCCCTGACCAAGAGGATTTACTTGTAGAGAATAACCGATTAATTAATATTTATTATTTTAAATTAAGGTGTTATTTACGGCAATTCACTTTCTTTAAAGAAAACTTAATAATTAACCATATCAGATATTATTCTGACAAGGAAATTGAGGGTAAGATTATAGACATATTAATTAATCAACAGCATCTGAGAGAATTTCCCCAACTTTCAGAGTTTTTCCTGCTACTGTTACCTGATCATCGTCTACTAATTTCCGTCCTCTCCGTGTTTCGACTATACCATTAACTTTGACTTCACCATCAATAATCATTAATTTGGCTTGACCTCCGGTAGAGGTTATTCCCGAAAACTTTAAAAACTGGTCGAGTTTAATCATCTTGTTTTACCAATTATTGAAAAAGTATCATCTATAGCAATATACCAGGATTTAAGATTTTGGCAACAAATTAAATTCTTGTAACGCTGGTAAAAAGTTTTTATTTTCATGGCTAGGACGACTCAGTTTAATCAAGGCAAACCGTTGTAAAATAGTTAAACTTTTCCATGCCTCAATTGTGATAGTTACACCTATTTCCTGAGCTTTTTCGTGAATACTGCTAGGAATAGTGGTAACATCCATCCATGCTGGATAAGGTTCAATTGGTAATTCAGCTACAGGTTTACCTGTCAGTTGCAATACCAACTCTTGAATATAATATCTATAATCATGAATTTGGCTATCTGTATCGCACGGTAATGTCATTAAATTTTGACGTGATGCTTGATTCATCTGATTCCATTCTGCTAATTTTAGCTTAATACCGCAAGTATCGAGTTTATAGCGTACCTGCATGGGAATACAACGCCAAGAATCAACAAAATCTGCTTCAAATTCAAAAAACTCTGTCATAAAATTCGTGTTATTTATTTTAAAAATGGATAATTGACAATTAATAAATATTATGAACACTGATTTACAATATCATGTAACTACTATTATTTTAGCAGGTGGTAAAAGCACTCGCATGGGTAGGGATAAAGCCTTAATTCCTATGGGCGGTGTACCCATGTTGCAATTAATTTGTACTATTGCTGAAGCTTGTACTCATAAAGTTTATGTAGTTACTCCTTGGCCAGAACGTTATCAAGATTTGTTAACACCTAATAGTCAATTTATTCCAGAAATTCCTTTAGCTGGGGAAACTGGAAATGAATCGCGCACCCATGGACCACTTGTAGGTTTTATGCAAGGGTTAACAATGGTAGAAACAAATTGGGTTTTATTATTAGCTTGTGATTTACCAAATTTACGGCTAGAAATATTACAAGCATGGATATCTAAATTAGATACAATTCCCGAAAATACAATAGCAGCTTTAGTACAAGATAATCAAATCTGGCAACCTTTATGCGGTTTTTATCGCCGTCGTTGTTTACCAGAATTAACCCAGTATATTGAAGAAGGTGGACGTTCATTTCAAGAATGGTTAAAGTTTTATCATGTAGAAGTATTACCTTTAGCAGATCCAGAAATGTTATTTAATTTTAATAGTCCTGTATAGTTTATGATTTGAATGAAAACTTTTATAAAGATGAGTAATTTCTCTCTAGGTTTTTTCCAGAGATTGCTTTATAGTAATGAAAATTGACTCAATTATATTTCTGGTAGAAATACCTGTTAATTGAAATGTTGGCTTCTTAGATTTTATCTCATTGTCCATAGAGATAGAAAACTTCAGATTGGGGAATCTGTTGAGAACAATTCAAATCTGCGTAAATTGGCTTAGTTTCTAGCGTCACAGTTATGAAATATAGACGCTGACGACTCAATTCCCCAACTGGTTAGAGTACGCCAATTATGACATCTAGTATTACAGATTCAGCGGTAAAAGCAGCGATCGCCGCCATATCTTCAGAGTCAGCAACAACGGAAGAAAAAATCCAAATGCTGATAGAAATGGCACAAGGCTTTCAAAAAAAGCCGAAAACATCCCAAGATTTACGCAATGCAGTGGGGCTATTTTACCGTGCATATCAGATGTGCGGTGAGGACTATCTTTTACTCAAAGCACGGGCTAAGGTGGGCATGGCAGGGTCATTACAGATGATTTCTGATGCAGATTCCCAACTGTTGCAACAAGCGAAGACAGATTATGAGGAAGCGTTGCCAATTTTACAACAATTTGCGACAGCCGAGGAAGTTGCAGAAACCCAGATGAATTTGGGGTTAGTTTTGCAATCTTTAGTTCCCTACAATTTAGCGCGGATAACTGATAGTATTCATGCGTATCATGAAGCTTTGCGGGTGTTTACCTCGGAAGATTACCCCCAAGAATATGCGATTTTATATAATAACATAGCGATCGCTTATCTTTCTATGCCAATGGCATCAGAACGGGAATATTTACGTCAAGCTTTAGCAGTTCAGTCCTTTGAAACTGCCCTCCAACATATTAACTTAATTGAGCATCCTAAAGAATATGCAATGTTGCAAAATAACTTAGGAAATGCTTTACAATATTTAGTTAGTTCCCATCCTGTTGACAATAATTTACGGGCAATTTTAGCTTACAATGAAGCGTTAAAAGTGCGTAATCTTCAAAATACACCGTTAGAATATGCTAATACAATTTCTAACAAAGCTAACGTCCTCTTCAACTTACCTGACAACCCTGAAAAACCAGAACTAGGAAATCAAAAAAATCTCTTACAAGCAGAAGAATACTATCAAGAAGCTTGGCGAATATTTACAGAACATAAGCAATTAGAACGAGCAGAAATAGTAGCAAAAGCCCTACAAGATTTAGCCGCAGAAATCGAAGCATTGGCATTGAATTAAACCCAAATTAGGAGAATAACTATGTTTGATTTGCTTCATGATCCAAAATTAATCGAGTTTCTGCATAGTTTAAATACAGAATTAAATCTCACTACCGGATTTACTTGGTTAATCATTGCTGTGATTTTATCAATGATTGGTGGTGCGATTGGGGGAATGGTTCTTGCAGGTAAGGATATAGGATATCAATTCGCAGCAACAATGGGGAGTTTATTTGCACCAGTAGGAATAATTCCTGCTCTAATTTTAGGGTTATTTATCCTGAATTTATTAGCCAATTACTAGGAGTATATATGTTACAGTTAAGCTTATTTTCTATTAAGTTATTTTTTAAGGGTAAACTATTTCGTAATCCCTTATATTTTTTTCGTCAAATCACAATTGCTAGTGGTATTGGCACGGTTATATTAGTATTACTAGCACAAGCATCAATTCCTATCTGCATTCCTATTACTGTAGCTAGTCTAACCACAGGTACAATCATGCCTTTTCTATTGCAAGATTTTAGAATGAAATGAGTTTACAACAATCCCTATAAATTAATCTATAGGGATAAATATTAATGCTAACTCAATAACCTACTCATTTCTTTCTTTGCGCCTTAGCGCCTTAGCGTGAGCCTTATTCCTCCACATCAAACCACACAGGAGAAATATCATCAACCTGCCCATTATAATTAATTGTAATTTCCTGTCCTTCCCGAATATATTGATGAGCAATAATATCAATTACATTTTTAGCAAAATTCTTAATATAAACCGCATTGGGATGATAAGAATGATTAAAAAGAGAAGCAAAACCTAAACCTATTGCTCCGCTTTCTCCATGCCAACCAAAATAATAATTCAATAACACCGTTTTAGTAATTAACTTAACTTGCTGTTTGGGAATAACAATCACAGCGGCTCTTTCAATTAAATCTCCTTTAGCAAAATCTTGCTGTGCAAATATACCTCTACCTTTAGTTTCTGTATCACGAAATACTAGCATATAGCAATTCTATCTGATGGGTGAGAATGATTTTTGACTAACCACTACAGATAAACGCAGAGAAAATAAAGATAAATTTTTGTCACTGACTTACGGCTGCTATAGCTACTATAAAGTCAACGATTAAAGATGTAGTCAAAATTTCCGTAAATTTTAAGTTTTTGTGCCAAGTTGATAATATTCGTGTTATTATAAATATCCCATGCTAACTATCATTGGTTGTGGCAATCTCAATCGAAATGACGATGCTGTTGGCGTAATCATAGCCCAACGTTTACAGCAATATCTCGCCCAAAATCCTCACCCCAACATCTGCGTTTTTGATTGTGGAACTGCGGGTATGGAAGTGATGTTTCAAGCGAGAGGAAGTGAAAAATTAATTATTCTTGATGCTAGTTGCACAGGTTCAGAGGCAGGTGCTATATTTAAAGTCCCAGGGAACGAATTAGAAGCACTGCCCGAACCTAGTTACAACTTACATGATTTTCGTTGGGATCATGCTTTAGCTGCTGGGAGAAAAATCTTTTTAGATGATTTTCCTGCATTGGTGACAGTCTATTTAATTGAAGCTGCAAATCTGGATTTTGGACTGGAATTAAGTCCTGTTGTTCAACGTTCTGCTGATTTAGTTTTTGCCGAACTAATCATAATTATCCAACAGAATGTGATGGCTTAATCAACAATCTCAAATCCCCAATTGCATCAGATCCAATCACGATAAACTGGCAACTCATCTACTCTCATTTCAAAGGGAACAGTTTGACTATCGGGAGGACAAACCCGGATTTTGGCACTGCTCACAATGCCATAAAGAACATTAGCCATAGGGACAATTTGTTGCAAAATTTGCCAGTTGGTAACTTGGTCAGGGCATTCAATTACTAGAGTCAAAATACTAGCTTGAGTTGTCGTATACCAACGACAATGAGACAACAAACTATGAATAATGCGATCGCATCCTTCGTAAAAGTATTTACTAATTGAATGCTCCAATTGTTGCCTAAGAATAATATCTGCTGATGTTGGCTGTAAAGGGTGCTTATCATCAGCATTGAATTGATGTTCTGTTCTCGCCATTTCTCGTTATTTTCCTATTTATTTACCAATTGCCATTGCATACAATACGTCCTTATTGGTTTCTAGAAATGCTTGGGTTTCATCATCATAGAAAGCACCAATTGCACTACAATCTATTCCCCAATAATTGCTAAATAAATACACTCTCTGTCCGACAAATCCGGCTAATTGCATAGCGGTTTGATAACTCAAATAATCGGACACAAAAAACAAAGTTACAGCACAATCTCTAGCTATAGCTTGATTAATGCACAAATAACCTGTTTTTTCTCTAAAGTTACCTGCTTTAATGAGATGTGTATTTTTATATAACCCTGGTGAAATTCCCTCGATATCATGCACCACTGAGTAAATTTCTATTTCTTCAAAATTCTCTGTTGGGATTGGTTGTCGAACTGCTTGCAAAATTTGCCAATAGATATTTTCAGAAATAGACTGCTTTTGAAAACGCCTAATAGAACGCCTATTCCAAACGTTCTCCAAAAACCGTTCTCGGTCAAAATTAAATTCAGGATGTTCTAGCTTTTGCTGGTGACTAGGCTGTAAAGACGTTGTTTGATAGGCATCTTCAACACATTGATTAACTTGAAAATAGTCAGTACCACAGACAAAAGGAATAGGTAGCCTTAAGCGTCTGACTGGTTTTTCTTGTACTTCTCCTGATATCACACAACTAGTAATAAACTCCTTATTCTCAAATCCCAAATCTGCATTGAGAGTAAGTTTATCAAAATCAAAGCGTAGTTGTATGTTGTTTTCATGAAGATATGCTGAAGCAGCGATCGCCCCTAAATGGTGTCCGCTATCCAACAAACAATATCTAAAACTCCTGTCTTGATATTTCCAGCTAGACCTATGATAAACACAACTAACTAAAAAGATGAATCCATTGATACATTTATTGGGTATAACATAATTCTCCAATCCATCATCAATTAATTCATAAATTAAGGTCAGACAATTATTCTCAACTTCTATATGGTAGATACCATCTATTATTCCCTCTACACCACGCATCTGTACATAAACTTCCGTAGGATATAAAGCCCCCGCAGACGGATTTACGCGCAATTTATAGGGACTATCTTTATATATTTTTTCTAAAGTAATTGCACTGGTTAACCACAGAAAAGCATGAATAGGGTTATTGCGATTTAATTGCAGCCGCCGATAAAAGCGGGGATAAACTTTAAAAGAAGTTGGTTGTGTAGCGGCATCTACATAATTAGGATTAACTTGTACAGATAAGTAGGAATGCTTGCTGAAATCGTGATAGGCTTTTCCCGAAATCTTACTGTGAGGCATTTTTTAGTAACCTTAAAACTTCTCTATTGCTGGCAAAATCAATTGCTTTATAGTCATCCAAATTTTGTAAATTCATGTTAGGATTGTATTGTAATAGCAATCTTACTACTTCTGTCTTTCCAGCCGATGCACCATACATCAGGACAGTTGCTCCATTATCATTTTGATTATTAATATCAATGTTGTTATTTAACAGCAAATTGATCAAATCATAATGATTACCAAAACAAGCAAACCACAAGGCATTATTGTGATCATTATTTGTGGCGTTGATATCCGCACCCGCAGCTATTAATTCTTTCACAATGGCAGATAGTCCTTCTCTGGTAGCTTTCATTAAAGCAGTATCACCATTGTCACCCCGCTGGTTTAAATCTTCAGCGTTGTAGCCTTGTTCTAATAGCCATTGGTGAGTTGCTGCACTGAAATTGGACTGATTTGCTAGACTCATAATAATTGATGGTTGTGAGGACAATTAAATACAGTACGTGAATTGAAAAAAGAGCGTAGTAGCTAATGAACAATTACAGATTTTGCTTGACATTGATTAAGTAATGCCAAAATGAACACACTCATTACAAAAGAAATATAAAAATATTACGGGATTAAATAAGAAGATTTTTGTTAATTTTGTGATCGCTGTTTGTTGGGATTTAGTTCACTACCAACAATTTAGCTTATTTATATATTATCACTCTCATCAGTTTGAATTATGAATGATTTATAAATATCCCGGCTTTGTGAACATAAAAGGGATTTTAAAAATGGTTAACTCGAATAAAAAATATAAATTATATTTCATGTTTTAGATATTGGATATTACGATTTATTGTTAATGTTTATAGCGATTTAATATGGGAATTCCCATTAAATAAATATGAATTTTTGTAAAATAGAGCTATATAGCCTATTATTTAGGTTATAATGGGAAATCAAATTATGAATCTGACTTAATAACCTATAGCTAATATTGAGGAAAAAGTCATGGTAAACTCATTACAAAACAAGTCATCTGAAAACTTGAATTTAACTAACTTTATCGTAGAGGTATTAAATAACTTACCTCTTGAAAAACAACAAGAAATTTTGTTATTTGCTCAATTTGTATCTGACAAACATCATGCTGAAGTCGGAAATAATCTTTCTTTTTATGATGTAGCTAAAGACTTTATTGGGGCTGTGGATAGTGGATTAGGTGATCTCTCAACCAACAAACAATATTTACATCAGTCCTTACCTCAATGAAGAATCAAATTATTATTGATACTGGTCCATTGGTTGCTCTGTTAGATAAAAGTGATAGTTATCATCAATGGGTGACAGAAAAAGTAAAAACACTACCTCCACCTTTCCTGACTTGTGATGCAGTAATTACTGAGTCTTGTTTTTTATTAGAAAGAGCTTATAACGGTCAGAATATTTTATTTTCTCTCTTAGAAAGCGGTCATTTACAGCTTGCTTTTGATTTAAAAGATGAATTAACTCAAATTAAAGGATTAATGAATCGTTATCAGTCTGTACCGATGTCTTTAGCTGATGCTTGTTTAGTAAGAATGTCTGAGTTATATTCTTCTAGTGAAATATTAACTCTTGATAGCGACTTTTTGATCTATCGAAAACATAAGAATCAGCCTATTTCTGTTATTATCCCTGATTCATTATTTTCTTGAAATACAAGGTAAACAATGACATTTGAAATCACTTCTCTATGTCTACTTGTTTAATTAACTCTAAAGGTAACTCTAACACCTCTGCAATTTGCTCATCACTTAAACCAAAATGTCGTAATTTATCAATTTTTTCTATCTTAGTTTTATTCTTATTTTTTTGCTGTAACTTAGTATTGCCAGGATGACTTTTATCAGGTTTAGTTTTAGGTTGTTTAGAACTAAAATTTACACAGCCAATTAAATTACTATTAATTTTACTATTATTACCCAGAGAAATATTCACATTTCCTTGTCGTTCTAGAACAGATTTAAGATTACTTTTATCAACTGGTTCATCAAAAATATCAGATAACATTTGCAAAAGTTCGTAACCTATATCCTTTGCATGACCCGCGCTACAACCACAATTTTCGGCAATATCAGCATACTTTTTATGCTTTAGTGTCCCCTCAATAACGCCACGTTGCAAGTCATTGAGACGTTTGCCTGTGTTGAGATAGACAGCCTCATCCACAAGTTGTAGTAGTTCGTGAACCTGCATAGTTAAAAATGTAACGCGACATAAGTAATGATAGCAGACTTTATCCGTATTTATCAGCTTTTTTCCGTCTGTTTGTAATTTTTTTTTGCAATCCGCTTTTTTCCGCTTTTCAGGTTTGGGTGCATGGTGTAGGGTGGGTAAAAAACAAGACTATATCAGTAAAGGAAATTATGGCTGATTTGACACCTGTAGTGCTGGCTGATATTGAGAGTGTCGAAAGACATGAATTAAAAGATTCAAAACTTCAACCTCTATTAGCTGGTTCTCTTGATGACGCACTTTATAAAAGTAGTGAACCAATGCGTATAGATAAAACCTTTGGTAAGCCCTATAGGATTATCAATGGTAGACACAGAATTTATCTATGTCGTCAAAAGGGTTATAAATTAGTACCTGCTGTAGTCGTGGGTTAGTCCATGTGGTGCGTCAGATTTTGATATTAATCATCTTCTTACTAATTTAATTTTCTAACGTACCCTACTGATAAATAGATACGAATAACTTTATCATAAAAATGGAGAGGCAAAAATGAATGGTACGGAAAAAATTATTAAACGGTACACGGAAGATTATCAACGTCACATAGATAGAGGAGACTTTTATTTAGAACAAAATAACCCTCAACAAGCTCTCAAGGAATATATCGGTGCAATATCCGACTTATCTTTCTTATTAAGTTTTGCAAATCGTTCAGAGAAGGATAATCCTAGCGTACACACCCAGATATCTAGTTTAACATCTTTGACTCGTATTCTTATCAAAATGTTGAGATGTTATTTGGGAGGTATATTAGACCATCGTAAGGTTCTTTTTTTATTGTGGTATTTGAAAGATACATATACAGCTTTAGGTAAACTAGAGAATTATTTTGATGTAAAAATTCTAAAAGTCTACCAAAACTATGGAGAAGAAATAGACAGGTATTTCAAAGATCCCAAATTGGGTGAAAGTGTAGAAGCATTCACTGAGGGAATATCTAAACTTGCATCTACCAAAGAAGGTCTTGCAGAAATTGATGGTGGTGATGAAAATTTCAAGGAATTACGTAAAAATCTAGATGAGATATGCAGTCTTGAAATTTGTCCTGTTAGACCAAAAGGAAGTAGTTCTAGTGACGGTTGTTTTATTGCAACTGCTGCTTACTCAACGCCATTTCATCCTGATTTAGATACATTTAGAAGTTTTAGAGATCGCAAATTGCTTTCTAACTTTTTAGGACAGGGCTTTGTCAGATTGTACTACAAAACTAGTCCCACAATTGCATTTTATCTCAATAAAAACTCGTTAATGAAAGGATTTATAAGAAGACGGTTAGAGCATTTAGCAGAGTGGATGCGAAAGCATGATAATTGATTGATTAGAGCATAAATTGAGTAATGGTGGGGTGGGTTAGGCGAACAAGGTAATAAAGAAGTAAAATAGAATAATGATTATGCACCGTAACCCACCATTAACTAGTGATGGTAGGTTACGCTGTCGCTAACTCACCCTAAAAAATAGAGAGTAAAATGGGAATAATAGACAAGCTCTTATAAATGAATATAGCCGCTCAACAACTACCTAACTTAACAGGAAAACCACGATCAGAAGTCTTAATAATTCTCAGTAACCAAGGATTTGAATTTAAAACGCAAACTCAAGGGGGTTATGAAACATTTCAGCATCCAGACGGTAGCCAAATTCATATTCGACCAAATGGGGAAATTGTCCGCACTGGTCCTAGAATTAAAGCAGTTGATGGCAAATCTTATCGTCGTCGCTACAATCAATATGGAGAGCAGATAGAATTTGTTTCTGGAGCTAATACTCATAATACTGGAGAGATTGTAAATTTATGACAACAACAATTACATCAACCCTCACTACTTTTCTCGAAGATTTAAAAAGTGCTGATTTAGTTGGTATTTCTTTAAATCCTCAAAACCTGGGATTACGTCTTGACTTTACCTTCGGTCCTGAAGCTGATGATGTAGCTATTGAGTTTTACCAAATTATTCACCTGGTTTTTTCTCAACCTCTAAATGTAGATGATGAAAATATCTGTTTTTGGGTAGGAGAAGTTGAACTCAAAAAAATTGAAAATAATATTCAGGAATATTTATCTAAATCCTATCCATTTGTCAATCAAACTGGAATAATTAACACTAATTTACAATCGCTAATTTATTTTCATTTAGAAGGAGATATTTGTTTAGAAGTTGTTTGTAGAAATTATAAAACTTTCCAACAAGTCAAAAATTAAATAATTTCCTAAATCACATCCAGGCGATTAATCTATGTTACATAATACAATTAGGGTCAGACATTAATACTTTATACTTTCTGCGCCAACCTACCTGACAAAATAGTGATATAATTAGGGTGGATAATTCTCTTGATAATAGTATGTCCGTCAACGTAATCAAAGAACATATTGAAATCACTCCTGGTATTTGTGGAGGAAAACCTCGCATTGCTGGACATCGGATTCGAGTTCAGGATATTGTGATTTGGCATGAACAAATGGGAATGTCTCCTGATGAAATTCTCTACCATTATCCTAGTATTACCTTATCTGATGTCTATGCTGCTTTAGCATACTATCATGATCATCGTGAGGAAATTAGGCAACAAATATCAGAATCAGAGGCTTTAATCCAAGATATACAAGCACAAACTCCTTCGATTTTGCAACAAAAACTCAAAAAACGGAATGATAGAGAGAATTAAATTTCATTTAGATGAAAGTGTTAGTAATGCGATCGCGTTAGGTTTACGTCGTCGAGGAGTCAATGTTACTACAACTTCAGAAGCCGAATTAATTGGTGTATCAGACAGAGAAAAAATTGCTTTTGCTTTATCTGAAAACCGGATCTTGATTACTCATGATGATGATTTTGTCATTCTTCATCGTAGTGGGATAATTCATGCAGGAATTACGTATTGTGATCAAAAACGCCGTTCAATTGGTGAAATTTTAAATACTTTAATTCTGATTTGGGAAACACTTGAACCAGAAGATATGAAAAATCAACTTGAATTTTTGTAATTAAGAAGCACCTTTTTTGTGCTTATTGAGATGTTACCATAATCTCACCCACCCCACAGTTTAGATTTTTTACTTTATCCTAGCAAATCTAATCTGAGTTTCAGTAACTACCACAAAACTATCTGCTAACTGTTCCTTATGCTGCTCTAATACCTGTTGTAAAATATAGATTTTATTTGCAGAACGTTCATTTTCCAAACGCAGAAGAATCACACCCCGATGAGGATATTGATCCCGATAAACTTTTTCGCCAAAATCTTTGTCGCTAGTAATCAAAATCCAATTTTCATCAAAAGCCTTTTGAATAATTGTGTCATCATCTATTCCCCGTGCTTGTTCATAAACTGAGAAAACTTCATAACCTTGTTCACGTAACCAGCGAGCGACAGTCACACCTGTATTTTCATCTACTAAAAATCGCATCTAGGCAATCTCCGCAATCAAAGGCATGAAACTGGTACTTTCTAGAGAGCGAGATGCAAATAATAAACAAGCTCGAATATCTGCTTCTACTAAACCTTCATATTCTTCCAGAATTTCTGCCACTGTTGCGCCGTGTGCCAGGAGATTAAGAATATACTCGACAGTTAAGCGTGTACCCTTAATTGTCGGTTTTCCAGCCATTACTTTGGGATTTGTAGCAATACGATTCAGTATTTCTCGTTCTATCATATATTCTCAAGTGGTAAAGAGTATAGTAGTTATATTTATTATAATAGCAAAATTGCTTACTGAAGTTAAGAAACTCAAAATATCTAACTAATTATCTTTTCACCCATCAATCACCCGCACATAAATAGCCCTGGCTATTTCCCGATCTATAGTCATAGATAAACTACCACATTTAATTACAAAAGTAGGAAATTGTTGTTCTACAGTAATTGTATTTCCTGTTTTAATTCCCATTGAGATAATTTTTTTTCTAATAGTCTCATCCTGACTTTGACAAGCAGTAACTATTCCCAATTCTCCTGATTTCAGCAATTCCAAAGAACAACCCATGACACTAAAAGGAGTAAACATTGTGGTATGAAAATAAAAGGTAAAAACTGAAATGATGAAAGATGATAAACATCCTCCATCATTGTGAAACTGAAAGAGTTTAGTAATGCTAAACACCTACAGATATTGTATTAAGCAAGATAAGGTTCTTGGTGGGTTTTGATTGTACAGTTAGAACGAGGATAGGTAACACACAATAGAGCAAATCCTTTTTCCATTTGCTCATCATCTAAGAAGGATTGATCGTCTTGATTGATTTCACCTTCAACAACCTTACCTACACAGCTAGAGCAAGCACCAGAGTGACAGGAGAAAGGTAATTCAATACCAGCTTCTTCTGCTCCTTCTAGAATTGTAGTGTCTTCGTCAATTTCAACTGTAGTGTCGAAGCCTTCTTTTTTGCTGATCAATCTTACTTGATAGGCTGCCATTTGATAATTCTCCTCAAACGTGAATGAAGTGAGTTTTTGAGTTAGTTAAGTTTCTCTGGCAAAATTCAAAATGAAGGATCTAACTTTTGAATTTTGCTCAAGAAATATGGAAATTATTGGCTGCAAGGTACACCAGTGGGAGTACCATCATCTGTTTTAAAAGACTTGCCACAACCGCAGGTATCAGTTGCATTGGGATTGGAAAACTTAAAGCCGCTATCCATGACTCCCTCAACAAAATCAACTACCACACCTGCTAATAACGGCGCACTTTTAGCATCAACGTAAATCAACACATTTCCTTGTTGAGATACGACATCATCAGGTTGGGGCTTACTTGTAATTTCGATTCCATACTCATAGCCACTGCAACCACCATCTTTTACGGAGATGCGGACACCTTTTGTAGCGTTATTAGTTTCTTCAGTTGCAGAACCTTTTAAAAATGCCCACAGACGAAATTCAGCCTTTTCTGTTAAAGTAACAGTCATTTTGTTTCCTATTCTGTAGCGAATATTCTGATTTGGGATGTGGATGTTCAAAAAAGTGGTACTTTACACCGACGCAGTTTGAGATTGGGAATATCTCCAAGGGGCAGTATTACCGCAGACTGGACAATTGCGATCGCGGTGAGAACGACGTTTAGCAAATTCCATTCTGTTCAAGTCAATCGTCAGCAACTCTGACAACAGCGGTTGACTAAAACCAGTAATCAGCTTCACAGCTTCCAACGCCGTCAAACAAGCCAAAGTCCCAGAAACAGCCCCCAGCACAGAAAAACCGCGCCGATCCCAATCAGGCTTTTCTGGAAACAGACAAGATAAACAAGGCGTAACACCAGGAATAATCGTGGTGAGATAAGCCTCCATTCCATCCATAGCCGCCTCTACCATGGGCTTGCGCCAGCGCACACAGGCTTCATTTAACAAATTGCGTTCAGTGAAATTGTGAGCGCAATCCAAAGCCATATCTGCCTTTTGCACCAACTCATCCACATTTTCTGCGGTAATGTAATCGTGAACCACCTCCACTTCCACATCAGGATTGATGGCTTTGAGGGTTTCTTGGGCTTTGAATACTCTAGGTTTCCCCACCCAGTCGTCAGTCATCAAAACCTGACGATTCATATCATCCAGCCGCAAATCTCCACCCCGGACTAGGATTAGCCGCCCAACGCCTGCTACTGCTAGGTAAAGCGCCGCCGTACCGCCTAATCCACCCACACCCGACACCAAAACAGTCGCTGATTTCAGGCGCTTTTGAGCTAATTCGCCAAAATTA
Source organism: Anabaena sp. UHCC 0253 (assembly GCF_009712085.1). Classification (NCBI taxonomy): domain Bacteria; kingdom Bacillati; phylum Cyanobacteriota; class Cyanophyceae; order Nostocales; family Nostocaceae; genus Anabaena; species Anabaena sp. UHCC 0253. The sequence continues at coordinate 80,462 of NZ_VILD01000012.1, forward strand.
GGAAGCATCATTTGGCGACTATAGCGTTCCAATTCGGTAGGCGTTAGGTTGATCACTTTTTAACTCCTAATCTGAAGTGATTTCTGTCAGGGTGACTACATTTTTTCGCTTATCATTAAATACCTTGAACAACTTTTGTTCATGGGGTGTTGATTCTATAAACACCTGATAAGCTTGTTGCAAAGCCACACAATATTTCTCTAATCTTTCTGCGTCACTTATTTGAGCATAACTATCATCAATTTGACTCATAAACTGAGAAAACTTCTTCAAAATATGTAAACGATTTACATTTACAAATTTTTGGTCATAAGGCAGATTAAAAAAGATAAAAAACTCTTCTGCATCTACCAGTTTCTTGAATTCATCAATATTGGTACTCATTTAGAATTCTCCATTTTTTTGAGTTGTTGCTTGAGTCCATCTAACTGACAGTAGATTTCGTAAGTTGCAGCAGCAACATCCATAAGTTTGTCGTAGTCTGTCGGCAGCCCTTCCGCTAAATCATGCAGATCCATCTTCATTTGACCTGCTTTACTATTTAGCCTTCTAATCTTGGTTGTGATTTCCTCAATTGTCATGGGTGATTGGTAATTGGTGATTGGTAATTGTCAATTGTCAATTGTCAATTATCAATTATTAAAGATTGCCAACATCGGGGAAACGTTTGGCTAAATCAATGCCTTTTTCCACAAACTTTGCGCCCTCTTCGTCTAATTTCTCGAAGGAATCAAAACCAAAACGATGAGCATCGCGTAAAGTTTTTACAGCTAATAATAAGCGGCCAGAAAATACTAAAGCCCAGCCGAAACCCTCATGTCCTAATTCAACAACAACATTAGAAATAAGTCCGGTTTCCTTTTCAATACTGGCAGCTACAGCCCGGAAAAAGGCATTTATGCGAGAAATTGTGGCGGGATCAATTTCACCTTCTACGGAAATTTCCCGTTTCTTTTGTTTAGTAACAATATAGGGTTTGAGGATTAATTCATCAGTCCAAGTCCGATAAAAACCATAACTATCTTGCGCCCGGATTTGTTGAACTAATGCTTTATGGAAAGGAGTTAAAACTACCTCTGAATTGTTACCAGTTCCATTTACATCATTTGTACTCATAAAGTTGCTTCGTTTTCAAGTTCTTCTGCAAAACTAGGTTTTTTCTGTACTAAAGCTTTCCGTAACCAAGGTGGAGGATTACCTTTGAGAGTTTTGACTAATTTGTTGAGAATATCTTCAATCTTTTCCTCTTCAGATTTAGCCTTAACTGGAGTCACACTCTTCTTAATTAAACGAGCGGCCGCACTACCACCAATAGCGACAACATAAACAATAGTGCAGTCATTCAAGGCTTGAAGTTTAGGGGTAATTTTATCTTCATTACCATCTTCCTTCAAATCACCTTCAAATGTTAGAGTTTCGATGAATTCATATCCGTTGTCGGAAATTTCATAAACATCAATTTCCTTAGCCCAACCAAAATGAGCATTAACATGAATTCTGTCAGTTGTAGTAAAAGCAATTTTCACTTTCATTTGTCCTCAAAGAAGGTTACAGGTTACAGGTAACAGGTGACAGGGAAGAGTTAAGAAGGTTACAGGTTACAGGTAACAGGTGACAGGGAAGAGTTAAGAAGATGACAGGATAAAAGAAGGGAAGAGCGAAGGAAAAATTAAAAAACCAAAAATCAACTTTTATCTACTTCTTGACTGTCACCTGTCACCTGTTCCCTGTCACCTATTCCCTATTAATTACTGATGACCACTGATTCATCATTGATGACTCTTCATGTTCAATAAATAGGTTTCCCATCCCAAAAAGAAGCTCAATAGTGCCGCGATAGCCTACCTTGGTAAATAGACCATTTCCTAAACGATCATAAATGGGAATACCCAGACGATAGAGAGGAATAGAAAGGCGTTTAGAGATAGTATTTACATTAGAATTACCAATCAATAAATCAGAACCTAACGCCAACTTTTCAAAATCCTCCAAATCACCAATAGTGACATTCTTGATAGGAAGTGCTTCAAGTAAAGGAGAACGAGTTGTTGTTACAGCATTGTGAATTTGCGCCCCCATTGATTGCAAAAACCCAACCATAGACCATAACAAATCAGGTTCTAAAGCTAAAGATACTCGTTTAGAACTAAAATAAAAGTGAGTATCTAACATTGCATCTTGCAATTGCCGGCGTTGACGACGATATTTTTCAGGAACGGGATTTCCACTTAATAAAGATAACTTTTGCAGAAATTGATCTACAGGTTCTAATCCTATTAAATCTCTAAATACTTGATAACTAGTTCCAAACCGTTCCTCTAAAATTTTCGCCGCCCCCACCATACTTTCACCTAATGCTAAGGTAAAAGCTGAACTACCCAAAGAACGTAATTCTTTTAAAGTTGTACCACTAGCAGTTATAGCAGTATAACCATCTTCCAAATGTCCATCTAAAGAAGCACCCAAATCAGGAACAAAAATTGGTTCTAGTCCAAAAGCTGTCACCATTTCCCGAATTTCTAGCACATCTCCAGGAGTGATAGCAGCACCAGCTAAAATTGTGATTTGTTCCGGTTTAATTCCTCCAGCTTTAGGAATTTCTTTAACTATACTTTCTACCGCAACTGCAAAACCATCTTGCAATGCACCTTTAAAATCGGGAGTAGGAGCAAAAACAATTGCTAAATGATTAAGTTCAGGATGACGTTCTCGAATATCTTTCAAGAACATTTCTATATCATCACCTCTAGTTTCTGTTAACCCAGTGGTACACAAACCAATAATTTCCGGTTGTACCTTTTCCACTAAAGTGAGAATAGCTTGCTCAACATTTTCCTCACCACCCAAAATAGTAGTAACTTCCGTCATTGCGGTAGTAGCAAGAGGAATAGCTTCCCGAAAATGTCGAACCAAAACCACTTTTGCAAAAGCTGTACAACCCTGAGAACCATGAAATAAAGGCATAGTTCCCTTCAAACCCAAAAAAGCCAAAGAAGCACCTAAAGCCTGACTTTGTTTGAGGGGGTTTACAGTCACAGACTTTTCTGGAACAATTGCGATCGCCATAATAACTATAATCTCAAAATAATTTGTCAGTCGTAGGGGCGAAGCATTCGGAAAATAATTTTTGAGAAAAACCGATAATTTATCGCCCGAATGCTTCGCCCTTACCATCACCTGTCACCTAATTTATTCCCAAGGTGCTGGTTTACGAATTTGCTCCCAAACAGGGCTATATAAAGCCTCAGTCAACTCCCGCGCCATTTCCACCATCCCCACATAACCCGCATAGGGATGATGACGTTCTTGGTTAATATCTAAAAAGGGAACTCTCGCTTTCAAAGCAGTATATTGATTTCTGCCCCCAGCAATAAGCATATCTGCGTTAGTTTCTTGAATTAATTTTAGGAGTTCTGTAGCGTTCCCCTTCTCCAACATGATCCCATCATTACCCAACAAATTTTTGATTTTCGCTTTATCTTCTTCTGTACTTTTGCGTGTACTTGTCGCCACAACTTCAATTCCCAAATCCTTCGCAGCGGAAATAATTGACCAACTTTTCACACCGCCAGTATAGAGAACAACTCGCTTTCCTTTCAACTTGGCTCGATAGGGAGCAAGAGCAATATCTAAAGTCGCAGTTTCTTCTGCAATTAACTTTTCTGTCCGTTCCTGCAAATCAGCATCACCTAATTTAGCAGCCACAGTTCGGAGACAACGGTTAATATCTTTAATTCCATAAAATGACTCTTCAATGTAAGGAATTCCATAACGTTCCTGCATTTTCCGCGCCATATTTAATAACGCCCGTGAGCAAATCATCACATTTAATTTAGCCCGGTGAGCATAACGAACTTCATCATAACGAGCATCACCAGTAATTTTCGATAAAACCCGAATTCCTAACTTTTCAAATAAAGGTAAAACCCCCCACATTTCCCCAGCAATATTGTACTCACCAATTAAATTAATATCATAAGGTGTAGTATATTCAGGTTCAGCAGTTCCTACTACATATTCTAGTAAAGCTTCACCACCAAAACGATTACCAAGATTTTTACTACCAATAAATCCCGGCGCAATCACCGGAATAACCGGAGTTCCAGTTTTTTCTGCCGCCACCTTACAAACTGCATCAATATCATCACCAATTAAGGCTGTAACACAGGTAGCGTAAACAAAAACAGCCGCAGGTTTGTAATTTTCATTAACTTCTAAAATCGCCTTATAAAGCTTTTTCTCACCACCGAAAATTACATCATTTTCACCCACATCAGTAGTAAAACCTGTCTTGTACAACATTGGTCCAGAAGACAGACTACCACGACTTCCCCATGAATTTCCAGCGCAAGCGATCGGACCATGAACCAAGTGAGCAGCATCAGTAATTGGCACTAAAGCAATCATCGCCCCATCAAATGCACAACCCCCTTGAGCCGCACCTGGTTGAGCCTGTTGGGTACAAGATTTATTTTTCTTTTCTCCCTGTTTCTTTTGATTATGTTCGCATCCTGACTCACTCAACAACTCGTTAATTTTACTTTGGGTGACTTTCATTTTTATTCTCGTGCTAGATAGAATTTGTTAACATGACAAATCTTGAGTGAAATCCATCATAGTTATGAAGATTTCACTTATTTAGAATACAATTTGAACTAATGTATTTTTTTGCTCCTTTGTGCTTTTGTTCCTCTGCATCTGGGCGCGAAACAAAAACAAAATTAGGATCAACACAGGAGAGATATAACAAATATAATAATTCTAATTCCCCGAAAATAATCAAGTTTTTATACTTAATTTTTATTGATTTGTAGATTTTGCAGAAAATCTAATTAACTTAATAATTACACAGATAAACTTTCAAAAAAGATATGTATTTATCTGTATTTTCTAGGGTGGGATTTTCATAACATTTGTTTTTGCCAGAAAAAATCGAAAATTTATGGTATTGAAGATAACGTAATTCATCCTGCAAATAGATGAAAGGAATAAAAATAAAAGCTAGAAACTGGAGATAGGGGATAGGATTTTAGGTAAATTGCCTATGTCCCAATCCCCTTTGTTTATTCTCCAGGATGGGAAAATCCCACCCTTACAGACATTCTTAACGAACTAAGTCGTAAGAAATATCGGTCTTACCAGCAACATTGGTGTTGTTGTCAATTTCTTCAAATACTGTGTTCACAATCCAGTTCAACAGGTTGATGATACCTTTGTAACCAACAGTTGCATAACGGTGGTAGTGGTGACGATCCATGATAGGATAACCAATTCTTACCAAAGGTACACCACAATCGCGCCACAGGTATTTACCGTAGGAGTTACCAATTAACAGGTCTACTGGTTCTGTGAACAACAATGATCTTAGATGCCACAAGTCTTTACCACCCCAGATTTTAGCGGACTTACCGAAGACGCTAGAATCTAACAATTCTTGCAATTCTTTCTCGAATACTTCGTTGGTGTTGTGAACCAAGATATGTACAGGTTCAGCACCCATTTCTAGCATGAAACCAACTACGCTATAAACTAAGTCAGGATCACCGTAGATAGCGAAACGCTTACCGTGAACCCAAGCGTGGGAGTCAGTCATTGCGTCAACTGCACGACCGCGTTCAATTTCCAATTCTTCAGGAATAGCCTTACCAGTCAATTCGCTGAGTTTCATTAAGAACTCGTCAGTTCCCTTGATACCCCAAGGACGGGAAACTGAAACGTCTTGCTTCCAATCTTTAGCGATGTATTCACGGGTCTTGGTTGTGGAGTAAGCTTGAAGAGCAATAGTAGCATTAGCGTTAATGGAATCTGCTGCATCTTCTAGCTTAGTACCACCTGGATACATATTGTATTCACCATCACAAGGTGAGTCAACATAATCGCTGTTATCAGACAACAAGGTGTAGTCAATACCCATCAAAGAAGCAATTCGCTTAATTTCGCGGTTGTTTTCTACGTAGGTATCAAAACCAGGAATGAAGTTGATTTTGCCGTTGCTCTTGGTTTTCTTCTTACCTGCGGTTAAGGTAGTCAGAATTCCCTTCATCATGTTGTCGTAACCAGTGATGTGAGAACCAACGAAGCTAGGTGTGTGAGCAAAAGGTACTGGTAAATCTTGAGGAACTGAACCAGCTTCTTTAGCGTTACCAATAAATGACTGTAAGTCATCACCGATAACTTCTGCCATACAGGTGGTGCAAACAGCAATCATCTTAGGACTGTATAGCTTGTAGGAGTTAGCCAAGCCATCAATCATGTTTTGCAAACCACCGAACACAGCAGCGTCTTCTGTCATGGAAGAAGAAACGCCGGCGAATGGTTCTTTGTAGTGACGAGTTAAGTGGGTACGGAAGTAAGCCACACAACCTTGAGAACCTTGAACGAAGGGAAGAGTACCTTCAAAACCTACAGCCGCAAACATAGCACCTAAAGGTTGACAACCTTTAGCGGGGTTAACGGTTAAAGCTGTACGTTCAAAGTTCTTTTCCCGGTATTCCCAGCTTTTTGTCCATTCGGAAACTCGTTGGACTTCTTCTGGTGTGTGAGCGTTTTCAAACTGTTTCTTGTTTTCAAACAGTTGTTGGTATTCTGGCTGGTGGAATAGCTCAACGTGATCCTGAATCTTGTCTGGATTCTGAGGCATTTCTATATCTCCAAGCTGTGTATTGTGTTTGCCTTAGGGGCGGTGTTTCCGCTCCCTTTGGTGGGTTTGTCTGCCCGTAATCTTGTGGTGGGGAGTGCGAAATGTAGCTCAAAATTCAAAATGCAAAATCCAAAACTTAGAATTTTTAATTTTGAATCTTGAATTCCTAACTCCCCCCTGGGGCCAACCCCCAGACTATCCCTGTACTGGCAGGTTTTACCCCTATCTGTTCTCTAAACGGAAGCCTTAGCCTTTGCTTTAGCTTTTTGAGCTTTTTTGTTCCAGGGAGCGCCGATTAATCCCCAGGTTGGGCTGTTGAGTGCCAAATCCATGTCACGAGCGAAGATTGCGAATCCGTCGTAACCGTGGTAAGGACCGGAGTATTTATTTTGCTGGTTTAATAGCTTTTAACTCCGCTATGTTTGCAGTGAGCAATGTCAGGGATAAACTATGTTTGCAGTTAACTCCTTTATTTTTTGTCTAAATATAGTCTGAAAGATTCAGAGTTAAGTTTCGCGCAAAGGCGCAGAGGAGCAAAGACGCAAAGGATGAAGGAACAGCTATTATGGGAAATACAGCAGGTAAATCTGCGTTTGAAGTCTGCGAAGACTAGGGTAACAATTCGAGAATCAAATGGATGTCTGCAATTACGGGCAACTTTACCTATTAAACCGGGAGATGTGGATACAAGGGGAACGGGAAAGAAGCAATACAATCTTAGTTTGAATATTCCCGCAAATTTACTAGGTGTGAAAACTGCTGAGGAGGAAGCTTATGAGTTAGGTAAGTTAATTGCTAGGAAATCTTTTGTTTGGAATGATAAATATTTGGGAAGTGAGGCAATTAAAAAGGAGTTAATAACTATTGGTGAGTTATTGGTAAGGTTTGAGGAGGAATATTTTAAAACCCATAAACGCACGACTAAAAGTGAACATACTTTTTTCTATTATTTTTCTCGAATTAAGCGTTATACAAATGCTGATGATTTGGCAAATGGGGATGTTTTGATTCATGCGATTGAAAAAATAGATAAGGAATGGGCTAAATATAATGCTGTCAGGGCTATTTCTGTTTTTTGTCAACTTTTTAAAATTGAGATTAATTTAACTAATTATTCTAAAGTTCCTGAAAGTAATTCTCGGAATGTTCCTACTGATAAGGAAATAGTTACTGGATTTTATAAGTTTGATGAATATCTAAATAATCGCGGTAAGCAAGTTAATCAAGATGTGAAAGATAGTTGGCAATTATGGCGTTGGACTTATGGAATGTTGGCGGTTTTTGGTTTACGTCCCCGTGAGCTTTTTGTTAATCCTCATATTGATTGGTGGTTAAGTGATGAAAATTTAGATTTAACTTGGAAGGTTGATAAAGATTGTAAAACTGGTGAAAGGGAAGCTTTACCTTTATATAAGGAATGGATTAATGAATTTGATTTGAGAAATCCGAAGTATTTAGAAATGTTGGCAATAGCAATTAGTAAAAAAGACCAGAATAATCATGCGGAAATCACGGCTTTAATTCAAAGGGTGAGTTGGTGGTTTAGAAAAATCGGTTTGAATTTTAAACCTTATGATTTACGTCATGGTTGGGCAATTAGAGCGCATATTTTGGGAGTTCCGATTAAGGCTGCGGCGGATAATTTGGGTCATAGTGTGCAGATTCATACGAAAACTTATCAACGTTGGTTTTCTTTGGATATGCGGAAGTTGGCAATTAATCAGGCTTTGAGTAAACGGAATGAGGTGGAGTTGATTAAGGATGAAAATACAGGGTTGAAAATGGAGAATGAACGGTTAAAGATTGAGGTAGAGAAGTTGAGGATGGAAATGGTTTATAAACGGAGTTAAGTAATGCAGCATAATACTATTTAAATGCTTCAATTTGATCAGAATAAACATTAATTAGCTTGTGATCAATGACTAACATTTCAATCTCCGTCCAAACTTTAGCTAGAAATGAGTGAAATTCACGTTTTCGCATATTCCCAAAACGTAGATGCACTATTTTAGGTGGAGAAGAATCAACCATCAACCGATCTGAAAAATCTGCATCTTTAGTAACAATCACCAATTCTTTTTCCTTTGCATACTCCCAGATTTGGGTATCACTCGGACTATTCCCTAAAATAGAAACATGAATGATGGGTAAAGATGGAGTAAATTGGATTTTAGTAGGGAGATTTTCATCAAATAAAAACCCATTCATGCAATTTTTCTCACTTCGTAATGATTCCCCATCAGTTTTGCC
>NZ_VILD01000012.1:89376-110006 GCF_009712085.1 Anabaena sp. UHCC 0253
AGTTTGGTTAATTAAGAATATCATTTTTGTGGGATGTGGTATAATTAATCTGTCAACAATAATCAAAATCTTTATGCAAGCTACTGATATTGGGACACTAATTATTAAATCATCAGACACTTTAGGGGGTCGTCCTTGCATTGCTGGTACTAGAGTTTCTGTGCAACGCATTACAGCTTGGTACAAAATGGGATTAAATGCAGAAGAAATCACTGAACGCATGGGGAATGTAACTCTTGTTCAAGTTTATGCTGCATTAACTTATTATCATGCTAATCGAGAAGAAATTGAGGGTTATATTGCTGCTGAAAAAGCTGATTATCAACGGTTAGCAACAGAAATGGTGCAAGCAATATGAGTTCAATTAGATTATTCATTGATGAAGATTCAATGGATCAAAGATTTATTAAAGCATTGAGAGCTAGAGGTGTAGATGTTATTACTGTTGCTGAGGTTGAAACTATCAGTTCTAGTGATAAGGAACAACTGATTTTCGCGACTGAACTGCAAAGAGTTTTTTACACATTTAATGTTGGTGACTTTTGCCAGTTACATAGTATCTACATAGAGGAAAAACGAAGTCATGCGGGAATTATAATTTCATCTCAAGATTACTCTATTGGTGAACAAATGCGAAGAGTCCTCAATTTGATGGCAAATAAGTCAGCAGAAAATATGGCAAATCAGTTGATATTTCTTAGTGCTTATGCTGATGAAATATAAAGACAGTCATCAATCATTAGACTATTATCTCTCTTTAAAATATCCCAGGTAAATTTAAATGATAGTTAAGCAGCAACACTTCGTACCTCAGTGCTATTTAAAAAACTTCGCTAATGAAGAACACAGATTATTTGTGTGGGATAAGATAAAAAAGGCTTCTTATCCATCTCATGTGAAAAATATTGCCCAAGAGAGATATTTTAATGACTTTCCTGATTCATTGTTATCTGATGAATTGAGGGATAAAACAAAATCTCAAGTCATAGAAAATGATCTCTCTAAGGTAGAATCAAGATTTGGAGAATTTCTGGCACAGATCATAGATTGTCTTGAAGAAATAGAAAAAAAGAACTTATTTGATTCTCTTGGAGTTCTTGACAAAGAGGCAAAGAAAAATTTCTCTCCTTTCTTAACACTTCAGATAGTTAGAACAAATATGTTTAGGCAGAAAATTAAAGGATTATTTCAATCCGCATATAATCTTAAAACAAGACTTGATGAAGCACTATTAAGAAATAAAAATAATATTGAAGAAATAATATTTCCTGATATAGAAAATTCAACAAATTCAATTGAATTAGATGATCTAATTAACGTAGGAATCGAAGACTATTCAATAATGCAGCACCTACTTCATATATCTAATGTTCTTGATCAAGGCTTAGATTCTGAAATATCAACAATTTTATCAGGTCATATATGGTTATTTGGTATTAACTCAACTTCTATTCCACTATGGACTTCAGATAATCCTATAGTAATTAAACAGCATCAGAAGTTTGGAACGGGTTTGGCTTCACACGGTGTCCAAATAGCTTATCCAATCAGTTCTAAACATCTTTTAATTATGTTTGAATCCGACTGTTGGTATAAACTTAAAAAGTATGACGGAATTAGTGCTTCCTTGTCAGAAAACAATGTAAAAGAGTATAACAAACTACAAATGATTCAATGTTGTAGACAAGCTTACTCTAGTGAGAAAAATTTCGATCTTTTGCGAACCTGAATTTAAAGTTTTAGTGCAGATGAGATCGCACTTCCGATGATCCACAAGAATTATGAAAAAATAGAGATAAGAATATGCTAGAAAAACTCATCCTTCATAATTTCAAAAGCCATAAATCTACAGAACTCAATTTCGATAACTCCCGATTACATGGAATCGTAGGAAAAAACAGTGCTGGTAAAACATCAATATTACAAGCATTGCATAGTCTAAGTATGCTTACTCATTTATCATCCACACAAGTCTTTATTAATGAAAAGTCACCTGAATTTCTGACAACAATTGGTGAACAAAGAATGTTCATCAAAGTCAGTGGTTATTGGCAAGATAATATTAGGAAAAAATGGGAGTTTTACTGCAACTATAAACAGGACGGTTATAGCCCTACAATTATATTAGATATAGATGGACATCAAGATGATTGGAATAAAGATCCACGTTCTAGAAATTTATCCAAAGTTCCTCAATTTCTTCAAAACTCTATTTATTTAAAATTAATAGCCTCCAATCTCGCAAAAGCAGCCTACAGTGATGAAATCACACCGAGAATTCAGTTTGATGGTTCAGGATTAGCACCAACCTTAGATTTTTTACGTGATGAATCTCCAGATAAATTTCAATTAATAGAAAAAAAGCTGAATCGAATTGTTCCAAATTTTAAAAAAATTGGCATCAAGCGAGCAAAAGTTTCTGTTATTCGTAATCGTTTAATCGAAGTTGATGGTAAATCTATTTCCTATGAAGAAACTCAGAAAATGACAGGTCAAGAAGTGATATTAGACATGAATACAGGTGAACGGATTCCCGCCCATGCAATTAGCGAAGGAACAATGTTAACTTTAGGATTATTAACTGTATTAATGAATCCTAATCAACCTAATTTAGTTTTATTAGATGATGTAGAACAGGGACTTCATCCTAAAGCACAACGTGAGTTAATGACTGTTTTTAAAGAAATAATTGCAGAAAATTCCAACCTGCAAATTATTTTCTCTACTCATTCCCCTTATATTATTGATGCACTTGCTCCTTCTCAAGTCCACATATTAAATAATAGTAAATCAGGTTTCACAATTGCCAAACGTTTGGATGAACATCCTGATGTAGAATGGGCAAAAGAAACCTTAACAACTGGTGAATTTTGGGATGCTGAAGGTGAAGATTGGGTGCTAGAAGGAGAAGTCAGTGATTGAGTTTGTTGTCATAGTTGAAAGTGGTGCAGATGCCAGAACAGCAACTAAATTAGCCGAGCGAGTTTTAAAAGAAAAATTCGATTGGTTAGATAATGATATTCTGCAACATTGTTTTCAGTGGACTGGTTTAGAGGAAGGGACAGAATTTTCTTGTTGGAGAGACATTAGAAAAATTATTGATGATGCAAAAAAACAACTAAAATATAATGAACCCAGATATTTAGGTCATTATAGTAAGGGTGTGTCTTTAAAAGCTGATGGAGCAGCATCTATCAAGATTCTTAATTTGGTAAGGTTTCTGCAAAAAACTCGACAGATTAAAGCTGTTTTATTTATCCGTGATTTAGATAATCAACCGGAACGTAAAGAAGGAATTGAACAAGCACGTTCAGAACATATTAATAAAACCTCGAAATTAGAAATTGTGATTGGTGCGGCTGACCCAAAACGTGAAGCATGGGTTTTAAATGGGTTTATTTCATCTAATCAACAAGAGGAACAAATTCTTGAAGAAATCAACAATAAATTGAGTTTTGATCCTTGCATAGAGTCACACAGATTACGTGCTACTTCTGAGAAAGAACCTGAACGAATGAGAAATGTAAAAGTAATAGTTGAACAACTCACAGGAAATAATATGGAACGGGAAAAGCAGTGTTGGGAAGATACAAATTTAAACCATCTACGAGAAAGAGGAGTTGATACGGGTTTAACAGATTATATTCAAGAAGTTGAGGAACGATTAGCTGCAATTATTTTATCTGAATGAGGAATATTATAGAGTTGAGTGCGATCGCGAAATATGAACAGCAGGCGTTGCTAAGTCGCAATATGAATTAGTTTCGTCAAAAAGTACAAAAAACAAAAAATGTAATTTTGGCATTTCATATTCAATATGGCTATCGCCACGCAGGCTATCAGCAACGCCAAATATCAAGCCCTATTTGTTTAAGCTCTCTTGAATGTTCTCGTTGCAGTGACTTCGTTCGTTGTCATGGTTATGATCATTTGATCGCTAGTAAACTTTGTGGAAGACGTAGAAGATGTATCCTCAACTTTCTTAGTCACCAAGGTGTCACCCCCTTCCAAAGTAGTGATGTATTTGTCAACTTTGTTTGTTCCAGGATCACACTCATACTCTTGTCCCAAGGTAAAACTAATCTTGATAGTCTTTAGATCGGTGAAGGTTGTGATGGTAAACTTGTCGCCGTCAATCTCCACCATCATGTCTGGCGTGGTTTTTGCCAACACCGTTCGCGTTATCATCCCAAGATTTTCAGCCTTCAAATACTCCTCGAAGTTCTCTTGGGAGACAAAGCTATATTTTCCGGCTATTTGTACAGTCATGATGAAACTTTCATATAATTCAGATTGAAAAGAACTATATTTGAAAATTGGTGTTTAGTCAAGAGTTTGTTTAGCTCTTCTACGCCATGTTAACTCATCCAGAATATAATCTAAAGTCTTCTAGAATTACGAATTTCCCTCGATCTTATTCTAAAATATCTCTGCTGTGAGACGAGACACTAAACGGAACTAATTTAGCGACGAAAACCTTTTCCAACAGAACTTGCAACTATTATGGGAACTGCAAATCCTACCCCCAATAAAACAAGTAATGACAGAATGCTTTTGGTATTTATTTCCAACTGTGAACACCTATTTGGTAAAGTACAATTCGTCGGTCTAATGGCAAAGGCAAACCAAACAGATACATACAAACAAAACGGAAAAAAACAGATGAAGATTACACAACTAGATAGACAAACAGCCAATTTGCTATTTTGATTTGTCCTAAAATGTTTCATTTTTCCAATCTGTTAATCCTGTTTAAAAATTGAGATAACAGTGTTAAAATTTCTACACTACAGTAGATGAATATTTAATTGTAGCATTTTTCAACTCTGTAAATTTTATTAAAATATACTTTAATAACCTGAAAATAGTTGTAATTGTAGTTGCTATAATCAAAACAAACTTAAAAAAATCCTGATATGATAGCCATTCCCCAACAACCGCAAAAAATGACCATTGAGGAATATCTCGCATGGGAACTTAACCAAGATATTCGCTATGAATACATAAACGGCGAAGTCTTTGCCATGACTGGTGGTACAATTCCCCATAATGATATTGCTCTCAATCTTTACAGACCTCTATACTCTCATCTGCGTCCTAGAGGTTGTCGAGTCAATGTATCAGATGTGAAAGTACAAGTAACCCCTAAAAGTCCATACTTCTATCCTGATATTATCGTCAGTTGTCACCCTGAAGACCTCAACGCCCGTAAATTTATTCAAAATCCCAAATTAATTGTTGAAGTTCTTTCTCCTGGTACAAGCAGTAAAGATAGAGGTGAAAAATTCAGATATTATCTAACAATGCCCAGTTTACAAGAATACATCTTAATTGATTCTGAAAAAATATCCGTTGAACGTTATTGTCGAGGAGAAGGAAGAATGTGGCTTTATTATCCCTACACTACTGGAGACATCATCACTTTATCAAGTATCGAATTTGAATTTCCGATTGAAATGCTTTATGATGGTGTTGGATTGGAAACTGAATCACCACAATACAATTAACATATTCTAGCAAATAAATATTACTGTAAAATCAAATTTAGTGACTTATTACGATTATGGCAAAACGTAAAAAAACCAATTTTAAGTGGATTAAAGAAACTCTGGAATTAAAACCAGATCATCATTGGGAATCTCCCCCAGAATATAATATTTTTGTCGCAGGTAGAGGGGCTGTACGTTTCAATGTTCCTCGCGGTTGGATATCTGAACCACAGGAAAAATCATTTAAGTTCATGGATAAAAAACCACCAGATGATGATTGTTGTTTAGAGGTATCTTACAATCATTTACCAGCTAATGATTGGACTCTATTTCCTCTCAAATCTACTTTGAAAAAAATCATGGAAAATGATAGCCGTGATGTGATTGAAAGAGGAGAAGTGATTACCGTCAAGCGACAAACTGCCAGAATTATGTGGTGTGAAATTAAATTTATTGATACTCAAGCAGAACCAAGGGAAGCTTTTTCTCGGACTTGCGTGGGTTTAGGTTCTAATATTCAATGTTTAATTACCTTTGATTATTGGGCAGATCAAGCAGAACAATTAATACCTGTTTGGGATGAAGTGATGCGGAGTTTGACACTGGGATTATATATCAGAGATCCGAGAACTGGTTTAGCTTTCCCAGATTAAAATGCCGAGAAAACAACCTGATCTTGAGTTTTTTATCACAAGTAGAAATTGTTAGTTTGAAAAGTTGTGGATGTTAGTTAACATTATGTTCAATATTTTGGGTAAACTAGAAGCGACAAAATAACCCATTGCACAGATTAGTAATTCAATATTCATGGCAAATCCCACCGCAACTCTGGAAACTTCCCTTGGTACTATTACTCTTGAGCTATTCACCGATGTTATGCCCATAACGGCTGGAAATTTCATCAAATTGGCTAAAAGTGGCTTTTATGATGGTCTCCATTTCCACCGTGTGATTAAAAACTTCATGGTGCAGTTTGGTTGTCCTCACAGTAAAGATCCTAGCTCTCCTCGTGCGGGAACGGGTAATAGTCCTGATGGGTGCATTCAAGATGAGCATCCTGAAGACGGGAAAATTTCCAATGAACCAGGAACTTTATCTATGGCTAATACGGGGGCCCCTAATAGTGGAAGTTGCCAGTTTTTCATCAACACTGTCCACAACTCCTATTTAGATTGGTTTACAGCCGGTCAATCCAAGCATCCTGTTTTTGGTCGAGTTACTGAAGGCATGGATGTATTGAAAGCCATTGAAACCACTCCAACAGGACAAGGCGATCGCCCAAAAACTCCAGTTAAAATGATCAAAGTTACAATTCACGAATAAACAGAAAAATTGGTGCGGAGATTTTCTCCGCACATATCTTCAGGCAAAATTCCCTGTTTCTCATGAAAGAACTCCACATAAAAACTAATCCGATCAAACCAACTAACCTTGAGTTTCTTCTTCAGTAAAAATAGGAGGCCATAATTCAGAAACAGCTAATTCCCAACCTGGAAAAAGTTCAGGTAAAGTTAAAATATCGCCATTGATTAAAACAGTTGGTTCACCTTGATGACGATAAACTGTTACAGTCTCCTCATCAGGATCAATTAAAATTCCAATCACAGCACCTAAGTTTATAAAGTTGAGAATTTTAGTAACTAAAGGTTTAATTCTATCACTTTGAGATTTAATTTCTACTACTAAATCTGGTACAAGTTCACCAAAATAACGGGGACTTTGACGCAGACGTGCAGCCCGAACAAAAGAAACATCTGGTGCGGTGAGATTGCTATCAGGTAAAATAAAACCACCAGCAGAATCAAATACTCTTCCTAAACGACGGGGATAAACCCAATTAGCTAATAGTCGGCTAAAAAGAATACCAACTTCACTAGATACAATATCTGATGGACCCACAATAGAAATTCTCCCGTTTGTTAACTCAACATCATAATCTAAGCCGGCTTCACTAAAAGCAGTTTGGACTTGTTCTACATCTTTGATTGTCATTACTTGCATAAAATTTTCTCCTAATATACAAAGTTGGCGTAATTAAACCAAACACAATTTGATTTTATATTTCATTAAATTGTATCTGGATCAATATTCAACTCTCTTAATTTTGCGGCTAACCTTTGAGATTTTTCATTTGATATTTTCGCTCTTTCTGCTTCCATTGCTGCTCTTTTAGCTTCAATTTCTGCTCTTGTTGCTTCCATCTCTGCGCTTTGTTCCGGTGTAGGAACTAAAACTCCTGATGATGTAAAATATCTTAACAAACCCTCATGAATTCCTAAATATAAACCCAATTCTTCACTCCATAAATATCCTTTTTCGTTAGGTTTTAAGGGTTGATATTTGCCACTGATTAAATTAAATCCTGCAAATTCTAATGTATAAGGATCAAACCAAAAATAATCAGGTGTACGGAAAGTATCTTGATAAAGTAGTTTTTTAGTTTCTCTATCAGTTTTAGCTGTAGTTGGTGAAAGAATTTCGACAATGACATGAGGATATTTGCCATTTTCTTCCCACACTACCCAACTTTTTCTAGTTTTTCGTTCTGTTCCTAAAACTACGAAAAAATCTGGACCTCTAACATCTTCTGATTTCTTTTGATGAGGACTATAGTAAATACTCAGGTTTCCGACAGCATAAAAATCAGTTCTCTCTTTCCATAACCATTCTAAACATTTGAAAAGGAGAATAATTTGACGTAAATGCAGTTCTGTTTCCACGGGAGGTTCATCACTATATAGGTCACTGGGGGGAAAAATGATATCCTCTGATATATCTTCTAAGGTGTTAGTTTGTAATTCCAGTGCTTGAGTAATCATCATGATATGATACCAAGTAATTATTTGTTTATTGTAGCATTAATTGTCAGAATCAGGATATCCAGGATTTTATGTATTATTAATCATTTATGATTATTGTGACGCGATCGCGCTAAAATAAAATTGGTACTTAATTGTTGAAATAAAAATGGAAGTTCTTCAACTAACAACAACAGTGGATTCGTCAGGTCATTTGCACCTTGACATTCCCACACAACTTAATCCGGGACAAGTAAATATTGTGCTGGTAATTAATCCAGTTGTTGCATCTAAAGATCAAAATCTGAAGTATGATTTTTCTCATTTGGTAGGACGGTTAAATTGGCAAGGAGATGCAGTATTGATGCAAAGGACATTACGAGATGAATGGTAATCGCTATGTACTAGATACGAATGCAATCATCGCGCTTTTGCAAGGAAATACCCAACTTATTCAGTTACTTCAAAATGCTAATTGGATTGGAATTTCGATTATTAGCCAGATTGAATTTTTAGTGTTTTCTGGGCTAACGGAAAGCGATATTCAACTGTTTCAACAATTTATTGAGCAAGTGGAAATTGTTGGTTTGACAGCGAGCGATGCCTTATTAGTTGAGAAGATTATCGAAATTCGTCAGCAATATCGGTTAAAATTACCTGATGCGGTGATTGCCGCAATAACAATCCAAAATTCAGCAAGTTTAGTGACTGCTGATCAAGAATTTGCAAAAATAAACACTTTGCCTGTGATTAATTGGTAGCGATCGCCTCCTATAACAGGGGAAACGCATCTAAATTTTATTGACAAAATACCGTTTTAATGTATAAACCAAGAAATCCTAATTTATCGTTTGATTGATTTTTCAGGGTCATAGTGATGGACTAAAATATTGTCAATAAGTGGTCGTTAATGCGAATATTTTGGTCATTATATGAGATTGAATTGCCCTTATTGATAAGATGCGTTTCCCCTGCACTTGCTCTCAAGCAACATTGCTCTAAATAAGGACTTATTTTTTGATTGTTTTCTAGTTTTAACTTTCGTGCTTGTTTTTCACTGACTGGCAATTCTCCAAGAATGCTTTTTATTATTCTTACTCTTCCCGATGAAGTTCCTGTTGCTTCTTTGAGAAAAAAACCCCTAATTCTGGCGTAATATATTCTAAAGTCTGCTAAGAATTGTTCTTTCAATTCCTGCTAAACTCTCTAATTCTTCAGTTTTTGCTTCTTGATATAGAATTCCGGCTATGGCTTTGAGATGCTCCTGGAGTTTTTTCTGATTAGCTGGTTCCATGATTGAGATGCTCCCTTGATTTCTTCCTTTATTTTCGCTGATTTTCACCCCTGTCTGCTAGTTCATCTGTTCTAACAAACTTGAAATGCTCCCACTCTCAAGTCCCAAAAGCGCAATGTTTTGGAGTTTATGACTCAAGCTGTTGTTGCGGCTCGTGGCTCTACAACTGTACCTTCTTTGCTTCCAGAAAATGCTACTTGTTCTGATGATTCTGACTTGTTGAAAGCTGCTTAATTTTATTGCTTGATTTTGGGGGTTGTTTTTCGTTTTCTTTACACCCTCTGAACGGTTACTAAAAATTTAACGTACACCATACTATTTAGTCTATAAAACCAACCTACAAAAAGTTATCAAATTTAACCAAATCACCAAACATCAAAACTTAATAACCATCTCAAACTCAGACAAAATCAGACTTTTACTACTTGCAGTTATCCACAAACAATGTTATTATCAAACATAATAAATTACATTTAGTCTAAAAATCAAATTCTCTTAATTCCCCAACCAAAAAACCTCAAATTAACGCACCTTTCCACCAACATAATCAAGTTCGGAGTAATCCCAAGAGTGCATTTGACGGAAAGGAAGACCCATCTTTTGGAAGACATACTTCTCTTTCACACCAGAAGCAACTAAGTCTGGCTTCAATGCTTTGATGAATTCTTCAAATTCGTAAGCGGTAACGTCGTCATAAACGATAGTTCCGTTTTCGATGTAGTTGGTAGTACGTTTGTAGTCGTCATTATGAGCGAACTCATAACCAGTACCAATCATCTTCATTCCTAAATCTTGGAAAGCGGGAACAACGTGACGAGGACGTAGACCACCAACCATCATTGCTACAGTCTTACCTTCCAAACGGGGGCGATATTTAGAAACGATCGCATCCATGGTAGGTTGGTACTTAGCAATTACTTTTTCAGCATTTGCTTGGATCTTCGCGTCAAACTTGGAAGCAATTTCACGTAAAGATGCAGCAATCTTGGTAGGACCGAAGAAATTATATTCTAACCAGGGTATACCATAAGCTTCTTCCATGTGACGGCTGATGTAGTTCATCGAGCGGTAACAGTGGATGAGGTTCATCTTCACGTTGGGGGTCATCAACATTTCGTTGATTGTACCATCACCAGACCATTGAGCAACAACGCGCAAACCGATTTCTTCTAATAAGATCCGGCTGGCCCAAGCGTCACCACCGATGTTGTAGTCACCAATGATGGCTACATCATAAGGAGTTCCTTCAAACTTCAATGTTCCGTCTTTCTTAGCTTGATCTGCTCTGGGGAATACCCAGTCACGAATCATGTCGTTAGCGATGTGGTGTCCTAAAGACTGAGACACACCACGGAAACCTTCGCAACGGACGGGAATAACTGGCTTACCAATTTTTTTGGAGGTGTTTCTAGCTACTGCTTCGATGTCATCCCCAATTAGACCGATAGGACATTCAGATTGAATAGAAACCCCACGATTCAAGGGGAATAATACATCTAATTCTTCAATTAACTTGGTGAGTTTCTTGTCTCCACCAAAAACGATATCGCGTTCTTGGAAGTCGGAGGTGAAGTGCATAGTACCAAAGGTATCAATACCTGTTGTACCTAAGTAGTAGTTACGACGACCAGACCAAGACCAGTAACCGCAACCTACAGGACCGTGGCTGATGTGGATCATATCCTTGATAGGACCCCAAACCACACCCTTAGAACCTGCGTAAGCACAACCACGAGCGGTCATTACACCAGGTAAGGATTTGATGTTAGATTTAACACCACAATCAGCCTTACCTTCTTCATATACATTTAAATGCTTCTCGCGCTTTTTAGCAGCTTTTTCGGGGTAAGCTTTCAGAACTTCTTTAACTAGTTCTTTTCTTTGTTCAACAATCTTCTTGTCATCTGGAGGAGTCATGTTCTGTCTCTCTTGCTCCTAAGGAACGGGTTAGGGATGGGGACTTGATGTCCCCTTTGCGAATGAAGGGAATTTTGGTTAAAGGTGAGAGCTTTGATGTGCTGCTCTTTTCCTTTTTCCTGATGCTAGAAAATTCTTTCTTAGCAGTGACTTATGCTTTTTTACCAACTAATTTTGCAGCATTTTCTTCGCTTTCGAGAATACCGAATTCAATCAACAATTCTTCTAACTCTTCCATTTCGATAGGTGTGGGGATGGTGAGGTTAGTGTTGTTAACGATTTTCTTAGCTAGTGCGCGGTATTCGTTAGCTTGGTTACTGTCAGGTGCGTATTCGTTAACTGTCATCCGACGTAACTCAGCGTGTTGAACTATGTTGTCGCGGGGAACATAGTGAATCATTTGGGTGTTCAACCGTTTTGCCAAGGTTTCGATCAATTCGATTTCCCGGTCTGTATTACGGCTGTTACAGATCAAACCACCTAAACGTACTCCACCACTGTGAGCATATTTAAGAACACCACGAGCGATGTTGTTTGCAGCGTACATCGCCATCATTTCACCAGAGGTAACGATGTAGATTTCTTGTGCTTTACCTTCACGGGAAAGAGTAATAACATGATTTTTATAGCCGGAAAATGTTTATTTTCTACAATGTTTGTCGCAATCATTGTCTAGGGTAAACAGTTTTTTTATTAGGGTAAATCTAGGGTATGGACAGAACACAGGAAGCATTTGCCGATTTTCACCAAACAGCTATCACGGATGGGGGATATTTAGGTAGAATGCAAGCAGTAGAAAATCAAGAAAATCATCTGACGGCAAAATTAACAACAGAATTAAAGGCAATTAATGCTAGACTAAGAGCCGCTAGGGTTAGTGTTTCTGTGAGAAAATCCGGTAATTCATTACAGTTGAGAACTACTCTACCTATTAAACCAGGTGATATTGATAAAAACGGTATCGGCACAAAGCAATATGATATTTCTTTGGGGATACCATTTAGTTTTGATGGTTTAAATACGGCGGAAGAGGAAGCTAATGAATTAGGAAAATTGATTGCTAGAAAACAGTTTTCATGGACTGATAAATATTTAGGCAAAACTAGATTTAAAGCTAAGTTTCTCACAATCGGAGAGTTGGTTTCTGAGTTTGAGCAAAACTATTTCCAAACCAGGAAACGCACTCTCAAAAGTAACAATACTTTTAATAGTTATTTCTATATTGCTAAAACACATTTACCAAAAGATAAATTAGCTATAAATGCTAATTTTATTGATGCTGTAAAATTCTGCACGTCATCGGATAGTGTGAAAAATGAATTAATTAAGGTAATTCGGGTGTTGTGTAAATGTTCTGGTGTAGAAGTTCCAGAATTAAGTAATTTAAAAATCAAGGCTATTTCTCAACGCAAACGGGATATACCCACCGACGCAGAGATAGAACAGGAATATCTCAAGTTTGAAAATTATGCTATTAATCGTTCTAGTAAGTTGATAACTAGAGAAGATAGAAATAATTGGAAATTGTGGAGATGGGTATATGGGATGTTAGCGACTTATGGATTAAGACCAATTGAAATTTTTGTTAATCCTGATTTAAATTGGTGGTTATCATCAGATAATACCATGAATACATGGCGAGTTAATGAAGAATGTAAAACAGGACAAAGGGAAGCTTTACCATTATATCCCCGTTGGGTGGAAACTTTTAATTTAAAAATGGATACAGAAGCAATTAATTTATTAAAAGCAAAAATCAAAGATAAAATTACGAGTAGAGAAATTAACTCTGCGCGACATGGTACAGATAGATGGTTTAGATTTGTGGGAATTCCTTTTCAACCTTATGATTTACGGCATGGTTGGGCAATTAGAGCGCATTTAATGGGAATTCCAATTAAAGCTGCTGCTGATAATTTGGGTCATTCTGTGAATATGCACACATCCATTTATCAAAAGTGGTTTAGTTTGGAAAATCGCAAGGTTGCAATTGAGGAAGCGATTAAGAAAAAATCGAAAGTTGAAGATTTGCAAGATATAGTGATTAGATTGGAACAGGAAAATGAGAGGCTGAGAATTGAGAATGAAAGATTGCGGTTACAGATAGGAAATCAAGAATTAATGAAAATGATTAATTAAAATTATAATCTGTAGGTTGGGTTAAGCGACAGCGCAACCCAACATCAAAACCCAAAATAATAATTAATGCTACAATCAATAAAACTACTTGGTATCATATCATGATGATTACTCAAGCACTAGAATCACAACCCAACATATTGGAAGATATATCTGAAGAGATAATTTTTCCACCCAGTGACCTATATAGTGATGAACCTCCCGTGGAAACAGAACTGCATCTCGAACAAATAATGCTCTTAATAAAATCTCTCAAATGGTTATGGAAAGAGAGAACTGATTTTTATGCTGTCGGAAACCTGAGTATTTATTATAGTCCTAATCAAAAGAAATCAGAATATTTTAGGGGTCCAGATTTTTTCGTAGTTTTAGGAACAGAACGAAAAACTAGAAAAAGTTGGGTTGTGTGGGAAGAAAATGGCAAATATCCTAACTTCATTATAGAAATTCTTTCACCAACTACAGCTAGAACTGATAGAGGAACTAAAAAAGAACTTTATCAAGATATTTTCCGCACACCTGAATATTTTTTGTTTGATCCTTATACATTAGAGTTTGCTGGTTTTTATTTAATACATGGTAAATATCAACCTGTAGAACTTAATGAAAAAGGACATTTATGGAGTGAAGAATTAGGATTATATTTAGGGATTTTTCAGGGTTTATTAAGGTATTTTACACCAGAGGGAACTTTAGTGCCGACACCGGAAGAAAGTGCGGAAATGGAAGCGGAAAAATCCAAACGTTTAGCAGCAAAATTGAGGGAGTTAAATATTGATCCAGATACTATTTAACCCAAAATCACTGAAAAATATCTGTTGGGTTGTGCTGTTGCTTAACCCAACCTACCTATTTTGTAAACGTTGCTCTAAATCTTCTAACTACAGATGATCTTTCTTGATCTAAATAATCTTCAAAATCTACTAATGTTAAACCTGCATCTACAAATTCCATTACTTGATCTTTAGTCAATGGATAAGGTACTTTATCCAGTTGATCTTCTATATCTCTACCACGACAAATTACAAGTAATATACCATCAGGAGCAAGGAAATTTGCTATTAAAGAAATAGCTTGTGAACTTAATAAATGTGGTAATGCTTGCAGTGTATATGATTCTAAAACAAAATCAAAAGTTTGATTCCATTGAATAGGAGGATTTAACAAATCAGCAACTCTATACTCAACAGTAGAATTAGGAAATTTATTTTTACACCATTCTATTGCTGAGGATGAGATATCAAAACCTGTGACTTTAAAACCACGTTGAGATAATTCTTCTGCGTCATCTCCCAAACCACAACCAATTGTTAATGCTGTTTTTCCCTGACCTTGAATATTATGATCATCTAACCATTGTACTAGGTTATGATTGGGTTTCATATCTGCCCAAGGAATAGCTGTACTATCATTATTAGCTTGAGAGTAAAGTTGTTCAAACCATTCTGTTGGTTTACCTGCTTCGGTGTATTGTTGGGCTAGATTTTGAACGTAAGCTCGATTTTCTGTCATATAGATAAGTCGTAAATAAATTGCCTTAAATGCGTTAGTAATGCTTATTGAATCTATTCTCAAACATTTGAGATTACTGACCAATTATCATAGAAGAACCTACCATTAAAGGCTGTGGAATTGATCTTCCTTGTAACTGATATTCTTCAATCAAAAGTTCTAATACTTCTTCTCCATGCTTTAGGGCTTCGGCATAGCTTTCTCCGTGAGTATGGGCATAAGGACCGAACTCTGGAAAACTGACTACATATTTCTGATCTTCATTCGACCACTGAATTAAAATACTGTAATGGTGATTCATAATTACTCTTCTATGCGATTTAATTTTTCTTGTAACTGTTGAAAAACTAATTCACCATCAATAATTTTACCATCACGAATTTGTTGTGTTCCTCGATCAAGTTTTTCTCTTAGTTCTGCAAAAGCAAGAGAGGCTTTAATATCTTCTGAAGTAAGTTCAGAAAAGTCTTCGAGAATTTCGGCTTCTGTCATACCACCTGCCAGATATTCTAAAATATCATATACGGTTATTCGCATTCCTTGAATACAAGGTTTGCCGCTACGTTTGCCAGGTTCAATGGTGATAATTTTGTGGTAGTCCATAATAAGTTAAGCCATTTCCTGTAGTTCAGGAATATGTTCATTTTCATAGTTTTCAATTAAAACTCCCATGACTTCCATTAACGAAGCAAGCGAATGGCTTTCATCTTCACCAACTTGATCTATCAGAGAATCTAGTATATTAACTAAGTGTTCATATTCCTCTTCTGTGTGAGGAACAAAAACATTTTCAGCAATGGATGTCCAAGCAGTAATGGTTTTTTCAAAGTTTAAAGTTTGCATTATTCTTTCCACTTTCCTTCATTATATTCTGAATGTGTTAACACAGCACGGATATAGGTTTTTTGGCGGTTATAATGGATTGCTGCAATTAGTCTAACTTTGTTACCACCAATATTAAAAACTGTTAATTTACCAACTTGATCTGCTGATGGAAACATTTGACGGAGTTCTACAAATGAGCTAAATTCATTTTCCTTTACTAATTGATACCACTGAGATAGAGCATTTTTTGTATCTGGATAAAGTTTAGCAAATTCATTTAGTCGTTTACGAGTAATAACGTGCATTTGAAAAACTGTGATTTTTTAGTAATTTAGTCATATTTTAACTTTTGTTGTAGTTGTTGAAAAACTAATTCACCTTCTATTACTTCACCTTGACGAACTTGTTCTGTTCCTTCAGCAATTTTTCGTCTTAATTCACTAAGTTGCTTTTCTTTTTCATCATGTTGTTCTAAAAGTTGAAAAGCTACAGATAATAGTTCATCAATGTTTTTGTACTTACCTTCTTGTAGTTTTTCAAGAATGTATTTTTCTTGATCTGGCTTGACTGCAATTTGCATCTTTATCTCCTTATTTTTGAATTGATAACAATTCTCAAAATTATCTCCTCAACATTTATTTTAGCATTAAATCACCTACTTTGACCCACTGAATACGATCGCACCCAAAACATCGGAAAAGTGATCGCACTCCACAACCTAAAACATCGGGAAAGCGATCGCACCTACACAACCTACACACAGGAAATGCGATCAACAGAGATTGTCAGTCCATATAATATATCTTTGTTTGTTGAGTAGAATCCCAAAGACAAGCAAATACTAAACTAATTTTCTGATGATTTTCCTGTTTCAAAAAGCTTGAGAAGATATTGAGCAATGGCACTCTTATCATAATCTTCCGGTTCTTGAATCCAACTATATTTTCCTCTATTTAATTTTCTAAGAAGCTTCTCTCCGTGCCATTTAGTTAATATTTTTGAAGAAAGAGACTTTTCAGAAGAAGTGTTACCCATTTGAATAAAGGAGCGCAAGCGTTGAGGCGTAATTTCACCATTATGTAATTTAGTACACATTGTATAAGTCAATTCTTTAAGCCATTTTTCTTCAGATGATGAAAGAACTTTAGAATCTCTTCCTTCCCCTAGTAGAACTCGCGCCCACCTTGTAAGGACAATTTTATCTTCTTGCTTATCATAAAAAATTGGTCCATTCCCACTACTAAGCACTTCAGCAAATTGACGAGAAAAATCACCATCAACATAATTTCTGATTTCTTGAACTTTTTTATCGCGCCACAAAACAAGAGAGAAAGCAATTAAAGATTTTTGCTCATCTCTGTAGCATTCTC
This sequence comes from Anabaena sp. UHCC 0253, assembly GCF_009712085.1. Taxonomy (NCBI): domain Bacteria; kingdom Bacillati; phylum Cyanobacteriota; class Cyanophyceae; order Nostocales; family Nostocaceae; genus Anabaena; species Anabaena sp. UHCC 0253. Next base: position 106,721 of record NZ_VILD01000012.1, read on the forward strand.
GTATTCTTGCTAGAAGCCTGATGTTAACTTCATCAGTTGTTCCTGCATACAGCAACAATTTCCAACGATTATATTTACCTGCCTTTTCAATAAATACTTCAGGTTCTGGTTTTCCATTACGAATAGATTCTGAAAAAATTAGATTTTTACCACGGCCAAGTTCATCAACATGATTAGCTATTCTCAATACTTCCATTAACAAGTTGTTTATCGTTTTATGACTACGTGCAAACCATTTATTGGCAAAATAAACTGAATCTTGAATACATAAATTGCAAATACTCAAATGATCAGGATAAAGTTCAATAATAATGTCACCATCATGTTCAAAATACGCTGCGTGTGCTACTGCATTCGCCAGCGACTCTTTAAGAGCCTTTTCAGGAAATGGGGGAGTATCAATATTCAATTGTTTAGCGGTCCATGTTTGGATCTCTTTTTGAAAATCATCAGTTAATATTTTGTATAATCCATAATATTGATCATTGGCAATTGGCTCACCAGATTTGTCATACTTGATTAATCGAAATCTACAATTTCCGAAAAGAATTCGAGCCGTTTGTTTTTGATAAATATGTAGCTTCTGAAGAGTATCTATTGGTTCTTTGCCAAGTTCTACTGAGTGTGCAGTTATATTAATTCTTTGTATAAAAGTCTGGATGAGATTTGTATCATATTCACTATCAATAGGCTGATTTGAGTAATCAGTACGTCCAGGAAGTTTAATCCTTAATTCAAGAATTTGATCAGGTTCTAGTTTACGTGAAGTTGTGCCTGGAGCTATATAAGCATAATTATCCCAGTAAACTACATCACCTGGGTTTTTAATTTGAACTATAACAATCCAACTTTCCTCAATTTCATGGCAACAAATTTGTGTACAAGCTTGAACTGGGTCTAGAAACTCATTGATCTGTTGCGATATATTTTGTTCAATTTGTCTTGCTTGTTTCTCAATTAGTCCATGAAGATTGCCATTATCCTTTATTCCAACAATTAGCCAACAACATGGCTTATCAAGCTTATTACCTAATGCGCTGATATCTATTCCGTACTCTTTTTTCCAACTTTGTTTCAACTCAATATTTTCATGAATGTGTTCCTGGGCTTTCCCACTACGAATTTCATCCAGTAGATTTACGATATCCTCTATCATAATTATTCGCCAATGCTCACTAAATTTTAGTCTTATTTAAGGTTTTGGGTCAATCAGGAATGTCTAAGTAGTTATTAGACGAAAAATTTTTAAATAAATCCCGATTTAATTATTATACATATTTTGCGTATGTATATTTATTCGATTGGTAGTATATATAAAAATTTTACGGTGTGTACAAACTTGTTAATCAGTAACACATTTATCAAAAATCATGTATATCTCTTGACAGTAGGGATAAAATAGGGTAAATAAAAGAATAAAAACCAAACAAAAACCCCATTTCACCAAAAATTTCCAGGGCAAAAATAGGGCATAAAAAAATCAAAGTTTCCAACCAATAGTATTAACAAAAACCCTAGACAAAATAGCTTAATCTTCACGGATAGGCATAGCAAAACCACCACATACAACGTCACCTAATACGTCGTAAGATACGAAATCTAAGTCTGTGTAAGCACCGTTTTCTTCTAGGAAGTTAATAGCGGTGATAATACCACGACCAGCACAACCAACACCGGGTTCTGGACCACCAGATTCCACGCATTTAACGTCGCGGAAACCTTTGAGCATTACTTCATGAAGTTCTAAATCTTCAACAGCACCTCTTTCAGCAGCCAAGTGTAATACGGTGGTTTGAGCCTTGGAGTGAAGCATCAAACGGGTAGAGTCAGCTTTAGGATCGCAACCTACGATCATGATGCGTTGACCCATTTCAGCCATAGCTGCAAGGGTATTTTGAGAAGTGGTAGATTTACCGATACCGCCCTTGCCGTAGAAAGCTATCTGTCTAATTTTTTCGTCAGTCATTGTTCGTGTTTCCTAGAATTGGTTGGTTTGTCTTTTGGTTCTCACGCCTATTTATCTACGGCAGTGAGCGTTTGTAGAACGTCGCTATGGAGGCGATGGGCTTAGATCCCGCCGGAGGCGATCGCTCTACCAAACATAGAATCAGTGTTGAGTGCATTGTATTTATGAGGTTGTGAGAATTGTTTATCAGTTGTCAATTGCCAATTATCAATTGTCAATTGTTTTCTAAACTGCTTCGACGATGATTTCTTTGCTGATGCGATCGCGTAATCTCGCTTCAATCGCAATCTTCAAAGTTGCAGTGCTGCTAGAACATGAACCGCAAGCACCTTGGAGAATTACTTTAACTTTATCGCCTTCGACATCATAAAGTTCTACATCTCCCCCGTCGGCGATTAAAACGGGTCGGACTTCTTCATCTAATACTTTTTGAATCAGGGCAATTTTTTGAACTGTAGTTAATGGTCTTTGTTGCCCCGAACTAGGAATTTCTGTAGTAGGTTTCGCGCCGTAGCTGTTGAGATTTTGTTTGGCGGCTTCCTGCTTTACTTCTCTTATTATATCATCAATCTTCGTTAAACAAGAACCGCATCCGCCACCAGCTTTTACATAATTTGTTACCTGCTCTGCACTGAAGAGATTATTTTGTGCAACAGCCTTTCTAATTTTAGTATCTGTGATCCCAAAACAGCTACAAATTAGAACACCTTCATCATCGTCATTATGGACAGCTAAAGGAATACCTCTATAATTAAATATAGCAGCTTCTAAAGCTTCTTGACCCATAACTGAACAGTGCATTTTCGCTTCAGGTAAACCACCTAAATAATCAGCGATTTCCTTATTTGTAACTTGCAAAGCTTCATCTAAAGTCAAACCTTTAACCATTTCAGTTAAAGCACTGGAAGAAGCGATCGCACTTGTACAACCAAAAGTTTGAAAACGAGCATCAAGAATCTTATCAGATGCAACTTCCACTTTTAAATGTAATCTTAAAGCATCACCACAAGCAATACTTCCGACTTCACCAGTTGCCAGTTTCACACCAGCTTCGCCAGTTTCTTCAATTGCACCCTGGTTTTTAGGATCGTAAAATAACTCTAATACTTTATCAGTGTAGTCCCACATAATTGATTTTGGATTTTGGATTTTAGATTTTGGATGTTAGATTGGCAATTCGTAATTTTCGATTGGTCAGCAGTCAATTTTTATTTACTACTGACCACTGTACGGGCGAAGCATTCGGGCGACTAATTATCAATTTTTATCTAAGGCTATTTTCCGAATGCTTCGCCCCTACGACTACTGACTGTTGTTGTA
>NZ_VILD01000012.1:110031-134318 GCF_009712085.1 Anabaena sp. UHCC 0253
ACTGACCACTGTACGGGCGAAGCATTCGGGCGACTAATTATCAATTTTTATCTAAGGCTATTTTCCGAATGCTTCGCCCCTACGACTACTGACTGTTGTTGTAACCAATCGGCATTATCATTTTTGAAGGGAGATAAAGCCCGGAGACGGTCAACAATTTCCGGCATTACAGCTATTACTTGATCAATTTCCGCTTCTGTTGTGTAGCGAGAAAGACTGAAGCGAATTGAACCATGTAAAGTCGTGTAGGGTAAACCCATAGCTCGTAAAACATGAGAAGGTTCAAGAGAACCAGAAGTACAAGCAGAACCAGAAGAAGCACAAATACCGTACTTATTTAAAGAGAGCAAAATTGCTTCACCTTCAATATATTTGAAACCGATATTTGTAGTATTTGGCAATCTATTTTTGATATCACCATTTACTTCACAATCGGAAATTTTAGCCAGAAGAGTTTGTTCCAAATAATCACGCAACTTTCTTTCTTTAGTAGTTGCCTGTTCTATATGTAGCTTTTCCAATTCCGCAGCTTTGCCCAAAGCAATAATTCCGGGAACGTTCTCTGTACCTGCTCTGCGTCCCCGTTCTTGGTGTCCACCAACTAATAAAGGACGGAATCGAACTCCACGTCTAACATACAAAGCACCAATACCTTTAGGAGCATGAATTTTGTGACCAGATATAGTTAACATATCTATGGTGCTGGTCTTCATATTCAAGGGTATTTTGCCTACCGCTTGCACTGCATCAACGTGGAAGATTGCTCCATATTCTTTAACCATAGCACCAATTTCTTCAATTGGAAAAATAGTGCCGGTTTCATTATTGGCATACATCATTGTCACCAATGCAGTGTTACCAGTTAGAGAAGCTTCTAACTCGTTCAAATCCATTTGTCCCTTAGCATTTACTGACAAATAGGTAACTTGATAACCTTTAGATTCTAATTGTTTGCAGACATTTAAAACTGCTGGATGTTCTACTTGGGAAGTGATGATGTGACGTTTTTCGGGTTGAGCTAATAATGCAGCATGAATAGCAGCATTATCACCTTCAGTTCCGCAACTGGTAAAAATAATTTCTGATTCTTCTGCTCCAAGTAAAGCAGCAACTTGTTCTCTGGCTGTTTTTACAGCTTTACCAAGTTGTCCACCAAAACTGTGCATACTAGAAGGATTGGCATAGTAGTCCGTCAAATAAGGCATCATTGCCTCTACAACTTGAGGATCTATTTTAGTGGTGGCATTATTATCAAGATAGATGCAATTATTTTGCATGGTTTTCTCTATAAAAGTATAAAGTGGTAAAGAAGGAGTCAGGGGGAGAGGGGCAGGGGAGCAGGGGAGCAGAGGGGCAGAGGGGCAGGGGAGAATATTTATCTTTCCTATTTCCTATTAACTGTCACCTGTCACCTGTCCCCTGTCACCTATATAACTACTTGTCCTTGATGCTTTTGCAACTGTTCGGAGAACTTCTGAGAATAAGAGTTATACCAATTTTCCCAGTAGTCTTGTTTTTTTGTTAACTTTGCTAAGACACGGTTGTAATTAGCAAACCAACTTTCCCAATAATCACTAGGTTGTTTAACGCAACCATTAGCAGTAGGACAACTGGCTTTACATTGAGGTACAGTGTGAATACTACCAGCGCAGTTTGTGCAAAGTTTAGAGTCAATCCAGTAATTACCGTCACCTTCTTTAATTGCACCGGTAGGACAAACAGATAAACACAACTTGCAGGAAATACACTGGCTAGTAATTTTGTAAGCCATGATTATTTACCTTGGTGTGAATTGGTGAATTGGTAACAGGTAATTGGTGATTGGTGATTGGAAAATATTACCCATTACCAATTACCTTTTACCCATTAGCCTTAACATATTCCTCGTAAAATTCTAAAGCAACCTTTTCAATTACGTCGTAGGCTTCAACAGTTTGGATTCCTGCTGCTTCTAATTTTTCTTTGGGACAATTGCCTATTTTCGATACTAAGACTGCTTTACAATCTGCGATCGCTTTCATTATATTGTCTGCGGTAGCTTCTTCGCTGTAACCACCTTGACAGTATTGATCAATCTTCCGATGACTGATAAAGCGCACTTCATTACCATCAACTTCATAAATTTGAAATTCTTTGGCGTGTCCGAAGTGTTGGTTAACTAATCCACCGCCTTTTGTCGCTACTGCAACTAGGATTTTAGGTTTGTTTTGTAGAGATTTACCATCATTATTCTCTACAGAATTGGCTTTAGCTTTGTCTTTGGCTGCCTTAATTTCTTCTCTAAATTTCTCAATACCTTCGTGAACTTCTTGACGGGTTTCAAAGTTATATTCTGGAGCCATTTCCATGAATTTATCTTTAGTAAATTCTTGGCTACGATCTTCTCCTAATAATCCTACCGCATCGGCTCGACACTGGCGACAGTGGCGCATCATTTTCATGTTACCAGAGCAATTGTCTTGGACTTCTTTCAGTTCTTTTCCTGTTGGTCCACGTTGACCAGTTAAACCAAAATGAGTACCATGTTCTGGTGCAGAAATCAGCGGCATGATGTTGTGTAAGAATGCTCCTCTTTCACGAATAGCCTTGTTAACTTCTACCAAATGTTGATCATTAACTCCAGGAATCATCACGGAATTAACTTTGCATAAGATATCAGCTTCTTTGAGAGCTTGCAATCCTTCTAACTGCTTTTCTAGAAGAATTTTTGCTCCTTCAACCCCTCTATAACGTTTGCGTTTATAGTGAACCCAAGAATAGATTTGTGCGCCTATTTCGGGGTCAATGGTATTAAGGGTGATAGTAACGTGATCTATATTTAATTGTTTGATGCGATCGATATATTCGGTGAGCATCAAACCGTTAGTTGATAAGCACAATTTAATATCTGGTGCTTTGTCTGCAATTAATTCAAAAGTCCGAAAAGTTTTTTCTGGATTAGCCAAAGGATCACCAGGACCAGCAACTCCTAATACAGTCATTTGGGGAATTTTTCCGGCAATTACTAACACTTTATGTGCAGCTTCTTCCGGTGTGAGCAGTTCACTCACTACTCCAGGACGACTTTCGTTAGCGCAGTCATACTTGCGGTTACAATAGTTACATTGAATATTGCAAGCTGGAGCAACAGCAACGTGCATCCGTGCATAGTGATGATGAGCCTCTTCACTATAACAAGGGTGTTTAGAAATGCGTTCTATGAGTTTTTCATCCATTTCTGGAGTTGTGCTGCTGTCGCAACCACAAGCAGCAGATGTAGCCGGGCTGATAATGATATCCTGATTTTCGGAGGTGAGAATGTCTATAGCAGGTAGTGTCATTGAATTTCGCAAGTTCGGTGGACTAGAGGGCCACTGTGGGAGATGCTGTTACTACTGCCAATGTCTGGAAATTGAATAAGCTGTATACAGCCGTAACTTCAATTTACTTGGACATGGTGCTATCTCATCCCTCCACTCACTTTTGGCTGCTAACTTTGTTAAGGAGCGTTAAGTGATTGGCGATAAATGATTTATAGCAGTCCGTTCTTTAGCCGTTGCTGGGTTTATCTAGGATAGAACTTATTGGATTTATTAGTTTTGTACTCAAATTCTAAAATCCTTGTATTGCAACCATAAAAAAATTAAAAAAACTTTTTTTGGGTAGGGGTACGAGTATTTATAGTGAGGGGTACTAGTATTTATAGTGAGGGGTTCAGGATTTCTTTGTACTCATCTAAAACTCAATACCTGTCAGGATTTGAGCTATATTTTCATCGGGTTTTTCTAATATTCAACTGTACTCAAGTTTCCCGCAAATTCTCCTGAAAACTCTGGTTTGTCAGGGATTTAAGGGTAAAAAACTGGAGTAGAATCAACCTGATTACTCCAGATACGTGCGAAATTCAATTCTGTATACAACCTATCATTTATTTTTCGCATAAAAATGCAATTTATCTTTTCTTAATTTTTCTATTTTTCATGATACAAAACATAGCTAGATCCTGACTATATCAGGAATGTAGCATTGAAAAAACATCTATCTTAATGCAGATCATTTTCAAAAGATTTAATTGTTTTATCATTATTTCTTGATGATTATTGATAATTTTGTTAACCATGAACTTTCAATTATCATTACACTATAACTATGACGAACAAATCGAATTAGGGAAAATGTGATGAAAGCTGTTGTTATCCATCGTTATGGCTCTCCTGAAGTTTTGCAATATGAAGAGGTGGAACAACCAAAAATTAAGCCTGAGCAATTACTTGTCAAAGTTCATGCTAGTAGTGTTAATCCCATTGATTGGAAAACCCGCAAAGGGATGTTGAGTATATTAACAGGAAACAAATTTCCGCTGATTTTGGGTTTTGATGTGGCTGGGGAGGTGGTGGAAGTTGGTTCGCAAGTAACGCGCTTTCAGGTAGGTGATGCTATTTATGGCAGCACTAACTTTCCTGGTGGTGCTTATGCCGAATTTGCAGTTGTTCCCGAAAATTTAGCTGCTCCCAAACCCACAAATCTGACTTATGAAGAAGCCGCAACTGTTCCTTTAGCGGCGCTAACGGCTCTTCAAGCCCTGCGAGACTTGGGTAATCTCAAATCAGGTCAATCGGTATTGATTAATGGGGCTTCGGGCGGTGTGGGCGTTTTTGCTGTGCAAATTGCTAAGGCTTTGGGGGCTGAGGTGACTGGTGTTTGCAGTGCTAAAAATTTGGATTTGGTGAAGTCTCTGAATGCAGATTTAGTTATTGACTATACTATACAGGATTTTACAGAAGGTAATGTGCAGTACGATATCATTTTTGATGTAGTTGCTAAAAGAGAATTTTCTGAATGCAGAAAGGTTTTAAAGCCCAATGGGGTTTTTATTTCTACTTTACCTACCCCAGATGTAATTTTGCAGATTATTTTAACGGCGGTTTTTCCGGGACAAAAGGTAAAATTTGTCTTAGAAAGACCTAATAGCCAGGATTTGCTGTATTTGCAAAAGTTAATTGAAACAGGTAAAATGCGGACTGTAGTTGATCGCACATATCCATTACAAGAATTAATTGCTGCTCATCAGTATAGTGAAAGTGAACGAGCTATGGGTAAAATTGCGATCGCTGTAAATACAGTATTTACCCGCATTTAATTGTACTGCATTTAACCTATTTCTGATTCTCTTTCTCCAGCTATATCTCACTCACGACTGTTGACGCAGTTGCAAATTTTAATGGCAAAGATAATACATAACGATATCCTGATTCTGGTGAACCTTGAATAGAAATTTGTCCATTATGCAATTCTGCTAAATGACAACTCAACAATAGTCCTAGTTTTTCACGTGACATATTAGCCGCTAATTTTTCAGTTTTTTCAACTAAACAATCACCTAACATATCTGAGTAAGAATCAGGAACTTTTTGGGGATTTTCTGACTGCATATCATCATTGCTATACTCATCTACCACAGCTACCATTTGCGAGGAATTGAGGTAAAAGTAAGCATCACAGTCAGTAATACCATCTCCTAACCAAGGATGAGATACCCAAACTGTCACACATAAAGTATCTTCTTTATATGTAACGTGAATTCTGACTATGCTACCCATAGCAGAAATTTGAATGACACTAAAAATCAAATTATATAAAATTTGTCGTACTTTATCTTTATCTAAAGATAAGAAGCGATTACGCCCTGGTTCTATAGATAGGCGAATATTTTGATCCCGACGAGTAGCTAGTTCTTCTAAAGTATTGATAACTTGTTTACACAGCATTTCAATATCTACAGGAACTAAATTTATGACATGGGAATTTTGATTTGTTGCGTCTAATTCGGTAATTTCATTGACTAGAGAAAGTAAATATTTGCCACTATGTTGGATGATTTCTAAATATTCTTTTTGTTTAGTTGTCAGTGGTCCATAAATTTCTCTTCCTAATACACCAGCCATTCCTAATATAGATGTTAATGGTGTCCGTAATTCTTGAGTTAGCTGGCTGAGAAGTTCTAATTGAATTTGTTTAGTTAAGTCTAAGTCTGCTTCTACATGAGTCGCAGCAACTTTTAAGTCAATTGTTTGTGCTTCTAAAAGTGAAAAATTTGAATTAGGTTTAACGGTTCTTGGTTCTGAGTTATCTTTTAATAAGCGGTTGCGCTCAAATTCACTCATACTCCAACGCGCAATTATTTGTAAAAATTCAATATCACGAGTTGTAAAATTACGAGGCTGTCTATCCATGACTGCTAATGTACCCAAACAATTACCTGCTGCATCAATTAGAGGCGCTCCCAAGTAAGTACGAATACCATAATCACGAACTAATTTACTTTCTTGAATGAATGAATTTGTGTCAAGATTTGTATCATTAATGACTAAAACTTGTGATGTTTCTACTACTTGAGTACAAAATGATTCCTGGCGCAAAAGTTGGCGGTTGCGAGCTAAGTCATTCATTAATCCTAGCCGTGATAAGCCCACCGCTGATTTGAACCAATGAAGTTTTTGGTCAATAAATCCTAAAATAGAAATTTCTACACCTAAAAAGTGAGCAGCCGTTTGGGTAGCTTCTTCAAACACCGGAATCATTTCTGATTGTCGCAGCCCCAGACTTGTCAGTGCTTGAAGACGTTGTTGTTCTTTTGGGGTGACGGAATTCCAATTATGTTGGGGCGCAAATAATTTATTTTCTGAATCTACCATTGTCATTATTACCTTGATAACTGCTGGCTTGATGAGGCAAATAACCATGAGAGGTTATCCTGTCCTTTTTTTAAGCATTCCCTAATTGTGCCTAGAATCAATACTTTGGGAGAAAAAATTTTTGTTCTGACAACCTCAAGGATAATTACAGTGATTTTCGGGTAAATTCACCACATTTTATATCTCACGCAAAGGCGCAAAGACGCAAAGGAAGAAAGGAATAGAAAAATTAGCGTGTGGTACAAATACATGAAAACTACTGTAATCACAAATTATAAATAACGAACTAGGATTTGATATAATTATCAGTATCAATAACTAGGAGGTATCTCAGTTATTCTACTTATTGAATAATGAGAACAGAATTGCTGATCAAAAATATCTAAACCCCTTCCAAGTTGAAATCCATAGTTTTTTCTATGGCGAAAACTCAAGTTTTCAAGATGGATGAGGTTTAAAGCTAAATTCTGCCTTAAATTCCCCTAGTACAGATTGGCGTAAATAAACCAACTATTCCAAATCTCTGAAAAGCTCATGCTGTATTCATTTTGATTTTTGACTTTTGACTTTTGACTTCCGCCTTGCGGTACTAGTGTCCCACAATTTGGGAAACTCGAATACTGTTATAGTTTTTTAGGCTACTCAATCACTAAGCAAATGACTGTAAAAATTCCTTTTGTTGATTTGAAATTTCAACACCAGCCAATTCAATCTCAACTGCACCAAGCAATAGAGAATGTATTGACAAAGGGTGATTTTATTTTAGGACAAGCAGTATCAGATTTTGAGACAGCCTTCGCAACGGCTTCCGGGACAAAATATGGGGTTGGGGTAGCATCAGGAACAGATGCGATCGCTCTGGGGTTAGAAGCCTGTAATATTGGCATAGGTGATGAAGTCATTTTACCGGCCAATACCTTTGTTGCTACATTGATAGGCGTACTAAAAACCGGAGCAAAGCCGATTTTAGTAGATTGTGACCCCAAAACAGCCTTAATTGATTTAGAAGCCGCTGCAAAAGCCGTAACACCCCAAACCAAAGCCATTATTCCCGTCCACCTGTATGGACAAATGGTATCACCCAGCCAGCTATTAGATTTTGCCAATACCCATCAAGTCATCATTTTTGAAGATGCAGCCCAAGCACACTTAGCAGAAAGAGAAGGATACAAAGCCGGCTCAGTAGGGAAAGCAGCAGCCTTTAGTTTTTATCCCAGCAAGAATTTAGGCGCTTTGGGAGATGGGGGAATATTGGTGACAGCAGATGCAGATATAGCCACAAAAATGCGTCGCTTACGAAATTATGGTTCATCTCAAAAGTACGTGCATCTAGAACCGGGAACTAATAGCCGTTTGGACACCTTACAAGCAGCGATATTACAACAAAAATTACCCTATTTAGAGCAATGGAATAGCGATCGCTTGACTATCGCCCAAGAGTATAATCAAAAACTAGCCCCTTTAGCCTCTCTTGGTATTCTGCCCATAGAAAATCAAAGTAGTACAGGTCATGTTTATCATCTTTATGTCATCAATATAGATCAATCTTGTCCTGTAACCCGCGCACAAATACAAACACAATTAACAACAGCCGGGATTCAAACAGGAATTCATTACCCAATTCCCTGTCATCTCCAACCAGCATTTACATATTTAGGTTATCAAAATGGAGACTTTCCCCATTCAGAACAGCTATCTACACAAATATTATCCTTACCCATGTACCCTGGTTTGAATAGCAATCAAATCACAGAAGTTGTCTCTACTATAGCCATCCTATTTGATCTATAGAATAGGGACTAGAAAGAGGCTGGAGAAAGGGGGACAGGATCACATTTTTTGTCAATTATCAATTATCAATATGACATTTCCACAACAGTTAAAAAAACCAACCAAGAACAACTTCTCACCTTCGGAATTATAGGCATTTTAATCTTACTTTATGCGCCCATCTTACTACATTGGGTAGATGGTTGGTTACACAAAAGCATTAGTATCGAACACGAATATTTTAGTCATGGTATTATCGGTTTACCATTTGCATTTTATCTAAGTTGGTTAAATCGAAAAAAATGGCAACGGCTTCCAGATCATAGCAATCCTTTGGGGTTGTTTCTATTAATAGTAGGGATGGTTTTTTATTTAAGTGGTGTAACGGAATGGGTTAATCTTTCCCTACCAGTTATACTGACGGGAATATGCTTATGGCTAAAAGGCCGCCCCGGTTTAAAATTACAAGGGTTTTCCCTAATCTTAGTATTTCTTGCTACTCCTACAGCCATACCATATATCATCACTCCCTACACATTTCCTCTACAAAGTTTTATTGCCGGAACAGCCGCATTTATTCTCAATCAAATGGGTATGGATGTAACTGTAAATGGTATAAATATATATGTTGGTGGCAGAATTGTCGAAGTTGCGCCCTATTGTGCCGGCTTGAAAATGTTATTAACAACCTTCTACGTCAGCTTAATGTTACTTTATTGGACCGAAACTTTATCTTCTCGCCGCATCAGTGCCATATTTTTATCTGTTGCTATGCTTATTAGTGTAATTGCTAATATTATTCGCAACACTTTCCTGACATTTTTCCACGGTACAGGTAATGAAGGCGCTTTTGTCTGGCTTCATGATAGTTGGGGCGGCGACCTATATTCAGCTTGTATGCTGTTATTGTTAATACCTATACTCAATGGCATGAATACCTATTTTATGGGAGAAGAACTGGAAACAAGTGAATAAGGTGAGCAGGGGAGCAGGGGTGCAGGGGAGTAGGGGAGCAGGGGAGTAGGGGAGTAGGGGAGTAGGGGCGCAGAAATAAGTTTCCCAATTCCCAATTCCCAATTCCCAATCACCAATCACTAATCACCAATCACCTGACTAGCAATTTGCTTTACTATATGATTTCCTTATCTAAATTACTCAAACAACAATGGTATCAAGTGATTGTAGTAGTCTTACTATTATTACTGTTAGCCCTGGGAGCATTTCCTGGATACATAACAGGAAAATGGCAATGGAAACAGCCACCACCAATTACTAACCTCCAGAAGTTGCAAAATATCCGCAAAGTGGGATTAAGTATTCCAGGGTGGCCAACTATTGAACAATCTCAACAACAACTTGGTACACATAAATGGTCTTGGCAGCGCATCAAGAAGCAAGGAACTTCTACCGAAGCGATCTTACTTTTACTACCGCAAAACGGACCAAAAGATCAACCAGAAGTAGAATGGACAGAAATAAATAACTGGGGAAGATGGGATATAGCTCAAGATCGTTCTGGTGAATTTACTGTTAATATAACTTCAAATGAAGATACAAATACTACATTTAAAGTAACGGCTAATTTTTTTCGTGCTGTCACCCCACAGCAAACCTTCGCTGTTTTACAATGGTATGCAATGCCGAACGCAGGTAATCCATCACCGTTAAATTGGTTTTTTGCCGATCAAGTGGCACAATGGCAGCATCGCCGTATTTATTGGGTGGCTGTTACTATTTTGCTACCAATTGAGCCTTTAGGAGAGGTGGAAACATCTTGGACTGAGGTTCAGTCACTAGGTCAGATTGTCCAACAAGCTTTAATCACAGAGGTTTTATAAATTTCACTTTTTAATATCTTTCCTAAGTACATCAGGAAAAACCTTATTCTTCCTCGTTGTCTCCTGAATGGGCGCAGACCCTGCGCCCCTACCTCCTGTGTCCTTATGGCTAACCCTACTTATTGAGCCGATACAAAAATATCTTGTAACAATACTCAATCTAATATGCGTAAATTTAGTCTCCTATTTTTAATCAGTGTTCAAATAACAACATCATTTCATCCTGTCATAGCGCAGAATTTACCACCTTCGCAATCGTTACCTTCACCACCTGAGAATGCTGAGATGACATCTACAGCTACCACAAGTAACGAAATTTCACCACAATTTAGTAATTATCTTTTATCCACAGGAGATACAATTCTTGTTTCCGTACAGCGTCCTCCTGGAATATACCGTTTAGGTATTGGTGATTCCATTAGTTTGAATGTGCAGCGTTTTCCAGATTTAAGCTTTCAAGCATCTATTAATCCAGAAGGTAATATTATTGTTCCATTATTAGGAGTAGTTCCTTTGCAAGGGTTAACTTTGCTAGAAGCAGAAGCAAAACTTCGCACTCAATTAGATCGTTATATTATTAATCCCATTACAGTTTTATCACTGGTAGGACAACGGCCAGACTCTAGTTTTTCTGCCCCCATTGGCATAGATGGTAATATTATTGTGCCACAAGTAGGAAAAATCTCCGTACAAGGTTTGAGTTTGGAAGAAGCACAGGCAAAAATTCGCTTGGCTTTAGAGAAAGTTGCACCTAATCAAATTGTCGAGGTGTCTTTGTCGGGAATGCGTCCTGTGCAATTGACTATTACGGGTGAAGTATTTCGACCAGGAATATATTCTGCATCAACGGCTATGCCCAGAATTACTGATATCTTACCATTGGCTGGTGGTTCTACGCTGAAGGCAGATTTGCGGCAAGTACAAGTCCGTCGTCAATTAACTGATGGTTCGATTATTTCACAAAACATTAATTTATATGCTGCTTTGCAAAATGGTGTATCAGCACCTAATTTACGTCTGCAAGATGGTGATGCCATTATTGTGCCACAACGGGAAGTTGGTACGGATGAAGGTTATGATCGAAATTTAATTGCCCGTTCAACTTTGGCTGTTCCGCAAATTAGAGTGCGGGTGTTAAACTATGCAGCGGGAGGAATTGCGATTCAATCTCTTCCGAATGGAAGTACGTTTATAGATGCTTTAGGGGGTATTCGTCTCGATACTGCTAATATTCGTGATATTGCTGTAGTTCGTTTTGATCCGGAACAAGGTAAAGCTGTTACTCAAAGACTAGATGCGAAAAAAGCCCTTGCGGGTGATGCTTCCCAAAATGTGGCACTACAAGACAATGATGTAATTGTTGTTGGTCGCAATTTAGTCGGGAAAGTTACTAATTTACTCAATACTATTACTCAACCTTTCTTTAATGTTCAGTCTTTTCTCCGTTTTTTCCAAAACTTTGGCAGTGGTTTATTCGGTGGTACAGAAAATTAAAGAACCGAGAAAAAGAATCTTTTGACTAAGTTTCCATGAAGTTTTCTCATTTTAAATTATAAATTATTATGACTCCACCAATTGTTAAACGCTATCTTATTGCTTTTGAAAAGTATAAATGGATTGGATTAGCAGGTTTTAGTTTAGCTGTAATTGGTTCAACGGTAGTGGCAATGTTACCTGATCCACCACCAGTATATATAGCCACAGGGGAGTTAAATTACACTGGTCCAACTGTATCTTTTTCTCAGACTGGTAGTGAGATACAACAGCAGGGAAGAGAATTAACAAATGCCACTTTATTATCGAATCCAGTAATTGAAGCGGTAGCAGCAAAGATGAGGATAAAACCAACAACTATTGCTAAAAATATCTCGATCAAAATGCCTGGTAAAGATAAGTTGGGAAAACCAACGTCTACAACTATAATCTTGGGCTATCAAGATCAAGATGGTAATAGAGCTAGGGACGTCTTGCTGGGATTAATGCAAGAAATGGTGAAGCTAAGTGGAGAAATTAATACTAGTAGATTAACCGCGATTATTGAAAAACTAAATGAGCGTTTACCACAGATTAAAAAATCGCTACAAATAGCCGAGCAGAAATTAGAAAAATACGATCGCTTGGAACGTCCAGCAATTTTAGCGGCAGAAAATGGCAGTTTATTGTCTGGGATTACATCTAGTCTCAATCAGCAACGGCAAATTAGATTCGCTATTGCTGGAATTAAAGCTCAAATTAATTCTTTGGAACGGAAATTAGGGTTGGGGGTAAATCAGGCTTATGTGGCTTCTGCTTTGAGTGCTGATCCGATTATTGCGAATTTGCGATCGCAAATTTATCAAGTTGAATCACAAATTGCTTTTCTGAGAAAGGATTTACGACCCCAACACCCAACTATGGTGCAATTACAGCGTCAGAAAGCAGCCTCGGAAGAGTTATTACAAGCACGAGCTTATGAGGTGTTGGGTGGTGCAGGTATGGCTGCTCCTCTTCAAGGTGATTTGACCGGGATTCGGACTCAAAGTAGCTTAGATCCAACCAGACAGGGGTTAGCTAACCAAATGGTAGCCTTGCAAACTCAACAGGAAACACTGGAACAACAACTTAATCAGCAGATCCAACAAGAGGCTAAATTACGTCAAGAGTATGCTGTGATTCCCAACAAGCAATTAGAGCGATCGCGTTTAGAACAAGCAGTTGCACTCGAAAAAGCTATATATAACCAAATTCAAGCCAAGCTCACAGATGCTAAAACCGCAGAAGCAGAAACTGTATCTAGTCTGAGTATTTCTAGTCCTCCCATCAGTGAAGCTAAAGCAGTTAAACCCAAAAATATACCTGTGACTATAGCTATTGGCTCTTTTATGGGTCTTGTTGTTGGTGGTGGAGTCATCTTTTTATTAGGTTCTCTAGAAGGAATTTTCAAAACCAGAGAAGATATCCGCGACAGTCTCAAGGAACGAGAGGTGGCACTATTGGGAGAATTGCCCATCATGCCCTTAGATGATTTCCATACAGATGGTGTCCCAGTAATTCTGGACTCCGATTCTCCCTATTTGGAGTTTTATGAAAGATTCCGTAGTAATTTGCGCCGTATTGGTGGAAAAGACTTTAAAGTATTATTGATTACTAGCATTAGTAGTCGAGAAGGGAAAACAGTTAGTGCTTATAACTTAGGCATTGCTTCTGCTAGGGCTGGGAAAAGAACCTTGATTATTGAAACCGATTTGCGATCGCCATCCCGTGCTGCTTTCTTAAATGTCAATCTTGACGAAGATACTGCCCTTGAACCACTACAGTATTACTCCAACTTGAGTGAATGTATCCGCATAGTTCCAGACATAGAAAATTTATACATTATTCCTAGTGCTGGACCGGTTCTTCACTCCGCCGCAATTATCGAATCTAGTGAAATCAAACGACTCATGGAAGATGTCCGAGAACGTTATGATTTAGTAATCTTAGATACTAGCAGTCTCAGTTTTTCCAATGATCCCCTATTACTTCAGTCCTATAGTGATGGAATGGTGTTAGTAACACGACCAAACTATACACAAGAAAATTTACTGGGTGAAACCATTGATCAATTAATGAACTATGAAATTAATCTCTTAGGAGCAATTATTAATGCCGCCGATATCCCTGTACAAATTGCTGAACCAGTTTTTGAACCATTAGAAGATATCATCATCCCCACACAAGATGCAGAATTAGAAATTGTCCCATCCCCAGAAGTCCCAATTGCTGCACACAGAAAGTAGGTGAGCGTTAAAATAAGGCAGGGGGCAGGGTGCAGATATTTTCAACTAACAACTAACAACTGACAACTGACAACTGACAACTGACAACTGACTAATCCCCAATTCCCTAATCTCGATTACCGATGGCAAAAATCATGCCCGCAACAAAGCCGCCAAGATGCGCCCAGTAGGCAACTCCTCCAGTTTCTACACTCATATTAGCGGCCGCTTGCAGACTGGCAACACCGGAGATGAGATTCTGAATAAAGAAAATGCCAATCATGATTATGGCCGGAATATTGATTGTAGTCACGAAAAAACCTAAGAAGACTAAAGAGGTAATTCTGGCTTGGGGAAACCAGATTAAGTAAGCACCTAAAACTCCAGCAATTGCTCCACTTGCTCCCAAAGAAGGAATACTAGAATTAATCGCAATAAACCATTGACACAGAGCAGCTAAAGCACCACAAATCAGATAAAATATCAGATATTTTAAATGCCCTAAACGGTCTTCAATATTGTTACCAAAAACCCAAAGATAGACCATATTAGAAATTAAATGCCACCAACCCCCATGTAAAAATTGCGAGGTAAATAAGGTGGTCCACTCACTAGCAACATTGGTTGTTAATTCTTGCGGTATTACAGCATACAATTGGAAAAATTGCTCTAGTTGTGCATTTGATAAGCTAACTTCATGGAGAAAAATAAGAACGTTCATCCCAATCAACCCATAAGTTAAAAATGGGGTGCTTCGGGTGGGGTTTTCATCATAGAGGGGAAACACAAATGTTGTTCCTAATCATCATTAATAACAATATAACGCTTAATAGCTGAGTCTTATTTAATTTTGCCAAAAAACTACCTATATAGTTACCTATTCCCTATTCCCTGTTCCCTATTTTCTATTTACAAAAGATTTGCCGATTCATATAGTCTTCTGAGTATGGCTGTAATCTTTGTACCATAATCTAAATCAGCCGACCAACGTCCAGATAATTGATGTACTGAAGGAGCAACACCTCTGGTAACAAAACGAAATCTAGGATCTACTTCTTGTTGTACCAAAGGTTCTAAACTGGCATAGGCTTTTAAATGTTGAATATGCGCTCTCACCCCAATTCTGCCGCTAGGAAATGATGCTCCTTCTGCACCACCACCAACTCCACCTAAGCCGGCAAAGTTGTTTTGTTGGGGTTGAATATCAGTACCAAAACGTAAAAATCCAGTTTCTAAACACATTTGCGAAAAAGCTAAATCATGATTTACTCCCTCAAGAGTTGCTTCTTCTCGATAGAATTTAGGAAGTTCAGGAAACTGTGTCAGAGCAGCTTCATTATTATTTTTCAAAAATATTTGTAGTTCTAATTCTGATGTATTCCCATTAGAAATAATTTGTTCAATTTGTCCGGGACAAACTGCTAAAATTGAACGTAATTTAACAGTCCGGGTGGCACTATCCCAAGCAATAGAAACATTATAATTGCGGAGATCAACTGCTTTGATATAAACGATTTGACGATAATTAACACGCACTAGATTAGCAACTTTGGTGATGTCAACGCGCAACCGATCTACTAAATCAATGGGGATATAAGCATTACCATTAATTAATGCTCCTTGTTCGGGATAATTTTGTCCATTGATGTTGATATTAATATTAGGATAACTGACTACTGGAGTTGGTTGATCAGGGTTATTTGCCTGATTCCAAGCAGTAATTCCTTCAGTAATACCGATCGCCAAATCACGACGACGATTTTGGAGTAAAGCTCGATCTTCTGGATTGCTAATAAAACCTACTTGCATTAATAAAGCCGCGATCTTTGTTTGCCGACAAAATTGTAAACTACCTAAACCACTATCGGTATCTGGCTTAACTCCACGATTTGGTAACTGCGGAACTCGTCCCAAAAGTCCCATCAATACCGTTTCGGCATTTTTTTTTCGTTGGTCATTACCAGCAATATAAAACACACTAGCTCCACGGACAGAGGGACTACTAGCAGCATCAGCATGAATTTCCAAAGTTATATCCAGGGAACGAGCGCGAGAGTTAATCCAAACTATCGTTTGAGCAGCACTCAAATCATCAGGAACAGCTAAAACTTCCAAGTTACGGGTGCGGAGTTCTGTGACTATCAAATCCCTTAGAAAAATCATTTCCTTGGCTTCCGTTGTTCCACCTGCGATCGCACCAGGGTCATTCCTACCCGCTTCAGTGCCTCCATGCGCCGCCGAAATAAAAATACGTCCCATTTTTACCTATTTCCGTTGTTAAGTCCCAGCAATTGCAATTTTATCTATGATTTTGGATCTAGAAACAAGAATTTGAGAAAATTTATGCCCAGTCACCTAAAATTAGGAAGTTGAGATTACTAATCCTATTTACCGCGTTATTTTATAATTAACTTCAGCAAATTAACTTTACTCCCAACTAAATTGAATGACACGATTTATCCATGACCAATTTGCCAAAGACTATCTTGAGGAATTACTAAAACCTTTTGGAAAAGTTGAAGCACCGAGTCGCGTATCGGGAGAAGCTAGGGAAATTGACGTTTCATTTTCTCCATTTTCTGTACAAAATGCTAATATAAGAGTATTAGGATTATTAGGGACAATAGCCGCTACACCTGCTATATTTGAACCATTTCGGAATCCCGCATCTAAAGAAGAGATATGTAGTTGCATATTAAAATTATTAGAAATTAGAGGTGCATTTCAACGACAAGCAAATCGCCAAAAAACCACAGTTACAGAATTAGATATTCCCAAACTATGGATTATTACCCCAACCGCATCTACAAAACTATTATCAGGATTTGGTACAATTCAAAAGGTAGATTGGTTGCCTGGAGTACATTTTTTACCTGATTCTTTAGGGACAGCCATCATTGTTGTGCATCAATTACCCAGCACTGAAGAAACTCTGTGGTTAAGAGTTCTGGGACGTGAAACCGTGCAAAGACAAGCGGTTGATGAATTGGCAGCACTACCGACAAGTCACCCATTTAAAAAAGTGATGCTAGAATTACTATACAATTTCCAGCAGAACTTGAGAGCCAATCAAAATCTAGAACCAGATGATAGGGAGTTGATTATGCGATTAGCACCACTGTACCAGCAAGACCGGGAAAAAGCTATTCAAGAAGGAGAAGAAAGAGGACTACAGCAAGGAGAACAGCGCGTAATTATCCGCCAACTAAATCGTCGAATTGGAGAACTTTCTTCATCTTTAGTTGTACAAATTCAAGGATTATCTTTAGAACAATTGGATTTATTAGGAGAAGCATTATTAGATTTTTCAGAAGTAGCTGATTTAGAAACCTGGTTAAAACAATTATAAGTATTAATCTCTAATGCAAATTCCCCGCTTACATCCAGACACTATTGAAGAAGTTAAACTCCGGGCTGATATTGTTGATGTGGTTTCGGAGTATGTGGTCTTGCGGAAACGGGGAAAAGATTTTGTGGGTTTATGTCCTTTTCATGATGAGAAAAGCCCCAGTTTTACCGTCAGTCCTAATAAGCAAATGTATTATTGCTTTGGCTGTTTAGCAGCGGGGAATGCAATTAAGTTTGTGATGGATTTGGGAAAACGCCAATTTGCTGATGTGGTACTAGATTTAGCAAAACGTTATCAAGTTCCTGTTAAAACTTTAGAACCTGAACAAAGGCAAGAATTTCAACGACAGATATCTCTACGTGAACAATTATATACTGTTTTAGCTTCCGCTGCTCAATTTTATCAACACACCTTAAGACAATCTCAAGGACAAAAAGCCCTAGAATATTTAGAACAAAGTCGTCAATTTCAACAATCAACAATTCAACAATTTGGGTTAGGTTATGCACCACCTGGATGGGAAACACTTTACCGTTATTTAGTAGAAAGTAAACATCATCCTGTGCAATTGGTAGAACAAGCGGGATTAATTAAACCCCGAAAAGAAGGGGGAGGATATTATGATGTTTTCCGCGATCGCTTAATGATTCCCATTCGTGATATTCAAGGTAGAGTAATTGCTTTTGGTGGTAGAACTTTAACCGATGAACAGCCTAAATATCTCAATTCTCCAGAAACAGAACTGTTTAGTAAAGGGAAAACCTTATTCGCTTTAGATGAAGCCAAAGACGGTATTTCTAAAGTAGATCAAGCTGTAGTTGTAGAGGGGTATTTTGATGCGATCGCTCTCCATACAGCAGGAATTAATAATGCTGTTGCTTCCCTGGGTACAGCTTTAAGCATAGAACAAGTACGGCTACTATTACGTTACACTGAATCCAAACAATTAATCCTTAATTTTGATGCAGATAAAGCCGGAATAAACGCCGCAGAAAGAGCAATTGGTGAGATTGCCACCTTGGCATATAAAGGGGAAGTACAATTAAAAATCCTCAATTTACCTAATGGTAAAGATGCTGACGAATATCTACATAGTCATACTTCAGCAGATTATCAACAACTATTAATAAATGCACCACTTTGGCTAGATTGGCAAATTCATAAAATTATTGAAAATCGAGACTTAAAACAAGCCACCGACTTTCAACAAGTCACCCAACAAATAGTTAAATTATTACAAAATATAGATAATAGTGATACACTTAATTATTATGTTTCCTACTGTGCAGAAATCCTAAGTTTAGGAGATACTCGACTCATACCTTTAAGAGTTGAAAATCTTTTAACTCAAATTAAACCTAGTAGTATAAAATCCTTAAATTCTCGCACAAGTAAACCACCAAAGCTATCTTTAGTAACCACAGAACGCAGTTTACTAGAACGAGCCGAAGCATTATTATTAATCATCTATTTGCATTCTTCTGAACAGCGACAAACAATTATTGATGATTTAGAAACCCGCAATTTAGAATTTAGTCTTTCTCATCATCGCTTTTTATGGCAACAAATTGCCGAATTTACAATTGATGAAGTTGATTTAATTTCTAGTGTGCAAAATAGATATTTAGAATTAGCAGAAGAGTTAGAAGTAGTTTCTCATTTATTTCATCTCAATGAAAAAAATAAAACAGAAATCTTGCGAACTCCCCACGTTATCCAAGCAGCATTAGCTTGTATGGAAAGAGTATTCCGAGAAAAACGCTATCGTTACTTTATGGAACAATGGGAGAAAATAGATCCAGAAGCTGAACCAGAAAAAGATAAATATTATGTTGAAGCCATATATATAGAAAAAATCCATTTACAAGACCTTGAAAAACAGCGACAATTTTCTATAACTGACTTAATTTAAACTATTTATATAGGTTGGGTTGACGCAAGGAAACCCAACATTTTCGGAACTTTGTTGGGTTGCGCTGTCGCTTAACCCAACCTACATTACTACGCTATCAGACATTATTCATTTGCTTGTTTCAAAATACGATCATAGAGTTTCTCACCAACTCTAAAAGTTGTTTGAGAAATTAAATCATCCATTAATGATTTGACATTACTGATTAATCCTCTTTTCTTAGCAATTAAAAGCATACCTAATATGCCTGTTAAAGACAATCCTAATTTTACTGCTTCTCGTCTTCCTAACCTTTCATCAATTAATAGTTGATTGGCATTTAATTCTACAGCTAATATAATAGCTTCAGCTTCTCCTTGATCTAAATTTAAATCTAATTTTCTGACTGATTGCTTATTAATAACACTTTTTATTTCTATCCAATTTGCATTTTTTAGGGCGTTATTAACTTTTTCTCCTGCTCTAATATCAGTTAATTCATTATATACTGCTTGTGGGATGATCACTTGACCATAAATATATTCAAGCAAAGACAATTGATTAATCTTTGCTAAACTGCTAATTGGCGAAGTATTACTAACAACAATCATAGCCAACCTGTAGATTGAAGAGTTTTAATATCTTCTTCAAATTCTTCAACATCATAGTGCATAGAAATATTGCGTTTTGCAAGTAATTCTTGAAACTCTACATAATTCATTTCAGCGATTTTACTAGCCTTACCCAGACTAACCCTTTCTTGTAAAAATAGCATAATTGCAATTTCTACTAATAATTCACTCCCTGTCATTCCGCTAGAATTTAGCACCTCATCAGAAATAGTTAAACTCATAATTTCATCTCCTTACAAACAGCAAATTTTATACAAAATAAGCCCTGAAACTTTCCCAAATTCCACTATTTTGATAAATCAACAAGAGTATTCCCTAACTATTATAAACGATAACTTTACCTATTTTTCTATCCTGAGAAACCTAATTTTTAAATTCCGTAGGTTGGGTTGACGTAAGGAAACCCAACATTTAAATAATTGTCAGAATCAGGTGGTTATCGAGTTTCGACTCCGCTCAACTACCGCGGAGTCGAGATAATTTACAGAATTTAAGGATTTACAGGATTTTTTTTCATCATGATCTAGAGTATTTTATCATTTAAATAATTGTCAGAATCAGGTTATTATCATTTTCAGAATTAGAACAATAACATACAGCACTTCCCGGTGTTAGGAGGTACACTTCTACCCGTCACGATGCCCACACCACAAGAGTTTAATAATTTAAGTTTGTATCTCAAAAGAGTGGAATCTGCTGTAATTTCGGAATTATCATAAATATTTAATCTCTTAATCCTGAAAATCCTAAAATCCTGGATATCCTAATTCAGACATCTATTTAATTTCTTAATCCTGAAAATCCTAAAATCCTGGATATCCTAATTCAGACATCTATTTAATTTCTTAATCCTGAAAATCCTAAAATCCTGGAAATCCTGATTCAGACATATTATCTAGAAATCGGCATTCTTGGAGGTGCTGTTTTCCACATTAAATCAATTTCTTCAGGTGTAAGTTGATAAGCTTGATTAACCAAATCAGAAAGACGATGTTCTAAACTTAAAACTTCATTTTTACGACTTTGAATTTCTGGAACATAATCATTATGAGCCTTACGTAAAGCCGTAAAAGCTGGTATACTTAAAGGATCTGAAGATTTTTTAGCAGTTTTTGATTTTGGCATTCTTTTTCTAACTTCTTCTACAAAATCTGCAAATTCCAAAGTTGCGAAATCTTCTAGTTTATTTCCCAGTTTCTCAATTTTGTATTCTATTTGCAACCAATCTAATACTTCTTTATAAACTTGTCCGTTGATTTTGGTAATCTCAATTAACCGCGTGACAATTGCTTCTACTTCTGCGCGAATTTCTGCTGTAGTTTGTGCAATAGGTAGAGTTTCCATTAACTCACCAACAGGTGTTAAAGCATCATCTTTCATGTGTGATAAAAATCGCCAATTATACCACCATATAAGAGGAGAATTGAGAACTCCGAGAATATATAAATCACCTTTCGGCAAAATAAAACCTTTATTATTTGTAAAAAAACCATCACTATCATAACTGTAAGCTGGATGAAATTGGATTTCCTGATAAATAAGTTTAGGTTGTTCAAAAAGATGATAAAATGTTGGTGATGCTTGCCATTGCCACCATAACTGTTTACCTGCTCTAGCTTCTAACTTATTTTTATAAATTTCTAAATGTTGTTTAATAATAGGATATCGTTCTATATCTATATCTTTGTGTCCAAAAATTATCCAAAGTTTATCCCATTCAGGAATCCATCTTTTAATATCCTGTCCTCTTAATAATGGTTTGATAATTTCTGATGATTTTGGGTCAGATTGAATTAACTTATGCTTAGTAGCTTCATCTATTATAAAAGCTTCATTAAAACCTGTCTTTATTCCATAACAAGGTTTAACTCCAGCAAACTCCTTTAACGGAACTCCTACCCGTTGAATTTTCCGCATTAAATCATCAACCGCAGGAGGTTCTAAACTCCAAGCATTAGCAGTAAAACGCGACCAAGGAATAGTATAACTGTTTTGTGGATTCTGCACATATTGAGAGAGGTTAATATTTTTCAACTCCTCACGGGGAACAGAACAAACTAAAACCAATTTTTTCCCATTCTCTGTATTGAAAACTTCAGATTTCCTCGCTGCGATAATACAGGGAAAAGTATCAGCGTCTTCAAAAATTGGTGCGTGTCCAAAATCAATAATTTGTTCAAACACACTTTCTTGAGAAAAGAACCGACGCAAAGGTTCACCATAACCAGAACGCAACCATTTATTAGTCACAATATAAGAAAGAGTTCCTGCCGGTTTGAGAAGATTTAAACCCTTCTCATAGAAATAAATATAAATATCTGCAACTCCATCATAAGTTTGATAACTTTTCTGTAAATAAGGCTTAAATGGTGATAACAACTCCTGACGAATATAAGGAGGATTTCCAATTACCACATCAAAACCACCCTCAGCAAAAACTTGAGAAAATTCACTTTCCCAAATAAAAGGTAAATCTGTAAATTCTAAATCAGCAACTATAGAATTACCAATTTTAATATTATCATCCAAATAAGTTAAAGCTTTTCCCTGAGTTGCAGTTTTTAACCACAAAGATAACTTAGTAATTTCTACCGACTCAGGAGATAAATCCACACCAAATAAATTATTACTGAGAATAGTTTTATCTAATTCAATCTTTACTGTAGTTTGATGTTTCAGAAATTGCAAATTATCATTAACTCGTTGATACTGACTTGCAAAATAATCAAAAGCCGCAATTAAAAACGCACCAGAACCACAAGCAGGATCAACAACTCGCGTTTTTACTAATACTTCATCTCGGTAACTTTCCCAAAATTGAATTTCTTTTTTTTGGTGTTGTGCTGTATTTACAAATTCCTCTAATTTAAACTTTTCTCTTAATTCATCTTCGCGTTTTTGCAAATATCCACCAATTGCAACTTCAACAATATATTGAGTAATATAAGCAGGAGTGTAAAATACTCCTAACTTTTTCCGTTTACCTTGTTTCTTATCAAATTCCTGTTTAGCAACATCCGCTTTTAATTCTTCTAAATCTGTAATTGACTGTTCAAAAATTCGCCCTAAAATATCTACAGAAACTTCCGAATCAAAATCAAAGCGCGTCAGTTGTTTAAGTTGATTACATAAAGGATCTGGAATATTTAATTGTTCATCTAGAATTGGATCATGTTTAAATAAACCACCATTGTAACCCGGAATTGGTGGATCTTCATTACCTTGGTCAACCCAACGAAAAACAGCTTTATAATTTTCCCAAATTGGTCGAGGATTATAAGCGTCTTTACTATCATGGGCTTTAGTAATTGTCTTTTCTGGTAATAGTCTTCTACTTTCACAAAAAGCAATAAATAAAATTCTGTCTAAAGTCTTTTGTGCTTTCTCAATTAATACTTGATCACGATTAGGAATATCTAATGAAGCAAAAAAACGAAAATGTTTAACGATATTTAATCTTATTTGTTTATATTCTTTATAAAGTTCTTTAGTAATGTCCTCTTGTGCTTCCTCAGAAGTCGCTAATAACCTATCAATTGTAGATATATCTTTAACTGGTAAAAAGCTTTTCCGACAAAGCAGAAAATAAAATCTTTTAAAATCCTCTAAATTTGCCAAATCAACTAATAAAAACTTTTCATAATAAGCCGGAGTCTTATTAGTATGATATAATCGCAACTCTCGATAATTAGAAATAATAATCCAATGACAATCAGGAGTATAATTAGCATAGCGCCAACCCTGATCAACTGCGGATTCTTTTCTCCCTGGTGCGGGTCTATCTAAATCATCTTTTGTCCCTTTTAATTCAATTGGTGCAACAACTTTACCCTGTAATTTTACCTTACCTTTATTATTTTCCGTTGCGGTGAAAAATCCCAAAGCAGCATCAGCAGTACCCCCACCGTCAGCAATAGTTTGTTCTGCATGAATTTCCCAAACTTTCCCACCACCTGCAATAATGGAAGAATAACCTAAAACGTCTTGAAATACATCTTTGAGAAAATCACCATGTAAAGAAACCTCTTTTATTTGGTTAAGAGTACCTGAATTAAACCCACATTCCGCAGATGTAACTCAGATTATTGATATTTTTGAAAAATCCCAGCCAGGAAAATTTTATTTACCTAATTTTTCTGGTTGAGTTTAACTTTATCTACCAAAAAATAGAGAATATTACCGAAATTAATTTCGCTAGGTTTTAAAATAGATTCTCTCTCTCAATTAAAATAGTCATTTCGGCTTAAATAAACATGACAATTACAGCAAAAAATATTTTCACTCTTTGCTAAAAATTTCTATTTACTAATTTTATCGATCACTATCTACATCTTTTTTGGTCTAATAAACTCTCATCAAATAATTAGATAATATTTACTACAACTCCTTCCTAAAT
>NZ_VILD01000013.1:0-5432 GCF_009712085.1 Anabaena sp. UHCC 0253
ATAAGCAACGGTGGTGTTTTTACAGTGAAGCGGCGCAAAAGAGTCTAAATCACTACTTAAAGTATTATAGACATCTCAACCATCCTGCCCTGTTTACTGCCCAACAGCCAAAAACTTTGATTGTCTCTCGTCTATCGTACCGGATGGCTCATAAATCCTGGACAAGTTTGATTGGGAATGTTACGGAACTTCAGGGGGTGAGACTTCATGATTTACGGCACACTTTTGCTACAGAACGGGTGGGGCTAATGGGGATTGAGGAACTTAGGGCATTGATGGGACATGAGAGCATTCAGACAACTTTACGGTATCAGAAAGTAACGCCACAACGAGCTGAGGAAGTAGCACACAAGGCGTTTAATAGTCTGCCCAATTTTTGCGAATAATTTTGGTAATTAATTCAGATTTGACAGTCATCATCAATACTTTTAACTGGGGTTAAATTTATGGGGCAGGGAATACATACTACTCTGTACCAAGAGAATGAGGGTAAGCTATCTTCCGGTTGCTTATTATACAAGTATTAGCTAATCAATTTATTTTGGTTCTGAAACCGTTGTCCTGCAATCGTTTCAGCCTTAGCGTACAATTTTCCCGTTTTGGCACGGTGATGCCATCTACAGCAGACATTGATCCCAGAGGAATACCAGTCTGAACCAATTTAGCTTCTTCTACTGGACCCCACAAACGTAGATTATGCTTGATGCAGCGTTTACCATCTTTAATTGGGGCAATGATATTACCACAAATATTTACTTTAACATCATACAATGGTGAATATTCAGGTATAGAGGGAGCTTGTGCTTTGACAATATTGCTTTCACTTTTGCTATTTGTCTCTACAGTATCAGGAGTACAAGCTGCTAGAATTATTCCTGTTATCATTAACCAAAAACAGTTAACTTTTGTCTTCAACATTGATTTACTCCTATTTCACAATTGAGCAACTAATATTAAGTAGGTTGGCGTTGAAAATTGTCGTTATGGCAAGGCAAGAGGCACTCATGCAAGAGGGAAGAGATTTTCAGCGATTTTACATTTTTGTACTTGCTTGGTTTTTTCGAGCCGCCTTACTTAAATAAGCTGAAAAACAAGATTTCTGACGGATGAATACTTACTGAGAAACAAACTTTCGTTGATTAGGAGGTTGCACCCAAAGAGTACAAAAACCTGATACAGCTTTTCTGTTACTTTGTCCTATTTCTAATGTCACTCCCAAGCGTTTTACTTCTTTAGTACAGGCAAGTTTACCGATACTATCTCGACTCAATAAATCTCGATTCCATTCCATAAAATTGCGAGCAAATTTACCTTCATTCGTGGTTGTCCATGCCAAAGCATTAGCTTCTTCTTTAGTCAATTGGCGTGAACCAGTTGGATCTAAATTGCTAGATTGATACCAAAGCATTGCACCTATACCCAGAAGTCCACCCACTGTTGCGGTAATCAATAAGAGTATTCCAGCAACAATTAATGAAGGAACTGAATGAATGGCACGCTCAAATTCTGTATGCTTAATTAATGTCGTGACTGCATGAGCGATCGCTTTCTGTTGACCCTTGACTGCTGCTTTTTCATAGCTTTGCAGATGGTCATAAAGTTGGGTTTGCCACTGGTCAAACATTGTCTCCATTTCTTGAGGACTGTCTTCCAACAACACTTGTAATCTGCCAGTAGCAATCATCATTAGAAATGCCGGGTCA
Source organism: Anabaena sp. UHCC 0253 (assembly GCF_009712085.1). Classification (NCBI taxonomy): domain Bacteria; kingdom Bacillati; phylum Cyanobacteriota; class Cyanophyceae; order Nostocales; family Nostocaceae; genus Anabaena; species Anabaena sp. UHCC 0253. The sequence goes on from NZ_VILD01000013.1 coordinate 1,704, forward strand.
TCAGGGTCTAGTCCGGTTTGAACAACGATTTCCCAAACCCTCGCTTTAAAAGCATCATCCTTACCACGAATTGCTAAATCTAGTAAAGTAGGGTAAGGAATTCGACTTAACCCTCTACCTCTAGCAGCGACTGAATCTAAAAAATCATCATCTAAATCGAGTTCTTCAGTCTGATAATGAGTCATATCTTTATTGGGTTTCATGTAGATTAATTCCTGATACAGCAGATTCGAGGTTTATGAAGTACAGTAACTAAGTTTTAAAACTACTTTCTAAAATTGGTGTACCTCATTTACTCCAAAAGTGCTGTAATTTAACTTTCAGCAATCAAAGATTTTAAGCAAGCATTGAACTATTAACAAAGGCTACACAAACCTAAATTTTCATCTTTTTTAGCAAAACCTACATTACTTCTTGGTAGCGACTTTCCCATTACTACTAGCACTATCAACTTTTTCAGATGGGGGAGTAATTGAAGCTGCTGGTGGATTCCAAATTTTAGCTTTTTCAATTTCTTCAAAAGCTTGTTTGAGAAACCTATGCAATCTCTGTTTACCTAATATTCCTAATTCACCATAATTTTTAGCTTCAGAAAAATTTATTCGTTTGGCATCAAGGATATTCCTTTCTCGGTAGCTAAACTTAGGAAAATCAATTACTGGGACTTTGTAAGTCTTGATTAAGTCCTGTAACTCCTGATTTTCATCTATGTGTTTCCAATCATCACATAAACCAAAATTACGGACAAAGATATGTTTAATTTTCTTTTCAAATCTTTCTAAAGACTGTATAAATAATTCTAGACTGTCATATCCTCCACTACAAACAAACCATTTATGTATCTTGACCTTGCTTTTACCACTAATTTCTAAAATTTGATTACGCTCAATCCAATCGGTTACTGTTGGGTATACTTGAGCAGGTAAATTGACAATCACAGAATTTTCCAGTGCTAAATCAAAGATTTCATCAGCTTCATAAGCTTTGCGTTCTGATTCACTAAAAACTGCTGTTTTATGATTGTCAGGGTAAAATGCACCTACATCTGGATTACTTTGATCAGCTTCCACCAATTCATAAAGTAATTTATTATCAATGCAATATTGCACCATTACTCGTGCAAATAAAGACTTACCAACACCACCTTTTTCACCATCAATGAAGTGAATTGTAGCCATCTTATTCTCTCCTTTGTGATTTAACTAACTGTGCATTTATATAGGAATCTGGGTTGAATTTTGAAAATATACTGAGATTGAAATCTTTATCCAAACAGGATTTTATCTGAAAAACCGTTCAGAAATAAAATAGATTCCTATAGATGCTTAAATATCTGTGAACATATCATTATCGTCATCATAAAAAGACCCTTTCCCAGGAATAAAAGAATCAGAATTACTTTGATTTTTTGCCTGATTACTATTCCCTTGGTCTTGGCTACTACTATTATCATTACTACTGAAATTACCAGCATTTGAACCAAACATAGTAGCCAGTGTCTGAGGATTAGTCATCGTACTTATAGGTACAGCTACAACATCACTTGATTTCTGTGGTAATCCTAATTCCATTCGCAAATAAGCTAAATGTTGCTCTAGGGCATGACAACAAATCAACCCTATCCGATGCACTTCTTGATCACTAATACCTACACCTGTATTTACTAGGGTTTTGTATGCTAATGGCAACCAGCATATTCTAATTGCTTGTAATACCATTTCTTTACCAGTTTGTGCTTTATTTCCCTGTTGTAAATATGCAATTAGTTTCCCATCTACAGTATTTGCCAGAGGACGATATCGAAAGCTAAAATCTTCCTTTTGTCTGTTGTTTTGTCTATTAGGGTCATGATTTTTAGGTAATTTATTATTAGTCATATTTATGCCACTTTCTCCATTTGCGCTCTAAATCGCATAAACAAGCCAAAAGCATCAATTAACCTAAAGGACAAAGCTTCTTGTTCTCGGAAACTATGGTAATAATCATTACTGGCATTTTTAAAAGCTGCTTGTACCTGCTGCTGTAAATCCGTACCCCAATAAGTGGGAATTTCTTGAAAACATTCTTGTAATTCTTGCTCTAAGTACAAAGCTGCACCACCACTCAAAATCACTTCGTTCACCGCAGGTAAAGTTGATTCCAGCCAATCGTAAAGCCTAGACCAATACTCAGATTTAGCAGTCGCAATGGCATTAACAATCATCTGCAACTCATAATCAATGTTTTTTGCGTCTCTACTTTTAACCAAAGCGCGAATCGCTTGGTTATCTGCTGTAATATCTGAACCGGCTGCATAGATAGCAGCAGTCAAAGTGGTGGCATCCTGTCCAGAGGTGCGTTCAATTACCCGCTTTACCATTTGGTGAAAACCCAACCCATTGGTATAACCCGCTGTCATCTTCCCTCGTTCAAATAAGAGCAGACTGGTATTGCGATGCCCAAACATCAGCACGGCAATGGTTTGGGAGTTGAACCATTCTTTCCCATTCTGGCGTTGGCGAATCATGGCTAATCCCGCACCTTCAGGCAGACACTCGAATCGTTCCAGTTTTACCCGCAACCTTTGACCCCGAAATTTAAAATCTTTGAGTGCCACCCGCAACTGTTCTTCAAAGGCTTGACGATTTTGATATTCGCCATAGGGTAGTAGTGAAGTCAGTGATAACGAGAATCTGTTGGGCAATTTATTGTGTTGAGCGATTGCGCTCCGCTCGCTGCCGGAGGCGATCGCTAGGTCGCGCTTCCCTATCGCACTTTGCACCGTGCTGGAAGTGATTTTGCTTTGCACACTGCCGCAGGCGATCGCACCAATAGCAGCTAAAGCTTTGTGAATCGAGGTTTCGTACTTGAGTTTATCTAGTCTCGCGGATGCTGAAAACTGGCGTGCTAGGAATCCAACTACCGTACATTGTGTATCACCATCTACGGCACAAGATACCCAAGCTTCATCTACTGGTTTAGGAGATTCTAGACCCTTGCGACTTGACATATAAGCGTCAATCGAACTTTGGGGCAACTTCAGCATTTCTGGTTCCATTGTCATTAAACATGGTTGGCCTTCAGTTGCTAGTTCGTAAACAATCTTGGTCAAGGAAGCACCAGGGTCAAAACTGACTATCAGATTTGACATTGACTTTAGCTGTGGTTATACGTAAAAGCTGCTTTTAACTTAAATCCAAAGATTGCTCGTGAACATCACTCTATTGACTATTTTTTTGCTGCAAATTTTAGCCAGTTGGTTATTTTTTTCACAATCGTTGCTCAATTCTTGGCTTTTCTGTTAATTTGATCCAGTTCTAAAAGTATGGCAATGCAACGCCACTGGTACTCCAGTAGAACTCCACTGGAATTACACTCAACCGTCACTAAAACTCCCGTAAAACTCCACTCAACCGCCATTGTATGCTGTTTGTATAGTTAGAAACTGTCAATAAAAAAGCTTGTTGATAATAATTTTGGCAGTAAAACTCCAGTCCTACTCCATTGGTACTCCACTGAAACTCCACTCATGTTTTTGATTTGAGCGGACTAAAAAAACGTTTGGAGCATAGCAAGCCATGTCGCAATGTGCATCTCTAGGATGCAAAAATTTTGTACTTTTCAGGGAAGCAGCGACAGACTTGCCCTCCTTTCACGGTTCCCCTACCTAAGTAGGTTAACCACCGTGACGGAGGGGAAGATGATACGAAAAAAAATCAAAACTCACAGGACTTGCTTTCACTCTCAATA
>NZ_VILD01000013.1:5457-8898 GCF_009712085.1 Anabaena sp. UHCC 0253
TATACGAAAAAAAATCAAAAACTCATAGGACTTGTATTCACTTTCAATGCTGGATGTGAAATTCAAATCGAAAATAGCCATTTGGTTAATGACTAATTTACTTAAATATTTCAAACTGGAAATAAAACATAATCTTTGCAATGAATTAAGCCATGCCTCAAAAAGAGCGCACAATTAGATTTCATATCTGCCTCACACCGCAAGAGAAAGAACAGGTGCGACAAATGGCAGCAGAAAATAGCTTAACGATGGCAGAGTTATTCCGTGCTAAGACTATCAAAAATAGATTGCCCAGGCGTGTCACCAAAGTGGCAGGTCAAACTTACTGGGAGTTGGGGAAAATAGGCAATAACCTCAACCAAATAGCTAAAGCCATTAATACATCGGTACTCATGGGTGAGCCAGTGGTTGTTGATAGAGGATTGTTGGAACAGGTAAGAGATTTGGTAAAACAAGTGCGGCGAGAGATTACAGAAGTTGATTTAATCACTGATTTACAAGACGAGGAAGATTGATTTGGTAAAACAGGTGCGGCGAGAAATTACGGAAGTTGATTTAATCACTGATTTACAAGACGAGGAAGATTGATTTGGTAAAACAGGTGCGGTGAGAAATTACGGAAGTTGATTTAATTACCGATTTACAAAACGAGGAAAATTGATTGGTAAACAGGTTAAAGGTAAAAGTTTTATCAAATTGCTCAAATACCTTTTTGGCAAGGAAGGAGCAAGACAAATTGGTGGCAACATGGACGAAACAACCCCACGTTCATTAGCTGCTGAGTTGCAATTTTCTACACGCATTAACCCAAAAGTTACTAGAAATGTTTATCATGCTTCTCTCAGCTTGCCCCACAATGAGAGTTTAGATGATGACACTTGGCATGAAATCGCCCAGAAATATCTGCAAGCAATGGGTTTTACTATGAACCAATATATCGTAGTGCGACACACTGACCGGACTCATGATCATGCACATATTGTTGCCAATCGCATTCGTTTAGATGGAACTACAGTTTCCGATAGCTGGGACTATCCCAGAAGTGAAGCAGTGATTCGCAAGTTAGAAAAAGAATACAATTTGCAAACAGTAGAATCAAGTAAGAGAAAGGAAAACAGCAGTCCTACTACTGGTGAACGCAGACAACTTGCTAGAACTGGAGAGGAAAGTGTTAGGGTGAGACTTCAGCGATGCCTACGGCGGGCGTTGCCATCGCTCGATGCAGCAACCCATGACCACCTAACTATGCCAGAGTTTATCAAGCGATCGCAACAACAAGGTATTAATGTCTGCGTTGGTTACACTCGCACAGGCAAAGTCAAAGGCATTAGTTACCAACTTGATGGCGTGGCTTTCAGTGGGATGCATCTTGGTAAAGCATATACTTTTCCCGGTTTACAAAAACATATAGGTGTCAGCTATATTCCTAAGCGGGATGATCAACTCATCCAAAAACTGACAGAGCGAAATATTGAAAATGTTACATCCAATCAACCAAACCAGGACGAGCAACGCATTCAAATTGAGGCAAATGTTGAAAATAGCACAATAAAAGTTTCTTCACCACTGGATAAGAAACACATTGAAATCGGGCAACCTGTTGAAAATTCAAAACCAACAGTTGCTCAAAAACACAATGACAAACATCTTCAAATCCAACAAACTGTTGACCATTCAACATCAACAGTGGGAGCAAAACAAGATGATGAGCGTATCCAACGACTAACAGCACAAACAGTTGACCATTCAACACCACCTATCAGGCAACCAAATTCTTTACCTACACCAGAACCCGCAAACTGGGAACAAATACGGCTAAATTTACACCAGCAGTACAATTTACCCAATTCTCTGCTCACAGAACTGTATCAAAAAGGTTGGCTATATCCCAGTAAAACAGGTCAACCAGTATTTGTAGAACGCACACTTGATGATATTCCCACTCAAGCCAAGCAGCTAGAACCAACAGGTGACTTCACTGCTATTCCTCTCAACTCTGAACCTACGAAAAACGGTGGTTTTTGGATTGCTACGGATACCACAGTCACAAGAGCAGTGTTACTCAGTGACCCCATCGAAGTTCTTTCTGTTATTGCCTTAGAATCAACTGTTGACAAAAGAAAGCGGCAACCGACATTGTATTGGAGTATGGGCATGGAGAGAGAGTACAATGCCACAAACGAAATATTTGCAGCAGCGCCGAGCGATCGCTCTGAAAGTAGTGCCGATTGCGCTTCGAGTAGTACCAGAGGCGATTCCTACGGAGTGCTGAGTGCAAGGTACACGCTCCGTGATAGCACTTTGCACACTACCGCAGACAATCGCACTTTGTCCAGTGTTGATAATATTTTGCAAACTGCCCCAGGAAATCGCTCTCAAATACCTTTAGAATTTTTACGCTCACTTGATACAGTGATCATCGCGGTTAAAGATAATGAGAATGAGGACTTGGTATCTGAGATATTGGCTGAACTACCACAGGCCAAACGAGTTTCTCCTGGTCAAGTGGGTTGGAATAAGCTGTTAACTGATAGTAAAATGCAACCCAAGCATAGCCAAATTCCACAACTTCAAGATTGGGAACTTTGATATTATTTATCAGTGCATAGCCAAGCAACATAAACCCATGACTAAATACGTCGCTGCAATTGACCAAGGAACTACCAGCACCCGCTTCATCATCTTTGACAAGCAGGGTAAAATTGTCAGCTATGCCCAAAAAGAACATCAGCAGATTTACCCCCAACCAGGTTGGGTAGAACACGACCCCAAGGAAATCTGGTCATCTACTCAAACTGTAATTAAAGATGCCTTGGAGCAGAGTAATATTACTGTTGCTGAGATAACAGCAATTGGCATTACGAATCAGCGGGAAACAGTAGTAGTTTGGGATAAGCAAACAGGCGAACCTTACTATAACGCCATTGTCTGGCAAGATACCAGAACTGACTACATCTGTAATCAACTTGCCGCAGATGGTGGGATAGACCGTTTTCGCGCCACAACAGGTTTACCACTGGCTACCTATTTCAGCGCCCCCAAAATTAAGTTGTTACTGGAAAACATACCAGGATTAAAAGCCGCAGCCGAAAATGGTAATGCTCTTTTTGGCACAATTGACACCTTTTTGATTTGGCATTTAACAGGTGGTACAGAAGGCGGTTTGCATATTACTGATGTTACCAATGCCAGTCGAACTTTGCTGATGAATTTGAATTCTCTGGACTGGGAACCGGAAATTTTAGAAATTATGGGTATTCCCTGGCAAATGTTGCCAGAAATTCGCCCTTCATCGGCTATTTATGGCAAGGCTACGGGTATTTTGGCAGGAGTTCCCATTGCGGCTGACTTAGGTGATCAACAAGCCGCATTAATTGGACAAACTTGTTTTCAGGTAGGTGAAGCCAAAATACCTATGGTACAGGTTGCTTCATGCTGCTG
>NZ_VILD01000013.1:8983-15318 GCF_009712085.1 Anabaena sp. UHCC 0253
GGTGATACTCCGGCGGTTTATGCTTTGGAGGGGAGTATAGCGATCGCTGGTGCTTTGGTTCAATGGTTGCGTGACAATTTGGGATTAATTCAAAGCAGTGCAGACGTAGAAGCATTAGCCAGTACAGTTACAGATAATGGTGGTGTTTATTTTGTCCCTGCCTTTTCTGGGTTATTTGCTCCCTATTGGCGCAATGATGCTAGGGGTGTAATTGTGGGGATGACTAGCTACACCAATAAAGGTCATATTGCCCGTGCAGTGTTAGAAGCTACAGCATGGCAGACTCGTGAAGTTTTAGATGCGATGAGAGAAGACGCGCAGGTAAATTTAACGGCTTTGAAGGTAGATGGTGGGATGGTGTACAACAACTTGCTGATGCAGTTTCAAAGCGATGTGTTAGGTGTGCCAGTGATTCGTCCACAGGTATCAGAAACTACTGCTTTAGGGGCAGCTTATGCTGCTGGGTTAGCGACTGGTTTCTGGGGTAGTTTGGAGGAGTTGTCTGAGAATTGGCTTTTAGATCAGACTTGGGAAGCGAAGATGGATGCTGTGGAGAGGGAAGGTTGTTATCGGTTGTGGAAGAAGGCGGTTAGTAAAACTTTTGATTGGGTATAATCAATAAAAGCATACAATACGTAAATTTATACTTTTTTTACGTGATATGCCTTGATATTAAGACTAAAATGCTGAGACTCCTTATCTTTCTCTGAATGGCTTAGTGTAATATATGACAGGTTTTCCAAAGTATTCTAACTCTGCTCAAAAAGGTGAACTGGGTGTGATCCTTGTTAGTCGATTATTTTCTCAGCACTTTCAATGGATCTTCCGTCGTGTACACCAAGAGCAAGATTTTGGTATTGATGGATATGTAGATATCGTTAACGATAAAAATCAAGTTACTGGACGTACATTTGCAGTTCAGATTAAGTGTGGAAGCAGTTACTTTAAAAAATCAAAATATGGTGAATATTGGTATCAGGGAGAAAATAAGCATTTAAATTACTTGTTAAATCATCCAGTTCCCGTAGTTATAATCCTTGTGAATCCAGAGAGTGAAGAGTTTTTTGGAGGCATTTTGATATTAATGATACTGAAGAGTATGGTAATGGTTGGAGAATGCCAATACCCCAATCACAAAAGCTCACGTTAGAAGCAAAATCCTCTTTGATATCATTAGTAGGTGAAGAGAAAGACTTTAATGATCAGATAGATTGGTACTGGAAATTAAACAATCTGTTGGGTGAGAATCTCAATCCTCTTATTTGCGTAATTTCTCGTAATGAAATTGAGTCTCAAGACTTTTCAGTCCCAACTAACTTTTTTGCTCGAATCCTTGCTAACTCTGCTGTAGCTCGAAAGTGTCAGGGTAGCGTAGAATTTTGTATTTCTGGGTACGATTCAGATTCTAGATCACTATACGAGATTATAGAGGTTAGGCATTATTTACAAGCACTAGAACCTATGGTTAGATATTGGTTTTTCTTCCTCAGACATCATCCTAGTTCACATAGCTTGAAATTACTCATGTCATGTGTTTGTGGTATTAATATAATTAGCAATCATATTAGTATTGATGTATATGATAGAGCCGCTTTTATGATGAGAAATTTTGCTTGGCTTAATGAAATTACTGAAAAGATGAATTTCTCCTTAGAGCAAGAAAAACAGATATCTGAGTCTATAACTGAATATTTATTGAGCAATTACAACAGCAATTTTTCTGGATAGGTTTAAGCAATAAAACCTCACAGTAATGCTTTATAATATTGATTTATTGAGGTTAGTTTTATTTATCAAAACCTACTGTGATTAAGTAATTTAGTACAATTCAGTAATTTACTGCTAAATCAAATATGAATATCAGTTTATCTTCAGAAAGTATTTTTTTGAGTTTAGCTGTAACCAGTCTTATCGGTTTATGGCTAATTTGGCAAGCTGTCAAGATAAACCCTGGAATTGATATATGGAAAATATCAGTTAAGTGGTTGAGTGATAGACGTAAATTATTAGATGGAAATAGGGATTATACCGATAGCGATATTTTCATTAATATGAAAAAACCAGTGGGACTAAAAGAAAGTGAAAAAATATTTAAATCTTATGGTATGTTGGCAGAACTTGAGAATTTGCAGTAAACAATAAATAGCGATAAATAATATTTTCTTTATCTCTCAGTCAAGGAGCGAGGGTAGATAAAACTTATTCAAAATTTGAACAGCTAATCATTCTCTGCCTCAACCATTCCCACAAGATTGGAAGCTTTGCAATCATGACATTGAACAAATTTCATCCATCCTTGGTGGGGTACAGTTCTGATGTGCCAAGAAGTATTAGATGAGCCGCAACTAGGACAATTATAAACTGAGTCCTTAAATAAATAATCTATAGGATTGTCAATTTGATAGACTGGTTTATAGGATGGCAATGATCTTTTCGCCTGAATTTCCAATCTTTTTTGTGCTTTTTCTATTAATTTATTTGGTTCAATAAAGTAGTTAAAACCGTTTTTATTTATGGCAAATGCTTCATTATCTAAATCTGTATCAGGAATATCTTCCCTACCTTTTCCTTTTACAGAGAAATCACTTTTGTTATGTGTACAAAACCAAATTTCACCTTCTTTCAGTATTTCTAAAACAGTTAGCCAAATTAAGCAATCCCCTGTTGAACTTCTTTTTGGAGAGGTAGCAGGTGCAATATGATTGATGGTTCTGTGACTAGCTTCAACCATCATCGCATCAGTAACTTCAAAAACTTTTGCATTTTTGAACAGTAAATCTATTAATTCTAAGTTTGTTCTTATTCCATCACCACCATTTGCTAATAATTGTTGTGTTTCATCTATGAATTTACTAAGTTCTCTCTCTTTAGAAGGCAGCAATTTTTGTAAATCTTTTAATTGCTTAAGATACTTCTTAATTTCTTTTTCAAAATTTAATTTTAAGTGAACTCTATTTCGTTCAAACTCAGTTATTAAAACGCTTGGTAAAATAAGTTGAAATTTTTGAGAATCAAAGATTTCTTTAATTGCTTCTATCGTTTCATATAAATCTGGATTTGCAGCTAGGTTTAGCCACACACAAGTATCTATAACCAAATTAATCATGATGCCTATACCAATTTTTTGAATTGTTAAGAGTCTAAATAGTTGTTTATTTACTAAACTACAGGAGGAGTTTTTGAGTTCAGCTTAGGTTTATAGAAAGATATAGCTGCATTTTCAGCACGGTTCAATAACCATTCTGGAATTTCCGCCCAGTCAATATAAGCTTCTATGCCATACTCTGCAATAATTTCGCTAAGTTTATGATGTCCATTATTCCACCGACTATGAATATTTTTTGCTTGTCCTACATAAATTACATTCTTATTAGCATCTAAAACTTTATATATGCCGCTGATTTTTGGGAGGGATTCTAACTTAGTGATAGGAAGCATTGTTACAACTCCTCTATATGCACGTCTCCAAATTGGGCTGTAAGCTTGATACGTTGCCAATCAATCTCAATTTGGTCATTGCTAAAACCTGCAATATGGCCAACCTCAAACAAAGAAGCTCTTAGCATTTCCTCTGATTCTTCAAGATCGCTGAGAGACATATCTTGACCTTTTTCCCTCAACATCTTGACTTTTTCAAGAATTTTTGCCCATTGTTCTTTGTAGCGTAAGTCTCGACCTTTTGTTAGATCAGGATGCTCTTTTTTGAGTTGTTGAGTGTTGCTTGTGTCGGTCAGGTTAAAAACTTCCTGTTTTATCTCCTGCATTTTCATAATATTGTCCCTGGTCAAAGTTTTGTATACCGAACAGCAGACTTGATTAAAGTGAGAATCTCAGACTTTTCCACATTGAAAAGGCTTGAACCTAATTCCAATGCCTTATTAACTGATCGTGTACTGTAAATCTTATTAACCTTATTAATCGTGTCTGCGGAGACCCCATCTTTAATCAGCAGTTTTTTGACCAGTTCTCGTTGGACTCGGTAAGTATCGTTCCATATCTGTAATGTCTGTTGACTGTTCTCAAGTTTACTGATTTCCCTAATTTTGTCTGAGCATGAATCAAGGAAAGTCACAACAGCAGAAGCGGTGCTAACCCCAGCTTTTTGCATGATAGTCTTAAGTAAATTTCCCTTCTTCTGACTATCGTTGATCACTTTAACGTGTTCATCGCGGTATTTTTCGAGAACTTGTTCAGCAGCAGCTACAGATGCTTTTTTTTCTTGCCTCCCCGTTAGGTAGCCTTGTTCAGCACGGATATCATCAAGAACCTGATCATAATTAGTGAGGTTGTGGCGGTAATGATTAAATAATTGCCGGCCATTAGCTTCCTCATAAGCGATAGGTTGTCCGCTCTCATCCTTTATCTGGTAAAGCTGTTCAATATTCGTCAGTTTGATTTCTTGGCGAAATTCAGATTGATCACTATTGCTCACAAATTTTCCACTTTTAAAATTCATTTATAATCTTTCTGTTCCAATCTTCCCATTTTATTGTGTATGTGTGTATCTCTACATCAAATCTTTAAGAATGCTGTACATTACAAAGCTAAACAATAAATTTACTGAAGTAGTGCTTCAATCTATGGTAGCAAAAAATCTATGCCTTGTACTTAGCAAGACAGCACTTATATCAACAACGACAAGATCGCTCATCCTTTCTTTTCTCAATAAGCGATCGCTATTAGAGAATATCATTGAGTAATTCTAAACGTTGCTGTACCGGAACAATAATATATCGCTTTATTTTACCATTTTTGGCAGATAAGACTGACGATAATTGTTCTTAGCCATCAGCCTAGCTTCACGCCTTGTCCAACATTTTTGTAAAGGTACATCAGCCAATCTTTGCAGCAGCATAAACACACTATTATCTCCTGTCAACTTAGCAATTGTTTGAGCGATTACCTTACAACAATTCCAAGGATGACGCACCACCTGAATTTCTGCAAACCTGATTACACCCCAATTCCGTTCCAAGAAAAAACGGTTACGAATTTTATCATCATCAACATCAATACAGTGGTGAGGTTTACCTGTATTTCCAGTATAAGGTTCATCAATTTCAATATCGAGAGCTAACCCAGATAAATGATGGTAAAAGATAAAATCAGCCGAGTAGCGGAGAGAATAACCTGGAATTTCAAACTCAACCGCTTGACAAATCAAATTTCCAGGAAAAGCTGCCAGTAAATGCCGAAAAAACTGCTTTTCACTCACACCTTGCTTGGCTGTACTCTTATCATCTGGTAATGCCACACATCCTTGAAACGAAGCTTTTAGATGCTTCTGTCCTTGATTATCACCAGTAACCCGTCTTGCTAACGGTGGATAAAGAATGATTGGATAATAAGCAGTAGACATAACCAAATAACCACACTTTCTGTAAAAATTTACCAATTCAAAAGCAGTGGAATTAAGTAATAGTTAAAAACTATCCAATCTAATATCTTTCCAAATATCAGAAACCTGCCATCCCGTCTTGCCAACAGAGTGAACTATGGGATTATATCGTAAAGGAACATAATTAGGTTCTTGATACTCTATCCCTAGTTTTGGCTGTTCTACACCTGTTAGTTCTTCTATATTATTTACAAAGTCAGGATTATTTGCAAAATCAACTTGCAAATTTGGTTCTTTAGTTTCCTTTTTCGTTTCCTTGGTTATTTTTGTTTCTTGGACGAGCTTTTCAGATTTTTTGATGAGTTTCATATCTATTGACAGGTTTAACTTTTGATATTGACAAAATAACGAACAGAGGACACAAAATTAACTTAAAAAAGTGGGATAAAAACATAGATAAACCCCGTTCAAGTTGAAACCTATAGTTTTTCTATGGCGCAAACTCAAGTTTTCAAGATGGATGGAGTTTAGATGCGCTACCGCGCTCAAATTGATGGCGTTATGCAACCCAAACAATGCAACAACTAACAGTAACTCTAACAGAAAGTGTAACCACACTTAAACCTAAGTTGACTGCCGTAATTGAGCAAAATAATCAAGTTACACAAAAGGTCATTTCCGCTTTATGCCTCGATGCTAATTTAGATTCAGGCACAATAGCTATTCTAAACCAAATTGAAGCTGAACATAACTACTATCAAACTTGCGGCAGGTGGTAATCATGGTTTTATCACTCGCTCAACAATCCTTAGCAGGACTATCCCAAACTGCTGCTCATCTCTGGGAACAGTTAACCAATTGTCAGACTCCTGAAGAAGAAGCAGCTATCATCACCGCTATTTGGGAAACGCAGGAAGTACAATCAGAAGCTGTTGATATCCAAGCCGAATTGGCATTGCAACTAGATGCAGAAATTACTCCCTTCCCACTCAAGAAA
>NZ_VILD01000013.1:16377-26821 GCF_009712085.1 Anabaena sp. UHCC 0253
ATCTTTTGCTGTACAACTTTCGATTTATTATCTTCCCTGTCCATATCTGTCGGTCTATTCCATAGTCGGTTGGTTTCTTCTCCAAGAGCATTCTTTTGATCTCTTCCTTTTGTTCACTACTCAATCTCTGTATTCTTTTAGACTTTATTGGTGTGACTAGTGCCTTTAGTCCCCCTTGACAATACTTATCAATCCAAGTGATTAAGGTCTGTCTTGCACAGCCGATTTTATCCATCACTTCTTGTCTACTTTTACCATCATGTAGATACTTGATTGCTTCTAACCGTCTTCTTATGTATTGTTGTTGATACTTATAAAATAATTTTTGCCACTCTTCTTCTTCAAAACTTCTTTTACTTAGTTGCTCTGATCTAGTCATGAAATTCTCGCCTACTTTACGTCTAATTCTACACTGGGAAGGGAGTAGTAGCTATTAAGCAACGACTAGAACATCTCAAAGCCGTGCATCAATCAGCACTATTGAGACTAGAACGCTGGCGACAGAAATTAGATGAAACCATTTTAGAACATAATGCCACAGGAATTATCCCTGAGCAAATAGTTGGTAATTCACTGCGGATCACAATTAAAGAAAACCCACCGAGTTGTGACATTCTTTTAGATGCAGAAAAATTGCCTTTAAAATATCGCAGAGAAAAGACTGTTTACTCAGCAGACAAGAAAGCAATTATTGCTGCTTGGAAGAAAGGAATTCCTGTGGATGGTACTCATGTTGAACGTAAGCGGCGGGTTGTTTATGCCTTGACAGCAACGGCAATTCAAGACTTCCAAGATTCACTATTACCTTAGTTGTTTATTCAACTAATTCAGGACTTACGCAGCTATTGTTGTTGAGGTCAGGAATAGGGCATAGCGCATTATGGTATTGAAGATTTTTCAAATTGCCAATGCCCAGCCCCCCGATTTCTCTAACTCTGAGCGTAAGTCCTATCATTAAGAAAAGTGCTGTAACTAAAGAGCTAAACAGTGACTTCAATTAAGCAAACCAGCCCGTAAGGCGATGATAGCCGCTTGAGTGCGGTGACTGGCAGAAAGTTTGTTCAAAATACTCCGCACATATACTTTTACACTTCCCATGCTGATATAGAGTTTATTGGCAATCTCTTGATTGGTGAAGCCTTGAACAATTAACTCCAAAACTTCCATTTCCCGTTCGGTCAGTGGATTGGCTTCTAGAATACTGGCTTGCTCTGGATCAAGCGCAAAAATTGGCACTGTTTGAGCAATATTTAATTTTACCGTAGGTATTTTCAATTGACGAATATGTTTGAGAACAATACGAGCAATTACCGGATCAATCCAAGAATAACCCTCATAAGTCATGTACAGTGCTTCTAACAGCAACTCAAACTTAATAGTTTTAACACAATAAGAATCTGCCCCAGATGCAAAAGCTGCTAAGACCATCTTCTCATGAGAAAAAGAAGTGAGCATAATGATTTTCGTTTGCGCTGCTGTTTCTGGCGGCATAGATTGTCGAAACCGCTGCACCAGTGCTATTCCATCCATATCTGGTAAGTCAATATCAACAATAGCAATATCCGGTTTAGTATTTTGCAGTAGTTCTAGACCAGCAGCAGCAGTTTCTGCGTCGCCCACAACTTGAATATTCTTCTGCTCGTTCAAACAACTACGGATACCTACCCTAGTCAAATTGTGGTCTTCGATAATTATCGCTCTAATATTTGCCATCATTTACCTCAACAACTAGCTAAATGTACTCTTTCTAACGTGGGAAATAGTTGACTACAAACGGCTCAGTCTATCGGTTAAATTTTTTAGGATTCTAGCAAAGTCTACCCATTGATGGAGGCAAAATAAGGTATAACAGCAAAAAATCTATCTATTGACATAGATAAAGACAAAAATTATATCAAAAAATTAGCCTATTGACGTAGGTAAAATTTAAAGTTTTAGTAAAGAAAGCCGATTTAAGTGTTAAGATTCATTAAAGAAAAGAAATAGCAAACTTGATTTAAATAAATCTACTGGTATCTGCATGACACCTTTCTCTTGGAATTCAAATTCAACAGAAAGTATCCTTTTGGTAGATGACTCAACCAAAAATGTTTGCTTGCTAAAATCTACTCTCAAGCAAGAAGGATACAGGGTAACAGTAACAGACAGTGATAGTGAAGCCTTAATTAAGATTGTCGAATCTCCACCTGATTTAGTCCTATTGGATACGTTCACCCCAAGTATTGATGGCTATGAAATCACTCGACAGATCAAGCAGAATTCCCATTTACCTTTCATACCTGTGTTACTCGTTACCAATTGTGACGAGTCCTCTTTCATTCAAGGTTTACAAGCTGGTGCTGATGACTTTTTGATTAAACCTGTAGAGCAAAACGAATTGTTAGTAAAAGTGCGTTCACTCTTGCGACTAAAACACAGTATCAATCACCGAGATATAATTACCCAGCAATGGTGCGAAGATTTTGTGATTAATATGACTCACGATTTACGCACTCCTTTAACTTCAGTAATCCAAATGCTAAAAATGCTGAAGAAAGGAACTTTTGGAGATAATCTCTCAGAAATGCAGGAATATCTTCAACAAATTACCGAAAGTAATCAAACGCTATTGGATATGGTTGAAAATATCCTCGATGTTTATCAATATGAAGCAGGTAATAAAGAGTTAGAGTTTTTTCCTGTAGATTTGCGCGAGTTAAGCCAAAAGGTAGTGCAGGAACTCAAACCTTTGGCTATTGTGAAAAATTTGACTTTGACAACAACATTCAACAGTCAACAATCATCATTATTGACTGTTAGGGGTGATAGGATAGAATTATACCGATTGCTGATTAACTTAGTTGGCAACGCTATTCGTTTTACAGATAGCGGTTCAGTAGAAATTCAGCTTCATCGCCATCATCAATACGTAACAATTGCAGTCAAAGATACAGGTATTGGTATCAGTGAATCAGAACAAGTAGGCTTATTTGAACGCTTTCGACAGGGCAAACATCAGCGCCGGGGAAATGGTCTAGGATTATATTTGTCTCTTCAAATTGTTGAAGCCCATCAGGGAAATATCTCTGTGGCATCAACTTTAGGGGAAGGCAGTATTTTTACAGTTTATTTACCTCTGCAAAGAAAACCCTAATTGACACTTATGAAACTATCAGATTTATCACCTGAAACTTTAGAAAAAATCAAACTGGTTAGGTGGGATAGGATTATTGAAAAACATGAAGGACCAGAAGATTGGTCATCTGTTTTGCAATATGAGGAACCGGAATTTATGGAAATTGATGGATATCCAGTATTATTACCTGTGGATAAATCTCATCACCCCAATATTTCCATAATCCGTTCTATTTGGGCTGAAGATAAAAAATCACTCACGCTATTTTTATCGGATACCACCTATGAAGATGATCCCTTCTTTTCTGGCTTTATGACAGTTTGTGACCGCCTAAAAAATGAAAACTTCTTTCTAGCAATTTTGTATCATGAATGGTTCATTATTGAAAGACCAGAAATTTTTGAGACATAAGCAACAAATGGAAGTATTGTCAGGCAATTCTCATTGGACTCTGCATCTTAACTAATAAAGGATACAGAATAAAATGACAGGAAATTAATGTTATATCCGTACTTATCAGGCTTTCAACCTACGATGATGTACTTTGAATTTTGACTTGCGCCTGCTATTTATTCAGGCTCACATTAAACTTTGATTTTTTGTTTTCACCCGTTGATAAAGTTCCTCCATCGTTTCAATAAAAGAATTATCTTTATGCCAAAAAGCTGGAAAATCGCCCTGTTTCTTGACAAGAATTGCCGAAACACCACTAGAACTTGGCACTTCTATAGTTTGCGGTAAACGCTTTGTTCCTAACCAAAATTCCCTGACACTTGGCTTTTCATCAACAGATTGTTTTTCTAACTTAGTATAAAACGATGTCGAAGATTCTAAACTAACTTCTTGAGTATTCAATTCCTGTGAAAGTGCTTTACCTAAATTAGATTTAGCCAGTTTATTCTGAAGTTCCTCCTTTGATAACCCCCGCAATTCAAATAACAGAAATGGATTATTATCCAATTGGGACGCAACTAAATAATAAACCCCAGCAATATGTTTACAGGGATTAGCATAATCTGGACAAGAACATTTAGTTTGAAAGTCCTTACTGCTATGGGGTAATAAATTTAATCCCAATTGCTTAAAAGTATCTTCAATATTCTCTGGAACTTCATTCAGCAGCAATCTAGAAACAAAACTAGCTTTAGATGATAGCTTGTCAATAACTTCATTCCAACTGCTTTTAGGAATAGATTTAATTTCAATGGAAATATTGTAAGTCGGTTCTTTATACACGCCAAAATAAGCATTAACTGAACCTTTGACTCTAGCAGTAATGTGATTTTGTTCAATTTCAAAATTTAGAACTTTACCACTACTTGCATAGGAACGTCCTCGTTGCAAGCGACCATCATCAGTAAAATTTTCTAATGCTTTAATAAACCTATCGCCCCACCATGTCCGACTAAATTTAACCATAATATTTTACTCCAAAATTGCACTTTTATTTAAAGCAATTAATTGTTTAAAAGCATCATTATCTAACTCAGTTAACCAAGATTCATCATTTCCTACCACAGCATTAGCAAGTTTTTTCTTATCTTCTATCATCTGATCAATTTTCTCTTCTAAAGTACCAATAGCCACAAATTTATGGACAAATACATTCTTTTGCTGTCCAATCCGAAAAGCTCTATCTGTGGCTTGATTTTCCACCGCTGGATTCCACCATCTATCAAAATGAAAAACGTGATTAGCTTTAGTTAAAGTAATCCCTACACCACCTGCTTTCAATGATAAGATAAACACCGAAGCTTCTGTGTCGGGTTCTTGAAATTCCGTAATCATCTTTTCTCGACGTGGACGACTTGTGCCACCATGCAAATAGTAAGTATTGCAACGTAAATTGTGTTTAATGTATTTTTCTACTTGTTCGCATACCTCCGTAAATTGGCTAAATATCAATAAACTTTCCCCTTCAGAAACAGCCTCATCTACCATTTCTACTAATCGGCTAAGTTTGTGAGAACGTTCTGTTGAAAATTCGCTATTATCCTGTAAAAACTGAGCAGGATGGTTACAAATTTGTTTCAACTTCATCAAAGTAGAAAGAATCAAACCTTTGCGTTGAATTCCCTCCACTGTTTGTAATTTCTCTTCTACATCTTTGACAACTACTTCATACAATGAAGCTTGTTCTTTGGTCAAATTGGTGTAGAGTTTTTGTTCAACTTTATCAGGTAAATCATTAATAATAGATTTATCTGTTTTAACCCGACGTAAAATCAAAGGTTCAACTAATTTCTTCAGGGTACTTGATTTGATTCTGTCGTTATCTTTTTGAATGGGAATCTCAAAAGATTTACGAAATTGTGCTTCTTTACCCAAGTAACCCGGATTAAGAAAGTTAAAAATTGACCATAAATCTAACAAACGGTTTTCCACCGGAGTTCCTGTTAAAGCCAGTCGGTGTTTAGCTGAAAGTTTGAGAATAGCTTTGGTTTGTGCAGCTTTAGGATTTTTAATATTTTGCGCTTCATCTAAAACAATTCGTTGCCACTTGACACTATGCAGTAGTTTTTCATCTTTGCGAGCTAAGGTAAAGGAGGTAATAATGACATCATGTTGTTGACAGGCGGTTTTGAACTCAGGAGTAGTTTGCAAGCGATCGCTCCCATGATGTATCATACTTTGCAGATGCGGAGCAAATTTAGCAATTTCCTTCTGCCAGTTACCAACCACAGAAGTAGGTGCAATTAACAGAGTTGGTGGTACATTAGATAATCTTGTTTGTCCGTCCCCCTTGTTGCGTTTCTCTCCCCTATTTCCCTCATCTTCCTCATCTCCCCACCTTCCTATCTCCTCCTCAGAGGAAAACAATTCTCGTTCCTGAACAAGTCTAGCAATCACTTGTACCGACTTACCTAAACCCATATCGTCCGCTAAACAGCCATTTAAACCCAAACGTTCCAAATATTCTAACCAAGCCACACCACGCTTTTGATATTCGCGCAGATTACCTTGCAGATTTAACTGGTCAGAAATTGGTTCTAAACTACTTTTATCTTGTAATTTAGCCATCATATCTGACAAAATCTCATCATGTTCAATATCCCAATCTTCCCCAGATTCAGCATTCCGTTGGAGAAATTCCAGCACAGACATCTCTGGTTTTTCATCACCATGAGATTGCCAAAATTCTAGTAATTGTTGCATTTTATCCCGGTCTAATTCCATCCACTGACCGCGAAAATGCACCAAAGGAGCTTTAGCATTAATTAATTGCTCCCATTCTTGCTTAGTAACAGCTTGTTCACCAATTGCTAATTCATATTCATACTGCACCAAAGAATTCAAACCAAAATAGCTTTTGTTTTCTCCCTTAGTTGCAGAACGACTTTTACCAGAAGCTTTGAGTCGTAGTTTAGCACGACGACGACCAGCAGGGGTATACCAAGCCGGAACAGTAACTTTAAAACCTGCATCTTCTAACACCCAAGCACTTTCTTGAAGGAATGAAAATGCCTCTTCTAATGTTAGTTGCATTCCCACAGGAGCATCTGTTTCTAATCCTTGCCATAACTGCGGATACATTCGTGCTGCATATCCTAAATTTAACAACAAATTAGTTTCAAAGTCTTTACCATACTCCTTCTGTACACCTGTTTTAGACTTTTGACTCATTAGCCAATAATCTGCTAAAGGTAACTTAAGAGAAGGGTCTTGTTTACTAGATACCAAAAACTGCATTTGCCAGTTATCTATTTGTTCAGCAGCAGGTGAATTTAATTGAAAACATAGATAAAAAGGTAATTCTGATTGGGAGCGAGTAATTTTACTTTTCCATGTTTGCCATTGTTTGTATTCCTCTAAAGTTATATTTGCTGTGCGGGGATTATGTTGTTGAGAGAAACAATAGTAAACTAAGGAATCTGTAATTTGTTTATCAAAGGCAGCAGTAGAGGGAGTGTGAGTAACTATATTATGGAGGATAGATTCAGAAAAGTGACGTAATAGGGTTTCTTCATCAAAAAACTCAATATTTTCATTTTCTCCGTTTGAACCTGCCACACAAATCAGTGGCATATATTCAATATATTTTTGAATATTTTCTTCATGTTGCTCGGAAATAATTGACCAACCAGCATAGATTTCAAATGCAGGTGGAATTGGTTTTTTACTTTTACCTTTGGGTGGAGGAGTTTCTAATTGGCGATATTTGAGAGTCGGGATATATTGGTCTTTGAGAATTATTTGTTTAAATGATTGCGTATAGTGATACCAAAATAATAAATCTGAACCGAGTTGAATATCACTTAGGTTATTAATTGCTAAGAAATGAATATCATTGAGCAGTCTAATAATATTAATTGCAGGCGTATTATTTTTAACAGAAGTTAATGTTTGATAACAATCTACTTGCCAATATTGAAATTCTGTATATTCTTCGGGGATTTCTATTTCTAGATACTTAATTAATTCTGGTGAAGGCAGGGGTTGATTATCGGCAGTTGGTAAAGCAAAATATTTAGTAGATATGCGTTGGCTTAATTGGGGTGCTGGTTCTTTAATGCCTAATTCCTGGACTAAAAAGTTGATTAATTCACCCTTAGCTAGATGTCCAGGATGAATCTGTTGTTTATGATTGCGGCTGCTTTTTGGTACAGGCGTTTCTACCCACAGATAAAATGAACCTGACTGAATAAAGTCAGTTTCTGTGTGAGGTATCCAAGTGCCATGAACGATTTTCATAGTTCCATTGTAGCTGGATGTTTGGTGATTATAGCGATTTATAGCTTTTTTATCAATTATCTATGTAGATAAATTTTAATAATTAGCATACATTAATTTGATTAGAGTATTTTGAAAATCTTCAGGACGTTTCTGTTATGAAAAACAAAGTATTGATCTGCAAGCTTTCGATTTAGATGAGGTTAACCAGCGTCAGTGTGACCTTACAGCAAATTGTCATCAAACCTGGAACAAGAACCCCACCACCCTCATCGTTTGCGGGAAGGGGGCTAAGATGTACCTTATATGATTGGAAATCGCTGTAAATGACTGTTAGATCATACTTTTACCTGGTTATGTCAAATTTGCTGACTACTGTTCAATGTAAAAAACTAATTTAAATTCATCATGATGAGTACATGGTTTGATACAGCACGACTGGGGATGTTTATTCATTGGGGTCATAGTTCCCAACAGGGACGTGAGTTATCTTGGCCTATGGTTGGAGGTGTATTCAGTCTTCCTTTCTGCAAAAATATTCCCGTTGAAGAATATTATCGTACCGTTGATACTTTTAATCCTCAAGATTACAATCCTCAAGAATGGGCATATTTAGCCAAAAATTTAGGAGTAGAGTATGTCGTATTCACTACTAAACATCATGATGGTTACGCTCTATTCCATACCCAAGAATCAGATTTTTCTATTGCATCTGCACCTTATAAAAAAGATATTGTCCGTGAATATATTGAAGCTATGCGCTCTGTAGGATTGCGAGTTGGGCTTTATTTTTCACTTTCAGACTGGCATCATCCTGATTATCCGGCTTTTACAGAAGCTGATAAACCTTATCGGTTTGAGCAATTGCCTCAACCCACACAGCAACAGTGGGAGCGATATATTCAGTTTATGTTCAATCAAATCCGAGAATTATTGACCAACTACGGTCAAATTGATATCTTATGGTTTGATGGAAGTTGGGAAAGGACTCCAGAGCAATGGCAGGCTCAAGAATTGGCAAAAATGATTCGTGATTTGCAACCCGATATTCTCATTAATGACCGTTTACCCAATTGTGGAGACTTTGCAACTCCTGAGCAATTTATTCCCCCCCAACCTCCGGCTCATCTGTGGGAAACCTGTCTGACTATTAACGAAAGTTGGGGATATAACCCAGATGATCATCACTTCAAATCCTCTCGGCAACTGATTCATACATTGTGCGAAGTGGCAGCTAAGGGCGGTAAACTTTTACTGAATATTAGTCCAATGGGCAATGGACAAATTCCACCTGAGCAGTTAGAGCGTCTAGAAGATATAGCTAAATGGATGTCTCAGCATTCTGAAAGTATACTCGATACAACACCAGGACTAGAACCCTGGCAATTCTATGGTCCGTCAACCTGTAAGGGCGTTCGCGCTTCGCGTGCCGAAGACGATGCTCCAAAGGAGCCGCCCAAAGGGCATCGCATTTATCTACACCTATTAATGAAACCTTACGAAACAATATCGGTTAGAGGTGTGCCAATCAAACGAGTGAAATCAGTATCTGTTCTTGCTGACGGTACACCACTTACCTATACAAGTCGCTGTGCAATTATGGATTCTTTTCTCAATTCCGACCCACTGGGGGAATTAATAATTTGTGTACCTGAATCAGTAATCAATTCTTTCGCTACAGTGATTGCTATTGATATCAATTCCTCTTTAACCTAAAAGGCAGTCCAAGAGTGTCTCAAGGATGCAGAATTTCTTTGAGCCTGCGCTTTTTCCTGGGCAATGAAAAGGTATATGTCAATAATCAGCGATCGCACTTCCATAATTTATTTGATTGGGTGGTAGAGTCCATCATTGCTACTCGCACGCAATATTAAGTAGGTAAACCGAAAAATTTAAAGGTATGTGAAGAAATGTAAATTCAATGAATGCCTTACACATAGGTTGTTTTACGGTTTTCACAAAACTAAACATATATCGGTTTTATTATGTTTACCTACTTATATGCTCATAAAATTACTAACTAAAATTGATTTAGGGTACACTCAGGTGTTTCATGGGGGTTATATATACCCCAAAAAGAAATTAGAGGCTTGTATTTATTTCCTTTGACCCCTATATATAACCTGCTTATAGCCTTTATAGGGGTTATATAGGGTCTATATTGCTAAAATAAAATAATTTGGGGTATAGCTAGAGGTTACTTAGGGGATAAATATACCCTAACGCGAAAATTGAAAATAATTAAACTTTTAGCCCCTATCTACGGTATATATAGGAGATACTTAGGGTATTTTTGTGCCACCTATTTTTTGTATCCCACTTGACACCCATGCCCAACATTCACGCCTTGCAAAAAATTTTTCCAGCAGGATTCGATAACGGTTACGGTAGTCTGAAACTTTTCGTCGATGGATTTGAAGTCGTTCGTATCCCCAGTTATATTTCTACAGCAGAGATGGAAGATGTCCCAGGAAGAATCGTTTTAGATGGTGCAGCTTACACCGTGGGAGAATCTGCTTTTCGTACAGGTTATCATTTTGACCGCAACACGGACCACAACGAAAACAAAATTAAAAATGCACTGTTGATGTTATTTGGTGGACTAGCACATTTGCCACATCGTAAAGCTTGGCATTTAAAATTAGTCGTCAGCTTACA
>NZ_VILD01000013.1:27006-30075 GCF_009712085.1 Anabaena sp. UHCC 0253
ATTCTCAAAGTTGTCCCAGAAGGAATGGGTGCATTGTTTGGGCATCAACTTCCACCCAAGCTCACCGTCCTAGATTTTGGGAATGGAACCACACTTTATTCTCGTTACAACCAAGGAAAGCGAGAAGTTCACACTCCCTACCCCGCAGGTGTAGAAGTTCTCATCGAAGACATTGCCGAAAAAATGAAACGTCTCAACGGAGGGAAAATCGGCAACACCTCCCAGATTCGATTTTGTTTGGAAAGGGGACATACCAAGTACAGTCGTGACATTGACATCAAAGATATCTACACCAATTGTTTGAAAGATTGGTATGAAAAATTCTTAAAGAAACCCGTAAGCCTGACACTAGATGCCAAGCACCAAGGGGATGAAATTTGGGCAATTGGTGGTGGCTGTTTGTTACCTGGATTTAAGAAGCTATTGGAGAAGAACGGGTTTAAAATTCTGGACAATCCCGTAGAAGCTAATGCCTGTGGATTGCTAGAGATGGCAAAAGCCATGATCAACAAGAATCTGTAGTCCTGCTGAAAAGCCCGCCCCTGGCTTGAGCTTGAGGGGTAATAATGCGCGAATTTTGAATCAACCAATTTGAATGGGAACGAAGCCAATGACACCGGAAAAAGTTCGGATTAAAGATAGCTACCGGGAACGTATATTTGCCGAATCACAGCAACTAGATAAAAGTTACTTAGAGACGCTTTACTTTATTATTGATTGCTATTTTGCTTTCAAAAAGGGGGCATTCCCCATGCAACAAATAGTTACACATACCCCAGCTTTCACCCCGATTGCTACAAACCCAAGCCAACAAGACCAGCCCCCTTCAACTCCATCATCACCAGAAAATCCCAAAGATGTTGATGGCGAAACATTTACCCTTGATTTTGATTTGTAACTATTATGTTTTGGTGTGGCTTCATTCATTCCCAAACTGATAAGCTGTTACGCATTTGCTTTTTTGCCCAAAAGCCTTATTAGAAGGACTCTAGGCTGCAAAATATTAAATTTAGCTGCGTAACAGCTGAGAAATACTAGCGATTTATCCTAATTCCTCAAAAACAATATCCTCATAAACCGACTCAATGGGAAAACTTAAATCAATACTTCGTAGCTCGATATTATCCCCCACCTGATAATTAAAAATCTCCCAATTACCGCGCTCATTTTTGCGGTATAAATCAATCGCTATTTTCTCAGCATCAACCAAAACATAATCTTGCAAACTAGGATTGCGACGATACAGTCTAAATTTATCCCCTCGGTCATAACTGGCTGTACTGGGAGATAAAACCTCGATAATTAGACAGGGATATTGAATGGCTTGGATTGCAGTGCGATCGCGCTCGTCGCAAGTAACGCTCACATCAGGATAAACATAATCTTTCGTTTCCACAATATTTACACGACAATCGGAATTACCAACCTGACAACCACCGCCCCGTAAATGACCTTTAACAATGAAAATAATATTACTAGCAATTCGGCCATGATTTTGAGTTCCCCCACTCATAGCGTAAAGTTCACCATTAAGATACTCATGGCGCAGCAGTTGTTTTTCTTCCCAGACAAAATATTCTTCAGGTGTTAATTTAGGAAACTTATCTTTTATAGCAATCATTTTTGTTACCTCATCTGCGCTCAGTACAAATTAAAATCGCTTTCATTAACAATACCTTAGTTAGCTTTTTTGTATCGGCTTCCTTTTCCACTCATTTTTGCTAGATTTACCCTTAGTTACCGCGCTAAGAGCAAAATATCCACTTGGATGATTTCACTGGGTGTAATTCCATGCCAGGATAAATATTAGAAGTGCGATTCGTTGTTAGATCAGCTATCTAATAGATTACTGGTAATGGATTTAACTACTAGGCTTATAGAAGGTTCTGGACTGAGTATACCTATCTTTGATGGGTCGTACAATAATGGCAAGGGGAGATATTTATCAGAACCAGAAATCATTAAAAATTCCCTATTAGCACAAATATTTGAGCCATCAGAATTGCCATCTCTCCTCCTGGTGAAAATTGACAGTAAAAATCCAGATGCCAACCATTTAAGACAAAGAACATTTACAGATGGCATTAAACGTAAATTAGCCTTTAGTTCAGGCGATAATTATTACTTCGCTGATGATGCACTGCGGAAAAAAATTAAACGGTTGTTTGCCACAGAACCAGATACTGCTTGTCGTTATGGTTCATTATTAGTTAGTAATTGCTATAAAGGTTCAGAAACATTTACAAACTTACGAGTTAAAATCGTAGACTTTACAGATCCACAATATGCTGATTACAAAACCGGAGACTGTCACGGCAAGATGTCACCGCGATTAGCCAAACAACTAGGAGGAGAACGCAATTGTCCACTCCAATTTCGATTTGCATGGATGAAATGTTGGGCTGAAAGTGATAACTCACAATCTCCAGAAACTAGCTTTTTAGCGAAAGGAACTTTTTTACCAGATGCTCAATTAACAGATGCTCAAGGTTACGATATTGTTATGGATCGTTCCTCAATTAAAGGCATCAAAAAATCCCAACTTCAAGATTTAATCCCTTGTGGTGAATATCAGTTTTCCAAAGCAGTAATAGGTAATCGAGGTAATGCCAAAGCCACCAGTTACGATAATAGCTGGCAGTTTACCATCTGGTACTCAGAAGCAGCAGTTCAACAAGATTTAAGTCAACCAACTGAGAAAAAAGCTCAGGAATTGGCACAGTTACAAAGTAATCCCTTGACGTTAGCAAAATACATTATTCAACAATATGACAAACAACAATCCCAACAAGAACAAACAGAAGAAACTGTTAACGGAATAGATGATAATACTAATAATCAAGTACAGGAGTCTCGCTGGATTTCTCTACTTCGCAGTGATAAATATGGTCAATTAATTGAAACACCCAAATTTCGCAAATTTGCTACTGATTATATAGCCAATCAATGGCGTGATTTAGCCATTAAAAGTGGATACAGCCATAATTCGGGTATGTCCATGCCATGCGACACTTTACCACGAGGGACAATTTGTGTCCCCCATCTACCAGAAGGAGATGTGATTCTTAC
>NZ_VILD01000013.1:30236-42639 GCF_009712085.1 Anabaena sp. UHCC 0253
GCAATTTAAAATATCGTGATTTATCGCAAATTGCCGCTGCCAGCAGTCAAAATAAAGTAGGTCTAGTGGCGACAAACATTGGGCGTGTCCAGTCCTCAATGCCGCGTGAAGGTGAAAATAGCGAACGATTTACCAGACGACAAAGGAAGCTGCTAAATCGTCTTTTTCAAGCACTACAAGTAGAAGTAGATTCACCCAAAAGTGCTGAAAGATTAGAAGACATCAAAGAAATTGATGGTGTAAATTTATTAGCAGATGCTAAAAAATGGTCAGAATCTCATCCCAGTTACTTCTTTGACTTTAAAAAAGATGACCGGCTTTATCGTTCCTTTGCTATGCCAGCAGATGCCCCAGGAGCAATAAATGTGATTGCCAGAGAAGTAGTAAATCCCTTGTGGGAACCAACACGGATTCGCAGTAGAGATAGACATGAATTTCGTTATTTATTTCCCAAAGAAACATTATCTGTAGATGCCTTAGAATGGGCAGAAGAATTAAAAACTAGGTTTCAACAATCGAGAGATGAAATTAAAGAACGGGTGGGAGATGATAGAGAAGCATTTAATGAAGAATTGGGCAAACTTTACGATAGTTATAGAGCCGAAATTGATGAATTATTCACTACTCCAGAGGATAGATTTGAGGGTGCAGCAGCACTATGGCACACCCAACACACTCGTCCAGAATTAGACCGACATCGTAAGGAATGTTTACAGTTGGCAGCACAGATAGAAATCACGTTTTCCTTTGAGCATAATTATGAAATGCCTAGTGCAGCATTACCACAAGATATTTATGTTTTGACTGTTCCGTTTGGGAAAGATGCGATTAAATGGAAGGAATCTTTAGAACAAAAAGGAATTGAATTTGATGCCACTATTCATCCGCAATTACCTATGATTGAATTTGCTTTTAAAGATTTATCTCCCAAAGTAGTTGAGAAATTAGCAGCTAAATTTGGTGACAACATTTACGATTTAGATGAATTGAATATCCCCAAAGATTTACGAATTATTCCTCCTGTAGATCATAGTTGGGCAACATCACGTCAGGATGCGGGTGTAGGGGCTTTGGCATATAATTTATTTACTGAGGAAGTATGTCAACAGCTTCAAGAGTTTCAGTTTGCAGAAATGAAAGTGTTGGGGATTAAATACAATGATTTTGCTGATGAAAACTTTGCCAGTCAGCAATGGAGAAAGCGAAGTGTGATTCTAGAAGTAGGAGTTTTTGAATTACCAGAATCACACCCAGATTTTTATCGTTATAATGGGACACCAATATTACAAATTGATGGTCAGAATTTAGGAACTTTTGCACCTGATAGTCCGAAGTTGCCTGTGGGAACTACATTTGCAGCTACATTAAAACCAGAAGTTTCTAGTATTATCCTCAAGGTTAATTCTGATTCGATAGAATTGCCAGATGTGACATTACCAGAATCAGAACCAAAGTTAGATAATGCTGGGGAATTGCGAGCTATTCACCGAGAATTTTGGCGTAAGGAAATGTTTGATAATTTGGTAGAAGCAATTGGTATTACCTACGAACAGCGACAAGCCAATCAATCTGAAAGTAAGGAAATTGAGCAGTTTAAAATTGGTGGACAGTGGACGGCTTATGTTCAGCGTAGTGGTGATTTTATTGTGCGGAATGAGAATAAGCGAACGATTTGTCGAGGGAATATTCACACAGGAGAAGAGATATTTCTGCTTTCAGAAGCAGCCGCAAGTGAGTTAGAGGAGATGATTTTAGAGAGGGAGCGATTATCAGCAAATATATCCTTTGAGAAGTCGCTATACTCAACCGAGGCATCGCTAAATAATAAACAGGAAATATCAAATAATAGAAACCAGAGTCGAAGTCAAAATATAGAATTGAACTGATAAAGTTGGTGAAGGTTGTACAGAGGTAGTAGTAAATCTTGTCTGCTGCACTCAGGAAACTCAGCTATTAATGATACTATTTTAGTTTGTTACCACAGTCATTTTCACCAACAAGGAGTAACGAGTGCAACTGCAAGTTCAGCTAATTCGTGGTGAGGATAGCACTTTTGTAAATGCGTATTTAGTGGAACTGGCACAAAAGCACGTTGATGATTATCTATCGCTGTGGAAAAGCCGACTAAATTTATACGTACAAGCTGATAAATTTTGGGACTGGGAGTTTAAACTGAGATTTATTGCCAGCAGTTCAAACCGTGAAGGTTATGCCATTGAGTGCGAAGGTGAAACCCAAGGATTGATGCTGATGGAAACTCAGATGCACGGATCACGCATCACAGAGGGTAAACGCTTAGTATATCTTGATGGAATTGCTACAGCACCTTGGAATCGCCAGGATGTCCAACGCCCACCACGATACAAAGGTGTTGGGAGTGTATTTTTGGTATTTGCCCGAACCCGCAGTTTCGAGCTAGGTTATGAAGGTAGGGTAGGCTTGCATTCTTTACCAGGAACGGAAAAATTCTACGATAATCAAGGAATGCTAGATTTGGGTCAGGATGAAGATTACGATGATTTAGTTTATTTTGAGTACGGTGTATGGCGTTCTTATAACAAAAGCAGTGAGGGTAAGTAATGAGTCAGCAAGAATCTAATTATATTCCGTTCACCTCTAACCAAGAATTAGCAAACCCGATGGATTTATTACTTAATGAAGAATGGTTGAGAAAAAGTATCCAAGCTGAGGAAGAAGTAGGGGGTAATATTGGTGCTGGTTTAGATTGGGGTTCTGGTTTTAGTCAACTGTTACTTAATCCCGAATTGTTTTATCGTTTAAAAACTTTGCGGATTTCGTTGAATCGAGAAGTCCGTTTGTTAATTAAAGATTGGAATTTAGGAACTGTCACTTCTATAGCATCTGCTACCGCAAGAGAGAAGTTGCTGGAAAGATTCAGGCTACCTACATCTACTGTTAAAGAACATATTCAAACTATGTTGCAGAGGGATGAACTTTTTGGTGAAGAGTTTATTTCTAATCATCAGGTGTTGCGCGAACTGCTTGGGGTAATGTTGACAGAAAAAGATTGGGAAATTATTGCTTCAGTTGCGGCAGATTCGTTGAAACAGCAAATTATGCACCAAGTTGTGGTCGAGA
Organism: Anabaena sp. UHCC 0253; assembly: GCF_009712085.1. NCBI lineage: Bacteria > Bacillati > Cyanobacteriota > Cyanophyceae > Nostocales > Nostocaceae > Anabaena > Anabaena sp. UHCC 0253. The sequence goes on from NZ_VILD01000013.1 coordinate 33,336, forward strand.
GAATTTCGGCATAGTCAAGCAAATTACTGTACATACATGAAAAATTATAGAAATGATGGACTTAAGGTATTGTTTGTTGTAAACTTTTAGAAAGTTAAACCCAAATTATTACTAAACTAATGATTACAGAAATTAATTTAGGAAATATCAGAATTTTCGCAGGTGATGAATGGAATTTTTCTATATTGCCTATGACTGTATTTTGTGGAACAAACAGTGCAGGTAAATCTACTATTATTAAATCTCTACTTTTATTAAAGCAAAGTCAAAGTGCTAATGAAAACTACGGGAATTTTAATGGAAAATTACGATTAGTGGGCGATTTAGTAGATTTAGGAAATTACTCTTCTTTTGTTTCTCATAATCAAATTAATGAAGATATATCCATTGGGTTTACGATCAAAGATAAAATGCCATATGAGTATTACACATTAATTTCACCAAAAAAAGAAGAAAATAAGAAATACGAAAATAAAGATGGCGTAGAATATTCTTTGAAAGTTAAATTCATATTTGGAGTTCATAATAGTCAAAACAAGTTTAAACAAAATTCTCAGTTGGAAGAGAATGATACAGATTCTATTTCTGATCCGTCTCAAGTTTTACTTAAAAAATCACATTATGAAATAACGGTGGATGAAGAAATTTTATTAGTCTGGGATGTGGAGATTGATGACAACAACGAAAGCGATAAACCAGAATATGAGATTATCATACCAAGCGAGTTTTTTAAGGCTGTAGGTGGATTAAATAAATTAATACCTAAAAATCCTGCTGACAATCTTCTAAGACTATCTACATATCATCCCAATATTTTTCCTTACAATATTATTGCCCAAGAAAAACCTAAAGAAAGTCAAAATGAATCACAAGAAGAAAAAAGTAAGTGGCTAATTGCTGGATTGCCACCCTTAATTAGAGAGGCTTTACAAGATTTAAGAAATACACTATCAAATATTCACTATATTGCACCTTTAAGATCATCTCCACAAAGATATTATTTAACATATTTAGAATCTGCTTCAAGTAAAGAACATACTGGTGAAAATTTACCGTATATTTTAAGAGAGAAATCAATATATAATTCTAAGGTATGGAATGTAAATTATTGTGATAATAGTGAACCCAAGGAAGAAATTTTATCGAAAGCATTAAATTATTGGTTATATTATCTCAGAGTAGGAGAAGAACCTCCTCAAGATATTAAAAAATTCTGAAATAGAAATAAATACAACCAATAACTTAGTAGTAGAAATAAAAATCAAATCACCCAATTCCGGTAATTTGTATTCATTAGCAGATTCTGGCTTCGGATACTCTCAGGTATTACCAATAGTAGTAAAAGGACTACAAGCAAAACCAGGGAGTGTGTTAATTGTTGAACAGCCTGAGTTACACTTAAATCCTGCTCTTCAAGTTAGACTTGCTAGTTTTTTCGTAGCAATGATGCGTGCAGATAAGCAGATTCTTATAGAAACTCATAGTGAACACATAGTTAATGCTATAAGGGTTATTACGGCTGAAGATGAATCTGGTAAATTGGCAGGAAAGTGTGGAATTTTCTTCATTGATGCTGAGTCAGAAATTCCAGTTATACATGAATTATCTATAAAGTCAGATGGTACTATTCCTGATTTGCCAAAGCATTTTTTTGGCGAAGCAATTTCTTTAAGTGGTAGATTACTTAGAGCGCAGAGAAGATTTAGAACCCAAATCAAAAATTAATATATAAGACCTATTACTTTTTTGTAACTTTCAGAAACCAATAATCAAAGCCAGATTTTCTAAATCCCATTTAATCAAGGTTTAGAACTTTACAGCACTTCCCAGTGTAATATGGTAGTCTGTCCCTCATTATTGAGATGATACTGCATCTTCATAGAAAATTTGTATTACTAGTTGCAATGAGATAAAGAACCGTTTAAAATGAGACATGACCTATTTACTATGCTTGTCTCCGATTATACTAGATCAAAGCTTCCCAAGAAGCGAGAACGAATTAAAGATTGTAGCTTGCGCTATTGGTGAGCTTCAAGAGTTTATCAGTAATGATAAAGTGCATCTAATTTCAACTGATATACTTCGTCAATTTATTGAAGATTTTGACTGGACTGCCACCAATGGGACTTTATTATCGGAAATTTATAACTTTTTAAGTAACTTATTTCTTAGACAAGATGCGAGTTTAATTGATATTGATAAATATATTAAATGGTGTGATGAATGTGGTATTAACCAATATCAAGCACATCCTGTACCCCAGACCTGTAAAGATCAAGGACTTATATCGTGTTGGTCAGATGAGTTAGGTAAAATACTATATTTACATGATAAATGCTGTAGTAATGAAGAATTTTTTATAGGAGTTGCTTGTGCATACGGTTTTGCAGGAGAATGTGTAGATAAATATGATAATCCAAACAACGACAGAGCCTTCCCTATTGTAGACCAAAACAATATAGATGTATTAGTTGATGCTTATGATTGGTCTGTTCCTCAAGATATTCATCAAAAATCAGTTAGTATTCAGAATGTTAAAAAACATTGTAAAGTCATAGGTGGCACTTTGGAAAAACCAGTTCGTGATAGTCATTATAAAGTCAAGTTTACAGGACACAGATCCTGGACTTTTAGTAATAATGATGATCCAGTACCAGAGCAGTATTTAAAGGAACTAGTAGAAATAACATCGTATCCTTTAAAAGTAATAAAAACGGCTCTTATAGATGGTTATCTTCCACAAAAATATTTAAAATTAGAGAAAGTAATTTAGAGTACAGAAGAATATAAACAACGAGATATGAGTTTTATGATGATTACTCTAATACCATTTTTATATGAAACTGTACAGAATGATTCTTGAATTGATAAGGTTTTCAGCCCCCTAATTATATGCAACTTCACATTAGATTGGTATAAGAGAACTTTTATTCCAGTTTTTGTCTCGTTTATTACTTGTACATGATTAAGTTTTATATCCTGTTATAAATAAGTACTACTTAATTGGATGCTTGAGCCAGTATCACTAAATCTGAGTATCAACAATATCCAACTGGACAATAAATAAATAGCCAATAGGTCTATGTCAATTCATACAAAGCCTTGTTAGCTTAACTCTAAGGCAATCAGAGTTGAGTACATAATGGCTACCAAAACACTGACCAAACCGAAGCGCAAACAAAGCTCTCAAACTCGCTCCTGGGAAAACCTGACAGACCGTCGTAAACTCCGCCATATAGAAAATACACTCGATAAAGCCATTTCTGAGTCAATTCAGAACGATTCTATCCAGTCCCATCAAGACTTTAAAGACTGTGTAGAAAATTACAGCCAGGAATCAGGGAAAGCCCCCATAACCGTAGAACTTTGCGTAGGAGGTGACGATGATGACGAGATTAGAGGCTATCGCTTCTACCTCACCAGTGACCCTGGACACAGAACCAGTGGTAAATACCTGATTAAAAACCTCGAAGGAATTACCAACAAAGACGAAAACTACTTTACCCCTTCCAACATTGCCGAAATTTGCGGTTTTGCAGAAACAGAACTTGATGATTTAGATGATGAATTTGATGATGACCTACTCGATTTAGAAGAGGAAAACGAAGAAATAGATGAAATTGAAGACGAACTAGAAGACCTATTAAACGACGATTTCAACAATGAACTAGATGACCCAGACGACTTAGATGAAGAAGACGAATTACCTGTTAGTCGTGTTAGTGTAACCCCAAGTAAACCTCAAGCCAAAACTGTAACTAAACCCCAAAGTAAGTCCCAACCCAAAACATCAACTAAAACTCAAGATAAAACCCCAACCAATAAAACTGCTGCCAAAAAATCCAAATCCCAAGAACCACTAGACGAAGCTTCCCGTTTAAGTGCCACAGCAGCCACCAACGGACGAGAAGTAAATGGGGTAAATTTGGGAGGATTAGCAGGACAATTGGCAACTTTAGGAATTGCTGTCGGACAAGGAGTTTTAGAACAACTAGCAGCCGAAGCTGATGAAAAGCGGCTAGAACGAATTTTTAAACAACTACAAAAACAGAATGACCGAGTTGATAACCTCACCAGTCGCTTACAGGAAATCAAGCCTGACTCATCGGAATTTCAAGATTCTTCAAATTCTCAAACTTCTCCAAATTCTCAAACTTCTCGAACTTCTTCAAATTCCCCAACTTCTCAAGATTATCAAGTTGTATCTGAAGCATCCACCGCAGATAATCCAGTGGCTGTAGCTACTATGAAAATCGGCTCTAAAGTAGACAAATTGGGTTCTCAATTAGACCCTAATAATCAGTCGCAACCTTTTGAGTTAGATAAAGATGCCAGCATTACAGAACAACTCCAGCAAATTGAAGATTACTTGCAAGTTATATCCAAGCGACTTGACCGTTTAGAAATGGTAGTTAGCCGCCTCGAAAAACAAATGGCAGCACAACAAAACAGTTCTGTAATTGCATCAGAAACAGCCGATGAAACTGTTCAATCTAACCCTAATAACCAACCAGAAAATGACGTTTTAGGATATCTAGCAAAACGCCAAGATAAGCAACAACAAATTGCTTGTGCTGAGGCTTTAGTTGGATTTGCTAATGTTGCCAGTGAGTTATTGGATCAATCACCTGAAGATGGTATTGCCATTTCCAGTAATAAAACTTTAACAGTCAAACAACAAGGAGTAAAACAACAGGGTAAACAAACAGCACAAACAGGAATATCTGCGGACGTAGCTATTGCTTTAGAAAATAACCAAGGGGAAACACTTTTTGCGGGTACTTGCACTCAGGGACAGTGGACAATTACACAAGATAATCTCACCGCTGAGGAAAAAACTGGCATTTGTAAACTACCACAGTCAAAAGAAGAATATGCCCTTAAAGCTACCACCCAAGAATTGATTCAAGAGTTTCAAACACAACTACCTCACAAATTTAATGGTGATGATGAACCCACCTTTACCTGGGCTGAAAAAGGCAAAGCCAAGTACGACTTTGAAATAGTGAAACTGTCTAATGGCACACAAATACTTCAAGGATTTAACCCCAATCGTCACAATGAACAAGTGCTTGATGCTGCTTTAGTACCAGGAGAACCCCCGGAGATTAGACAATGCAGTATCCCCTTGAGAGAAATGGAAGCGTTGTTAGATAATCAGCAATCAACTCGTTCTCAACAGGCTGATAAAAATACCGCTAAACAACAGAAAAAGCAAACTAAAACCAGCAAATCGGAAATGCAAGTTTAAGTTTACCGTAAGCAATCTAATAGCAGTAATAGCAAATATTCACCAAGCAAGATTCAGTTTAATTAGTTGAATTTTACCGAGAAAAGCAAGATGAATAACCTAAAATCTCCCAATTCTCAGTTTAAATTACTACCATCTGCCAAAGTTGCTACTAACTTGAAAAACCTGAAAATCAACCGCACAGATTTCATTTTTATTTTCCTATCTTTGGCAATTGGTATTTATTTATTAGCGACAAAACCCATATTTGTCACTATTTTGGGATGTGCCAGTATAGTTTTCTTGAGTATGGGTTACGTAATTCGGACAGTACCAATTTTAGAAAAGTATTTAGGCAGAAGAATTCGCTTTTGGCATATTGTGTCCGTTATTATCACTATTACCGCTTTACTTGATACCCTGGCAACTCCAGCCCAAGCCATTTTTTTAAGTGGGTTAGAGAACTTCTTTGTTACTTTAGCCCAACAAAGTTCACAAGCAGGAGGTGGTGCTACCACATTGGATGCCAACGTTGTTGGTTTAACATTTAACTTGATTCGAGGAGCATTTTTATTGCTGGTTGCTTCTGCTTCTTTATTTGCTTATAACCAAGCACAACAAGGTAATGATTGGCGACCAATTGTGACTCAAGTTGGTTTAGCTTTTGCCATTGTCATTGCCATAGATGTCATCACTTTTATCTTTATTGGCAATGGCACAACAACAGGTGGTTAATGTCAAATAGTCAATTTAAGAAGATACAAGGCAGCATATTTTACTCTATCAAATCCTACATTAGTACCAATTAAACAGGATTTATATAGCTGCCTTTTTTGATAACTTAAATCAAATTCAATACCTTCACCAAACCTCTTGAATCCTATTGATATCATCATGATTTTATTGGGTTTCAGACCTATATTTGAAAAATTGGTATAGGTAAGGTATTGAAGTTGAAACAAATTACCTTAATGTAGCTAACTAAAGGCATTAAGTAAATGAGTGTAAATTCCGCATTCTCACAATTTCTACAATTGTATTTTTCATAATTCGTAATCAGAATGGGTTTCGGGCATTTTTACAGAGTTTAATTCAATAAGGTTCATAAGGTTCAGTTTAAACTAAAACTCTTTTTCAAGAGTTACCAATTATCAATTACGAATTACCAATTGTCAATTACGAATTACGAATTACGAATTGTGAATTAGAAATTGGTATTCCACCTGTATTTCTGTTAAGTTAAAATCAAGATCATGATTTATGGAAAACAATCCGCAAAACGAATTTATCAAAGTTAACCGGATTTTAGGTAAACAAGCCAGCATCGGACCAATACCAGCAGAGCAACTTGTCCCTTGGATTGCCATCATCATAGTGTCTTACATCATTACCAATGGGTTACTCAGTTTAGGAATGGGTTGGTTTTTCGCCACATCATTCTGGCTAATTGTCAGTTGGTGGATATTAACCGGCAGCCAACCCCATCAATTTCTAGATAGATGGCGTAAACCACCTGGAAACGAATGGTATAACTGCAACAATATTTACATTTCTCCATTACCAGAAAACCGTCCAGCTTGGGTACGTCGTCGCTACGGTGACTCACAAATAAACATTCAGTTTAAACCCCTGATAGTACCAAATCAGTATGGAGGTAAAAGTAGATTTATGCCCTTCCAAAATGAAGTCAATATCTGCTGTATTGCAGAAATTAAAAAAGATGACCGACAAATTGCCGCCCTATTATTAGAACAAGGACAATCGCAATATCAACTAGTATTTGGTTTTCACATTGCTGGACTGCACAACATCTTACATGAAAGTGAAGTTAGTGAATTTGCTCATGCTATTGCAGAAGGGATGAAAGATTTACCAATTGGAGAACGCATCACTTTTTGTACAGGCTGCTACAGTGATGATACCAAACGCCAAACCCAACTTAATGCTTTGGCAAATGATTGTCACCTCAAACCCATTTCTGTTCTCATTCGCAACGAACAACTGCGAATAGAAGAATTGAAAAATGCAGGTACACGCCAACAGTGGCAGCAAATAGCCTTTTGTACCTGGACAAGTGATCAACAAGGTAGTTCCCAGCAAAAAGATTTTGTCGGTGCTGTGATTGAAAAATGCCGTAATCTTGGCACTTGGGTAGTAGAATCAATCACAGGCAATAAACGCATATACCAAGAAACATTCTTCAAAAAGCTATTATTGCAAGGCTTTCAACAGGGATTTATTCAGTGGGAAGTGTTACTAAATACTAAAATTGGATTAGAAGTCACACCTTGTAGCGCAGGTGATTTATGGCAATGGTTGTGGAATAGATTTAACGAAGGTGCTGCACCTGCCATTCCCCAAGTTATCACCCTAGAAGAAACCGAAACGGGACTACAACTCACAGAAACTGTAACCACAGATAAACATATCTGTACCTTACTAATTGAAGGTACACAAGGGCGCTCTGCAAGTCCAGAACATCGCGGAGATCATGACCGAGTTTATCTTACAGGCAAGGGTAAAGTCTGCGGTGTGATGACCATGACAGACCCGCCATTGGGTTGGACAAATACCCAAGAACAACTCAAATGGGTGTGGAAAATACTGTCTTCAAGTTATGTCTATGATACAGAAGCATGGGTAGAAATCAGTCGTGGCAATGACTTTTTAATTCAAGACAATTTAGCCCGTCAAGCCAAGCAATCTAAAGTCGCCCGCACCGTAGCAATTACTAAAGGACAGGGACGTGATATTGGTGCAGAAATCAAGCAAGAAGAATCATTTGAAGCACAACGGCGGTTGTACGAAGGTACAAAAGCCTTACATTGTGCGCCAGTCTTTTTAGTATACCGTCATAGTGCCGAGGAATTAACTCATGCTTGCAATCTACTGGCTAACAGTTTTGAAACCGCCAAGGTACTGAGAGAACGGAACATTGCTTGGGAAATATGGTTACAAACTTTACCTATCACCTGCAAACGCTTATTACATGATGGTAATTTGAGTGAGCGCCGCTTAACACTTGATACTCAAACAATTGCGGGATTGATGCCTCTGACCATTCCCAAAGATATTGATCAGCAAGGTGTAGAGTTTTTGACTAGTCGTGGTGGTAAACCCATTTACGTAGATTTATTTCATCAACAAATTGGACGGGCTTTAATTACAGGTACTTCTGGCTCAGGCAAGAGTGTTTTAGGGTGGCGATTTGCGGAAGAAGCCTTAGTGAACAATATTCCCGTAGTCGGGATGGATATTTCCGCAGGTGGTAACAGCACTTTTAAAACAGCGATTGAACTACTGGGTGAACAAGGTGCATATTATGACATTTCTAGTGGTAGTAGTAATCTGCTAGAACCACCGGACTTACGTAGGTTTGAGAAGCCAGAACGGGAACGACGGATGGAATCTTGGAAGGACTTTATTCGTAAGGCATTGGTAGCTATTGCAATGGGTAAAGTCGAAAATCCCCACTTAGCCCAAAGAGTAGATGCGATGCTAGTCAAGGCTTTAGATGTGTTTCTTAAAGACGCAGATATGATTGCTCGCTATAACCGTGCTTTTGAGATGGGTTGGTTGTCAGCAGAATGGCAGGAAATCCCCACATTGCCGGATTTTGTCAAGTTCTGCACCAGAGAACGCCTTAATCTGCGGTCTTTTGAGGAAATTGACCGCCAAGCACTGAACCAAATCCAAAATCAGGTGAGTGCATTACTGGCATCGAGGTTAGGGAAAGCGATCGCCCGTCCCAGTACATTTTCCCCTGAACCTGCAATTAAATTTTTTGCCCTGAGTGGATTAACTAACGAACAGGATGCTTACTTGATGGCGATTAATGCCCATACTGCTTGCATTCGTAATGCTTTATCCCATCCCAAAAGTTTGTTTATTGGTGATGAGCTTTCAGTGCTTTTACGTAAAGATGGTTTTGCTGAAGTTATCGGTGAAACTTGTGCTACAGGACGCAAGGAAGGTATTGCTGTATTGCTGTTATCTCAAGACCCAGACACTATCTGCGATTGTGCAACAGGTTCTCAAATCATGCAAAAACATGACTTACCGAATCACTGGACG
>NZ_VILD01000013.1:42969-57644 GCF_009712085.1 Anabaena sp. UHCC 0253
CAGGGGTTACTTCTTTTGGGAGTTATACTATTTTAAATTACTTGTTTTGTTGTATTCGTTTTTTTATCCATCCGATTTCACTATAGTCAGTGTAATTTCCTGTATAGCCAATTGCCAGAAAGACTAAATGGTTAAACAAAACAGTAACCTTATTACATAATTTGAGATACTTATCAATTTCTGTTGGTTTCACAACATCTCCATGAGCAGTCTGATTCCGAACTTTTTTCCAAGCTTCTACTAAATTCTGATTTAACAAACCTTGCTCTACCAAGTTCCACAAACGATCTGTAGTAGTTACAGAATTCATTTGATTTAGAAAAACTTCTAATCTTTTTTGTAAGCTATCATCAATATTTAGTTCCTTAATTGTATCTACAATGAGTGATTTTTGTGATTCAAAATTAAGGTTATTAGATTTAGTTTTTAGCGAACTGAACTTAGATTCTGATAATTTTTTCAAAGGTTCTATTTTAAGTAAACTTTCTACAGCAACTGCAATTGTTAATAACTCAGAGTCTAAGTATGATACTCTCGCTTGAAGAATACGACTGATCCACCCGGATATAGGATGCCATGACTTTTTGCTATATTGAAGAATATGTTTTAAATAATGTTCATAAAGATACCAAATATCGTCTGTTATATCTAATTTTTCAAAACGTATTGGAGGTTGTAATTTAGGTTTATAGTTCTGAGTATAGAAAGATTGAATACGGATAGTTTTTTTATCTTTCTCGTTAAGCTCAAGCATAGACCATTCTATAAAATCACCAAGTACAAACTGCAAAGCTTCACAAATTCTAGTTTCTATCATTTCTGGTAGCTTATCACAATTAGTGTTGACTTCTATAATGGTAGAATTATCTTGATGCTTGATCAAAAATTCATAATCACAAGCAAAAAAATGTGCAGCAGGTTTGAAATATAAATGTTTTAGTTCTTCCTCTGCTCGTATTAAATCATTACTTGGATTTATCATTTTATCAATCTTACTGCTATTACTAGGAAAGTCAATTTCTCTAGGTAATTTTAGATATAGTGAAGCTTTCTCATTAGATTTTATAGAAAAATTACAGGATATTTCATGAAATTGCGCGATTAAAGAACCGTTTGAATTTCTCTCACCTATTATAACTCTCATACTTTTCCATTCTCTTCCTTGACAATCAAAAGCAGATAGAGAAAAATATTCAGATTCTTCTATAATAGCTCCTATTTTTGCACTTATATCATCTATTACTGTTAAATTTCCTCGCTTTTCTCCTAGTTCTTCAAGATGTTCCATAAATGACATCAAAGGGTCATCATTTACATAAAATAGTTTTACTTCTAACTGTCCTTCAGAATTTCGACTAATATAACCTGTTCCTTCATATATTTTTGGTGGATTTATTGATTCGTTACGAAGGATTATTTTAGAGCAATCAATATGTAAAGTTCTATCAAAAAAATCAGGACTATTTTGAGAATCCATAACAAAAAAAAGTATTACTGTATTAACATTATACAACTTGTTTTCGCCAAATATCTATCGTTGCTGGCGAAATTACAGGATGTTAGAACTAGCCCTTTCAAGGTGGTAAAATTTTGAACGAAGATTGGTTGTTTCAACCTTCAAAAAAACCAAAATATGAGCGGAAGATTCAAGATGATAGTCATGAAATGACGTATTTCCGTTAGTTACCTTGAAAGGGCTAGATGTTAGGACTCAAAACCTTTACTTATGCTTACATTTCAGCTTGGAACGACAACAAAGTTTTTTAGCTTTTCTATTATTTTGAGAATAAACTACAAGTATTGTAGTCCTTGGTTGGTAAGGTAGCCTAAGCGTCTAAGTTGTGTTTTAACAGCTTCTCCCAAAATTCTAATTTCCCTAGCCTTGATAATATATCCCAGGTGCATCATTTGTGCCATCTTGATACTGACAAGTTGATTATTTTCTGGTATGTCTGGATCTGAGAATTTACCTTCTGTATCCCAATAAGGTCCTTCAGCAAGTATTCCTAACAAAATAGCTGAATCTCTAATAAATGTGCCTAGTTTATTTTTGTAAGTCTCTTCACGTATTACTAATACAGGTGAACCAGAAGAACCCGGAAAACACGCTGCATCAATTACAGTTATACTCTTTCCACAAAAAATCTATTGCTGGATGAGTAGAAGTGATCCCTTTTCTAATCAGTGGAAGGTTATTAACGTTGTCCCATAATGCGTTCGGATATCCAAACATCAAAATGTCTTCTACAGCACTAAGCTCTTCAAGTTGCGTATCAGTCAGTATAAAAGTTTCATTTAACGGTTGATAAAAAAGTTGTATTCCTTCTTTTTGTGCATTCTTCAATAAAGGATTAACTACTATTGCACATAAATCAATTGTCTGATCGGGATGAGGAATTAACCACCATGATCTTTCTAGTAGTAATTTTACTGGTTGAAATAGTCCTGAAGGGCTGTAATCTTGAGCATCCACAGCAGCTTCATGAACATAAAAATTGCCTATTTTACCTCCTTGAACAACGTGCTTATTTGTAATAATTGTTGATATAACTTGCTGATTAGGCAATATAAAATCAAAGAAAAAACCTGTGCCTGTACCTATTTCACTTTCGATTCTAACGGTACTGAAAAGAAGCTGTTCACTTATAGTTGTTGGTTTAATCATGTTTCTCCATAAGATTTTCAGTATACAAATAGATTGTAGTTTTTTAATATACCATATAATTTTTATTTTTTTATTATAAAAATATTAAATTTTGCTAATCCAAATCTAAATTACTAGCTGCTTTGCGACGCAGGAGTTAATACTAATTACTTTATTTGTCTATATCTCACTCAACTGCACACCGTTATATTGAACTGAGATAGCTATGGAAATCAAACGACTGCAATCACCACTGCTGCCGGAATCTAAGAATTTATTAGCTATTTGTTTTCTGTGTTTAACGGCATTCAATAGTTTGATATTTCTGTTAATCCTCTTCACTGCTTTTAGAGTCAATAAAATGGCTGAACGCAAGACTACCTTTGCTCAATTATTGAATGGTGGAACAATCTATATTTCTGAGCAAGACCGCAATTGGCGCTATCCAGGAGTGATTCAGAAAGTAGTCAGTGATTGGACAACTCTAACATTTAATTGGGATGACAAACTTACTGGTACTAATCAACCAGACCAAGGTGTTCAAGTTGGTAAAAAAGGGCGCATTCCTACAACGGCTTGGTTTGCTTCTCTACTACTAGAACCGGAATTTGCCAAAGCTTCTTTACCGAAGATTGCTGAATTAGTTCCGACTAGCGTTTTCACAGGACAGCTTCGCAGTACAACTATTATTTCCTATCTATCAGAACCGAGAGCAATAAGATTAGGAGAATGGGAAATAGATATGGTTGCTACTCGCATTTTAGTTGACCGCACCACTGGTAGAGATGAGCGTATTCCTTTCAACCGCACATTTACAGTCCAAGCAGTGGAAATTCCCCGTTCTCCGTTAGGAAAAAATGCCCCGTTGGTAGAACAGAAAATTTATGAAATGCGCTCATCTGGACTGCAAATTATCAGAATGGTTGAATTTAATCCTCAGCAGCGACGTTAAAGATCATGGATTTAAGAAGGAAAAAACTAAAATCATGGACAATTCACATCAAAATCATTCAAATCAAAATCAAGAATTTGACCTTCACGAAAATTCTGCTAATTATTCCCTAGAATCCCATAGTAATAACGGCAATTATCATTCTCACCAAACTGCTATACAAGAGGAAGATATCAGTCCTGAAGACGAGCAAAGATTGGCAGGACATAACCCTACTGCAAATCAACTAATTTCTCAAGAATATCGCTTAAAACAAGATCAAGAAACAGCAGTAGAACGACCGTTAGCAGAAAAACCCAGTGTTCGTCTAGTATCAGTAATTACTTTTGTGGGATTGGTTATTGCTTCTGCTTCAACCCTCTGGTTTGGATTTCTGCAACCCAAACCTCCTGCTAAACAAGCAGCGAAAACTGCTAATCCTTCTCCCAGTAATGAACCAGTTTTAGATGAGTCTGCTGACCTTAAAAGCCGATTAGCTTTTCAAGATCAACAGCAACAACTCAATGTCAAACCAGTTTCTGCTACATCTCCGAGTCCAACATCATCAGCTAAACCACAATCATCACCACCAGTACGGACAGTCCGACAGACTGTTTCACCGCGCACTACTGCTGTTAGAGTTGCTGAACCTGCACCCAGTCTTAGGCGGTATTCTTCCCCAAATCCTGTAAATTCACCTGTAAGTCGTACAGTCCCACGCACAATTCAACGACCAGTACAGCAAGCTGAAAATAATGTTGATCCTTTACAGCAATGGAACAAATTAGCCAGTTTGGGACAGTCACAAATCGGTAACTCAACAATAGCCTCAACTCAAGAGAATCCAACAACACCGACAGCAAATAATCAAACTTTCAAAACCTTAAAATCAAGTACACCCAATCCCCAAGAAGCTGAACTACAAACAGTTTTAATTGGCTCTAAAAGTGTTGATAGTCAAGCTAATTTAACTCCCGGTATGGTGGGTATCCTCAACCGTACCTCTGCAAATTTAGTCAATTCCAATGTCAGCAGCAATAAGGATGTAGCACTGGGTACATCTGTGCCGGCTAAAGTGATCATGCCAATGATTTGGGACGAGGGTGGTAAAAATCCTCATGACCGCTTTGCTGTGGAGTTAACCAAACCTCTCAAAGCCACAGATGGTACAGAGGCACTTCCTGTTGGTACTGTTATTGTGGCTAAAACTACAGCCGTAGGTAAAAAGAATAATTTGGTGTCAGCTACTGGTATCGCTCTGGTTTATCCTGACTCCCAAGGTACAGTTAAACAGGAAACGATACCAGTTAGTACGCTATTAATTCGAGGTAACAACAAGCGACCGTTGATTGCTCAAAAGCTCAATGATGTGGGGTCAGAAATTGCTCAACAAGATTTGTTAGTGGGATTACTCAGTAGTTTGGGAAAAGTAGGTAGCATTGTCAATCAACCCCGGACTCAATCTAGCACTGTTGTTACTAATGGCAGTTTTAATCAAAATACCGTTTCTAGCACCGCTGATCCGCAAATTTGGGCGGCTGCGTTGGAGGGATTTTTTAGTCCAGTCAGCGATCGCTTGTCGAGACGGTCTGACCAAGCAGTGCAAGAATTATTACAACGTCCTAATATTCAATTTCTACCTGAAGGTACAGAAGTCTCAGTGGTTGTCAATAATTTTTTGCAAGTTGCCCGGTAAACTAACTGCGCCCACAACGGGTGGGTTTCTTGGAGGTTGTTATGAAACAATTTACTACTTTTGTTATCACTACTAGCGTATTATTGCTGGGGATAGCAGCACCTATTGTCCAGGCACAAACACCTGCTTATCGCTTTATTGACAGGGATATAGCTGCAAAAACGAGAATTCAGGTTCAAGTTACACCAGGACTGGCTACACCTATCAGCTTTAGTCAAACCAATGAAGCGATCGCTTATATTCTAGTAGCAGATCCTTCACGACTGGTCTACACTACAGATACAGATTTAAAAAGCGGACAAGCTACAACTATCTTTTTAAAAGCAATCCAACCACTGAAGTTTCCGGGGTCTACCACCACTGCTATCACTAACTTACTTGTTCAAACTGTAGATTCTCAAGGACAAAAGCGACTCTACAATTTTGATATCATTCCCCAACGCAAAAAACCTGGGTATGTTGGTATTCAAATTGCTAATGCAATTCCTGGACAGCAAAAATTATTAATAGATGAAAATCGTCAAGTTACAGTTGATGATATTGAAACTGGGCTAAAAATTGCTATTAAACGTGGTTACACTCACAGCAATGACCCTATTGTTCCTAAAGTTCGACAGTTTTTAGCTTTGTTACGCACTAATAAAGTTACTATTTCGGAAGCAGCTAAATCTGTTGATGTGCCACTAGAAGTAATTTTAGAATTAAGAAAAATGGCAATTAATCAACGCTATTGTCAAAAGCTTATTCCTGATTGTTAAGTTCAATGATAAAATAAAATCTCTACAATTGAGATTGATGGTATACTACGAATTTAAGATTAACTCTTCCAATATGTGCCAATTTTATTTATTTTTGGGGCTTTTTATTGAGATAAGTTCATTTTATTTGAGGGAGATCATCTACTTTTGGAAGAGCCTAGAATTCTTGCCTTCTAAAAACCCTACTATATGGTTTATATAAAAAAGTCGATCCTGCAAAAGTGGATGCTCCCTATTTGAGATGCTTCAACTAAATTCAATCACATCTCTGTTGAAAATAAATTTGTTAATAGCATTTAAATTTAAATAATTTTGGTTCTTCGGTTCTTTTTATGAAAAACCTGGTTCAAAATCATTGAAAGCCCTATTGTGTGGGCATTTCATTCAAAATATGGGCATAATTGTTTATAACCCTTACCCCATAAGGGTTTTGTTATAATAAATCCTTAATTACTATAAAAACAACGCAAGAGCCATAATTTTTTCCTAAATTAACTAATTTTTGTCTCTTTTGAGTCATAATAAAAAATAGTTTTTATTATATCCATTCAAACGTGATCCAAACTACTCTGAATTTAAAACATCTTAAAACTCCAGTTAACCCAGTATTTGCAAATCATGAAACCTTTCATCCTCGTTTTGGTTGGTTGAAGAAAGGATTTGATACTGCTAGAAAAAATCCAGAGATTTTCTTACAAGATGACGCTCCTGTGCGTTTGGGTGTTGGTAAAAATATGGTACGTTCTATTCGTTATTGGTGTACTGCTTTTAAGATTCTTGATAAAAACAATTTACTAACAGAATTTGGTAACAAACTTTTAGGAAACAATGGATGGGATCCCTATTTAGAAGATCCAGCATCATTGTGGTTATTACATTGGAATTTACTAAAACCAACTTGTGAAGCTGCTGCTTGGTATTATATATTTAATATTTTTCGGAATTTAGAGTTCACAAAAGATGATATCTTAGCTGGGATTAAAGACTACACAAACAATTTCAATAAAGATGTTGCTGAATCTTCTTTAATTAAAGATGTAACTTGTATTTTACGAATGTATGCTTCACAAGATTTGATTGGTAGTAATACCCCTATCGAAGATTCCATAGATTGTCCCTTTACTGAACTTGGTTTAATCCGTACTATTGGTAATAGTTATCAGTTTAAATTTGGAGCAAAAACTAATTTACCAGCATCAATTATAGTTGCTACTTGTTTAGAATATGCTAGTTTAGTAAGTCATGAAACAAAAACAATTGCTATTTCTCGTTTACTTTATGATGAAGGTAGTCCAGGAATAGTATTTAAATTAACAGAAAGTATTTTATGTGAGGCTATTGAAACAGTTGCCAAACGATTTAATTCAATAATACTTTCTGATACCGCAGGATTAATTCAGTTATCTTTCACTGAAGAACCAGATATTTTATCTCAAGAAATTTTAGAGCAATATTACAATTCTTGACAAATACTCTGTTGTGATGAATAAAATACTAAAAAATGAGTAAAACCAAAACCATGATTAACAAAAAACTGTCCCATTATTTCAGTCTCCAGCGTCGCTATTCTCGTTCAATTAACTTAGAAAGAGATGTTGATAATGTTAAAGCACTTGAAGGCTATATTCTCACTAAAAGAGCAATTGAATCTCTAGAACGCATTTTAAAAACTTTTAATTCTGATGAAGGTAATACAGCTTGGACATTAACTAGTGTTTATGGAACGGGAAAATCAGCTTTTGCTCACTACTTAACATCTTTGTGCGCTTCTTCTAACAATCAAATGTATATTAAAGCTATAGAAATAGCTGAAAAAACATTGGGTGAAGACAGTGCTATTTATAAATTAATTCAGGTAATTCAGGAAAAAATTACCAATGTAGGATTAATTAGGGCTGTTGCTACAGGACAAAGAGAACCTATTAGCCATACTATTATCAGGGCTTTATTAATAGGTGTTGAGAATTTTTGGAGTGGTACTCAAAAAAATAAAATAGATGTTGTTCGTAAGTTAGTAGATTTAGAAGCTGAAATCAATAATGGTGGAACAGTTGATAGTAAAGAAATTCCTAATTTAGTATTGGAAGTTGCTAAGAAATCTAAAACTGGTATTTTACTTGTAATTGATGAATTAGGTAAAAATTTAGAATATGCTTCTTCTTATCAAGGGGGCTGAAGATTTATATCTTTTACAGCAACTAGCTGAACTGCCAAAAAATAGCAAAAATCCTGTTTATATTTTAGGTATTTTACATCAAGGTTTTGCAGAATATGGACAACGATTAGCATCTGTTCAACGGAATGAATGGGCTAAGATTCAGGGACGATTTGAGGATATTCCTTTTACTGAATCAGCTATACAGATGATGTCCTTAATTGGTCAAGCAATTACAGTTGACTCTTCAATAGCAGAAGGAATAAGTTGTGCAATTCATAATTATTCTCAAGAATGGTTTAATTATTTACAACCAGTAATTATTGGAGAAGAGTTAAATTCTAATCTTGTAAAAGACGTATATCCTTTACATCCGTTAACTGGTTTAGTATTACCAACTCTTTGCCAACGCTATGCTCAAAATGATCGTTCACTATTCACATTTTTAACCAGTAATGAACCTTTGTCATTTCGCAATTTTTTAGAAGAAGAAAACATAAAAGATGATAATTTTCCTACGCTTAAATTAGACCGAGTTTATGATTACTTTATTGAAGCTGCGGGAATGGGTTTAGCTTCTCGTCCTAATTTGCAAAGATGGGTAGAAATTCAAGATTTAATTAGTGATGCTAAACGTTTAGAAGAAGATAGTTTGAAGGTATTAAAAACTATTGGAATCTTGAACCTAATTACTGTTACAGGTTCAATGAGAGCCACAAAAACTTTAGTTTCTTTAGCAATGTGCGATTGCCCTTCTGAAGAACAGATTAATTATTGGCAAAAAATTATTGATGAACTTTTGAGTCAAAATTTAATTACCCATCGTCGTCAATTAGATGAATTACGGATTTGGCAAGGTTCTGATTTTAATGTTGACACTGAGTTAAATATTTATATAGAACAAGAGCGATCGCCGTTAGTTAAACTGTTATCTCTCTATCGTCCTCTTAAACCTTTAGTTGCCCAACGGCACAGTTATAAAACCGGAACTTTACGTTATTTTGAACGGCATTATTTAGATAATGCCCAGAACTTGAGTCAATTACGCTGTAGTAGTCCTGATGCAGATGGTTTTGTGGGGTATTGGGTGGATGAACAAACTCCTAACTCTGTACCTTCCAAAACTGCTGATGGTAAACCATTAGTCATTTTGAATGCTGCTAATTTAGATGTTTTGAGGATTCGTACTCTAGAATTTGTAGCTTTAAATAATATCAAAAAAACAGCCAAAGAATTACAAACTGATGGAGTTGCCAGAAAAGAAGTCAATTATCGTTTAATAGAAGCTGAACAATCTTTAGATGAAACCTTAAGTCTGACGTTTAGTATAGGGATAAATCAGCAATGTTGGATAGAAGGAAAAGCACAAAAACTCAACAAAATCACTGATTTTAATAGCAAACTTTCGGATGTTTGCGATCAAGTTTATCATTGCAGTCCAATTCTCTGGAATGAATTAATTAACCGTAGAAATTTAACCTCTCAAGGAGCAAAAGCCAGACGAGAGTTAATTCAAGCAATGTTGGAACACCAAAATGAAGAGAGATTAGGATTAGAAGGTTATGGTCCCGAAGTTTGTATGTATTATTCTCTGTTAGAAGAAACAGGAATTCACCATCAGGAAGATGATTATTGGGACTTTTTACCACCATTAGAAAATTCAGGTTTACATTCTTTATGGAAAGTAGTTGAAGATTTTTGTTTAGAAGCAACCGAAAATATCCAAAGTTTTAATCTACTTTATCAACGTTTAGCAGCACCACCTTATGGTGTTAAGCAAGGTGCAATTCCAGTAATTTTAGCTGCGGTATTGCTGTATCATGCTGATGATTTAGGAGTTTATCAAGATGGTACATTTATTCCAGTATTAGGATCAGAACATTTTGAATTATTAGTAAAATACCCTGAACGTTTTGCAGTCAAGTATTTTGCAGTAGTCGGATTAAGAGCGGAGGTTTTCAAAGAATTAGAAGCAATTTTACGCAATCCCCAATTAAAAAAATTGGGTAAAGTTCGTAATGCAACCCTACTAACAGTGGTTACTCCTCTTTATCAATTTGTGAAGAAACTACCTAAATATACTCAACAAACCCAACGGATTGAAGATGAACCTAGAGCTATTTTAAGGGCATTACAAACTACTGCTGAACCGGATGAGTTGTTATTTAAAGCTTTACCAGAGGCTTGTAATTTACCCCCTATTAGCACAGAAGCAGGAGACGATGGCATAACTGCGAAAACTTTACGGACTAAGTTAGTTTATGCTCTGAGAGAAATTCATACAGCTTATGATAATTTATTGAGTCATAGTCAAAAACTTCTTTATGAAGCCTTTGGTGTCCGAAGTAAGGAAACAAAGTTAAGGGAGGATTTACGGGTAAGAGCCAATTATTTAGCAGGAAAATGTATTGAACCCTTACTAAAACGCTTTACTCAAGCAGCATCGGATGAAACTGTAAGTGATTCTCAGTGGTTGGAAATTTTGATGATGATTGTTTGATGATTATTGCGGATCATTTTTAGGTTAAGTATAAACCCAATTAGCAGTGAAACTCTGAATAGTTGCCAAAGAAATTAACGGTTTTAGAGTTATTTCATAAGCATTAGTTATAATTTCCAAATCTAATAAATCGTCTGGTTGATTAACTTTCAATTCTGCAATAAAAGATTCTACATCATTTAACCATTTTTTGTAAGCAACTTGTTGATGATAAATATTTAATCCTAAATGCTGCAATTTAACAAAGTCATAAAAATATTTTTCAGATGGTAAATTGTTAGATTTAGAAGAATTAACAGACCTTGTAGTTGGTATTAAATTCCATAGTTGATCATGGGCAACAAATGACCAAGGAAGATAATGATCTAATGAAATTTCATCCTTATCTAATTTCACATTTGAATAAATACATTCAATCTCTTTATGTTCTAAAATAGTTTTCCAATATTGAGTTTGTTTAATTAAAGAATCTCTTTGTTGTGGCATAAATAACTTATTAACCACATTGGGAATATTAGGGTTTCTTTGCTGCATATAATTTAACCATTGCCAAGATACCCAACCTCTAACTATTGTATAATTTTCCTCTAAATATGTTATCCAATCTGGATGTAAAATAATTGAGTTACAATCTTTCTGTTCTTCAGCATTAAAGCAGTATAAAGGTTTTTTAATATTAAATTGGTTTTTAGCTAAATTAATGATAGTTGGGTTTACATCATAATCTTTAAATCCTTTTGTTTCTTGCACAAAAAAAGGACGAATTAAACGATAAGGAACATAACGACTAATAAAAATTACAATATCATTAAGATTTTGATGATTAATAGTTGTTCGCAAAAGTTTTTTATCTGTATCTGTAAATTTTAAAATTGGTTCTGTAATTTCTAATTCAAGAGTATCTAAAAAATTAGCAATTTGATCCTGTGTACCAAAAGACAGTTTAGAATATTTGTGAGAATACCAAGCATTAGCTAACATTTCTACAATAATTTCTTGAAAGCTAATTGGTGATAAAGTATCAAACTTTCTTCGTTTGATAATATCTAATAAAGATAGAAAGTAAAGGTATTTATAAGAGTTAGTTGTATTATTAAAAATTTGGGCTAAAACTTGAATATCAACTTGATCTGATACTGGTAAATATTGATTGTTTCCTGTGTTTTTAGTAGTTGTTAAATCTCCTAAGTATGTTTGAATAAAATCATTTGCAGCTAATTTATTAATTTTATTTAATGCTTTAACAATTTCGGCTACCGTTTCCCCAGTAGGATCAATTTTTTCATGATACCAACGAAAGACAATAGGACGCTCAACACCTAAACCTATGGCCAATTGGCTTTGGCTGATGTTGTAACACTCTAAAACCTGTTTTAGTGCTTGTCCTGCTCTTCCCATAGTTCTTATTATGACAGAGCAGGGAGTGGAATTGATTAACTTTTATGATAATTTTTCTTTTTGCAGATTGTTATCATATATGATAACAGAATATTCAAATTATCTTTCTGGGGTGTATGTAACTATGCGACGATCCTTTAATTGTTTAGTTTGTGGTCAAGTTGTTGATCCATTTTATGCTCATCCAGCTTGTAGTAAAACTTGTGGAAGTTCTGAATGTCAGGCAATTTATTCTAAACAAGTCATTAAAAAAATAGATCAATCACGTCATCTTAACCATGTTGAAGAATTGAAAAGACAAGGATTTGATATGGTTACTTGTGCAGTATGTAATAGACAATTTGAAATGATTGGTTATAACCATTTAAAAACACATGGGTTAACCATTCAAGAATATGACAAACTTTATCCTAACTTATCTCGAATGAATTTCAGAATGAAGCAACAAAGAGCTATAACAGCAATAAAACGCTCAGATTATTTAAACTATCAAGGAAAGCAACCAGATCAAAAGTTATATGAATTTTTAACAGGTTCTTTATTAGGTGATGGAAGTTTAGAAAAAGCTAAAAATAAAATTAATGCTCGTTATGCAGAAGGTGGGAGTAATCAAAAATATTTAGAATGGAAATATCAGTTTTTAAGTCAATATTTTCCCTGTTCTTTTAATGAGCGTTTATCTTCACCGCATACTAAAACAGGAAAACAATATCAAGGCTGGTGGTTAAAAACTACAGTTCATCCTTTTCTAACTCAATTACATTCTCAATGGTATCAAAAAAATAAAATTTTACCCCAAGATTTTATTAGTAATTATCTAACCGAATTTGCTTTAATGATTTGGTTTTGTGATGACGGTTGCTCTAGTAATGGGATTATTTTTTATACAATGGCATTTGATGATTATGAAGTCAAATTTTTACTTAATTTACTTAATTCTCGTTTTGGTTTATATGGAAGTATTTTAAAAAATAGTAAAAATCAGCCTTTTGTTAAACTCAATGCAGAGTCAAAAAGAAAATTTAGAGAAATTATTTCTAGGTTTTCTATCACAGGTATGGAATATAAATTGAATTATTAGTGTTTTTTCTGCAATAAACTCTCCCCGTGAGTCCATGTATAAGTACGACCATCGGCATGATTTGTCTCATACTCAACCGCTTTTTGAAATAAATCAGGATGTTCCTGCGCTAACATTACCCATTCATATTTACGTTGAAAAAAGCAGAAGAAACACCCGGAACGACTGCGCCAGCGATAATAGTCAGGGAGTCCAATCCCACTATCTTCTAATAGCCGGATAATATCAGCCTTAACCAAACCTTTTTCTTTAAATGGAAACACAGGTTTAATATTAGGTTTAGTGGAGATATAACCATCACGGTCTTCATCAGCACGGATACCAACCTAACTAATCGCCTCATCATTTCCGACAAAATCCTCTAAAGGCTTAATTTTCATCTTGTTGGTACACCAACGCTTTTGGGGAGAAGGTAACATTCCATCATGAATTGCTAACCAATAATCAAAGCCTCGGTTTTCACTGAGATAATGAATTTTAATACCCAGACGTGCCTTGATGCGGTCAAGATATTCGTAAGTTTCGGGTAATTATTTATGGGTGTCACAAAAAAAGTATTCCATTTCTGGAATTTCTTTATGCAGTAATACTGCTAAAGCCGTACTATCATTCCCTCCTGAAATACCTAATATATGTCTAACATTCTTTTCTGCCATGATTATTTTTGACTGTTGCTTGACGAATTTATCAACATTTATCGCACCTTAGCAAGTATATGAGAGTTATGTATACCATTTTTCTGCATTTGTTTGTTTACATCAAGTTTGTGGCAATTTGGTTTTTATTTAACCAAATACTTCTGTAACAAAGTTTTTCCCTGTTCCCCCCATTCCCCAAGCTTTTCCTCAATTTTGTCTATAGCCATAGGTGAAGGCTGCGATTCCTACGGAGCGCTTCGCTATCGCCCATTTTCCCAACGGTTAATAGTGGCATAGGTTACGCCTAGATAAGCGCCAAACTGTTCTTGAGTAAGTCCAGTTAACAGGCGAAACTCCCGAATTAGCCCCCCAATTTCGGGTTGTTTGACCACCAATGGTCTTATTAACATCTGGTTCATTGCCTGATGTAACAAATATTATATCTTTTGGTATGATAAGCACATTTAAAAATAAAAGCAATAGCAAAAACAGCTAAATTCAGGATTTTTGGCTGATTTTTTATTCTAATTTGTTTTTAATTTGTATAAAATAAAAAAATAACTAAGTAAAAGTCCTATGTTTGCAACAAAAATTATCCCCTGACCTGAAAAATCGGCAGAAAACTTGATTTCTCAATCACGGTAAGGAAGATTAGGATTTATATTTTCGGTGCTTTGACTCAGACCTAATTTAAAGTATTGAATAATATAAATATAGGCAGAAACAATACAGTAAATAATCAGTAAAACCAGTGTCATCTACCTAAAGTTAGATATTGAAACACAGATATTGATAAACAAGTGATTCACCGTAGAACAACTTGGTCAACAATGGCAACCTTACCCCACTGTTCCTTGCTGGTATCTGTGGTGAT
>NZ_VILD01000013.1:57669-73152 GCF_009712085.1 Anabaena sp. UHCC 0253
CCACTGTTCCTTGCTGGTATCTGTGGTGATGTCGCGGACTAATTGAATTTTATGCAAATTGGGGTCAAAATGTGCAAACACAATACAGGATCAGGCTTTGGATCAACACCCCTCTAAACAGCGATGTCGAAACGCCCGTCGTAGGCATCGCAGTGTACTACGAAAGAATAAGGGTTACACAAACATATTTTCAATTAGTCTGCGAATCGACATTTTGTCGTGTGGGTTCGCACATAAAGTGAAATTCTGAGAACGAATTTACAGGGTTTTCAGCCCCTCTAATTCGCGCATAAGGTGAAATTGATTATGGAGTAAGCATTTGAGCCTCTTAGCGACTTCGCACATAAATTGAAATTTTGCATCTGATCAAAGAAATTCACAGTATTTCTTGTAATAGTGATAGTGCTTTATACCTAACAACCTAAATGTTACGTACAAAAGCTACTTGGCTACCTTCTTATCTAGAGTGTATTAGCAATTTCATAGACCGGGCGATCGCACTTGAAAAGTACGTTTTTAAGAGCATTCAGGCTGTTGTTAAATCAAAGCAGAAAATTTCACTTTATCTGCGAATTGACTGGTAGGCTCAAACCCTTGCCTCACAACCGATTTCATTTTATGCGCGAATCTCGATGCCCCAAACCCCTATAAATTTGTTGTTCAAATTTCATCTTATGCGCGAACCCACAAACCGACAAAAAATTGAATCCAGGAAAAACACAGCTTTTGGTTATAATTGTTGATATCAATCCTAGCTATCATGACTGCCAACAAGACCCCACCCAGTGAAATGATCCGCGTGCCTACTGTACTAATTCCTGTAGTACGTCACCTAGCCAAAATCCACCGCGACGGTCACACAACAGCTTTACTGCAAGCGTTACAGGATTTGATAGCACAGTTCGATAGCAGTGTAAAACTAGAAGCAACAGACGAATTACAGCAGGTAGAGGAGAAACTGGGGGAACTGGAAACGCACCTTTGTCAGCAAGATCAACTGGTGTCCACTAAACTGGAAATCCTTGGTAAACAATTGGAAAAATAGAACGGGCGCTTGCCTCTGGCAAATACGGTGGTCAAGCCCGTAGTAGTAGGTCAGCATACCCATACCAACAACAACCAGTAGAAATAAAATATTTTGCTCCTGAAAACTTAGCACAACGATTGGGGGTGACGGCTCAAAGTCTGATGACAGAGCGTGAAAGCAAAAGCGAGAAAGAATTTATTAGTTGGTCCAGGAATCGTGACCCGATGAGTTTGGGGTGGAAATTTCAGGATCAAGATGGATTATATTATCCAGTTAGGCAGTAAAGAATGGGTACAGGATTGAGCGTACAAGCTACGATAACGGTTATCGTCGTAGCTTGTATTAATCTGAGATAGAAATAAAAATATCCAAGATTTTCTAAAAAACGTTGCTATATCTACGTTGCACCGTTAAAACTCAAATCAATTAATCAAATACAAACTAGAACAATCTTCAGGTCTAGAGTGTAGATACCGTGATGTAGTGCTAACAGAAGCATGACCTAAGCTATTACTTAACAAATGTATAGGGCATCCCCTATCAAGTGAATGACTAGCGTGGCTATGTCTTAACCAGTGGGGAGACGGGTTATCAATCCCAATCCGTTTAGCAGCATTTTTAACAATTCTAAAAACTTGAGTCCGGTCTAAATGTGCGTTATCAGCTTTCTTCCGACTACTGAAAACCGACTCATCAGGTTCAGCCTTTAACTGTATTAATTCTTGCCACAAACTTGGAGGGACTAAAACAGTCCGGGTTTTTTGACCTTTACCATAGACAGTAAACTGGCCACCATTCGTGCGAACGCTGGCATCTTTCCATTTGAGAACACACAACTCAGAAACCCGTAACCCGCAGTAATATAAGGTTTTTAAAATTAATTTATTCCGGTGGTTTGATTCTTGGTGTATCATCAACATCACCTCACTTTCAGTCAAAATCCGTTCGTTCAAACAATCTTTTGGTTTACCCACCTTCAAAGCCTTACCAGGATTTACAGACATTAACCCCAAATTGTGAGTAAAAGTAAATAAAGATTTAATCACACTTGCATAAGTCTTTCTAGTATTATCACTACCTTCTATTGTATCGAGCCAGGATTGTAAATGATTTAACCCAATTTGTGTAAGTGGCAACTGGACAAAATCTATAAATTTATAAGCAATTTTAGAATAACTTGATTGTGTAGTTTTGCTTTTGCCATGTAGCCACATATTCAGAAGTACATCTAAGGAATCATGAGCATTAAGTTCTATATTATGTGTTGCGTTTAAAACTAATTCAGACATATTATAAGCTCCTGTAAAAATCACCTATTTCCCTGCCAATACAACATAAGGTCACTTATGTTGTATTCGGATTTTTTATTCTAAGGCTTTGTCTAGCATCTTGTCTAGTATTGACAAATTTCATAAATATCTAATTGTGCATATATCCTGCTAAATGAAATTTATATATGTAGCTATAGAGTAAATGCTTTTGTAAACTGCTATAATTCCAATAGCCTAGTTATGTGCCGCATGACATTGTTATATGATGCTATATAATATTATTAGCTTTGATACAGCACATTTAATTTTGATAATATTTACGTAATTGTAATTGTACCCTTATACCTATGCTTAGAGTAAGCAAGCGCAGTCAGGGGTTATCAAACATCCACTTACCTACACCATTTTACCATTGCTAAAATTTGGAAATATCAAACAACGACAACTGCCCCACAGAAACATTACCCTTCCCGCCACGATGGTAACTAAGATGACACTTTGGACATAAAGCCACCAAATTTTCTGGTCTGTTATCGGAGGGGTCTCTGTTCCAATGGTGAACTTGCAGATATGTACGTCCTTGGGGTTTTTCATCGGGACGCAAAACGCGAGCGCATTTTTGACAGCACCAATCAGATTTTTCCTTGATGGTTTTGGCTAGTTCTTTCCAATGCTTGGGGTAGTCACTCATGATAACTATTGAAGCCGGACGATAATATTATCTCAGAAAATCATGAATTTTGACAAATAATTATTTTCCACCGCTTCCACAGGTTTTTGATACTAAAACGAGTGTGGTTTTGTGGTGAACCAAAACCAACAGCTACCGCTGCATTGAATGGATCAATTAATGGAATTAATGCCGCGATTATGCTCCAAACTCTTCCTACTTTTCTGACCACAAATCCTTTTCCATTTCAATTTACCCAACAGCAGCAAAAAGCCTTAGATAAAATGTGGACTTTTGTACAACCAACTGTCACGGCTGCTTTATTTCTGTTAGTAGGATATGCCGGCACCGGTAAATCAACAATAGTTTTCCAACTCGTTAAAGTTCTCGTGGCTACAGGTAAACGAGTTGTCTTGACTGCACCTACGAATAAAGCTGTAGGTGTCCTGCAACGAATGGCGGCAGAAAACGGAGTAACTGGCGTAGAGTTCTTTACAATTCACCAATTACTAGGACTAGGAATGGTGACTAGAGGTAAAGAGAAAATACTTGACCAAATAGGACCCTGTTACATCAACTTATTTGATGTTGTTTTTATTGATGAATGTTCCATGATTGGTAAACAACTGTGGCGCTGGATTGAAAATGTGGCTAATCAATCATCTACCTGGACAAAAATCAAAATTATTCTCATGGGCGACCCTGCCCAATTAAATCCAGTTAATGAGAGAAAATCCCCTAGTTTTCAAGTAGCAAATAAAGCCGTATTGACTCAAGTTGTCCGCCAAGGAATTGATAGTCCGTTGCTGGAGTTTGTCACGGCTTCTCGTTATGCAGTGACTAAAAGTAAACTGCCATTTGCACCATTTTCTAAATATCTACCTGATAAAAGTAACGGGGCGCTGATGGTTAAACGGCAAACTTTACTGCGCTATGCCTACAAAAAGATATCTCAACAATTTGCTCATAATCCAGATTGTTTCCGCATTTTATCTTGGACGAATGCTCAAGTTGATTTTTATAATCAGCAGATTCGTAGATATTTATATGGTGGGAATGCCAATAGATTTATCTCTGGAGAACGATTAATTACTAAAGACCCAATCATGGCTCCTGATGGGAAAACTGCCATTCTTTCCACATCTACAGAATTTACTGTTTTAGATGTGTTTGGAGACCGTTATAACAACTATGATACTTGGAGGTTAAAGGTAGAAACAGATGAGGGAATTGTGCGTCAAATCTATGTTTTACACGAAGATGAAGAGAAACGATTTAAACAAGAAACGCAACGTTTACTTAAAAGTGCCAAGCGTAATCCCTTTCTCTGGAAGCAATACTATAAACATTTAGAGCAGTTTGCTAATATCAGAAACTGTTTTGCATTAACTGTTCACAATAGTCAAGGTAGCACTTTCTTGGAAGCGGGTATTGATGGTCAAGATTTGAGTAAGCGGCTGAATCGAGAACGCGGAGATGATAGTAAAGCAGTCCTAGCTAAAATTAAGGAGTTTAATCGGTTGTATTATGTGTCTAGTTCACGGGCTAGACAAAGAATTTTGGTAATCCGGTAATCTATAAGCGGCTAATTAGCTCAACTTAAATAGAATTTAGATTAAACTCATGTAAACCAATGGTTTTGGATATATCAAAAGGATGTTTGATCTCCAGGGGAACGGTAGAACCGGAAATCCTTGAAACTGGATGATAATTGTCTGCATTTTTCAATCAGACAATAAAAATATTATAGCGGTATGCCATCAGGTACAAAAATATCCTCTAAAAGTCTTGTTGCATAAGCAGCATCAATTTTTCAATGAGCAACTACCGCTATATCCATTTTTTTATCATTAGTAAGTGTTTACACTTTTCCTATTTTCAAGGATAAATCAAAGGTTTAGACAATTTTGAAGGTCGAGTTAATAATTACTTGTGAACTAGTTAATAAAAGAGATGATTCTTAAAACTAAACCGTAATAATCAACCTTTCGGAATTATAAAAATTGAGAGTTTTGATTAACCGAACAGTATTGCTAACACTCCCATTCTAACGATAGTGAAACAACATACACAACATTAATTAAACTGAAATTATCAGCAAATAATTATCGTCAATTTAGTACCATTAGAATTGATTCACAGATTCACAACTTTGACTCACAACTTTTATTTCTGCTACCGCAGTCATCTTTCTAGTAATGACGCGAACAGAGATAAATGATGATGACTCAAACAGCACAAAGACAAAAGATAAAGACTGTAAAGCAGACAAAACAAACAAGCGTTGCTAATCCTGAAATAGACAATGAAGTATCAACAAATATCACAGAAATACCTGGAATTAAAAAGAAGAAATCTACATCTGCAAACCCTGATACTCCAACTGAACCCATCCAAAAGAAGCGGAATAAGCAAAAAAAATCCAAATCAAAGTTAAACCCTCCAATACCCAGAGAATTAGGCATGGAGGTAATATGTGAACAAGCTAAATTTTACGATGCCCTCTTTTTAGTGAATTGTGCTACCCCAGCTAAACCTAGTCATCCTATTCTTGCCAATGTTCTCATGATTGCAGATGTAGAAACACAACAGATACATCTAACTGTCACAGATATAGCATTAACAATTCAGGCAAGTTTTGCAGCCCAAGTGTTATTAAAGGGTGAAATTACTGTACCAGTGCAAATTTTATTGGAGATAGTCAAGCATTGCCCTAATGGTACTATTTCTCTGAATAGTCAAACTCAAATTACTCAATTTACTGATGACGATAAGCAACAAACAAAAATTACTCAATCTACTGATGATGATAAGCAAACAAAAATCTGCTCTCTGTGCTTATCTGATGCTGATGGTAAGTATGAAATTAGAGGCATTAGTGCTGAAGAATTTCCACCTACTAACATAATTGATGCTACTCCTATGTCTTTAGCAACAACAATTTTCAAAGACGGTTTGAAAGGTGTACTTTATGCGGTCAGCACTGATGAAAATAAATATATCTTGACTGGAGTTCATCTCCAACTGGCACAGGAGAAATTAAAGTTTATTGGTACTGATGGTCATCGAGTTGCTATTACTGAACTTTTCACTCAAGGAATTGGCAGAAAAACTCGTCAACAAGTTTCATGTCAACAAGTTCAATCTCAACAAGTGCCATCTGAGGAAATTATGCAATTTACTCTGCCTGGTCGTGTAGTGAGAGAAATAGCCCGTAACTTAAATGATGATGTGAAATCTATTAATCTGCTGTATGATACTCAAAGTAATCGCTTGGGTTTTGCTTGGGAAGATGTCGTTCTTAGCTGTCAAGTTGTGGAAGGAATTTATCCTGATTGTGAGCAGTTATTAACTAAATTCAGCTTTGAGAAAGAAGTAATTTTAGAAAAAGCACCGTTAGTTAAAGCACTGGAACGGTTATCTGTGTTAACGGATAAGAAAGAGAAAGGAATTTATTTGCAGTTTGATGGCAGTTTACAACAGTTACGGTTATCTATTGAACGAGAATTTGGTAAAGGTGATCAGGTGATTGTTGCTAATTTACCAACAGAAATGATGTTGAATATCCAGTTTAATCTCAAGTATTTAATTGAAGCTGCTAAAGCTATTCCTAGTTCAAGTGTCAAAATGCACTTACAGCAATCGGATCATCCCGCTATGTTAGTTCCTGATGGAGATAGAGCAAATCCAGAAGTGGAAATGTCTATGCGTCATGTCTTGCTGCCACTTTATATTCCAAATGGTTAAGGTTAACGGCTGAATGCTTACAATTCTACACCCAAGACTTGCAAAATGTCTTTAACGGGTGCTTTATCTTGCTCTAACTGTTCAACTCGATGTATTAACCGCTTAGGAATGTACTTAGAAGATTTTACTAAGCGATCGCCTTGAGTCCAAAACTCAAAATGATAATAAGCCTGTGGGTAATCCTTGCCTTTTTTGGTAATTGTCCGCCAGTGAATGTTACCGCTCCCCTCTCCTTTATGCCGCCGCATTTTACTAGGGCTGTCATTACTAGGGGAGATATCAGAATTACTAGGGCTTAACTGGATATCCCCTAGTAATTTACTAGGGCTGTTATTACTAGGGGAGATATCAGAATTACTAGGGCTTAACTGGATATCCCCTAGTAAATTGCTAGGGTTGTTATTACTAGGGGAGATATCAGAATTACTAGGGCTTAACTGGATATCCCCTAGTAAATTGCTAGGGCTGTTATTACTAGGGGAGATATCGGAATTACTAGGGGTTACAGAAATGCCTAAAAGAAGCAGAATTTCTTTGACTGGACGTTTAGCAGCCTCAGCTTCTTGAATATCCCCCAGTAATTTTTTGGGTATGTACCTAGTCTTTTTCTGACCGTTTTCCTTCCAGTGGTAATAAGCTTGCTGGTAATCTTTACCATTCTTGGTGACGGTGCGCCAATAAATAAACCCGTCACCATCGCCCTTTCGTCGGCGATTTTTACTAGGGGATATCTCTAACTGTTCCCTATTTTTACTAGGGGTATTGTCCATATACTCTAGTAAAATGCCATAACCAGCGCATCTTTAGGGATTTAGCAATGGCGCGTAGACTCGGAGTGGATTCTGAAAGTACCAAAGAGCCAAAAGCAATCACATTTGTTGGCAAAGATCGCCTCCAGAACTGTAGGAAGCGCAATCGCTCTAATTGATGACCGGCAATACAGGTAATAAAATTAACAGGTAAAAAGTTAATCATCCTCTTTGACCCTTTGCGCTTCAAACAAATCTTCAATAGTGCAATCTAGTGTTTTACATAGTTTTGCCAGTTTCACGAAGGTTTCTATCCCTCCTCGATCTCGCTCCCAGTTACGAACAGTTGAGGGGTCAACACCAACTAAATCAGCCAGTTGGCGCTGAGTCAGATTTTTTTGTTTTCGCAGTTGGGCGACTTTTGAGACGTAAATTTTTTTCATAAATTAATTGCTATCATTAATATAGCATGAGATTATTAACGCTAGTTAGTTAGCACTGCCAAAAATTGAACATACAAAAGGCAACTATAAACCCCTTGATATTATGTTTGTTGCCAGAAAGACCGCATATTAAGGCTATAGGGAATAGAGGAACTTGAAAACAGAAAGCTATATTAAATTGTCAAATTCTTTGTTAAACTTCTTCATCAGTACAGTTAACTAAGTTTAATTAGGTTTGGGGTAAGATGTCAGCTAAGAACAGGAATAGCAAAGATTCTCCAAGGGGTGAATTTATAATTTGTTACTTATGTTGATTTTTTAACGCCGACTTACTTTCAACAAAATAATAATAATAAATCATATTAGTTAAAAAACAGGTTTACACACTTTTGTTGCTGTACCCCATCAATATGAAAATCAGTGCAAATTTTAACTAAAATTTCACCCCCTTAACAGGGGCAAGAGCGACGAATTAAGATGAATAAATCCTATGTCTACAGTCGCTCTACATCAAAAATATCGCCCCCAAACTTTAGCCGAATTGGTTGGACAACCCTACATTAAAACTGCTCTAACTAATGCCATCAAACACCTGCAAATTGCCCCAGCTTATTTATTAACAGGTTCTAGAGGTACAGGTAAAACTTCGACTGCACGCATATTTGCTAAATCTCTGAATTGTCTCAATACTAAAAAACCAACTGATAAACCTTGTGGAATTTGTCAATCTTGCCGTTCAATTGAAAGTAGCAATAGTTTAGATGTGAGTGAAATTGATGCTGCTTCAAATAATGGTGTAGATGATGCCCGTGCTTTAATTGAACGCTGTACTTTAGCACCAATAGCCGGACGTTATCGACTTTTTATTCTTGATGAATGTCACTGCTTAACCGGTAATGCCTTCAATGCTTTACTCAAATGTATTGAAGAACCACCACCTCATGTGGTTTTCATTCTCTGCACCACAGAACAGCACAAGGTTTTACCTACTATTATCAGCCGTTGTCAGGTGTTTAATTTCCGTACTTTATCAATTCAAACCATTGTGCAGCATCTCCGTATTATAGCAGATGCGGAATCTATTTCTATTAATGAAGAGGCACTGACAGCGATCGCTCGACTGAGTGATGGTGGTTTACGAGATGCCCTGCAATTACTCGGTCAAGCCAGTCTTTTAGATGTAGATATCACTGCCCATCATGTCATGGAAATCGTTGGTGGTGTCACAGAAGCAGAGCTAATCGTTATTTTACAGGCTATCTCTACCAACAACACTTTTAACTTGCTGCAAGTTGCTAGAGTTTTGGTAGACTCTGGGAAAACGCCCAAATTGATTATCTCAAATTTACTGCAAACATACCGAGATTTACTGATTATCAAGTCTGCACCCAAGGAACAAACTTTGCTGACTGGTTGTGTCAGTTATACCCAACTCAAAGCTTTTGCCAAGCACTGGAATTTCGAGACACTGAATTTGTCTTTAGCCGAGTTACAAAAAGCTGAAAATTATCTGCGGTATACGGTTAATGCAGCAGTGTGGCTGGAGGTTTGTTTACTCAATTTGCTGCCTGGTTTATTGCCTGGGGGTGCAACGAAGACGGTAAATGTGAAACCAGGGCATGATGGCAAATTATTACCAACTTATGGCACGTACACCATCAACAAGGTAACTGATAAACCGGTGGATGATCCAGGTAAAGATAGCTTGTTACCAGCAGTTGCAACCAATACCGCTAATGCTGCTAATACTGCTAATTTAGCGCAAATATGGCAGCAGGTGATGGATAAGGCGAAACCCAACCATCAAAAGCTGTTGGCTCATGCAAATCTGGTGAAATTGCAAGGGTCAAAGGCAATTTTAGAGGTGACACCAGCTTACCTGCAAAAGTTTGAGAATAGCAAGGAGGCGATCGCTAAAATGCTGCAACGAGCTACCCAAAGTCCAAAACCCCTGACTGTGTTGATTAAGACAAGCAATCACAGTCATAATGGGAGGGTCACAGGATGATTGTTTTGCTCACGGGTGATGATGAATACGCTATTCAAGAACAGCTAAACCAGTACAAAACGGAGATTGATGCCCAATGGCTGACTCTATGCTATCACCGATTTCCGGCTGTTCAGCTTGACAAAGCTTTGAGTGTGGCTCGTACTCGTTCCCTGACTGGTGGTAAAAAACTGGTAATTGTGGAAAACTGCCACCTCAAGCAGTGGGGTGATACGGAGTTGGCAACTTTGCAACAGTTGGTGCAATTGCCTAATTCAACAATTTTGGTGTTTGTGGCTAATAGTGTGGATAAGCGGCTAAAGGTCTACAAGCATTTGGTTAAGTATGGAAAGTTGTTAGAGTTTTCGTTGATACCACCTTGGCGGTATGATTTGATTGAACAGGCGATAGTTTCGCTGGCTGCAAAACTCTACACGAACACCATAGATAATGCTGTTACAGCTAAGAAAATTAAACTGCTGTTGTCGGAGGATGGGGTGACATATTTAGCACAGGCTATTGGTAATGATATGACCCGTGCTGCTTCTGAGTTACGCAAACTGTCTATCTATGCTCAGGGTAGAAGGTTAGAGCTTGCGGAGGTACAAGAATTAGTGCCATGTCAAACTCAGAATAGCCTACAATTGGCTGCGGCTATGCGTGAAGGGAAAAGCCATCAAGTTTTGCAGTTGCTGGATGATTTACTGTCTCGTTCTCAACCTTTAATGGTGATTGTCAGCACTCTTTTAACGCAGTTTAGAACTTGGTTATGGGTGAAGTCTGCGATTGTTTCTGGGGTGAAGAAGGATGGTGAATTAGCTCAACTTTGTAATATCAGTAATCCTCATCGTATTTACTATTTGCGTCAGGAGGTAGCAAATATAAATATTAATGCTTTAGCTAGGGCGGTGACTATGATTTTGGATTTGGAGATGTCTATTAAGAGGGGTGCTGATGGTAGGGATTTATTGGTGGTGATTCTTGGTGTTTGTAGGTTGTTTCAGGTTGTTTAATTAGGAGGAAGTTGCGGGAGAATTTTGGATTTTGGATTGGATGTTTGATTTCGGTCTAAAATCCAAATTAACTATGAATCCGCTTTTAGACCATCTCTCATTTAGTAAGTTAAACGACAAATATCTAAATTTAATTTTCTTTAATTTTAATTTGTTAAATCGTTGCGAAGTTTATGGATTTTTTTTGCAATCAGATGGATTAAAATCAATTAGGTTTTCTTGCAGTGAATAAGTATCTGGACGAAAGTAATTATCAATAGCTTGTTGTTTTAGCTTATTTGCCTCTTCTTCTGGTAAATTAGAGCCAAGCACTAAATAATACTTTTTGGTATCAGAGAAAGAGCGACAAATTTTAACATCTTTGAAAAGTTCATTAAACTTCTCTGCGCCAATTCGTGCTTTAACTCTGTTTGGTTCGTTAGCTAAACTATCTGGATAAAAAGATTCTCCAGCTAAAACAAAAAATTTGTTTGATTTTGAGTCTTGAGAATTGATTGAATTTTGGGATTCTGTTTGTTTGACTAGGTTTTGAGAACTTAAACTGAATCCTAATGAATTAACAATTCTGTCTATATTAAACACTATAGCACCCATCATGATGCTAATAATTATAATCAGATAGCGGTTATTAATTTTCATTTATTTACATTGTGAACATCAAGCGTAGAAAATTTATGCAAACGTCAATTAACAGCCAAATAATAGCATAACTGCCTGGATAATTTAAAGACTCTTTCTCAGGTACGTTACAATCAGGGTACTTTGTTGAACAAAGTTGTATGTTAGCAGCAATCGTCTCTCGAATGTTGTCATAAGAAATTGATGTAACAGTAAAAGTGAATAGTGATATTCCAATTAATAACCACCATTTGTTCAAACCCCAGCCGCACCTCTGCCAAACGCCCATTAATACGGACATTAACACTGTTCCTACAAATTGAGCAAAACGAGCATCTGTTCCATTTGCACTCATGCTTTGGCTAAGTTTTATCACAACAAAACCTAAAAAAATACCGGACAAAATAGCTATAATTGCAGAAACAATAATCTTGGCTAAGGGTTCTGGAATACCAGGCCATATCTTAACAATCAAATTAAGTATTTTGTCTCCTACAAAATTATCACCGTTATGTTGACCATTTTCATTAAAACTCATATGTGTATGTATTTTTCCAAAAAATTGATAATATTTATGATCTACACCTGGTGGAATGATAGTGAGAAAAATTCTCGCAATACTAATTTCCAAAGCTAATACATATTGTTTGGTATAACTTCTTTTAAACAAACTTATTCATTAAAATTCTAAGGAATAGGCAAACCTAAAATTTTGGCTATTGACGATACAATAGTCAAAATATTGCTAAAATCACCAAATATGTCTTTTGTGGCTTTTATACACTCACTAATTTTATCTTTAGTTTTTTTTGCTTCTTCAGGATTATTAACATTTGCTTTTTTGGTTTCACTAATAGCTTTAGCAACTTCACCTACAGCAATCTCTTTAGTATCTGAATCATTTATATTTGATGTTCTAATGGCTGTTCTTAATTCTTCTAGTAGTTTGACAATTTCGTCTTTATTCAATGAAGCATCTAATGAACTATCTGTAGGACCATAGTTCATAGTCTTGTTGCCTACAAAATTATCACCTTTGTGTTGACCATGCTCATTAAAATTAATTTCGTTAGCCATAAGTTCAGACTTTTCCTTTGTTATTCTTACAAGAATGTAAAAGCAATTAATTATACAACTGCAATCATGGTATTATACCAAATTTTTACATATTTGTCAATATTATCTAATATACGTATTTATTTACTTTAAAAGAAAAGTAATAATAAAAACTTATGTTGATAAATCCTCCATGTGAGGATGTTGCTTTATAGTTTCTTTTCGTTTGGCAAAATAACTACAAGTTTCCAGTAAAATTACACGATTTTTTAGGGCAATGTTCAAAAAACACCGCCATGAACACGCCCAACTACAGCTTATTAGTACAAAGCTTGTGGACACCACCTACCACACCCATTGCCGAAAATTCCCCCTCAAATCACCATCCCCCAGAACCAACAGAGATAACCAAATTTATAAGTGAAGAAATACTCTGGCAGCAAATAATTATTAACAGAGATAAATATGTATTAAAATAAAAAGCAATAGCTAATTTAAAACCTCAAAAATTATTGAATAAAAACAATGAACATTAAACAGAATGTCTTAGAAGTTTCAGGAGTAGAACTGACAAAGACTATCTTAATAGATTTACAAAAACTCTCCTCTTGCTCTGGAGAACCAATAGCATCTGTCTATGCAGACAACCTACTGCGTACCATGCGTGTTATGCGCGATAAATTACCATTTGACCCCTATACAGAAGTGGTAATGGCACTACATGATGCACTGGCATATTCTAACCGTTGGATTGACTATAATGCCAGTCAATACCAGGGAGTTTGTGAATTACTTACATCCCTAGTCAATCAAGAAACCATCAACAATTCATCAGTTGAAACAGCAATTTTAACTCTAGAAAACTTAGGCTTTGATACCCTACCATTCGGAGTCAAACTTGATGAAAGCCTGGATATAGATGAAGACGAGGAATAATACAAAATGGATGATAAATCTATTCCTCAACATTTTCTAGATACCTCAGTTTTACGTTCTCTGCTACTAAGTACACAAGTCTATAAGCAGTATTTTGAATCTCAATTTACTGACCAACCGCTTTATATCTCTAATTACGTGCAAATGGAAATGAGGCGTAGTTACTTAATTAATCTTATTTCCTTCTACTTTGTGCTGCGCCTGGAAACTATTAATAATATTGGCGATGCTATTGCACTGTGGAGCAATAGATTTAAAACCAGCGAACTTAAAGCTATTTTACAACTTATTCCCCAACTTTTTAGCACCCACCAACTCAACTTTAGTAGTCCCCAAGATAAAGAAAAAGCTATCTCTATTTTAGGAATTTATATCAAACGTTTTGAACTTCTACTCAGGAAAAAGTTTAATAACACCAACATTGATTCTACCACCTGTACCCGCGCCCTAGTACCGCTTACCCTTGACGTACAAAATCTGGCTGCTGGCTTAAAACAGTTTGCTGATGAGTTTGGAGATGTAAAAAACTGTCGCAGTAAATGTCAGATTGACCAATTTCTCTTAGTACAATACCGTTCAGAAATTGAGCAACTTATCCAAATTGCTGCTCAACTACCCAAAAACTCAAATACTAGGGGATTTATCAATATTGCCAATAATTTAAAAGAAATATTAGCTCAAGGAGCAACAGCCTGTGACTGCAAACGTTGTGAAAAGATTGGAGATGCTGTCATTGCTTTAAATGCACCCCGGAATATGCAACTAGAACATACTGATAATTCTTTTGACTATTTATGTCCAACAATTAATCAACCCCATTACAAACATCCTTCAGAGAGTAAAATCGTTGCCAGATGATAATTTTCTAGTAAATTACTATAGCATTTATCAAAAATAACTTTGTAAATTCGGAGTTTACTTCTATCAACTTAATATCTTCCCCCAATGGGGGATTTATGAGGGCAAAGTTCAAAAAACACCACCATGAACACCCCCAACTACAGCTTATTACTACAAAGCCTGTGGACACCACCTACCACACCCATTCCCGAAAATTCCCACACAAATAATCATCCCCCAGAACCAACAGAAATCACCGAATTTCTAGGTGAAGACTTACTCTATCAACAAACAATTCCCGCCACCGAACCTAACCTCAAAACCATCCCCAAAGACCTACCAAAACAATTAATCAAAGCCCTCCAATCACTAGGAATCACCCACCTTTACTCCCATCAAATCAAAGCCTTACAAGCAATTAGAACAGGTAAAAGTTTCATCCTCACCTCCCCTACAGCCAGTGGTAAAACCCTCAGCACATACCCCGGCATTATCGAAGGTTGCATCAATCAAGAACACCGAGCCTTAGCATTTTATGGACTACGAGCATTAGCACTTGACCAATTCCATAAAATCTCACAATTACTTTCTACCATACCCCCAAAATATCGCCCAGTCTTAGCAATGATCACAGGAGATGTCAAATCAGCAGAAAGAGAACAAATCCTTGCCAGTGAACCCCATATATTAGGAGTCACTCCCGAATTAATTCACTTCCAACTCAAACAAGTTTGGAAATCACCAAATTGGGCAAACTTTTATCAACGATTACGCTACATCTTAATTGATGAAGCACATACCCTTTCCGGTAGCTATGGCGCAAATATGGCTTGGTTAATTCGCCGCATCAAACTAGCAGTAGATCATTACGGTGGTGACTCCCAAAAACTGCAATTTATCTTCCTCAGTGCTACTTGTGGAAATCCTAAACAATTAGCTTTGAAAATATCCGGTTTAAAACCCACTAAACTCAACCCTAAACCCCTAATTTGGATTCGCAAAAGTGGCGCATCTGCACCACCCAGACAAGTAATTGTCACTCAACCAAGTTACAATTTAACTGCTGATACTGCCCGAATAATTCAATTTTTTACTGAATCAAAATAAATCAGGAATCGCCTTTTGT
>NZ_VILD01000013.1:73383-77798 GCF_009712085.1 Anabaena sp. UHCC 0253
CTGAATCAAAATAAATCAGGAATCGCCTTTTGTAACTCCCGGCGCAGTGTGCGAGAAGTTACAGAACTGTTAAAATCAAACCAAGTCACCGCATTTTACAGTGGCATTACTGCCGAACGTCGAGCCGAAGTAGTTAATCAACTTCAGTCTGGTACAATCAAGTGGATAATTGCCACAGAAGCCTTAGAAGCAGGAATTGATTTACCAGAATTAGAATGTTGTGTATTGCGTGGCTGGCCTGGTTCTAAAATGGCGTATCAGCAACGCAGTGGTCGAGCCGGACGTTCTCAACCAGGACTCACAGTGCTGCTTCCCAATGCTTTCAACCCTATTGATTGTTATGTGGCAGAACATCCAGAAATGCTGGTATCTGGAGAATCTGAAGAAGTGTTTTTTAATGATGAATATCCCATCTTTGCAGCCAAACATTTGATGTGTGCAGCCGCAGAAACAGGCATTCCCACTAACAAAATTAAACACTATTTTGGTGCAGCCGCTTTTGATGTTGCCAAACTGTTATTAGCCCAAGGACATTTATACAAAGGTCGGAATGGTTTATGGGCTAAAGGTTATCCCCATAAAGATGTGAATTTTCGGGGTGGTTTATCGCAAACAACTATCAAATTAGTAGATGCAATTTCTGGGGAAGAATTAGAGGAAATATCTGAAGATATCGCTTATCGAGAAGTGCATCCCCAAGCTATTTATAAACGACAAAATGCTAGGGGAGAAATGCTAACTTATCAATGTATTTCCTTAGACCTTAACAGTAAACGAGCGATTTTAAAACAAACAACAGATAAGGCAATTTTTACAGTTGCAACTACTGTATCACAAACGAGTAGTTTAACTGTGTTAACTGACCCAGTAAATTTACCATTACTGTTTTCTCCAGATGGTATAGAAGAAAAGAAACAGGAGGAACAGGAACAGAAAATAAAGGGGAAAGTTTCCCACAAAACTGACATTGTAGTCATAGGAAAATCTGTGAAGGAGGAACAGAGAATAAAGGAGAAAATTTCACACTCTGCACCTTTATCTGAAGTTGAAGACTGTCAGGAATACTTAACCCTAGAACTGAGTTTTGGTGAAGTTAAACACATTACCAGCGGTTACAGTTTAATGACGCAAATTTACGAGCAGACTTGTTTGAATAAACGCTGTCTTAACTATAAAGAACCCTTACCTCAACAACCGCGTTGTCCCCTATGTCGCAAACTCACCCGCAAAGCTGTCATTGTTAAAACCCTGTCAGAAGCCAAGTTTGAGCAACCTTACCGCACTCAGTTTTCTGCACCTATGGTAAAAGTAACAATTAACTCAAGTGCGCGAGAATACATCCAACAGTTTGCTAAAGAAACTAGAACCAGTTTAACCCGCAGTCAAGAACCGATACCTTCTGGTTATCAACAGTTGTGGGAATATTCCAGTCCCTTCATTACTATCCACAGCTTTGGACATCAAATTATGAGAGCATTACAGCTTGTAGCTAAAGTTGACCCCAAACAGGTGAATTTTACTGTGGTGAAGGAGTTGGGAGACGGTAACAACTATACTGGTTATTTCTATGATACCAGTGATGGTGGCAATGGTGCGGCTGAAGCTGTGTTTAAACATCTGCCAAAACTTGCTAGTGTTGGTAGAGCGATCGCACGAGATTGTAATTGCAATACTGGCTGTGCCAAGTGCCTAATTCAACATGGCTGTCCCGATGGGAATACTGCTTTACTCAAAAAGATGGGGTTGGTGTTGTTGGATGCAGTTGCTATAGCTGAAACATAGCCTTTTGAGTTATTAAATTTGCAGAAATACCTACCCTTAACTCTGTATTCACAGGGTAGGATTTAATATGTATAATGCCTGTACTTGGATAGGCTCACCAAAAGATTTTCCAGCGTTACCAGAGGTTTTTATGATAGATACGGCGGTCATATTTGATATGGACGGTTTGCTCATCAACAGCGAGCCTTTTTGGCATAAAGCGGAAGTAGAGGTATTCAATGACTTGGGAGTGCCACTACAAGAGAGTATGTGCAATCAGACAATGGGTTTACGTTGCGATGAGGTTGTCAGCTATTGGTATGCAAGATTTCCTTGGACAGATACGAGTCAATCTGAGGTAGCTGAACGGATTATCAATCGTGTCAGCGAACTTGTGATAACCCTCGGACAGCCCATGCCTGGTGCAATGGAAATTATACAATTATGTCAGCAGATGCACTTACCCTTGGGATTGGCTACCTCATCACCCATCTGTCTGATTGATGCAGTTCTAAAAAAGCTAAATTTGCAAGAGACATTCGATGTTGTCAGTTCTGCTCAGACAGAGGAATTTGGCAAACCCCATCCGGCAGTGTATCTGACAACTGCCCATCGTCTTGGAGTGCATCCCCAAAAGTGTGTGGCGTTTGAAGACTCTATTCGCGGCATCATCAGTGCTAAAGCAGCTTCCATGCGATGTATTGCCGTCCCAGCATTAGAAGAAAGAGAAGACCCCCGATTTGCGATCGCAGATGTCAAACTGGATTCATTAGAACAAATTAATGAGTCTTGGCTGAAGGCGTTTTTCACCTAATCGCGCTTTATACAAACAATGGCTTACGAGTCAATTATTAATATTCGCCAAGCGTCAAAATAATCGCTCAATGATAATTCAAGACCCAGCGATACGAGAACGTGTAACACAAATTACTCAAAGATTAATAGGTGGTTATGAACCAGAATTTAGATGAAAAACAAGCTCGTTTTAAACTCAATGAAATCCCAAATCGCTTAGGACATATCGCATCTAATTTAGCACGAATTAAGTCTTTTTCTCAGATTGCTTATAAAGAAGCGGTGAAAAGTGTAATTTCCGAAACCAAGTTGTTTATTGAGTGGACAGCAGCAGAAATAGAACCTATTCAAGCTGAGGAATTAGTAAATATTCAAGTTCAACTGGCAATGTGGGAATTAACTTGGGATGACATTTGGGAGGATGAAAAAGTGCGGACTGAAGTTGCCGAACAATCTGGCATTTGGTCTCAACGAGTTTTGGATATGTCAGGCTGGCTATCTGAATCTATGGCATAGTAACGAACTCTAAAAAAAGGTTTTATCTCAATTAAATGCACACCAGCTTAATAATTGAATGATAATTTACAAAATATCTGAGATGTTATTATTCATGAATAATCAAATAATAGAAAATTATTGGCAAGCTTATTTAGCCACACTTCCAAATAATTCACAAATTAACAATAAATATGATATAAGTCAATTTGGTGACAATTCTGATTTAGCAAATCAACTCAGTGATTTAGTTGTCAAAGGAATCAAAACTGCAACTTGTTCAGCTTTATGGGAATGGGAAGCAGAAGGAAGCGCACTTCCTGAAGTGGGATTAAAAGCGATTGTAATTGATGGTAATGAACAACCAATTTGTATTATTGAAATAACCGAAGTAAGCATTAAACCGTATATTGAGGTTGATACCCAGTTTGCTTATGATGAAGGTGAAGGCGACCGCTCACTCGAATTTTGGAGACAAGAACACTGGAACTATTTTTCCCGTGTCTTACCCAAAATAGGTAAACATCCAACACCGGAAATGCTATTGGTATGTGAGCGGTTTCGTGTTGTGTATAAGGAGTATATGCTGGAAATTAAGCACTATTGATTGAACATTGTTCTATTTTTTATCAGGCAGATTTCTCGGTGGAATCAACCGTCCTTGATAAAACCGTCGTTCTAACCTACCCAAACCAAACCAAATTCCCGCACCACTAATCACAACCAGAGTCAGAAAACTAATAGTGAAAATATCCGTCAGATCATAAATAAACATCAGCAAGGGAAGCAACGCCCAAACCAACACAGTCAACACAGCAACTCCCACCCGTAACCGTTGCAGATTAGCCAGCGCAGTCCGGCAACTAGCACATTTTTCTGTGTGAGAATGGTATCTATCTAATAAATCTTCCTTCGGTAATGAGGGTGATAAAGTTTTACCAGGAAACGGATCAACACTATATTGATTCACCCATGAACGCAACTGAAAGACAAACAAATCTGCCTTAGTTGGCAAATAAAACGCCTTAGTAAAATTACCACTACCACCACGTTCTTCTAGATACCGTTCTTGATGATGCAAGAAAATTTGGTCATCTTCTAAAACACTATTTTGCCCAATATGTGAATACCAGCGCGGAGTCAACTTCAAAAACAGTCCTGGTATTTTGGCAGAGAACTTGAACGGAAAAATTGCAAATAGCCGACATTCTCCCTTGCGAATAGGAGTGGCATAAACCACCGTTAAAGTCCTACCAAACTGTTTAGAGGTGAGATCATGCCACATCAAACCAGGAGCAATAAAAGTAGTATATTGTTTTCCTAAAGTACCTTTGCGGGGTCCTTCTTCCCAAACTCCTTTAAAT
>NZ_VILD01000013.1:78041-96977 GCF_009712085.1 Anabaena sp. UHCC 0253
CCTGCGGGGAGTGCTTCTGTTTTTATAGTTGCAGATGTGATTAATTGAGAAGATGTCTCTGACTGGATTATGCTATTGGACATGGTAGAATCAACAATGATTTTGATTTGTTATCCAAGACTAAATTAACAATTTTTTAATCACCCTGGCAGATAGATTTCAAAAATCAGCCGATTGTTTAAAAATTACAGAAATACCCGGTAAGTGTAAAACTCAGTCCTTCGACAAGTCTTACAGTGAGCTTGTCGAACTGCTCAGGTAACCATCACTTGAGTGCTGAGATATAAGCTACACTATGGCTTAC
Source organism: Anabaena sp. UHCC 0253 (assembly GCF_009712085.1). Taxonomy (NCBI): domain Bacteria; kingdom Bacillati; phylum Cyanobacteriota; class Cyanophyceae; order Nostocales; family Nostocaceae; genus Anabaena; species Anabaena sp. UHCC 0253. The sequence continues at coordinate 78,346 of NZ_VILD01000013.1, forward strand.
GCCACGCTTCGCTATCGCCAAGTCTGACATCAGTTGAAACCAAAATATTTTAACACTATGGTAGTAGATACGGAAAAAAGTACAGCAGCTAAAACAGCTTTACGTCAGGCATTAGCTGCTTGTGGTGGTAATACTAAGGACAAAACTGTAATTGCGGCGATCGCAAATCTCCAATCTCTCAATCCGACGACAGCACCAACCCACAGTGGTAGTTTCATGGATAGTGAATGGTTGTTAATCAGTGCGCCAAATTTTCCTCAAGGTGAGCAACTTGCAGATGGCAGATATGCCTATACTTTGAGTCGTTTGGCTTTTAATATGTTTCAACCGACAAAACTAAAAGTGGTGATTGACCGCGTTTTTCAACCTGTATTTTTGTTAGGAAATGGAGGGCAGCGATCGCATGATATTGTTGTGGAATTTACGACTATTGATGAATCTGTTCCTCAACTATCTGGAATTGTTCGCAATCAAGGCATTTGTCAGCCTCTAAGTGATAAAGTGCTGCAAGTGGAATTTACAGGAGGAATTTTAAAACCGCAATCTGCAACTAAAATGGAGGAGTGGAAGGCTGTTTTTGGTGAGCAAGGTAAGTCTGAAAAAAGAAATTGGCAAGATAGTTTGATGTCTGTTTTTTTGAGGTTGATGTTTGGTTTAGTTCCTCCGCAAACTATGATTCCAGAAACTGGAGAAGTTTCTTTTGTGATGAATCGTTCTCCCAAAGGACGTTTAGAAATCCTTTATTTAGATGAAGAACTGCGGATTACTCGTGGAGAAAAAGGAACTGTTTTAGTTTGTGAACGATTATAGCATTTACCAGGCTAGTACCGCCGTGAAGTCAAATGACCACAAAAAATATAAATTTGTGCAATATAGATTTTGGCAGTTTTTGACCCCTATTTTCTCTTTCTTTGTGAGAAATCCGGGTTATGCTAAATTATTTTGCCAAACCCAAAAATCCTGATATAGTAAGGATTTTACGTTAATTCATCGGTTAATTGGATATAAATTTGGCATTAAAAACAATGAAACCCTTTATTTATATGGGTTATGGGGTAAATAAACTCATATTTGGCATAACAGGTACGGAAGAACCGAAAACTAAAAACTAAAAATGAAAAATGAAATCTGAATTTCAATACACCACACTCTCCCACCCAGACGATATTAAACAACTAGGAGCTATCCTCGATCATTGTTTTATCGGTTCACCTGGTGGCGAGGAATTATACATCAATTGTATTGGCGCAGAAAACTTCCGCATTATCCATCAAAATCAACATATTGCTGGTGGACTGGCAACTTTAAACATGGGACAATGGTGGGGAGGAAAGCGTGTACCGATGACAGGAATAGCCTCAGTTGGTATTGCTCCTGAATATCGTGGAGATGGTGCAGCTTTAACTTTAATGCAGCACACTATCCAAGAACTTTATACTCAAGAAGTACCTATTTCCGTCCTCTATCCAGCTACACAAACCCTATACCGAAAAGTTGGATTTGAGAGAGGAGGTAGTTATTGCATTTGGGAAATTCTCACTGATAGTATTCAGATGCGAGAACAACCTTTACTTCTGCATCCTGTAATGTTGACTGAACATCAAATATTTCATGATTTATATCAGCAACAAGCACAATTAATTCCCGGATATTTAGACAGAAATTCAGCACTCTGGCAACTATTCACTCAATCAAATGAGAAGCGAAAAGTCTACGCTTACTTGATAGGTTCTCAAGAACAACCGCAAGGCTATATCATCTTTACCCAAGAACGAACAGAAGATGGCGCAATATTGAAAGTAACAGATTGGGTAGTTCTCACAGATGCTGCTGCACAAACTTTCTGGTCTTTTTTATATAAACATCGCTCCCAAATTAAAAAAGTGCAATGGAAAAGTTGTGTCATTGATTCTCTACAATTACTGTTACCAGAACCCATTGCAAAAATATCACTTCATAAGTGCTGGATGCTAAGGGTGATAAATTTATTTAAGGCTTTGGAAATGCGGGGTTATCCTGGGGAAATTGCAGCAGAACTGCATTTAGACATTAAAGATGATTTACTACCTGCAAATAACGGCAAATTTATTCTGTCTGTCGTCAATGGACGTGGTAAAGTGACCAAGGGTGGAAAAGGAGAGTTACAGTTAGATATTAGAGGACTAGCACCACTGTACACAGGTTTATTTTCCCCCCAAAAGTTGCAGCAATTAGGAAAACTGGATGCTACAGAATCAGCCCTTTCAGCAGCTACGCAAATATTTACCAGTGTTTCCCCTTGGATGGCTAATTTCTTTTGAAACTTCATCAAAATAATTAATTTGCAGCTAACCGCTGCCTGGGAGAGATGTACTTTTCTCCCAACTATGTCAATAATTAATCTGGCTGACATTCAACAAATTAAGAAAACACAGCAACAACTTTTATTTACTCAGCAAAACCATCATCCAAATCACTCTGCTGTTGATTCTATTATTGCAGAGAACTTCCATTTGCTGATGAAACAATTATTTTTACAACTACCTGTAGAACCTTTATTAAATGCCCATCCTCAAATTGCTCAATGGGTTGCTCAAGTACAGGAACTTGCACCCGAACTTTTTCAATCTCGCAAAAAGTTATTAGTTGATAATGCCGTCATTGCACCTTTGACAGTAAATAATGAAAATTACTTTATTCAAGTCACCACAAATATAGCATTTAAACAAGGTATTCCCAGACTTTATGAATGGGCTGTGCGTCATCCTCAGTTAAGCTGGCAAGACCGGGTAAAGTTGTGGACTACGACTATTCAATACTCAGTTATTCCTAACCGAATGCAGCTTGTGATTTTAGCATTAGACCCTGTAAAACCACCCCAAAGATTAAATATACATTGGAACAAGAAGTATCATCGGCAGACTGAACGATGGTTAATTAAACTCCTAACTCAATCTCAAGAAAATGATGCTCAATCAAATCAAATAAATCAGGATATATCGTCACTGGTCAATTTAGATGATATTTCTGAAGTTAGCATTTAACCCTCTTTTGTCACTTTTCCAAAATGAAAAGACGTAACCCTTATCAAAAAAGAGTTTTAATCTAAAACAATGATTGTATTCATCATATTAAAAAATAAAATCACAAACCCAATCACAGTAAAAGTTTTAAAAGTTGCATTTCATGTTTATTTTTGGAGATTGACAGAACAGGGATATATCAAAGATGGTAAATTGCACTGGGTTCATAATTATGTGGGGTCAAAAGAAGCAGGGGAGCAGGGGGGAGAGACTGGGACAAAGCTTGTACCCCGCCCCAGCCGAGCGCCCTGGAAGGGCGGGGCTTCTTACCCATGCTCCGCTTCGCTCCGCACAGAGAGGAAGGGCTTGCTCCCCCTGCTAGAAAGCCCCCTTCCGCTCTGCCTCTTCGGTGATTACTAGGTCGCGCTATCTCTATTCCTTCGGTCCGGTAAGGGATACACTATCGCTCTATCATGTCGGCATTGCACCGAGATGGCTGTAAGAACCTGTAAGATGACTTCAAAAGGCTTGATTTCTCGTTGCCAAACACGACTTTTTTGACCATAATGTAGCAAATTATCAAACCCAGACGGAACAAGGCATTTCAGACCATCTTGTAGGAAATTACAAGGATCTCGGCTCAATACCAATTTTACTTTTTTACTCAGCATTGTTGCGGTGAACTTTGATGAAAAATTCATACTAAATCTTGCAAAATGCCGCACGGGGAATAAAACGCCAACCACTAGCACCACCAAAACCACCACCAACACCATAATCTGATAGAGGAATACCAGGTAAATGTCCTGGAGGAGCTTTCAAGGAATAATTGAGATTATTAGTATTAATAGTCCGATAACCACCGATAACCGTTGCATCTTTTGTATACCAGCCAACACGAATCACAAATTTTCTGTAGATATTCTCATCAAAATTCGCTTTACCTCCAAAATCTTGCCAAATTTTGCGCTGAACACTAAAACCAAATCGGTTTTTACTGGACTTGAGCCAAAGTTGGTTTAAAATACCAAGATGATTACAGGGAAAGTTGTTCATTTCATCAGAGGTAAGATAATTATCACCAGATTTTGAAAACATCGCCATTTGTTTCCAAGTTTCTAAGTCAGCTTCTTTCCATTTACCTGCTGCTAATAATTTTTTCAGTTGAGTGTAATTTGGTTTTTTAGATATGTAGGAATGTGAATTAGGTTTTGGTTTTGACCCTATACTTGAGGGAACTATGCTACATAGAGTTATCATTCCACAAAAAATAGACAGTAAGCACTTGGTTGGAGAAGTTATCATAATTTGATGTTAAAGATATATTGCTGATTATATACGTATTTTCTAAGGTACAATACATTTCTTGTCAATCTAAAATTAATAGGAGACTTCCACTACAGATGATTAACTGATATAATTTGACCTGGAAGTGAGCAAATCAAAAAAGCATTTATCGCAAATTTACTGATATTATAATTATGGTTGTTGTAGCGATTCTCGCGGCAGGAAAAGGAACAAGAATGAAATTTTGATATAGATTATCCTAGATACTTAAAAACGATTCCAGTTAGACTTATGGATAACACGCTGCAATTATTAACCCCTATACAACTCGGTACTTACACCTTACCGAATCGTCTGGTGATGGCTCCTTTAACCCGCTGTCGTGCTGCGGCTGGTAACGTTACCTACGAACTCCATGCCACCTACTATGCACAACGAGCAACCGCTGGACTGATTATTTCCGAAGCAACCCAAGTCTGTCCCCAAGGACAAGGTTATCCCGCTACCCCCGGCATCCATTCCGCTGAACAGATTGCTGGCTGGAAAAAAGTTACCCAAGCGGTTCACGACAAAGGTGGTCGCATTTTTCTGCAACTCTGGCACGTTGGACGCATTTCCCATCCTGATTTTCAGCCAAATGGTGAATTACCCGTTGCCCCTAGCGCCATTACTCCAACAGGAGAAGTCGGAACTTACGAAGGCATGAAACCCTACGTCGCGCCCCGGGCCCTTGAACTCAAAGAAATCCCCAGCGTGATTGACCAATATCGTCAAGGTGCGAAAAATGCCCTCGAGGCAGGCTTTGACGGCGTTGAAGTACATGGCGCAAATGGTTATCTGATTGATCAATTTTTGCAAGACTGTACCAACCACCGCACCGATGCCTATGGCGGCTCAGTAGAAAATCGCTCGCGCTTTTTGATGGAAGTTCTGGAAGCCGTGATTGAAGTCTGGGGTGGCGATTGCGTTGGTTTGCGATTATCTCCTTCCGGCAGTTTTAACGATATGGGCGACTCAGACCCCAAAACCCTCTTCAGCTATGTCGTGCAGGAACTCAACAAATTTAACTTAGCCTACCTGCACCTCATCGAACCCCGTCTCAATGCGAGCCAAGATACCCTAGAACATCTCAGTAGCGACCTCACCGTTGGTTTTTTCCGTCCCCTGTTTAACAGCAAAATTATTGCCGCTGGCGGATTAAACCGTGAAATTGGCGAACAAATCATCTCCAAGGGCGAAGCTGATCTGATTGCCTATGGTCGCATCTATATTTCCAATCCTGACCTTGTGAAACGTTTTGCCTTAAATGCGTCGTTAAATCCCTACGATCGCAGTACCTTTTACGGCGGCACAGAACAGGGCTACACTGACTATCCCTTTTTAGCAGAAGCGTCAAAATAATTCGTAATTGATAATAATGCCTCCGGCAGGCTACCGCCAACGTAATTCGTAATTGCAATCAGTGGAGGTTTGAACCTACCACTGATTATAGACCACTAAATCTTTGATTTAATGGAGGCTTGTACCCTCTTTAAGTAGGTGGGCGGAGGAAAATCCAAATATATTTCGTTTTACAAAATGGCTAAAACTCAATCACAATAACGCATTCAGGGAAATTTACATATTGTTACACATTTTGGTTATTTTACGTCCACCTACTTAATTACGAATTACGTAGGCGTAAGCCGTGCCGTTAGGCAATTACGAATTAGTAATTATTTGGTCAGCCTTGCAATCCTGGAGTTTGATAAACTCGTGTTGTAAAATTCTCCAAAACATCAGGTTCTTGATGATTACCAGACCCCTGTTTCTCCTGTTCCTGAACTGTGGCCACATCTTCCTCCGGTAATGGCAACATCCGTCCTGCTTCTTCAATGCGGTCATACAATGCCTGTGTCAACATTTGGATATCAGGAATTGTCACCTGACTTTCTAAAGCAAGTCTCACTTGTTTATCCCAAAGATTTTCACTTTCTTTAGCTCGTTTTTCATCCGTTTTCGACACAGGAATAATTAAAGGATAAGGAATTGATGCTTGTCCCCCTGAACTGTAACCAGGACTGGTAATTACACATTTACCTTGGGGAAATTTGAGAATTTCATCGGCACTGATAACAGGCATTTTTTGTAAATTCTCACTCCAACTGATTGAACGGCTCATTTGTCCACCAAGCGATCGCCCTGTAGTCCGATTTTTAATTAATACTTCTTTTTCACCATAACGCTTTGAGTAATCCTCAGCAGTTTTGTAGTTACCAGGATTAAACAAAACATGGGTACTGCAAGCTGATGCGATCGCACTTCCCATTTTATCGCCATAAATATCGTAAAGCTGCTCTAAACTTTGGATACCTAAAATAAAACAAGCACCATTAGAACGGTATTCATTAATCCACTGAGGCAGTCTATCCAGCTTAATTGATGGTAATTCATCCAAAGAAATAATCAACGGGTCTTTACGGGGACGGCTCAAATTACCGACAATCATCAAGTGCATTGCTGCTGCTAGTAAAGGACCAACCACACTGCGACGTTCATCATCTAGCTTGAACACCACCATTTCTCTACCTGATAGCTGAGTGGGAATATCCGATTGACCGATGAATGCCCGTAACAAATCAGCTTGAATAAAAGATGAGAAAGTCCCTGCCGCTGTCGTCAAAATCCCGGAAATAGTCTTTTCTGCGTCCTTAGCACTCAAAAATTGGATAAACGAAGTGGCGACCCATTCATCCAACCGTTTGGACTGGACAGCATGATCAAGGCGTTGTACCAGTTTTGGCAACCGCAACACCGCATACAGCATGGCCATATCTGGGTAAGGAGAACCCTTGACTAACTGTAATAGTGCTTTTGCTAACAAATCCCCAGCCTTAGCAAAGAACTCGTCACTTTTACCCCCACTAGCAGCATTGCGGTTAATGACTTGACCAATTTCCCCAGCCATCACCCCATCACGCGCATCACGCATAAAATCAAGGGGATTGATCACACCGCTAAAAGCTTCACCAGGTGCAAATACTCGCACTTTATAACCATATCTTGCAGCTAAAGGTGCGTGCAGTCGCATTTGGTCGCCTTTTTTGTCATAAAGTAAAATTGGAAACCCTTGCTGCATTGCACTTTCTAGCATCCGGTCAATGGTTGAGTAAGTTTTCCCAGAACCAGGCGCACCTATTACCAGTGTTCCCCGTTCGGCATGAGGAAACCAAACTGTAGGTGCAGCACCCAGCATGGTTTGCAGGTTAGCCATTAATCCCCGCCACTTACCTTTTGTCCAGTAACGGGGTGTACCAGACCACAGGGTAACTTTATTATGTTTGCGTTGTTTGAGTTGCTTAAATGCCAGGTTAGTAGCTGCTAGTTTTTCGCTGACACCACAGACTTTACCAGTGGTGATTTTACCTTTACCCGTACCACTGATTTGCAGTAGTATTAAAACTACCAGTAGTCCAGCCATCATTGTCCAACCTTGGGGGTTGTTGTACTGTTGAAAGAATTTACCGAAGTCAATATTGGCTAGTGTTGGTTGGTAAGTTGAGACTTCAATTAATATCGAGTTAGCAGTGATATGGCTGTTTGGTAGATTTTTCTGGTAAAGGTTCATATCGGTTGAGTATGGGTTTACCAGCAATTTTAGTGATCAAGGTAAAGTTAGGGAATTGACCTTTTGGATATTTTATTTTCCCCCAATAATCCCATATTCCAGTGAGAAGTTATCAATGTTACCCCACAGTAGTTAATGAAAAGTGGGGTTTTTACTTAATCTAAGACTCTGGTTTATTTTGTAACCATTGTTCTAAATCGGTGATAGAGGAGAAATCTAAGAGTGCTTCACCGAGTAATTCTAATTGCTCAATTGATAATGTCCGAATTGTATCAATGAATGATGATTCAATTCCACCAATTCGCCGATTTAATAGTCGGATAATTAGTTGTTGTTCACCGCGTTCCATTGCTAATTCTTCTGTTGGACTAATGAAAGGCATTTTCTTTTCCTCCTCTAAATGTTTGATTTTAGCGACTAATCCTCGTTGCAATTCTTTGGTTAATGTCATCATTTTATCAATGATTTTAAAAAGCTTAACAATTTGTTCTCTTGTTAAGCCTCGTTCATAAAGTCCGCGAATTAATGTCCATTTCCATTGCTCACGTTCTGATAAATTCCCCGTGGTGGCTTTAGTTTTTAAATGCGCCATTACTATGATAGCAAAAGGATTAGGATTAGATTCTAATTCAGTCCACCGTGATTCATAGTCTAGGAGTTTAGCAATGGGGAACTTCAAACTTAATTCGCAATCTAACATAGCTTGATGATAACTGTTAGGTCGCCAAGTGGAACTTGTGTCTCCTAAAATCGCCAGACCCACCACAAATTTATGATACAGGTCAAAAGCTCGGTAATTATAAGTGTACATCCTTTCTTGGAAGTCAACATCATATTGACTCTGAATCTCAATATGAATTAAAATCCATGCTTGTGTTTTATCCAATAACCAAACTTTGTACAGTTTATCTGCAATCCGTTTTTCAGTTGATGATGAAGCTGTAATTTGTTGCAGTTCTTTGTCTAGTGATTCCGGTGGTTTTGTCCAATCAATTGCTTCGTAAGCCACAGGAAAGAAAAAGGATAAGAAACTATCAAAATATTCGTTTAATGCTTCTTTCCAGGATTCGTCATAATTTGCAGTGATTTCATTTTTGGTCATAAAACGCTATGCTAAGAATAGTTATTGCACCCTCAGTTTCTTTACTTTGATTTGTTAATATCTACCTAATATTATAGCCTAAAATAATTAATTTTTACTAAATTTAGAGGCTAACGCCTCAGACTTTGGACAATCATATTTATGCAGTCCAATGGTTAAATCAAAAGTTACAAACAACTCTAAACACCCCCATCAATCTCCTCCCAAAACTGCTGCTACTAAACCTAAAACTACCAAAGCCAGAGCAACTGAAGCTGATGATTATGACTTTGAAGAAACCGAATTTGAAATAGACCCAGAACTCTTCAATGATAATTATAACCAAGTCCGTAAACCGCTGCTTCCTTATGGCATAGTCGTTAACGATAAACCTGCTGGACTATTGATTCCCGAAGACCAGTTAGAAAAAGCTGGTTGGCTAGAAATGCCTGAAGAAGATGATTTAACTACTGTCACTTTAACTGAAGATGTTACTGGATTATTAATTACTGAAGGTCGGTTACTGGTTTTAGGTTTTGCACCAGAATATATCCGCTATAAATCAGATGTTGAAGAAGTAGGTGGTTCGTTTGTTGGGCTTTATGATGACTACAGAAATAGTCTTGATAAAAGAACAATGGATGTCTGTTCAGAACACGCAATTATGTTCCTTGATGACAAGAATCAACCATTACATACTACTCCTGTTGTTGTCCGGTTTAAGAATGTAGCTCTCTGGAGTTTTAAATCAGTCCGTGAAGAGTTTTACCGTTCATTAGAAAAAACCTTTGCTGATTATTTCCAAGTACCATTTAGTGGTAAAAGTGATAAATGGCGGAGTTTAGGGGTGCTAGAAATTGAGTTTAGAGCCATTAAAGAAGGTGAAGGTAAGAATAAACATAACTGTTGCAAAACTGTAGCCTACACTAAACCCACAGTTGATAATTTCCCCCAACTGTATTTAGGTAAAACCACAGCTAAAAGTTTAATTTGGCAACAGCATGATGCGATCGCTGGTTTCAATGAACCACAATCTCTACCTGCTTTACCAGGAGAATCAACTTCTGTAGAGGTGGAAGTTTTACCACCAAACAAGAATAAGAACAAGAGTAAAACTCAAACCGTCCGTAAATCTAAACCAACAACTAAACCACCTCGGAAAATTCAAGTAATTGAAGATGACGATGATGAAAACGACGATTTAGAAACCGATTTAGACGATGATGATTTTGAATTTGATGATGATGATGAACAGGATGATGACGAATAGTTGAATATTATCAAATTACTTGTGTTTAACATAAAATCTACCGTAGCCAAAAACTATGGTAGATTTCTTACTAGAAAAGCTAGACATTATTTTTGTTAACTTCTTGTTTTATTGGTACTTATTGACTAATGAAAACTGTTATTTGGGTGATTTATTCATAGTAGCCAAAAGTTGACTATCGGCAACTTGATAACGATTACCATTAAAACAAAAGTTCAATTGTCGTAATTGCTGTTTTTCTGTTTGCAATACCTTAACACAAGGTAAAGACTGATTCCGGTTTTCTCCTACTGCTAATAATTGCTTTCCTGGTGGTAATGTAGGATTTAAATAACTCAAAAATACCTGAGTAATTGGTTGATTTGGTTTGAACCAATAACCAGCATACAGACAACCCAAAGCACCACAAACATCTGGAGTATTAAAGTTGAAAATTGTCAGGTTGCCATCTTTTCCTGCCACATTTACAGCCAATGTATTGTCAACAGATGTTTGAGGATTCAAGTTTGTATTTTCTCCAATTACCTGTTCCACTACAGAACTAGAAACAAGATTAACAGCTTTGTGCCAAGTCAAAGTTGCTGCATTCAAACTACATCCTCCTAAACCGCAAAGAACAGAAAGCAGTAAAAAGATACTTAAACCAACACGAAACCAATGCACCCCATAACGTATTCTCATGGGAGGTTCTGGTAATTGATATCCTGTTGTTTTCAATGATTGGGACTGAGTAGAAAAGGCTGACAAAGAAGAAACTACCTTGTCTGCTGTTGCTTGCTCAAATTGCTTTTTTAAATGCAAGTCAGCATCAGAAAAATCCTTTGTCTCTGGCTCGGAAGATATAGAGTTTGTCAATAAATTAGTCATAAAAACCACGCTTGTAAATGTGAAATTTGCAACTTTTAAGAGCCTAAAGAAACGACGATTTAAACAAATTTATTTGTTGTGATAAGCTATAAAAATAGCCATAATTGTTATAAGTGGCTTTCACTCCTGACTCATAACTCCTGCTGTATTTCCTACTTCTAATTACCAATATTTTGAGCATTACTAATGTATCGAGAAGTGAAACCAGGATTACAGGTCAACGTTCCATTATCATTGTTATTATTGCCATAAAAAGCTAAAGCAGTTTTGCCGTAATCTTTCAGACTAAGACGACCAAAAACATCAGAACTACTAGCATCAACTTTGCTATTATCACCACCAAAATGCTTTTGTGCTACTCGTTCAATTAGCCGTTCACCAGTGAATAATTGTCCTGTAATCGGGTCAATTTCCGTTTGAGTTACTTGAATTTTATTGGCGATATCAGCCATAAATGCCCTATCCTGATCCGCAGGAGGAAAAAACTCAAATAATTCAGATCCAGTAGGTTGATATCCTTGTTTAACTCGCTTAAGAAACTCTTCCCCTCCAGACTTGGCAGCAATTAACCGCACTGCATAGGGGTTGTAACTCATAAACTGATACCGTCCCAGTCCTCGACCACAATTTAACCCATTATCCGCACAGGTATACACCCCAACTGCTTTATAATCTCCACTACCAGCACTTTCAATTTCAGCAATGGCGTTTCCTAGCAATGGCAAATTAACACCGTAAAAAGATTGACTGACAATTGAGCGATTAGCACGGGTAAATGTGCAAGGATTAATTTGATTTGTTACTGTATTACTTTGACTGAGATTACCTTTCACCTCTCTTTTCGCACCCGTTGGTGTAGAAGTAGTATTAACACTGGCATCACTGACACTCTGCTCATTCCCACTGTCCAAATTGCCTACAAACATTAAAGCATTGACTTGATAGCTGAAAAAAGGAATCGGTCCGATAAAATAAGGTGTGCAACCCATCCTCCAAGCGCAGAACCGAAAGTATAAAGCCGTATCGACTGTATCTGTGGTTTCATCTGTTTCCATGACCACAACTTTAAAAGCTTTGCCAAAGGGTAAACGTCCCGTTGGTTCTCGTCCATTGTTAACTGCTTTGAGTATCCCCCAACCTCCCTCAACTTCTTGGTATTTACCGGATATCCATTGCTTACCTTCTAACTGATTGCGATCGCTTGCACCAACATTTTCCAAATTATCCAGTTCTACGTAAGCACAGTCTTTTTGAGTACAGGGTACAGAAAATCCTTGCACGTCTGAACCAGAAATTGTTCCAAGTGAATAAGTTTTCTTAGTTGTCAAAATAACTTAAAGTGTTGTATATTTCTAGACAAATCGTTAAAAACTTAATTTTCTATGTCTAATCAAGCTAAATCTCTTATTAATAAAGTTCAACGTCGATTATTAGATTCTAATAAATATGAAGATTACTTTTTTGCCTTTATTATTGCAATAACCCCCTTGTTTCTGTCGATAATACTAGGTTTTTGGAAACAAGAAGGAGTTGACTTTGAAAGTTACCAAAAAGCAACAAATTTTCATAGTTTGATTATATCACTACCAGTAAGTTTATTTCTATTAAGGGCAATAGGCAACTATCTTTTTGGTGTCAAAATATTACCTAGTCAAAGAGGCAAAGTGCCTCTAATATCACTCTTTAATAACGATAGTGTTCAAGCAAAAATACATCAAAAGTTAAAACAAAACGTATTAAATGATAAAATCTTTTATGTAACTTTAACTATTGATATAATTTTTCATATATTTGACACATTAGAAATTATAAAACAATATATTTTCTTTTTCTTAGGAAAAGAAATAACTGTAAGTAAATATTATTGGGCGAATTTATTCTTGATTGAGGAAAGTATAGATCCTATTCAGAATCTATTGTTTACTATAATAGCATATTTACCTCAGTTTTTTATATTTATGACAGGTCTTATGTTAATGTATTTATTTGCAAGTTATAATCTTTTGTTTATTCGGTTAATATATTGTAGAAGTAAACATCAAGAAAATTTCCAAGATAGGATAGTGCTGAATTTCGATGATCCAAACTATCGTTTTGGATTAGAAGCACTTAGTAATAGCTTCAATGTACAACTGGTTGTTTTATTTCTTGCTGGAATTGGTTTATTATTTAGTCGAATACATCAAACAGAAATTTCTAGCTTACGCACAGTTCTTAGTGATCCGCAATTACAGTCTAAATTATTACCTAGTATTGGACAGTATATAATCGTAATATTATGGTTAACAACATTTTTCATAGTTTTATTACCAGCATTGATTAAATTTTTACCTTTTTCCTCCCGATACGTGGCATCTAAAACATGGTCTATACAGGCATACTTGAAAGAGTTTATACCTCATGATCATGCTTCTAATCACTATTTATCAAAAACGGAATCATTAAACGTCTTGGCCAGCAAGTTTGCGTGGAATTCATTCTGGCCTTCTGGTGATGACATTGCTCGCTTTCTGTTCTACTTTGTATTTTTTGTATGTCTGTATATACTACTACCTACACGGGATTTTGTTGAAATCGTCGTTTTAATAATTATAGGAATTTTACTAGGTGAAACTTTTCTTAATATTTTTAGATGGGCTTTAGGACATATAGATGATAGATTGGTTACAAGAAAAATAAAACCAGGAGATACAATAATCATGGGAGATAACTTTCAGAACATTGGTGCAGGAGCAACAATTGTAAACAGGTCGAAAGTAGAAAAATCATTTAACAAAGTAAGAGAAGAATTTGATGAAGAAACAGCAAAATCTCTGAATATTGTAGAACAGGAAATCAATAAATCTGGTAATAAAGATGCAGCTGAATTATTCGATACCTTTAATGAAGAGTTACAAAAGCCTGAACCTAAAAAATCAGTCCTGCGTACTTGTTGGAAAGGAATTGAATTGGCTCTTCCTTCTATTACTACACTCACTAAAATAGTATTAGATATTTCAAAACTTTTCATTTAAATATTAATTGTAATGCGATCATCTATGATTATAGTATAGTCAAAGATATCGCATTATAAAATTAAAATGTAAATTAATAAATCATAATAAATTTTCGCTGTTTCCATTTGTCTTTTTGGATTAATAGTGTTATTATTATATCAGAAAAAAATAAAGCTTATTAAGTAATACAACGTCTAGAAATGGGGGTTCAATTATGAAATTTTTAAAATATCCAATGCTTAGATTTGTAACAATATTCATCATTCAAAGTTGGATCTTAACTTTAGCTACTATCTCTACTGCATCTGATAATGAAAACACTAAAAATTTTGAACTTAAACCAAATATTCAAACGAGATTAAATTGCATCAAGAAGTATCGTGAGTGGGGATACGGAGGCGAAACAAAAACAAATGTAAACAATCCGAATCTTGGAACTTTTGAAATTAAGCATTTGTTTGACAGAAAAGTTGCTGACGGAAATTTTGAAATTAAGGGATCACAATTGACAGTTCAACTTAATAAAACCTATGGTAAAGAAGTTACAAAAGAAAATTTTTGGGAACACACTACAAGAGTTATTGGTTATTGCAATAGTAAATAAATTCGCGTATTTTTACTGTTTGACAATGAATATTACAATTGCTGCGTTTGGTGGGTAAATCTCAATTATCTCTGTTACCAGAATTAACGGATACTGTTAATCCTAATTCACCCCAACAATTATTAGCCTCTCTCCAGGCTATGGGTATTCCAGTACAATCAACTAATCAAAAACATTTAGTCCCCTTAGCCAATCAATATCCTATTATTAAGGCTCTTTTAGACTATCGCCACCTTGCCAAAATTACTGCTACTTTTACTGATAGTCTACCTAAACACATTCACACCAAAACTGGGAGAATTCACCCCAATTACTATCAACTAGGCGCAAGGTCTGGAAGATTTTCCTGTCGTCACCCACCATTGCAAACCATTCCCCGTCATGCTGCGGCTAGAAATTGCTTTATTGCTGCACCTGGCTACCAAATTTTAGCAGCAGATTATTCGCAAATCGAGTTAAGAATTGTCGCTCGTCTCTCTGGTGATGCTAAGATGCGCCAAGCCTACCGTCAAGGTGCTGATTTACACAAACTCACGGCAGCTTTGGTAACTGGGAAGCGGATCATGGAAGTCAGTGAGGAAGACCGCAGACTGGCTAAAGCGATTAATTTTGGACTGATTTACGGTATGGGGGCTGCCAAACTTCGCATTTATGCTGAAACTAAGTATGGTGTGACAATGACACTGGATCAGGCGAAGGCTTTTAGAACCAGGTTTTTTGATGCTTATTCTGGTGTGACTAAGTGGCATGAAACGATTAAGCAAGCATATTTGCGGGGTGTTAAAGAAAGTCGGACTTTAGCAGGGAGAAGACGGAGATGGGCTGATAAACCCAGATTAGCAGAAATGCTTAATCATCCTGTGCAGGGGTTAAATGCAGATATTAATAAGTTGGCGATGGTGAAGCTGATTAAGCCGTTAAGTAGGACTAATGCTAAGTTGATCTGCGTTGTCCATGATGAAATTGTCCTGGAATGTCCAGAGAATGAGGTGGAACGAGTGAGCAAAATGCTACACAGATGTATGGTTGCTGCGGCTCTTAAGTTTCTCAACCCTGTGCCTGTGGTAGTAGATATTACGGTAGGTGATAGCTGGTAACTACGGAACTTAAACAAAAATTGTCTTGATACTCCCGCTCTATAGAGGGACGGGATATTACGGCAATCTGATACAATCAACGTAAATTTTGTTAAATTGAGCTAAAATTTAATAGCTAGTTTATCCCTTGCAATGAACCCCTACGCTATCCTTAGTCAGAACAAATATCAACGTGTTAGTGATGGCATGAGCCGACCCTTGCTAGAAAACTGCGAGACTGCCTCACATATCCTTATTTTAGTTTGGCCACAACTTGGAGATTTTGATAGTCTTGAATATGCATGGTGGTTGCAGCGTGAAGCTAAAAACTTGACAGATAGAAAACTCGCTATTCGTGCGGTGGGAATTGGTAATCTCGCTTCTGGCACAAAATTCTGTGAATATACAGGATTTCCGCCGGAAAATTTATTTGTTGAACCTGATGGAGAACTACATCGCCAACTCAATCTCTATTCTGGTCTGAATATTTCTCTCCCTGGACTTGCTGGGTCTGGGAAAGCTTGGCTAAATCTACTGTTAATGTGTGCAGGGATTGGTAGTCAGGGAACTCTAGCTGAAGTTTTTCGGGGATACAAGGGCGACCGCAAAGCCCCTCAACTTATTGGAGATGATGAAATTATTCAAGGTACTCCTCTGCCTGTTTTTCAAGGCTCGTTTTTCCAATTAGCAGGCGGAAGTGGCTTTCAACGCCCCTTTGAGTTAGCTACTCTGCGGCTACGGAATATGGTGGAAGTTCTCAGAAATTGGCAGACTTATGTACCGAATTCTGCCTACTTAACTCAGCGCGGTGGCACTTTTTTGTTTGATCGCAAAGGTCAGTTACTTTACGAACATCGAGATCCAGGAATTCTCGGCTTTGCTGCTAATATGAGCCAACCCCTATCATTTTTATCCTTAATTGAAAACTGTGCGTAAACTATAGGAATCCGGTTTGATTCTTGTTCATTATACTGAGACTCAATCGTTGATTCGATGGGGTTTACGGTTTACAGCTTGTATGGCTTACGCCACGCTATCAAAAATCGAATAGTAGCCCTATATATCGCTTTTTTATTTGCCAGAATTGACAGAAGAAGGATAATTCCACTGCACCGGATCTAAATGATAGTAACATTGTAGCTGATGATAAACTGCCGGATAATCAGATAATAATTGGTGTGGTTTTTCAAAGAAAGTTTCAGTTGCTACAGCAAAAAATTCTGCGGGATTCGTTGCACCATAACTATCTATGACATTATTGACTCCTTGGAGAACATCGTTACAAAGTTGTTGATATGCTTGGCTCATCACTTTAGCCCAAATTGAATAGTCGGAGTTGCGTTGTAAAATCGGTACACCTTCAGCTTGACCATCCTCTTGATCTAACTGATGGGCAAATTCATGGAGGATAACATTACGCCCATCTTGCCAATTAAAAGTATCCTGTTTTATCTGTTCCCAAGACAATATTAACTGGTCTTTTGTCCATGATTCCCCTAGTCTAGCGACACGCCTTTCCTCAACAACATAATTGCTAATAGCAGCCGTTTCTTTAACAATATAGGCACTGGGATAAACCAGAATTGAACGCAATTTTGGGAAGTATTCTCCTCGTTCATTGAGTAAAAGTAAACAGGCAACAGCAGCAATAATCAGTTTCTTTTCTTCTGTTACCTGTAATCCTTTACAGCCAATAAATTGCTTTTCGGTTAAAAACACTTGAATATGTCCTTGAAGTCGCCTTCTTTCATCTGATGACAGATAGAAATATACAGGAAAATTATTCTCAATAATGGCATTCCAAAGGGGAGGAAAAGGGCGACGTTTAAGACGGTTTCTTCTCCTTTTAATGAGGAAGGGATTGGCTAAAATTACCGTGATAATTAGCCCAATAATGACAAAGACAATAATTGTTTCAATCATTGATTTTTGAGGAGATTACCGCCATAAATGCCGGGGTTATCGGCTGAAAACGTTAGATCAATTTGCACAACCAAATCTGAAACATAATGTGATATTACCCCTCTTCTGTCACTCTCCGAAAAATCTTACAATTTCTAAACTCTGTAACTCTTGCCTGGAATGCGATCGCTCTGTTCTTTCGTAATAGGAATTATACAAGATGAGCAAAGCACAAAATTTTGATGGTAAATACCTCAATCAGTTGATATTGCGTCGCTTGAAAACCTTTTATTAATAGGAAAACTCGGAAAGTGACAGAAGAGGGTTACAACAAATCGCAATCAACCGTGCCACAAATCAACATGATGAAAACCAGTGCCAGAAATCATTCTGAGATTTATTCTTGTGGCGGGTTTGCCCTCAAACTGCTGTAAATCCCAAAAGAACAACCATCCTAAAAATCAGCTACAAATCCTGTGATTACAGGATTGAAACTATGTGCATTTAACCGGATTTGATCAGAATCTCATCCCAGAAAAAGGTGAAGGGCTGCATTAGCCAACTACTTTTTACTTAGTTGTTCCTTGGTAAATAATGTCTTTTATTTAACAATTAGCCAATCAACCACATAAGTAAGTCAGCACTTTACACAAATTAATAAATCAGACAGATGGATCTAGAATACCCATTAAGGGTGACAATAAAAATCAGACAACACAAAACCAGACTTAACTGCTCTTATGTCTTATTAATCATAGTGTAGAAATTATGCCACTCTCACTCGTCCACGTTTCTCAATATCGCCAGTCCATCTCGGAACTATCCCCGGCTCAAGCTGAAATGAAGTTGATTACTTTGTGGTTGGATGGTAAGGCGGAGTCGTCGGTGCGTGCCTATCAGCGTTACGTTAAGCATTTCTTGCGGTTTTTGGGGAAACCTT
>NZ_VILD01000013.1:97002-102064 GCF_009712085.1 Anabaena sp. UHCC 0253
GGATTTGGTGGAGTACAGCACCCAGTTTTCCACACAATCTGCCAGCACTAGGCGCATTTATCTGGCAGCGGTGAAAAGTTTGATTAGTTTTGCTCACAAAATTGGTTATTTGCCCTTCAATGTGGGGATGGCTTTGAAACTAGGAGAAATACCCGATGCGATTAATGAACGCTATTTAGATGAGGCTGATATTAAGTTGATGGTACGGGCGGCAGCAGCGATGGTGGGTGATGCTAAAACTGCTAAACGGCAAGCGATCGCTCGACGCAATCTGTTAATTGTCAAATTGTTGTATCAGGCAGGCTTGCGCTCTCATGAGCTTTGCCAGTTAACTTGGGGGGATTTATCTACTAGAGGTGATAGTGGGCAAGTATATGTGCGACAGGGTAAAGGTAATAAGTCGCGCACTATTTTGCTGAAATCAAAGTTGTGGACAGAACTGATGGAATTTAAAGGGGATGCTGTGGCTACAGATGCTGTGTTTTCTAGTCAGAAGGGGGGACATCTAGAACGCCAGAATCTCCATCCAATTATTAAGGTGGTGGCAGCCGCAGCAGGTTTGAGTGATAAAGTTAGTTGTCACTGGTTGCGCCATGCTCATGGTTCACACGCAGCAGAAAGGGGGGTAAATCCGGTGCTGATTAAGGATACTTTAGGTCATAGCAATTTAGCTATCACTGACAGGTATCTTAAGGCTAGACCAAATGATAGTAGTGCTTTGAAATTAATGGATATTTAATAGGCAAGAAGATGGTAGATTCAGGTGTACGCAATTTTTTTAAATCAAACATGAGTTCTATATTTTTGATCACCTGTTTTCAATTCAACCAGTTATTCTGATAATTTCCTGTTCAGTCTCACTTTAAATTATACTGAATATTGACCAAACTATTATTAGTATTTAGTTGGTAATCAAAAATATCAGAAAATTTGGTGCAATTTTCTCCTAACAATATTTGATCAGGGTTGCCAAGCAATCTAATGTTATGAATCAAGATCCATCAAAACTTCCTAGTTCTCATGATCTAGAGAAACTTATTCCGCCTATTTTATTGGAAATTCAAGATAATATTAGACAAGTTATCCGTGATAAATTAAATCAGTATTTTCTATCTAATTCGGCATTATCTGTCACGGAAACATCAGATGATTCTAAATTGTTTGAATCCATCTTTAATGAAGTATTATATAGTACGATATCTTCAATAATTTCCGCAAAATATCAAGTTGATGAAAATACCATCCAAAATTACTATAATGTAATAAATGACCATCTTCAAGGCTATAGAGACAGCCAAGAAAATTCATTATTTAAATCACAGCCATTTGAAGCGATTCCTACAGCAGCACTTATGCTTTCAAGTATTAATTCTCAAATTAAAAAACAAGAGTCATGGCAAAAAAATGAAGAGGGGATAGCAGTGGCGCAACACAGAGCTAAAGGTAATCCCCAAAATTATATTGAGCATTATATTAGTACCCCAGGTGATGTTACATTACTTCCTTGGCATGAAGCCCAACAGATTATTGATAAATTTGGGTTTAATAGTGTTAAATTACACTTAATATTTGCTGCTTATACAATGGAGCAGGATAAACCTTGGGACAGCTTATTTACGATTAAAGGTAGTGAGTTAATTGAAAAACTAGGCTGGGATAAGCGCACTGATTTACCCAAACATCAAAAACTTCTAGAAATAGCAAAAACCGCGTTTGCATTGGATTGTTTGTTAGTGAAAACAGTATGGATAGAAGGGAGAAATAGAAAAGGTGGTATAAATGCTAGTACACCTATTGGTCGGATGTGGAACATCACGATTGTCCCCTATGGTCAGGTAAATTCATCTGGGAAGATAGAAGAGCCTGATGAAGTGCAGATCATTGTTCAACCAGGTGCTTGGACGAAATACTTTTTAAACCGAGCGGGAGCAGAATCGCGGTCAGCTTTATATCAGTTTGGCTACTTAGCTCAAAAAGTCTTAGAAATTGATCCTTATCACGAAGAACTTACATTAAGGTTGGCTATATATTTGACATTGGATAGCCGGGTTCGTCTGGATGGCAACTACAGGGTACAGGAGCTAATAGAAATTGCTTTGCCCAAAACAGAACTAGATAAAGCTTTATGCGATCGCTTGAAAGCTTTCAAGCTAAAGCAGCGCTGGGATAATGCTTTACAGCACTTGCTTAACAAACTGAATTGGCAGATTGTATTTGACCCAAAAACATATCCTGAATCGCTTAGACCAGAGTATACACAGAAACAGCCTAAAGGCTACTTTCAAAAATTATTGGATGCCAAGCTGACCATCAAACCCCCACATCCTATTCCTGAACTGATAGCATCCAAGGTTAAGCCAAAAGTAGAACGATTAGAACGATTACAGCCCAAAACCAAGGATACACCACCAGAAGATATTGAATTGACTGGCAGCCAAGTGAGAGAAGCGCGGATTGCTAAAGGCTGGCCACAGACTAAATTAGCTAGTTTATTAAACGTATCCCAAAAGTTTATCTCACTGGTGGAACGAGGCGAACGCCCACTAAATCCGCAACAATCCGTCTATATTCGTATCCTCTTAGATATTAAACTTTAAACTACATAGAGGTAAAGACAAGATATGTACAAAATTTATCACTATGTAAATTAACGCAATTTACCAAGGCAAAATTTCACCATTAGAGTGCCAGAAAGTCCCCGTATTTTCGAGATTCAATTCGTCAATGCGAGCCAGTAGTCCTTTAACTGCTTGTTCTGGGGTTATGCCTGAGTCGGTAAAACCAGTCATGCGAGTCTTTACCAATCCTGGATGAAGAATGCCAACAGCAATTCCTTGTGATTTTAGATCCACAGACAGTGATTTACCAGCCATTGATAACGCCACCTTAGACATCCTATAACCGTAAGAACCACCCGAAGTATTATCTTCAATTGAACCCATACGGCTGGTCATCATAATGACTTTTGAGCCTTGTTTGAGATTGGTCAGCAAAGCTTGAGTCAGTCGTAATGGACCGAGCGCATTAACTTCAAATTGCCTGCGGATGCTATTCATATCCAGGCGTTCAAGACTAACTCGTTCTACAATACCAGCATTGTTAATCAAAACATCAATTGGTTGATCATCAAGTCTTGTGACTAAATCGGCAACCGACTCATCAGACGTGATATCTATATCCGTTGCTACAGATATACCTAAATTATTCAATTCGTCTGAAGCCGAGCGACAGACAGCAATCACGCGCTCACCTCGCTCCTTCAGTTGACGACAATACTCTAAACCAATGCCTCGATTTGCTCCTGTTACTAAATACGTAATCATTAAGTTACCTCACCAGCTTTTTAAAACACTAAGAGAATTCCACAAAAAAGATTATCCAATCTTGTGGGAATGGGCATCTTGCCCGCACCACAAGAAATTTTGGGATATTTTTTTAATTGGAAGTCTCTAACCTTTATTTTGATCTGAGGAATTAAGACTTTTTGACAAATTCCCCTTCCCCGCGATGGAAGGGCAGAGATTCTGGGTTTAAACAATAGTTGCAGGCATAGCCCGTCTTACACTATCTTGCCCAACAGACAATGCCCTGCCTGTTTGCACTACTATATCAAAAATTTGTCCTAGAAGCGATGCACTGAGCTTGTCGAAGTAGGCGAGGCTTTAAGTCCTTATTTGGCGGATTATCATGCTTTTTTACTTCAGATATCATTTTTAAGCGGCTAGTTTTTGTTCTAGTTTAGTTCCAAAACAAAATTTTGTTCTAAAGAAAAAAAATGGAAAATAGACTTCTAATCCTTGTGGGATATAGCTTTGAGCGTTAGAACAACGACTCTAGTATCCTATAACAAAAACTCTAGTATCCCGTAACAAACTGGGGCTAGAACCCTTGCTAAATCAGGATTTTTTTCTGCGGAGAAGATAGATCCGTTTTCAAACACTGTTTCTGCCAATATGGCATAATCATGAATATTTACTTATGCGACTGCAAAAATCCCCTTGTTGATGCGAAATAAGGGAGATGTGGCTACGTCAATACCAGTTTCAGAGGTTTACAATAAAAGGACTGCATTTACCAAGGAATTTTGTGTATGGATTTAAAAATCGAACTGCTGAATTCAATCAATCAGTCTTTGTTAGGGGAGTCTCACCACTCCAAAAAAAAAGGCTGGGTAGTCCGCTAGTTGCTTAGTTTAGGTAACAGGACAACTCATGTCATGGTCTAGAACGGAAAGTCTAGAACTAGAAAGAATGAGAAGACCAAAAACAGCGAAACGATTTCCAGTCGTTTCAGCAACGGGCGAGCTATCCAAGCTCGATCCGAAAAAATAATTAAAATATGTGATCTTCATTCTAAACCATGAGTTCCTTGTTGGCCAACAATTAGGCATAAAACCAAGATAGTAAAAATCTGCGAATGGTTCTAAACCCCTGATATGACAAAGTTCTGAGAATTTTTGATTACCGCATTTTTCATATATTTGGACTACACTCTTGTTTCTCTATTTTTTCTGGCTTTGCGCCTCTGCTTGAGAAAAATGTAGTTAATATCCCTGAAAATAGCTGTAAACAGCCAAAAGCAACAAAAATCAGAATTTTTTATAACGTTTAAGCTAAACAGCAGCCTTTTATATCTACCGAGGTTTAATATCAACTAGCGGCTACCCGATGAAAAACACAAAACATCGAGGAAAGCCAATCATGTATCTACCAGAAAACCCAGACAACTTCGCCAAACCAGCCCGTCGTCGTTCCAGCCCAAAAAGCCAACACCACCTACCAGCCTCAGAAATAGGGAAAAGGTACGTCAAATATTTTTGGCATCCTTGGAGTCCGATAATCGCCCCAGCCAACAACCTCCTCAGCAAACCAGGCTGGAGAACAGAAGACCATTACCTCCAGCCCTCGGAACTGTGGAGATTGCATCAAAACAGCGACAAACTAGTAGGCATACGCTTTAGTTCATATACCCGTTACGCCACAATAGACATAGACACAGGCAGCGAATACCATAACCTAGAAGCCTATCAAACCATCAAAGCCGCCCTAGAAGACATAGGCAT
>NZ_VILD01000014.1:0-6791 GCF_009712085.1 Anabaena sp. UHCC 0253
AAAAAGCCTAATCCATTTAAAATCATTGCTTTTATTACTTGTCCTGGTGTTAGGGTTTCTTTTATTTTTATTCCCACTATTTTATTCACTTCTTCTACCAATTCCATTTCGTCTATTATTCCTGCTACTATTCCCAAATGGTCTATATTTAGGATTTTCATGCCAACTTGAGACTCTTTCATGGTTTTTCCCATCTCTATTTGATTTGATTATTTTAACAAATAAAAGCCTGAAATCTTTGCTAGGCAATCTTTTCAGGCTTTTATTTATGAAAATTTTTAATTCCTAAATTTGCTTTAGTATCTGCGGAATGTGGGTTTTAACGAAGCTATCCGACTCGCTAAATGTAGCCATCATCCTCACATTGTACAGATTATCGAATTATTTGAAGAAGAAGCACTACCCTGTATCGTCATGGAATACATCCCTGGGAAAGATTTAGCAGATTGGGTAGAACAAAATATTATGACAGAAGCCGAAGCCATATACTACATTCGTCAAATTGCTGAAGCTTTGGATACAGTTCACCAACAAGGTTTTTTACATCGGGACGTTAAACCCCAAAATATTATTATAACAAGCGATTGCTCTCAAGCAGTTCTCATAGATTTTGGTATTGCCCGTGAGTATAAACAAGGCGTTTTAACTACACATACTACTTTTATTTCTGAGGGGTATAGCCCAATTGAACAATACTATCCTACAGAAAAACAAGCCGCTTATACAGATGTTTATTCCTTGGCTGCAACTCTTTATTTTGCTGTGACTGGAGAAAGTCCAGCAAATGCTCAAAGGCGATATTACAATCTGGTTGAGTATCGGATAGATCCTTTAATAACTCCCCAGCAAATTAATTCTGAGATTAGTGAACAAGTAAATACAGCTATTATTCAAGGTATGGCTTTTAATTCAGCAAATCGTCCACAAACTATTCAAGCGTGGTTAGACTTGTTACTAGAAATTAATACTCTTCCCCAAACGAATACAAATAATCATATTCGTGGAATTACTCAACCATCTTTACCAAAAAAGTCTTCTTTGCAGACGATGCATATTTCTCGAAATAAGCAAAGTCACAAATTCTCTTGGGGAGTTTGTTTAGCTATTTTTCTGTTGATACCATCACTGATTTATTTTGTAGTTAATAATAATCTATATAAAAACTATATTTCATCTATATTTGTAAATGAAAATAGCTTAGGTTACAAAAATTCCCACTATGGCTTTAGCCTCAAATATGCCCAAAATTGGGTATTATCCCCCAAGCAATCCCAAGATTTTACTCGGACAGTTGCGGAATTAGTATCATTTGGTTCCTCAAATAAGTCTTTTGAAAAAATTATCATCGAAGTGAGAGATGTAGATCCTGCTCATTCTTTACTTGAAGTCAAACAGGAAACTATCAAAGATATTCAAAAATGGGTGGCTAATTCAGAAATTCTGGAAAATAGAAAAGCTTATTTAGGTGGAAGAGAAGCTTATTTATTAGTTTATCAAGGACGCGATCGCAGTAGATCAATTCGCAGACTGAGAGTGGCAACAGTCAAAAATAATCGTGAATATGCGCTGATTTATGAGGCAGATATGAGTAATTACGCTCTACAAAAACAGTCTGCCCAAACAATTATTGATTCGTTTACTTGGCTTAATTAGACAGGATTTACGCAACTGGCATATCAGTAGGGTGCGTCAGACTTTATAAATCCTGCAAATAAACAGATATTTGATGTCTGACGCACCATAAAATAGATGTTTAGTGTGACACTTGCGTCAGTCCTGAAATATAAAGTTTCGTAACAATCTTAGTCATCTGCGTAAAAACTACAAGTCGTGGAAGAAAACCAAACAGAAGCATACAAGTAGTTGACGTATTGACTGGAGGAGATGAAACAATGATCAAACACGGTCTATTGACTAAAGCTGGTAGTGGATGTGCTTTGATGCTTTCCTCTGTAGGCTTCGCTTTAACTTGCAGTATCAGCATGGCAAAACCAAGTGTGGCGCAAGAGGCGTTGTCGTTTTTTTGTGATACTTACGATGGTAACTATGTTACTAAAGTCCGTACTAGCAAAGGAAATAGGGCGATTGTTAGCTATGAGAACTGGGCTAGTGCCAGTGGTTGGACAGCAAAACAACGCTGTCAAACTGTTTCTAATCGCTTTCAGAGTCTATATAACCAGAATCTTTTACAGTACATGAGAGGCGGTATAGTCAATGATTACTCAGTGATTTGTGTTACGCCCAAAAAAGGAGTATCTTGCCAAAAAAATCAGGTGTTGATCACTCTCAAACCAGGGACTGATCCCGATGAAGCACTGAAGAGTTTGGTGGGGCAAAGTCGGGGTGATAGTTCTTTCGCTGTGTCTGCGTTGAGTTATCAAGAGTCAGCACTACCAAGTTACTTCTCTACAGATAAACAAGGCAATCTTTATATAGACATCAAAGAATTAATTGAGACAGCAACAGTTGACTAATCTCAGTGAATATTAACCGCATACAAACTGTATATCAAACGATGATGAACAACAAATTATTACCTCTTGCAAGTTTAACCGTATGTACTATATGTACTTTTATTGGGGTGAATAGTTTTGAGCAGCAGCTACCCAATAGTTGGCAAAAAGCACTGTACTCTAACCGTGTATTAGCACAAACATCTCAGGAACAGATTGCCAACCAAGTTTATCAAAAATCAAGTCCGGCTGTGGTGACGGTGCAAACAGGTAACGGTCATGGGAGTGGTTTTGCTGTCGTCGGTCAAGATGGGTTAATTATCACCAATGCTCATGTAATTAAACCACTACCAAGAAATGAAGAAGAAGTAGAGAATTACAATCCAAAAGATTTTCCCAGTGTAGTGACTATTGTTTTTCCTGATGGGAAGAAAGTCGCGGCTGATGTATTGGGTTTTGGTAAAAATGGACTAGATTTAGCAGTGCTGCAAATTCATAATCAGAAAGACTTGCGGACACTTGCTTTAGCTGCGGCTGGATCTGCGAAAGTAGGCGATCGCATTTTCACTCTTGGTACTCCTCTATATGCAGACTTCAAAGACACTTTTACCCAAGGGAACATTACTCGGATTGATTCGAGGACTGGAAAAATTCAACATGATGCAGTAATACAAGGTGGTAATTCTGGGGGTCCACTGCTTAATAGCAAAGGTCAAGTAATTGGGGTGAATACATCAGGAATTGTAGGACCAGCAAAATTGAATAGTGGGATGAATTTTGCTATTCCTGTGGCTCAAGTGCAATCTTTTATTACTGCTGCCAGAAAAAAAGATATTTCTTCTATCTCTACCCTATTTGAGAAATCCACAAAACCTGCTATTGCCAATATCTCACTTAACGGTCAGATAATTAATGGCAGTTTAGCTGAAGGCGATCCCACCAGAGAAAATGGCGAAATTAAAAATGGCAGCTTTGTGAATTTATATCAATTTCGAGGTCGAGCGGGTCAACGAGTAGTAATTGAAATGACCAGTCAGAAGATTAATTCATTTTTAATTTTATGTCAAGTGATCGAAACTTCTGAAGGTCAAATTTATAGCAAAATAACCGAAAACGATGACAGAGGAGCGGGTGATTTTAATGCTCAAATAAATACAATATTACCAGAAGATGGAGTTTACGCAATATTCGCCAGTTCTCAACAAATAGGAGAAACTGGAAATTACAGTTTACGGGTAACAGCTAAACCTTAAATAGTGGGTAAATTTTGCTAAAAAAGGATTTTTCAATGAATAAGAGTCAGTTTTTTAACGGTTACAGAAAAAAGCACTATTTGATAATCTAGCAATTTATCAAATAGTGTGATCCATTACGTTCAACTACTGATTTTTTAACTTATCAATCTCAATAACCATATTATGAAACAACAATCATTTATCATCGGTCTAGGACTAGCTGCTGTAACATCTTTAGCAACTATTAGTCTACCTGCCAATTTTAGCCAATTGAGTGCTGCTGAATCACAATCTAATAAAGTCACATTTCTTTGTCAGTCAATATTTGATCCAGCAAGTGGTGAACAAATTCCTGCTACTGTTGCTTGGATTCCAGAAAGAGAAGGTCATGTACGTCTTATTGGTTGGAAATCGGAATACTTTAGTAAAAGTGGCTGGACTCAATTAGAACGCTGTCAAAAAGTCACGCAAAAATTTCAAGAGTTTTATGAACAAGGTCGTTTAAATTATCTGACTCCTGGGAAAAGTAAAGGTTATCCTATTATCTGTGGTCTTGCTAATCAAGGAGAGACTTGCAATGCTGATAATCAACTATTTACGTTGAAGACTGGGAGTAAATCTGAGGATGTAATACAAAGATTAATGGATATTACAGAAAGTAAAAGTGGAGATATACTTCTACAAAGTGCAGGTGAGCAGTTGTATATATCTGTGCAGAACTTTTTAAACAAATCTCCCTTGATTCGCAGTAAATAGACATCTGGTGAAAAATATACGTTATCTGGAACTCTTCTAGAGGAGTTTCATGTAACTCAACAAATGAATTACGTAGGGGCAAACCCCCTGTGGTTGCCCCAAAAATCAGAGTAGGCACGAGGGCGCTACCCCTACATCAAACATATAGGTTTTAGCAATGAAAAAAATCAAGTTTTTATCTTTTAGTGTATTGTGCTTTATAGCAATAGCAATCACTTTAATACTTGGCATAACTCCCAGTTTTAGCCAAAGTAATTCTTCTGAAAGGGTACAATTTTTTTGTAGAAAAACATTTGATAAAGCTAGTCAAGAAAATTTACCTAGCACGGTAGCTTGGATACCTGAAAAACGTGGTCATATTCGCATTATTGTCTGGAAATCTGAAGCTTGGTTAGGTTGGACACCTCAACAAAGATGTGAAGCTGTATCACCAAAGTTTCAAAAGTTTTATGATAATGGTCAGTTGAATTATTTGACTAATGGGAAGGTTAAAGGCTATCCAGTTATTTGTGCTGTGGATACAGAAGGAGATAAATGTAGCAAAGATCATCAATTATTTCAATTAAAAAATCAACGGGATGGTGAGCTAGTAATTTATCGTTTAACAAACCTTTTAGAAGGTGGTGGTGGAGATTTCCCTTTATATCAAAGTTCAGGTCAACAAAGGTATGTATCTATTCCCAAATTGTTGGTTAATGCTCCCACTATTGAAGAAGAAAATCAGTTGAACAACAAGAATTAAAAATCCTAAATACGTACATTTTCCATAATTTACAAATCACCGATCATGAATATCAAAAATAAAACAGCACGCATTTTCTCCTTAGCATTTTTATTAGTTTCTACCTTGAGTATTGGAACTTCATTTAATTCTGCTTCCCTAGCAGCAGTAAATGGAGAATTAGCACGGACTGATTTGAATACAGCTATCGCCATTAATCCTGATAGTGCTGAATATTACTTGAAACGGGGAGTTCTTTACCTTCAAGATAAAAAGTGGGAGTTAGCACTAGCTGATTTCAACACAGCTATTAAAATTAAACCTGATTATGCTGAAGCTTACTTGTTTCGTGGAAATATTTACAATGACGAACGTATTTACTCTAAACAGAAAAAGTTGGAGTTAGCACTAGCTGATTTCAACACAGCTATTAGAATTAAACCTGATTTTGCTGAAGCTTACTTCGCTCGTGGTGGTTACTATATATCAGTAGGTAACAAACAAAAAGCAATTGAAGACTGGCAACAAGCAGCGCAGTTATACAAGATGCGAGGAGATACTAATGCTTATAAAGCATTCACTAATATATTAGATTTAGATGACAAATACAACTTGATAAAACAATCTTTGGAGTAATCAAATAATTACTGATACTCAAAACTGCAAAGATGAAAAACTTATTATCAAAGTTGCAGTAATATCCGTTCTTTATCTCTCATAACTTACGCAAAATCTACTTCAAATAGTGTCATTGCGACGAAAGGAAGCAATCTCAAAACCCTCCATTTCATTAAATTTTGTAAGTTCTATCTCTAATGGTTGTTCACTTCTGGACAACTATTAGATATCCATAATGTGTCCTTTTTCTGTAATTTACAAACTTCCAAACATGAAAAAAAATAACAAAAAAACTAGCTTTCTTTCCTTGGTATTGTTAGCAGCTTTCACCTTGAGTATTACAACTTTATTTAATGCTCATACCCTAGCAGCAATAGATAAATCCAGTTGTCAAATCACAGCAGAAAATGGAGAAGATGGAACATATTCAAAAAAACAACAACAAACCATCGCCAAAAGAATTACAGTCAGAGTTAGAGGAGATAACAATAGTGGTTCAGGAACAATCCTAGCTCGAAAAGGGAACAGTTATTTAGTAGTAACAAACTACCATGTAATTAGAGGAACTAGCAACATTAAACTAACAACAGTAGATGGTAAAACCCATCAAGCAAAAATAGTTCCTAACCTCAACTTTGAAAAACCTGACCCAGCACTATTATTTCCTGACCCCAACTTTGAAAAATCTGACCTAGCACTACTGCAATTTCAAACCAATCAAAAATACTGCATCCAACAAATTACTAATACCATTCCCTACCCAGAAACAGAAATCACAGCAGCAGGATATTCATCAGCAAAAGGAAAAATAGTATCTAGTACAGGAACAGTAGAAAAAATTCCCTTCAAACCACTAAAAGAAGGCTATCAAATTGGTTATAGCAGCGATATTGACCAAGGAATGAGCGGAGGAGCAATCATTAACTCCCGTGGAGAAATAATAGGAATAAACGGTATCAGTAAATATCCAATGTTAAACACAGGTTACGTTTATCCAGATGGTTCAAA
>NZ_VILD01000014.1:7178-17125 GCF_009712085.1 Anabaena sp. UHCC 0253
AGCAGAACTAAATCGTACCAGAATAGTACCAGAAACAGCATTAACACTATGGTTAGGAGAAATAGAACAAAAAGCTAAACAGTTTACAGTCAGAATTGATAGTAGTAAAAACGATAGTCGTGATAACGGTTCAGGAGTAATTATTGCAAAACAAGGGGATATTTACACAGTTTTAACTTCTGGTCATGTTTTCAAACCATGTACATTTTGTACCTATACAATTCTTGCCCCAGATGGAAAACCATATCCTGTAGAAAAAAGCAGCATTAAAGTAGAAAAAGGAGTAGATTTAGCAGTAGTTAAATTTAGAAGTTCCGCCACATATCAAATTGCAACTTTGGCAAGCTATAACCCGAAAAATTATGAATATATCTTAACTGCGGGGTATCCAAAATTAGGAGAAATATCACCTTGGCGGTTAACAATAGGGCATATTTTTAGTAAAGAACAAGGATTATTTGAAACTACCGAATCAGAGTTTAAAAACAATAGTGTTGGTAGTTTAACAAGTATTATTCCAAGTCCAGTTTCCTTAACAGGAGGATATGAATTAGTTTATAGCAGTATCACTTTTGGAGGCATGAGTGGTGGACCAGTATTAGATACCCAGGGAAGAGTAATTGGTATTCATGGAAGTTCTGAGGCAGAAATAGCTATTGATGAAGAAACAAAAGATTTTGGGAGTAGTGAAGGGAAAGTACAAATAGGTCATAGTTTAGGTATTCCTATCAGTACGTTTTTAGCAATAGCAAACAGACTGGATGCACAAGCACAAAAGGTAGAAACTACCCCAGCACCACAATTAAATCAACAACAAGTTATGCATATTAGATTAACAATATTATCATTCAACATTCCTTCAGGAAATACTACCGCTAGTCAATGGATAGAAAGAGGAAATCAAATGTGGCGTTTACGCGTTTATGAGGCTGCTCTAGAGGCTTTTGATAGAGCAATTAAACTGAAGCCGCAATTCATTCATTTAGCTTACTATGGTAAAAGTTTGGCTTTATGGTCAAATAGACAAGATTCAGATGATTTAGATAATTCAGAAGCTATAGCTGTATTGCAAACATTAGAGCAAGCAGTAATATATAAACCTGATTTTGTTCTTGCTTGGAGTAAACTAAGTATAGTCTATAGGGAATTAAAGCAACTAGATAAAGCCTTAGTAGCAATCAATAAAGCCATTCAATTTCAACCAAATAATCCTAACTTGTATAATGTGAAGTTTAATGTATTATCTGATTTAAAAAACTATATAGCAGCAGAAAGAGCGATAACTAAGGCCATTTATATCAGCCCTCGTGCGTCTTTTTACTACAGTCGCGGTATTATTTATGATACACAGAAAAAATTGGAATTGGCACTAGATGATTTTAACACCGCTATCAAAATTAATCCTGATTTAGCTACACCTTATATAGGTCGTGGATTTGTTTACAGAGAGCAGAAAAAATGGGAATTGGCACTAGCTGATTTTAACACCGTTATCAAAATTAATCCTGATTTAGCTACACCTTATATAGGTCGTGGATTTGTTTACAGAGAGCAGAAAAAATGGGAATTAGCACTAGCTGATTTTAACACCGTTATCAAAATTAATCCTGATTTAGCTACACCTTATATAGGTCGTGGATTTGTTTACAGAGAGCAGAAAAAATGGGAATTAGCACTAGCTGATTTTAACACCACTATCAAAATTATTCCTAATAACGGTGGCATTTATGTTGTCCGCGGTTATATTTATTTTGAACTAGGTGATAAACAAAAAGGAATTCAAGACCTCATAGCAGCAGCGTTATTATTCCAAAGTCAAGGAAATACTGCTGCTTATGAAGAAACTAGGAATATATTAAACAATTTGTTAACCCAGTTGTAGATATTTTCTTTGCAGATACCAACTTTCTGAACAGAAATATTTGGGGGATAAAATCATTGCTGATACTCAAAAATTACTATCAACTCTAAATATGAAAATGTTGTTATCACAGTTGCATTCATATCAATAGACATCTCATCTCCCCGATTTTTTGCACCCGTCGGGGATTTAATTGTCTGACAGTTTACTTATCTCAGTTTCTCAAGTTCTACAATAATTTGCTGTATTTGCTGATATTTTTGTTGATATTCCTTTTTTTCTTGCAGTTTGACAGCTAAAGTTCTGAACTTCTGGATTGCTGTCTTTATATCTCCTTTATCTAAAGCCGCATTAGCTTGATTATTTAATTCTTCAATGGAATCAGGAGAAATAGTTGAAGAATTTAGAGGATGTTTTATTTCTGGGTCTTGTAAATCCGCTATCTTATTCAGTGATTCTATTTCAGTCTGTAATTTATCAATAATCTTTAATAAGTCTGCTGCTTCTGGAAATTTACTTCCGTTTAAAAAAGCCAAACTTTTTTGCGAATACAGTAGAATTGCTATCTGGAAGTCTGCTATTTTTTGTCCGGTTTCTTCTTGTATTAACCCCCGTTGATGATAAGCTATTGTATATTGAGGGTTAATTGTAATTGCTTGAGTAAAATCTGCAATAGCTTTCTGTTTATACTCTTTAATTCTATCTTTCACTTCCACCGAACAAATAATTATATAATCATCCTTTTTCCTACAACCCGGTACAGTTCCATCAGGATTTAAAGGCTTTTCTTGTGCATATTTAGCATAAATTAAACCTCGTTGATAATATGCTTCTGCATTTTTATCATTATGATTAATAGCTTGTGTAAAATCTAATATAGCTCCTTGGTAATCTTGTTGATTTGCCTTTATTCTACCTTGTAAAAGCCAATTATTTGATATTTGTATTGATTGAGTTGGAGAAGCTTCAACTTTGTAAAAATTCCCTCCAAAAATCATCAGGGAACTGATTGTTAAACTTAGACAAGCGACGGGTAACTTTAAGGTAGACATAAGGTGATTGGTAATTGGTAATTGGTAATAAAATCCTAATTTTAATCCTGTTCATCCTTAAATCCTGGAAATCCTGATTCTGACAAACTAACGATTATTTTCGCATAATTTATCCTCATTTTTAACTAAATTAACATTTTCTTGTAAATATTCATTTAACCAATCACAACTACGTTTTTGTAAACCATGAATATCCAAATCCCACAAAGTTATCTGATTATTAATATCTACAGAAGCTATCATCTTTCCATCTGCACTAAAATTCACTTCTAAAAGATTATCTTCACTTCCTTGCAAACTATAAATTAATTCCCCCTGCAAATTCCAAAAACTGATTTTATCCCCACTAGCTGAAACCAGCGTTTTACTATCAGGACTAAAATTTACACTTCTGACACTTTGATGATGTTGTAAAGTATGTAATAACTTACCACTCTTACTATCCCAAAGTTTCACTGTAGAATCAGCACTAGCAGTAGCAATTATTTTTCCATCTAAACTAAAACTTACAGATGCAATATTAGCCTCATGTCCAGAAAGAGTTCTCAATAATTTTCCTGCTAAATTCCACAGTTTTACTGTTTTATCTCCAGCAGTTGCTAAAGTTTGACCATCTCTACTAAAGTTAATATTTGTAGGTAACTTATCATTCGTTTGCCAGCTTTTTAATAAATTCCCTTGTAAGTCCCAAATTTTAACTTGTTTATCTACTCTACTAATGGTTGCAATCTTGTGACCATCAGGACTAAAACTTATATCTTGAATTGGCTTAAATATACTATTATTATCCTTCAGATGTCCTTGCCAACTCTTGATAAGTTTACCATCAAGATTCCACAATTTAATTTGATTATCAACGCCAATAGTGATAATATTTTTTCCAGTGGGATGAAACAGTACCTTGATAATTTCTCCCTCATGGGCATAAAAACTTTTTAGCAAACTTCCATCACGCTGTCGTAAGCTGATAATTCCCTGTTTATTACTTACTGCAACAGTATTTCCATCTGGACTGAAACTCACACTATTACCAGAAAAATTAGGTAAAATACCTTGCAAATGCAACAATTTAATTGTGCCGTCAGCACTAGCAGAAACTATAGTTTTGCCATCTGGACTAAAACTAGCTTCCGATGCTTTATCTCCATGTCCTAAAAAGGTGTAAATTGGAAGTTGGGAAGAAAATGTGAAATCTTTGTTTAAGTCATTTTTTAAGTCATTGGGTATCATCCAGACTTTGACTGTATCATCAGCACTAGCAGAAACTATGGTTTTGCCATCTGGACTAAAATTCACATCTAAAACTTCATTGCTATGACCCTCAAAGGTATGCAATAATTGTCCATTAATCTCCCAAAGTTTCACAGTTTTATCTTTACTAGCAGAGGCTAAAATATTACCATCTGGACTAAATTTTACAGCAAAAACTTCATCACTATGACCTGGTAATGTTTTTAAAGCTTTACCTTTAAGATTCCAAAGTTTGATTGTTTTATCAGCACTTGCAGTAGCAATAGTTTGTCCATCTGGACTGAAACTTACACCAAAAACTTTTTGCTTGTGAGCGGTAAATTTTTTGATGAGTTGTCCATTTAATGTCCACAGTTTTACTTCTCCTTTTCTGTTAGCAGTTGCTAGAATTTTACCTTTTGGACTGAGAGATATTGCTAATAATCCATTTTGTTCTGCTAACTTAAAAATAGGTTGATTTGTAAATAAATTTGTGCTAGAGTCATAACGCCAAAAACTAATAGTGTTATCAAAACTAGCAGCAATCAGCATTTGATGATCTCGACTAAAGATAACACTAAAAACCGTATTTTTATGACCTGATAAAGTTTGCTGTAACTTCCCATCTCGTCGCCAAATTTTGATGGTAGTATCTTCACTACCTGAAGCTAAAAGCTGACCATCTGGGCTGAATTTAACAGTGGAAATCTCACCTTTATGCCCTTGTAACCGATTATATTCTCGAATTTGGTTGATATTTTCTAAAGTAGCCACAGATAAACTTAACTTAGTTTGAGAATCTAAGAAATTTAACTGCTCTAAATTTTTGATGACTTTCAGTGTGGGGATAAAAGCTTCAACCTCATTCCCAGATTTTAACAATACTTGTGCAGATAAATTCAAGGCTTTTAGCTCATTAATTTGTGCTTGTTGCCGTTGCCATAAAGCTACACCAGCTAATAGTAATGCTCCTAATAAACCACCACTTAAAGCCATAATAATGCGGTTTCTGGCAGCATTTTTAGCTTGACTTTCTTTATTCTGTAGTTCTAAACTTTGAATAATAAAATTCTGCTCATTTGCACTAATTTGATTTTGGCGTTGTCTTAACCATTCCTGGGCATCAATTAAAGATTTACCTCGCAATAATGCTCCCGTATCTTTCTGATTATTTTCCCATTGTCGCATTACTGTTCTTAATTGTTCTTGCCAACGGCGAAAATCTCCATCAGTTTGCATCCATTGTTTTAATCTGCGCCAATTGCGAATTAATGCTTCATGAATAATTTCTACGGTTTCAATTTTTGTCAGTTTATTAATGTCCGTAACTACTAATCTGGCATTTGCTAATTGTGTAACTAAATTCCAGTTTTCTTCCCCCACTTCCCCACGAATAGCCAAACGCCGGATATCTGCGTTGTATTCTCCTGGCTGCACTAACTGAATAAATATTTGTTGCACCTTTTGTTGATCAACTGCATTCAATTGAGCATAAATTGACTCAGCATGATTCGCCAGTGCAGTCTCGATAGTGCCAATTTCCGTGTATGCTTGATGAGTTAGCCGTCCTTGCTGTTGCCGTTGCCACAACTGAGTTAAAGTAAATTCCAGTAAGGGTAAATGGCTAGGAGAATTAAGCACCACATCAACCAGACGTTGAGTTAATCCTGGTTCTAATTGGATATTGAGACTAAGAGCAGGTTGAGCGATCGCACTTTCTAATTCTAGGGCATTCATGGGACCTAAGTTAACCTGAGCATCCTGCAAGGCATTACTCAAGGGACGGTAAGATAAAGCTTCGCCAAAAAAGTCTGCTCGTAGGGTTAACACCAGGGTAAAACCAGGAACACTACTAACTGCATTCAGGAGATTATCTAAAAATATTTGGCGTTCTGCGGTATCCTGACAAAGAGTGTAG
This sequence comes from Anabaena sp. UHCC 0253, assembly GCF_009712085.1. Lineage (NCBI taxonomy): Bacteria > Bacillati > Cyanobacteriota > Cyanophyceae > Nostocales > Nostocaceae > Anabaena > Anabaena sp. UHCC 0253. Next base: position 13,240 of record NZ_VILD01000014.1, read on the forward strand.
AGTTCTTCAAATTGGTCAGCAATCAATACAATATGTGATTGGGGTGAAATGCTAATCAGCGATTCTAGGAAATTAGATAAAGTGCTGTTGCTCTGTTTTAACTGTACTTCCAATTCTAATTCCTGCAATCTGGAATTAGGAGAAATATCTTTCCCAGTCCCTAACCCTTGATGAAGTGCTATAGCTAATGATTCTAACGGATTATTCCCCGGACGAAAAGACACAATCTGCCAATGTTGACTTTTATCACGTTTTAATTGGGGAATCAAGCCCGCAAACACCACAGAAGATTTACCACTTCCTGAAGCCCCAACCACTGCTACCAAATGCTTTGTTTTCACCGCCGCAACTAACTGTTGCGTCACTATTTCTCGCCCATAAAAATAGGCTGCATCTTGCTCTTGAAAAGCCGATAGACCCCTATAAGGACAACTAGCTACAGCCCCCATACTCTGCCAAGTCGGAGGCGTTGCTAACAAATTTTGGACAATTACAGGCAACCAACTAGCACAAGGATATTCTGTTTCTAAACCTTGTAATTTTTTGCGAGCAATATTCACAGATTGATAGAAAGAATTTCTGCTGGTAAACTGTTGAATAAAGTCTTTTAAAAATTGATGAGCTACCTTATCTGGTACAGGTTCGCGCATCACAATTATTTGGGGAATATGCAAACTTTCTAACTCGGCTGCAATTCCTAAACCATCACAAGAGTTAAAAAAAGCTAACTGTAACCCTTTGCTGACAGCGGTTTGTAGTCCATACCGCAACTCATCCATTGTTAAACTATCGGTGCGGTTGAGAAATATTCTGCCCTTTGTCAACTCTGTGCGACTATGGCCAGAAAAGAAAATCATATCCCAGCCAGTATCATCCCAAAGATATTGATTGAGTTCTGAAGGTGAAGGTTCAACTAAAACAATGATTTCTGCTGCTTGGCAATATTGTTGAAGTAGTTTTTCATCTTCAACGACGTTAATTCCTTCACTATTACCCAGGATAATTAAAATGCGGATATGGGAGCGATCGCTTCTTTTAAACCTTTGGGAAGAAAGGGAACTAAAAGCTACTTCTGCATGAGGATAATAATCAAATAAATCCCATAAATGCCAAGGTAATTTTCGCAGTTGAGTTTCATTGGTGCGAATAATTACTCGCACTTCATCAACAGTCGTTAATTGTGTTAAACATAGTTCTTGAATCCGCCGAAAAGACTCGGCTTGTAACCAAGTAATAAATTGCTGTTTGAGAATGTCTGTATGAGTGTGACATTCCGTTTTCAGAGATTGAAACCTGACATTAGTAATCTGGTTTTTTTTTGGTTTAATGCGGTATCCATCCAGACTGCGATAACTATTAGACCAATCTTGATAAATATTAGGTAAAGTGGGAAGGGGAGGTAATTTTAATGTGTTGTCACTTAGCTCAATATCGGGAAGCGCACCATCTTCACCAATTTCTAAACTAACGCGAAAGCCGTCATGGAAGTCACCATCCAGCTTAAGGATAACTAATTTGTTCATGATCTTACCACTCCTCTCCCTGCACAACACCTCTATGACAATTTCGGTTTTCTTGGCTATATTTTACGCAAATGGCGGAGATTGTTACAAAAGTTTATTTTATTAGAGCATAATTTGAGGTTAGCACTGCAAGAATTTGTCAGAATCAGGATATTTGGTTACTGAGCGGAGTCGAAGTACAGGATTTAAGGATTTACAGGATGTAGTTCAGAAGTGTTATTGATGGGATTTTTGAGATTATTTTTTATTTTGTTATCTCACTTTTAAAACTGAATATATATAGGCTAATACCAATTTTATATGAGGCTGCACATAATCATAAAATCTATCAAATCATCAGTTTACCATCTGTGTTTATCTGCGTTCAATTATTCTTGATATTTTATTCTATGCAACTTCATTTTAAATTTAAATCCTAGACATCCTGATTCAGACAATGAAAACTGAGGACTTAGAGGATGTTTGAACAAGTTTCCGGCGATTATAAATCGCTACTACACAAACAAAGTCCACCTGCGTGGACTAATGGAAAATAGAGGGTTTCAAACCCACGTTCGCGTAGCGTTCCGCAGGAATAGGTGGGTTTTGCCTGTGTAGCCGTGACTTCTAGTCGCCAGGGTTAGTTTGTTCATTCACCCTCTTAGGGGTTTAGCATTGCTGAACCCTGACCAATATTGCTAAACTTGATATTGTGCTAACCAAGCTTCTAAATCACTTAAACTCGAAAAATCAAGTAAAGCCTCAGCTAAATCTTCTAACTGTTCTGATTCCATAGCTTCAAGTTTCAATAATTGTGCAGGTGGAACAGTTCCGACTTGATGACGGAGTTGTCGTGTCACAATTGCTAAAGCTTTTTCCTGTTGGATATCCTGATAAATTACAGACTCGCGCATAGCATCACTCCGCAATAATCTTTTAATCAGTTTCTTGTTTAATACTAACCCAGCTAAAATTGCCGTTGAAGCAGCAACATTACTTTGGATTCGGGTATCGTTTATTTGCTCAATAGCTTCTGCAACCTGTTGTAATATTAACGTTTTATCCTCAGTTTGACTGAGAGTTGCAAACGGTAACAAACCAGGAGTATTCAAAAATATGTCGCTGGGTTGTTCCCAAAGACGAATAACGCCAAATTCATGACGGGTATTTTCTAAAACAAAGGCTGTTTGCTGGACTAATTCGGATGTGGTTGGTTGTAGGTAAATCACAACCTGACGCATCCGTTTATTGGGAAATTTGCGATACACCCTTAACCGATAATCCGCCATTCTAAAGGGAATTTGGGCTTTTGGTTCAGTTTGAAATTCTATATGCAGAACAATTTCATCTGACTGTAACAGAATTAACGCATCTGCTCGAATCGGTTCGAGGGATAATTCGGATGGACTGAGTTGGGTGAGTTCAATGGATTCACCGATTAACCAGGTGGCGAAATCGGCGGAAAATGACTCTGCTAAAAAGCGGCAGACGTTATCAAACATAGACAGGTATTATATCATCTGATCGGTGCTGTTGATATTACCGCAACTGTGATAATAAAGTTTTCATCTTAGGAGTAGATAGCATTTTCTGAGTATCAGCAATTATTTTCTCACCCCAAAGATTCTTTTTGCTGAAAATTGACATCAGCAAAAAACTCTCTACAACCCTTTTAAGAAATCCATTGTTTGTTCATAACCAGCAGTATTTCCTTGAGCCTTGAACAATTGCGCTGCTCGTTGCAGGTCTTCTCTGGCTTTTTGTTTGTCACCAAGTTGACTATAAACAAGTCCCCGGTTGCCATAGGCTAGGGCAAAGTTAGGATTAATGTTAATGGCTTGGTTGTAATCATCTATTGCTCCTTGCTTATCTCCTAAAGCAGATTTAGCATTTCCCCGGTTGTTGTAGGCTAGAGCAGAGTTAGGATTAATGTTAATGGCTTGGTTAAAATCATCTATTGCTCCTTGCTTATTTCCTAATTCAGATTTAACATTTCCCCGGTTGATATAAGCTTCGACATAGTTAGGATTAATGTTAATAGCTTGGTTGAAATCATCTATTGCTCCTTGCTTATCTCCTAAAGCAGATTTATCAATTCCCCGGTTGTAGTAAGCTAGGGCAAAGTTAGAATTAATGTTAATAGCTTGGGTGAAATCATCTATTGCTCCAGGGTTATCTCCTAAAGCAGATTTAGCATTTCCCCGGTTGTAGTAGGCTTGGGCATCATTAGGATTAATCTTAATGGCTTGGTTGTAATCTTCTATTGCTCCAGGGTTATCTCCTAAAGCAGATTTAGCATTTCCCCGGTTGTAGTAAGCTAGGGCAAAGTTAGAATTAATCTGAATAGCTTGGTTGAAATCATCTATTGCTCCTTGCTTATCTCC
>NZ_VILD01000014.1:17315-25567 GCF_009712085.1 Anabaena sp. UHCC 0253
CCGGCAAGGTTAGGATTAATCTTAATGGCTTGGTTGTAATCATCTATTGCTCCTTGCTTATCTCCTAATTCAGATTTAACATTTCCCCGGTTGCTGTAAAATGCTGCACGAGGACTAAATTTAATTGCTTTTTTTATCGCTGTCTCTGCTTCTTTATATCTTTTTAAATTAGATAAAATAACAGATTTGATATTATATAAATTAGAATTATTCGGCTGGAGTCCAATTGCTTTATTGATAGCTACTAAAGCTTTATCTAGTTGCTTTGATTCCCGATAAATTATACTTAGATAATTCCAAGCAGGAACAAAATCAGGTTGAGATTTCACCGCCAATTCCAATGCAGCTATACTCTCTGGATCTTTTCCACTCCAACCTAAAGCCAAACCCTTACCATAATAAGCTAAATGAATAAATTTTGGTTTCAGTTTAATTGCTCTATCAAAAGCCTCTACTGCTTCTTCATGACGACGTAAACGCCACAGTTGATTTCCTCTTTCTATCCATTGACTGGCGGTAGTATTTACTTTAGAAACATCTACTGATAATATTGCTGTTTTAATAGAATCAGCTTTTTGTGTATTTAGTTCTGGTGGTGGGGTGGTTTCTACATTTTGTGCTTGGGTATTCAGTCGGGTTGCTATTCCTAAAAAGGTACTCACAGGAATACCCAAACTATTACCTAATTGGATTGTCCCGCCACTACTACTATTATTATCAATAACAGCTTCTCCCTCCGTCCTACCATGAATACCAATTACCCGCCCTTGGGAGTCTAATACGGGTCCCCCACTCATGCCCCCAAAGGTGATACTACTATAAACTAATTCATATCCACCTGTTAAGGAAATTGAGCTTTGTGATGTACCAGAACTATTGTTTTTAAAATCTGATTGTGTAGTTTGAAATAATCCTTGTTCTTTACTAAAAATCTGTCCCAATGTGAATCGCCAAGGTGATTTATCTCCTAATCTGGGATACCCAGCCGTAAACATATATTCAAAATCTTTCGGATTATAATTTGCCAAAGTAGCAACTTGATAATTTTCTTTTTCTTTTTTAAATTTAACTACTGCTAAATCAACCCCTTCTTCTAATTTAATGCTGTTTGGTACGATAGAATGTTGTTTATTATCTGCGGTGAGGATTTGATAATTAAAGTTCCCACAGGGTTCGGCGGCCTTTTCTTTTTCACAGAGAACATGAGCCGCAGTTAATACAGTGTAAATATCTCCTTGTTTAGTGATAATTACTCCTGAACCATTAGCCTTACTACTACTATCAATTCTGACGGTAATTTGTTTAGCTTTTTGTTCTAAATCTCCTAACCATCCTGTTAACGGTACTTCTGCTATAGCCTGTTTAATATCTGGTATAGGTAAATTATAAGCGGTGAGAATTTCTGGTTTTACTTGTGCTAAAAAAGTGGTGATTGCTATTCCCCAACTAAGTTTTCGCATTTGTTGGATTTCTTGTTCGTTGGGTTTTGAACCATCAGGATAAACATAACCTGTATTTAATATTGGGTATGCACTTCTACCATTTATTCCTATTAGTTCTCCCGCAGAGTTAATAATTGCACCTCCACTCATTCCTTGGTCAATATCGCTGCTATAACCTATTTGATAGCCTTCTTTTAATGGTTTGTCAGCTATTTTTTGCACTGTTCCTGTACGAAATACTATCTCTCCTTTTGTGGAAGAATATCCTGCTGCCATAACTTCCATTTCTGTAGAAGGAACAAAGTTAGCAACTTCTGTTAAACAATAATTTTCATTAGTTTGAAATTCTAACAAAGCTAAATCAGAATTTTCAAATTTAGTATTTGTCACGGTTTTTGCATCATAAATTTTACCATCTGATGTTTTTAAACGAATGTTGTTAACTCCCCTAATTACATGATGGTTAGTCAGAACTAAATATGTATTACCGCGTTGAGCCAGTAGTGTTCCTGAACCACCGTTATTATCTCCCATTACTCTGACAGTAATTCTCTTAGCTATGGTTTGCAGTTGCTTTTCTGAATATCCTCCATTGTCTCCATTATCCGCTTTGATAACACATAAAGGATTTTCTACAGGTTGAACATTAGCAGTAGTTTTACCAGCAAATAATTGGCAAGTTAACAGAACTAAAGAGGAAGCTAAGATAATGTTTTTTTTCATGATGAAATCTCACTAAATAAATGGTAAAAAAATGAGAAGAATTAACACATGGCGATTGGAAATCGCCGCTACACAGGCAAAACCCACCTGCGTGGGTTCAAAGAGTCCGCGAAGGCGGACTTCGTTTTTGTAGCCCCAGACTTCTAGTCTGAGGGCTATCCTTAAACCTCAAATATTTTAGCTTGCTGCGACTCCCCATAAGCCACCATAATCTGAAACTTTTCCCCCAACTCAGCACTAAATTCCAATTGAATCCAGTTATCTTCATCTCTCGATATAACCTCTAAAATATTTTCTCCCAATTCATCAGTAATATTTAATTTCACCCCTTGAGGTAAAACATGATTTCCCACCGGATATACTTGAGTTAAAATATTCACTTCTCCTTCAGAACCAGCAGCAACTTTTATCACTAATGCCACAGAAATTTGCTCAAAGTGCATTCCCAAATCAATTTTCTGTCCCCGCGTCATACTGACAGCACTCTTAAAAGCTAATCCTAATTGTTGGGGATTTAATAGATGTTCAATAGTTTGCCAACCTGCATCTACAAAACCATCTAACCATTGTCCAATTTTCACTAAATTAGATGATTCTTCATGCTGTGGAGATTTAGCTATTTCTAATTCACTCAAGTACAGTAAGAAATCCTCCAAAGATTGCAACTGACTCAGAGGAACTTCTGCTTCAGCTTGAAGTGTAAAACCTAAAATTTTCGCCTCTTTTAAATCAGAGTTAAATTCCACAGCCACATAACCTATTCTATCCTCCCAAACTTCCGGCGGAATTTCACATACTTCTGCCTTTGGTAAAACTGGACGACATTCTAATTTACCTAAATTTTTTACTTCTAAATCAGCCACATTCATCAATTGAATTACTAAAAAGTCACAGCTATAACTTCCTTGCCAATCAGTCTCAAATCCCATACACTGGAGATAATTATCTACAGCATATACAGCCAAAGTATTAAGATAAATCTGTTGCCGCTTATCAGGGTTAGAAATACCTTGGCTATATTCTTGAGCAATTCCATGAGCTTCTGTAGATAAAGCCACGCTAAAAGTTAGTTGTTCAGTGATGCTATTCATGAGACAATCTCCAAAATTTTCATAGTGAATTAATTCAGCCTCTATATATATTTCTTTAAATAAGTAATAATTTTACGCATCCGTCGCTGGTAGAAACTAGAAGCTGTTGAAAGTGGTACTTTTAATTCCTCAGAAATTTCCTTCCATTGCTTACCATCTAAAACCAACAGCAGAATAGCTTTTAAATTAGCTTGAGGATGATCTTTAATACAGTCATTCTCTAAAACATTCTCTGGATCATTCTCAATAATTTCCTTTAACTGTTGGTGATCAGATATCTCATTGTCTGCTGGGAAATCTTTGTTGATTTCATCTAAAGACAGTATTTGAGCAACTTGTTGATGCTTAGGAATCTGAGTAATCCCTCTTTTTTTGTCCTTTTTACCCACATCAGAAATTCGCCTAGAAAAGATCATATTTACCCATGCCATTACAGGATATTGAGGATTATATTGTTCAATTTTTTGACAAATTTCTATGAATGTGAGTTGTAATGCTTCATAATAATAATCTTCATAGTTCGGTGATTCCAACCACTGAACTTGCTTGCTCAATTTCCCAGAACCGTCAATAGCATTAATCAGCTTATTTAAAGCTATGCGTCTTTTTGCTCTGTCCGTGGGATTTTTACTGTCAGTCGGATATCGCTTGGCTTCATTAACTAGCTGTTGCAGTTCTTGGTTGAGAGCATCATCTCTTCCTAGAAAATCATTTGTCATCTCGCACTCCGCACTCTCCTGTAAAGATATCTATTCTCGTATCTTCCCCTGTCTGAAAGTTTTACGCAAAAACTTCCATTCTTTACAAAACTTTATATTCTATAGTGATCGCTCTCCAACAAGGGTTGGAAATTTATTCCTCAATTGGAAAGAGCGTATCATAGGGGCGTGCAACGTAAAAATAGAACCCATTTGAAAGGTTGAGATGCGTGATTTTTCTAGGAAATTGGCCATTTTTTGTAATGTTATTAAACTGTCTGCTAACGCAGACATAAACGAAAACCCAAACTATAGCTATTTACAACCCCAACCAAGATTAAAACCCATGCTGAAAAAAACCACAAACCCAAAAACTGATTGACACCTTAAAACTACTCCCTCCACACTGGCCTATCATCCCCACCCAAGGAAAAAGACCATTAGGGTATCAATGGGAACAACACCCCTGGTCTCCTCAAACATTGCTGAACCAACTCCAGCAATATGAAAAAGTCCCAATCAGAAACCGCCATCACGGTTTTTACAAAATAACCCCCACAGGTATAGGTGTCCTTTGCGGTCAAAACTCCCAGGAATTTTTAATCGCCATAGACTGTGATGGATACAGCGCCCATGCAGCAATTATCGCACATCAACCACTACCCACCACAGTTGCATTTACATCAGGACGACCAGGAAGGGCGCAATATTTACTGAAATTGCCAGGTAACACTCATCCTCACCTCAAATCCCGCAAAATCACCACCGCCCCCGGTGAAGTTTTAGAATTTAGGGGTACTAAACTACCATCAATACTTCCCCCCAGTATTCATCCAGAAACAGGTTATTATCGTTGGCTGAGTGGTTGTCGTCCTGACCAAATCGAAATAGCGATCGCACCATCTTGGATAATCGAACAGATGACTAAACGTGCGAAATTACCAAAAAGAGATTACCACAAAAACAGCAACTTTTTACCACCCAATCCAGAATTTACAGGTGAGGAGACAGAAACAGCACTGCTACTACTAGAAATTATTCATCCTCGCTTTGCAGATAAATATGATTCATGGATCAAAGTAGGAATGGCTTTGAAATCCGTCAATCCTACCCTATTTTCTGCTTGGGAGGAATGGAGTCAGCTATCAGCTAAATACACACCAGGGGAGTGTGAATACAAATGGCAATCTTTCCGAAAATGGGGGATAAATATGCAGATTTTACACCGTTTAGCTAATCTTTCTTAACTACAAATTATGTCAAAAATTGAAAATCAACAAATTGTGGATACAGATGTAGAAACTGACGATAACGATGCTGATTTCACCACCTCATTCACAGAAACTGATCTTGTTAACGTGGCATCTGAAAAGGAAAATAGATTTGATTTTGACAGCAACACTATCATCTTAGGCATCCAAATTTTACCAGCAAATCAACACGATTTACGACAAGTGTTTATCACGGCTGGAATCAAAAGAGAACCACCAGTCACGCAAGTTAGTACACTGCATGAAATCGAACAATATCCAGTAATAGCTGAAGTTCTCACGAAACTAAAAGCCATTTTACCACAAATAGCAGAACAATCTCAACAAAAAGAAGTTCAAAAACAAAAAATATCTGTCAACCAATCAGAGAATAACAAAATTGTCAATCCTCCTGATTTACCACCAACCAATATTCACAAAACTAACCCATCTAATCAATTAACACTGTTTTAATATGCCTTACATTTTGATGATTGAAGGTCAAGAAATACCCATAGCTGATGAAATTGCAGCTACTGACGAAACTCTCCGCAATGCCCTGACACCATTCTACCCAGAAATTGCTCATGCAGAAATTACGCGAACAGATAAAGACGGAATTACCCAAATTCGCATGGTCAAGAAAGCAGGTACTAAAGGTTTAGGTGATATCCTCCAAGCTTTAATTACCAGCGAACATCAATTTAACCCAGCTTTACTATTAAGCTGGCAAATCAAAATGTTAGAAATTCAAGGTCATCTGAATATCGAAAATCTGCTGTTATTACAAGATGAATTGGAAACAGCAATTACCACTGGGAGAGAATGGCAAACTGAATTAGAGAAGAGTTTAAAGATTCTCAAAAAATCTCCTGCTATACCTTCACAAATACCAATTTCCGGCTTCTAATGCAGTCTCAATATCAATTGGCTGCTGAGTCTTTGAAGAAATACCAGATTCCCCAAACTGTGCAAGAGGGAATTTGGTATTTAGAAGAACTCAGCGAACAAATTAATTACCTCAGTCTCTACAAAGAACTGTTTCCCCGTGAATGGTCATCCTCAAAAACTCCCTTGAGACAACATTCACATCCCAGTGTTTACAGTGACCTAGAAATTGAGTTTTTAGAACTTGTAAATGAGTGGTTATTTCCCATAGATTACCACGAAGATTTTCGGGAATGCACAGAAAGGTACACAGAAATTCCCGTTTACTCCCAAAACACAGATTGGTGGGAAATAGGTTTAGAAGAACTCAGTTTCACAGAACAATTCCTCTTATCACTGATAGGTTATGGACATTCTCAAGAAGATTGGAATTCTTGCTTTGGTTTCATTCCTCATAAATTGGTAACAGTGGATAAAATCAATTGGGATAAACTTTCATTACTTTGTCAACAAACAACATCACCTTTGTCTCTACTTTATGATGTCATATCTATCATTGACCACAGCACAGAATGTATTTGGTTAAATGTCACCCATGAAGAATATGTCTCCTTTGACTGGGAACAAGCAGTGCTAAAATATTTAGCCGAACAGTGGCAATTATGCCAAACATATTGCCAGAAAATGACGGAATTTTCCGAATGGATTGAATCTTCTATTGACCATAGAAAACAGGTAATCAAACTATGGAACAAAGCACGGTATTAACTAACATTTTACCTCTACTCAACATCAGTGATATCTCACATTCAATTATCAACCAAACTACTCATGCAGAAACACTAGCACATCTGTTATTTCTGCCAGGACAATACCTTCTAGTTTACAAAGAAGGAGAAACAACAAATTACAAATTTATCGCTCCTGCTGCGTTGAGAGAAGCATTTGCGGCTGAACCCATTGACTCAGGTTATTTACCAGCAAATACCGTGAGGTGGGGAAGATGTCACAAAGGAGAATGGTTAGTGCAGTTTTATCCACCACAACGTTATTGCATTTCCTTGGAAAATACGACTTTTAAAATACCTATGCCGGGGTTAATATTTGCCGGATGTAATCGTCAATATTGGATTTGGGCTATTAAGAAATTCGAGCAAAATTCTCCCCTATTTTATGCACCTTTACCAAACGTGATGGAGAACGGTTCTATCTGTTTTGGTGACAATTCAGTTCCCAATTGTTCCCCTGAAAATATCATGCAGGTATGGGAATTGTTTTGGGATAGTGCGTTCAATCAAGATTCGGTGCAGGGTAAATCTAAATCATATCCTGAAAATGTGCGATCGCATTTACAGCAACTACACAACAACAAATCTAAAAGATACCCCACGCGGGATTTAGTTCCTTGGGGTAACAAAACCATCACCACTGCAATTGAGCAGATTATCTCATGACTATACCTGCGCTCATCAATTATCAATTTGCCACCAGCACCGACTTACCACCGATAACAGGCAAAATGATGGAATACTGGGTAGCTGGGAACGGAGTGTTTGTCCGTGCTACACGTCAAGAACTATCTGCGTGCTTTCCTATCAAACAATGCAGTATTCGCGGTTTACCCCATCTCACACCCTACTTTCACCTGCAATATCCCTTGGTTTCTGCTAGGTTAACGTTGCAAATTTTACAGTTAGCTCAAAATGCGGGACACCAAGAAATACTCTTCTATCTCTGCTTTACGGACGGAGAGTGGCATCTGCACACCCCAGAACAAACTGCCACATCTACTAGTGTAACTCCAGTAGAGGCAACCACCTTATCATATCAGACTGCAATGATTGAGGTACACAGTCACCACAGTATGAGCGCAAAATTTTCTGCAACTGACGACGAGGAAGAAGCTGGAAAATTCAGAATCTTCGCTGTTTTGGGTGAGATTTTCACTAATCCCCATATCTGTGTGCGGTTGGGTACATACAGCCACTTTTGGTACATCCCTGCTAACTGGGTATTTGAGTTACCAAGCTGTTTAACATCCAATTCAGTAGCATCTGCATGATGACAGCTATTTTCAGGTAAATAAACCACAGTTTTTGTTTCGCGCAGAGACGCAGAGAACGCAGAGGTAAAAATTCAGGGAATAATACCGCTACAAAA
>NZ_VILD01000014.1:26028-28562 GCF_009712085.1 Anabaena sp. UHCC 0253
AATACCGCTACAAAACGGATTTGATGTCACAGATTACACCATGATGAAATTAGACCTATCTTTTGCTCACTCTGTCCCGCTTATGCTTCCTGCACATAATCACGTCGAGTTTATAGTTGTGGGTGCTGGTGGGACAGGAGGTTTTTTGATTCCGTCGGTTGCTAGACTGATGCTGGAGATTGAAGCAAACAGCAACAAAACCGCTTCTTGTATAGTTGTAGACCCAGATATCATTGAACCCAAAAACATCCCCCGACAGAATTTTCAACAGTCTGAGGTTGGGTTATACAAAGCGGAAGTCCTAGCAGCTAGATACAGTTTAGGATTAGGAGTACAGATTAGAGCGATCGCTAAACCATTCACTAAAAGGATTATATCAGCCAGATGGCGTAAGTTAACAGTGATGATCGGTTGTGTAGATAATGCTGCTACGCGTGCTGAAATTAGCAGTTGCTTAGACCAAAATTACTCAGGTTCTCTACCACAAATTTGGTGGTTAGATTGTGGTAATCATGCTAATTCTAGTTCTGGACAAGTGGTGCTTGGTTCTACTAATCAATTTACCTTAGAAAGTGCTTTTAATAATCGTCAAAAACCGAACTTTTGCATTAATCTTCCCAGTCCTTCTAGACAACATCCAGAACTGTTAATTCCATTACCTGAAGAATTAAATTCAACAAGTTTATCATGTGCTGAAATTCAAGCAAGAAACCGCCAAAGCTTGTTTGTTAATCAACAAGTAGCTGTTATTGCTGCGGAGTATTTGCTGGCATTAACATTAACTGGAGGTTTGAGAAAATTTGCAACCTATTTCCATAATACTACAGGTTCTTGTCGTTCACTATACACCTGTGTAAATTCTCTGCAAAAGTTTACAAATGAGGAAATAATTTCACCAAGTCGTTCAATTTCAGTTTAGCAATACAGCATCAAATCACTCTCACTGACACGCTTCTTCCTTGGAGAAATTCAAGGGAGAAAATTATTTATGGGACTTACGTAAAAAAATCTTTTAAAATCTCATTTTTTGTGTATTTTAGGTCTTTGTAACTAACCACAGAGGCACAGAGAACACAGAGAATGAGAGTTTTACCAATTTTATGTAAGGCTGCACAGAATACTGAAATCTATTGATTTATCCATCTTTATCTGTGTTTATCTGCGTACCCTTCGGGAAGCAAGCTACATCTGCGGTCAATTATTCTTGTTATTTTATTCTATGCCGCTTCATATCAATTTGGTATTAAAAAGTATTTTCGTAAGTTATGAGGAATATTTGCAAGGCAAAAAAGCGGCTACCAAATATCTAAAACCTGTTCCTAAAGTTGAAATTAAACTACCACAAATAAAATCAATGCTCAACATTACTAAAGTACAACTGAGTGCTAGTGGATGGACTCTCAATATCCTTTCAACTAGAGTCGCTACTATTACTAATCCTTTGGGACAAAGAAAAGTCACATACTTCGGTTTTGAAACTGAAGAAAAGGCACTCCAATTTAAAAAATGGCTTATTGAAAATACAACAAATTCGACTATTTATGTCAGAAAAGCAGAACGATTAAGTCAAAATTGGGAATGTAAATGTTGGAATGTACCAACAGAGCTAATAATTCAAATAGCCGAACTAGATATAAACCAACAAACCCAGCTTCAAAATCAATAAAATCAGTTCAAGCAATAAATTATTTGACACAAAAACGACTAATTTATTATGCGCTACGCGCTAAGTATTAGATGATTTTAATCAGAAGGCGTAATCTCTATTTTAGATTAGATTTCTAATTTTACAGAGGTGTATATCAACAGAATGATCTATACATAAAACGCCTTCGTTATCAATTAAATGTATCCCCTCAATATATCGGGGAAAGAGTTATTCAGGCATCCATGACAAACCAAAAGAATTGAGAGCAGATTTTTCGCGAATAATAGTTGCCAAAAAGGGAATATTCCCAGTCTGAGAAATGCGGTCACGGATATATTCAAAAAAACTGATACCCAACTGACGAGTAGTAGCAACAAGAGACATAAAAGTATCCCAAGCCTGAGTACCTTCAAGAGTTTGAGTGGCATAACTAATATTACGCCGTTGCACCATTGTCCTAGCAGCTAACTCTGCCGGATTATTATGCAAAGGCAATTCAGGATGCTCTAATACTAAAAGCAACTCGGAAATTTTTAGCAGCGTTAATCGTTTTCGCTCATCCAACTGTTCATAACCAGTTTGAAGCGAAAAAAGTTTCCAAAACTCAGACCGGAGTTTTTCAGCCTTTTGTTGACTGGGAGAATCTTTGTAAGCAAGTAAGTCTCGGTAGTAATCCCAGAAATCATCCAGAAAATCTTTTAAAATCGTTTGGTGACAAGCAAATAAACGGACTTAACTTTTTATAATGTCTTCCCTCATGCACCCAACACAAAGCAATATTATCAGTCAGTAACTTGAATTGGGGAGCATCATCACAGACGAGAGTTTGCACCACTGGCCAATCAGTTTGTTGATGATAGAAAGGCAAATAGCTGCTGCTTCGGTG
>NZ_VILD01000014.1:29333-33837 GCF_009712085.1 Anabaena sp. UHCC 0253
TGTCATGTCTCCCATTCTATGACACTGTGTGTACCTCGTTGCACTTATTTTCCTCTGTTACCCCTACTTATTGAGCCGATACAATTAAATCATCATATTTTCTTGCTAAAAATTGTACAATCTCTATCAAACTATGAAACTATCTCATTCATTTACAGCCAATATTACCAAAGACACTTATGTCAGTTCATATAACAATGGTAATAACCAATCTTGTTCATTTTTTGAAGATGGAGAAACAGTTACAATAAATTTTAATACTGATTGTCTTCACCAAGTACGAGAAACCATCAAAGTTCTTCAACAAATTTATCAATCTCTTGCTCAACAACGACAACAGCAAATTACAAATGAGATTGAACAGTTAAATACTCATAGTCTCATCCCAGTTTCTTCAAGTAATAACGGTAAATCTCACACAGTAGAAATAGGTTTATAAACAGACCTTTTTTTATTGATTTAGACAATGATTTGTAATAAATTACCACTTCAACCCAAGCAGATGATGAAAAATCGTAAAAATTGAGAAAATTTCATCTGTAATAAAACGCTAACAACTTTGATACTGATGGTTTTTAGCGATTAATTGAAACTTGCCAAACATGAATTCCAGAACATAACTACTCTGTATACAAAGTACAGGGTGAATCAAGGTGTTTAGTGACAAACTAAGCACCTCTTATTTCATGGCTTTATTGACATCAAGTAACCCAAAATTATGAAATTCACAATTTCTCAAAAAGACCTGGCTGATACCCTTAACTTGGTTAGTTACGCTGTACCTAACAAACCTCATCACCCTATTCTCAACAATATATTATTGGTTGCGGATAAGCACGAACAAGAAATTTTAGTGACTGCTTTTGATTTGAGTTTAGGAATTCGCGTTCAATGCAAATCTAGAATAGAACTAGAAGGTAAAATTGCTTTACCTGCTAAATTATTCACCCAAGTAATTTCTAGTCTTCCCAAACAAGATATTACTTTGGAAATTGTAGATAATGCGGCAATTATTACTCACTCCTGTGGTAAATGTCGAATTCAAACAGTTAGTCCTCAAGAATTTCCATCTTTACCAGAAATTGAAGGTAAGAATATTATATTACCAGCAATTAAGTTGTTACAAGCATTAGAAGGAACATTATTTGCTGCTAGTCATGATGAAAATAAACAAGTTTTAGCTGGAGTTCATTTCCAATTTACTAATAGTAGTTGGGAAGCAGCAGCAACAGATGGACATCGGTTAGCAGTTGTTTCTGGAACGATAGAAACAGATGAGCAATTGACAGAAAATGCACAAATTGAAGCTGATTCAAATACAGTAGAAGTCACAATTCCTCAACCTACACTAATAGAATTACAAAAGATTTTAGTTAGTGTAGGGGAAAACAGCGAATGTACTATTAACATCGACAATGGTATTGCGGTATTTACATTACCCAATATCCAAATTACCACCAGATTATTAGAAGGAGATTATCCCAAATATTCAGCTTTAATTCCAAGACAATTTCAACATCAATTTATTGTTGATAGGAAATTGTTTGATAATGCTCTAAAAAGAGTGGGAATTGTAGCTGACCAAAAGAATAAGATTGTCAAAATTATCTGTGACTACCAGCAGCAACAAGCAACTTTATCTACTGAATCTTCAGATATAGGTGGTGCTGTGGAATCTTTGAATATTAAACCCCAAGATGGTTATCAGCAACAATTAGTCATGGGTTTTAATATCAAATATATGGAACAAGCTCTCAAATTTCTACCTACAAATGAGGTATTAATTAATATCAACCAAACTACAACTCCTGTGGTTATTACTCCTGTTGATGGTATTCTCAATCAATTAATTCTGGTGATGCCGGTTCAACTTATTGGTAATAACAGCACCGCTATGGAAGAACATACTTCAGATGATGAAAAGGAGGTTAACATTACAGCAAATATTGCATCAAAAAATGAAGTAAAAGAGGAAATAAATATAGCTGCTGAGACAGAGGAAGCAGAAGAAGATATCAAGAATAAAAATGATGTGATAAAAACTGATTCTTCTCCACAGAAAAACACAGCAAACACTAAAACTAATTCTCAAACTTCTGCAAATTCTACTCACAAAACTAGAGGAAGAAAAAGAAAGTTGCTGCTGCATAGGATAACTGAATCAAAAATTGTAGTGGTTTAGATTTACTAAGCACATCTCAATACTTGTCAGTCAAAAGTTCAAAAATCTCTCTTAAACTTTCTTGTCTCTGTGTACTCTGTGCCTCTGTGGTTCGTTATATCAAATCTGTTTTTAACAACCACACCAAAAACTACTCACACCCCAAGTTTATTACTAATACATGAACTTGGGGAAATTCAACATATCTGCTTTTGAAAAACATGGTATATCAACCACTTCACCTGAAATATCGCCCTCAGTCCTTTACTGAACTTGTTGGTCAAAGAGCGATCGCAACTACTCTCACCAATGCTATCACATCCCAACGAATTGCCCCGGCATACCTCTTCACTGGTCCCAGAGGTACAGGTAAGACTTCCAGCGCCCGCATTTTTGCCAAATCTCTCAATTGTCAACATGGTGATTTTCCTACTCCCACACCCTGCGGCCAGTGCAATTCATGTACTAGCATCTCTAAAGGCTTATCCCTGGATGTGGTAGAAATAGATGCTGCTAGTAACTCTGGTGTTGAAAATATCAGACAAATTATTGACCGCACCCACATTATACCTGTCAACAGCCGCTACAAGGTGTTTGTTTTAGATGAAGTGCATAGCCTCAGTTCACAAGGATTTCAAGCTTTACTCAAAACTTTGGAAGAACCACCAAAAAATGTAGTATTTATCCTCTGCACCACAGAAATTCACAAAGTTCCTGCAACAATAATTTCTCGTTGTCAAAGGTTCGATTTTAAAAGAATTGGTGTGGAGGATATGGTCCAAAATCTCAACCAAATTGTGAATGAGGAATTAATTGATATTACTCCAGAAGCATTACGTCTGGTAGCACAAATCTCTTCTGGTTGTTTCCGGGATAGTCAATGTTTACTGGATCAATTGAGTTTACTAAATATCACCATTGACCAAAATTGGGTATGGGAAATGGTGGGAAATGTGCCTGAATATGAATTGCTAACAATGGTGGAAAGAATTGCTGAAAATGACAGTGATTCAGTAATTACCATTATTCGGAATTTGTTGGAATGGGGGAAAGAACCTTTAGTGATTCTGCAAAATCTCACCAGCTTTTATCGAGATATGTTGATTGCTAAAACATCTCCTAGCAGTAAGGAAATGGTGATGCTAACTGAAGATACTTGGCAACAATTGTGTCAAATAGCTAAAGATTGGGAGACTACAACTATCTTAGCAGCACAGCAACACTTGAGACAATGTGAAGCGCAGGTAAAATTATCTACTCAACCACAGTTATGGTTAGAGGTTGCTATTTTAGGTTTACTACCTGCTGCTAATTCTAAAGATTCGAGTCAATTTATTCCCATTGCTGAAAATCCCCCTTGGACGAATTGGAAAACACCTGCTGATGCGATCGCTTGGGGACAACAGAAATTACCAAATATGAGTCTTGAATCCCTACAAAAACATTGGAATTCTTTGATTCCAGTCAATGGAAAAAAAGCTCCTATTTGGGTGGAAACGGTACAACAGTTATCCTCTTCTCGATAACATTCTATGAATTGGTATAGCAATCTTATCTGATTTTTATCTCATTGAGAATTTAGGCGTTGCTGATTTTAAAGATGAAAATAATTTTGCATTCATTCAATATCTTTGTAGAGACGTTCCATGAAATTTCTATGAAACGTCTCTACTTTCAAAAATCATACCCCAATTCAGCAATGCCTTATATTCATTCTTACTCTCTATTAACCTTGAGTGTGCTTTTTGTACACATTTGGATAATCTCTCTCTATCCAGTAAGCCAAATCCTATTCAGAATTAGGAATCAACTGAGGCTCAAGATCATGAATAATACTCTAACGTGCTGTATTAAATCTCAATTTTCATTCAATACAGTGCTTGTATTTTTCATATACTGTTGAATACTCCTGTTTTTGTTTTACCCACATAGCCAATCCTTTTTCTGGATTGTCTCCTAATTGACGTACAAATGCAGGAATAATTCCCTCTGTCATTTCATTGATCAAATCAAAAATGACAATATTGTGTTTGAATTTATGATAGTTTATATCTACTCCCACGTAGAAGTCAATTACCTTTGGTTTTTGTTCAATCTCACTTCCAAATCCTAGTATTAAAATCTTGATCTCTGTGTGATTATCAATTTTTAGACAAGTTTCTCGAATTAGCTCTACGAATGCTTTCTCATCACTTAGACTACCATCTGTATAAATAACAACTAAAGCACCTTGCTTGTCTTGACGGTTTCTAAACCATCTATCTATCACGTGTTCTAAAGTAGGTTTAATATGGGTAAGTCCATTCCACATCCTTTCTGGGTCTTCAAATATATTATCAATCT
>NZ_VILD01000014.1:34276-35278 GCF_009712085.1 Anabaena sp. UHCC 0253
TCTCCTCCCGATCATTGATTGATACATCTTCCGTGGGATATTGATTCATACTGAAAAAGTACAATGTAATTTCATCACAAATTTTTCCGTGTACATCATCTCTTTCTTGTAGAATTTGATCGGCATGACCAGAAATAATTTCTGCAATATAGTCACAACGTCGCTTGTCTCCAGTTTTAGTATCTTTTCTAGTCATAGATGAACTACTGTCAATGAGAAAAAATACATCCCGATTGAAAATTTTGTGATATGCCATATTAGCCCCTGTATTGTTGATTTTTTTCTTTGTTTCTTCAGCCCATTTCTGGGAGAATATCTGTTCGTAAATTGGGTTAGCTACACTGATAAAAGTTTTAGACTCTACTACTAACCCAGCCATTAGTAAATCCATCTGTTTGCTACTGCGGCTATCAAATTTATAATATTGAGGATTTTGCAGTATTCTCTTGTACAAATTTAAAGCTAGTATTCTCTCTGTACTTTTTTCTGGATCACCTCTGATAAAGTAATCATTAATTTTGCTGATATGTAATGATATTGGGTTTGATTGATCTTGTTTTTGAATAATATGAGTATTAATTAATTCCTCTATATGTTGTGTGGTATCTAAATTACCCCTAAATTTATTATTTTTGACAACTAGACTACATAAAGTTTGTGTTAAAAATGGTTGTCCTCCTGTCCAGAGCATAATTTTTTTTATGACATCAGAGGGATTGGAAGTAACTTTAGCTAATTTTACTAGTAAGGGTTGACAATTTCCCTGTAAATGATTTAGTTGAATCACTTTTGCCGTATCTATGTTATCAAATCCATCAACACTGTCAAATAAATCAGTAGGTTTAACAACTCCCAAAACAACAAAATATAATTTTTGGAAATATTCTTGGTTAGATGTAGATAATGTGTGAAGACAAGCTATAAAGCTGGAGTATATATTTGAATGTATTAAAGATTCAATATTATCTATAAAAATAATTAGAAAATAATTGTTTAATTTTT
>NZ_VILD01000014.1:36081-44944 GCF_009712085.1 Anabaena sp. UHCC 0253
CAAACTTTTCCTTCTTCACCAAGTCTTTTAGCTGTGCTTATTATCAAGCTAGTTTTCCCCATTTGTGGAGATCCTAAAATATAGCAATCACGATGTATTTGGGGAGAAGTTAGAAATTGATAAAGTTCTGCATCAACTTCTCGGTAAACATAAATAGGACTATTCTTATGTAGGGGTATTCCTTTAACAGCTTCCTCATAATAATTAGTAAATGGATTCATAAAGTCATATAGATTTTCAAAAAGATTTAGCATAAATTCCTAATATTCCTGATTTTGCAGTGCATCTGAATCATCAAATGTGATAACCCCGATAAAATGCAGGGATAATTCCCTCAACCGTCTCATCAATTAAATAGAAAGTAACATCACCGTATTGTTGATTTTTTCTTTGTTTCTCCAACCCATTTCTGGAAAAATATGTGTTCGTAAATTGGGTTAGCCACACTGATAAAAGTTTCAGAATCTACTACCAACCCAGCTATTAGTAAATACATTTTTTTACTATCATACTAGCAAAAAAAAATATTATTAGAAATAATATCACAATATTTCCACTAGATAATGCTACCGTAAGTAGCCATTCTTCTAGGTCTTTTTTGGAAAAAGCTGAAATTTCTTTCTTATTAATATACTTCCAACCATTTGCTTTAACCAAGCTGGATATACCCCGCCATACTTGTGCTTCAATTAAAATTTTTTCTGCCTTGATATCTGTACAAACTACTAGGGGTGTTTCTCTTTTTGGTAAGCGATATTGTTTTAAATCATCAGCCAACTGTGCTTTTAAGTCAGGATTTGATCCTATCTTAATGTCATCTTCATCAGGTGATTGAGCATTCGGTAAGTTTTCTGATTTACCTTTTTCAATCAAGTTCAATAAAGCCTGACAATTAACCTGAAAACCTTCCTCTCCTCCTAATGTTATTACCTGACTAATTTCTTCAGTTAGTAAAATTTGAGCTTTTTCTTCTAGTAATCTAGCTGCCAACCAACGTAAACATCGCTCATTGTCATCCGAATCTTCACATATACAAGCAAATGATATGCGGATCTGACGACCTAGAAAATCCGTGCGACCATTGGGTTTAAGTCCAGTGATTAGTAAGCATAACTTACCACTATTTTGCAGAGTAACCTTTTGAAAATCTATTTGACGCAAGTTATTAACTACCTTAACACTTTGAAGATCAATTCCTTTTTTACGAATTGATTTCACAGCATCTTTGCGGTACAAATCCGTCAACCATTGACCATTTCTAGCAATAACTACCGATGGTGATTCACTTTCAATTAGATCAGTTGATCTCTGCAAAATGTAAGGTAGTTTTTCCGGTGATTGTTGACTGGCTGCCGTAATTTCCAACCAATGGTAATCATCGTCTTGATAAAATCCGCGACTTTGAACATAAATATCCATAGCTACTTCCTGTTCCTGATGTTAATATCTAATAATTCTTCACCTTGAATAACCTCAAATCCTCCTGTTTTTTTGCATCTCCTGGCAAATATACGAATTGATTCTT
Organism: Anabaena sp. UHCC 0253; assembly: GCF_009712085.1. Classification (NCBI taxonomy): domain Bacteria; kingdom Bacillati; phylum Cyanobacteriota; class Cyanophyceae; order Nostocales; family Nostocaceae; genus Anabaena; species Anabaena sp. UHCC 0253. The sequence goes on from NZ_VILD01000014.1 coordinate 37,607, forward strand.
TGATCTTATTATTCCACCCAAATACCCAAGCAACTCCTCTTCTGAATATATTTTGATTATCCTGATTACGCAAATGGTGGTTAAGAAGAAATGCCATGATATAAGATAAAGGTTGATCAGTATCCCGTGGGCTATATTTAGCATCAGCATCAGGATGTTTTCTAAACACAAAAATTGGATTATCTTCTGTCGTTGGCTCTGCAATCCGAGTACATTTTACACAGCCTAAAGTTTGAATAGGAGTAACGACCACAGCTATTTCAGAGGATATAAAAGGTGAAGCAAAAAAGTCCAGTAAAGCGGAATATGCTGTCTTTATCTTCTCTGTTAGTTCTAGAGCATCTCTTTCTCCTTTTATCATTTCCCTTTCGCATTTTACAGGTACAAAAAGTACAAGTTTGGGACTTTCTATGTTTATGTAGGTTTCCTTAAATATTTCAGTAATTAGCTCAGTCTTATTGACAACTTCGTTATACGTCCCGTCCCTCATAACTAATGCAGGGGTGTCAATAGCTATAATTACTACATCTGCTGCGGTTACAAGTTCAGTGACAAAGTTCTTTTCTATCTCGCGTGCTTTCCCGGAAATATACCTGCCTGGGTAGTCGTAAAAATGCAGTTGCAAAGACTGTTGATCAGGAAGAGGAATATCAAAGGCAAGAGACATTATAGAATATGGATCATCATTAGGAGCTTCTGTTCCCGGAATCCCTTTGCCAATCTGGACTGTATTCCCACTACCTTCACTAGCGATTATACTACCTTCTTCACGAGCAATCATACTTCTCAATTCAGCTAACCTTCTTTCAAGTCTTCTTATATTCTCTTCATTTCCCTGAATTCCTCTTTCAATCTGGACTTTCATGTCTACTTCTTGCCCAGGTACTAACATACTTTTTAATTCAGCCAGCTTTTTTTCAAGTCTTGCTGCACTTTCTTCATCTGGAATAATTTCGAGGTTGGCTATTTTACTAATTGTTAACTGTTCATACATTGAAGCTAGGATAGTGGTCTTTCCAACACCACTTGATCCGAGCATGGCAATTGTGATTTCTTCTGGTTTTTGAGACATTTTAACGTTTCTCCTTATCTAATTAGATTAGTTTAAAAATTGCATGAACTGTGGTTGATTGGCTGTCTCCGCTCGTTCTATTAATTTTTTCCAATCTCTACGGACATCAGACTCTTCTCCTGCTGGTGGGAATTCAGATGGCCAAATTTGCGATCGCATTTTTTGCATAAAGTATCTCCATTCTTGGTCTATTTTTTCTGCATAAATCAGTTTATTGATGAATTTTTTTACTTCTGCAAACACTGCTTGAGGTGGTTCAGCATATATACTTTTCAAAGCTTCTTCACAGTCAAATACTGTCTCTGCATGAATCTCTGTCAAACATTCCCATAATAATTCCTTTGTGGGAGATCGGGAAAGTTTTAAAGAAGAAGGATTATCAGGATCTAAACCTTGCAAATACGGAAAAATTTTATAATAGAAATTACTCTCATAAGCTAACTCAAATTTCCAAATTCTTTGAAATGCTGTTTTTAAGTGCTTGTATTCATCAGGCATGATTTGCGACGTTGTTTCTGCCATAAATTGGAGAAATAGGTGTCCTTGTGTTGTTGCTAAACCTCCTAAACCTCTGTTAATTAATACCTCTGCTACACGATTTTTAGCATGATATACTACCTGCTTTAGACCAGTATCCATAGAACCAAAATTATCATTTATGGTGTCTAGGAGTTTATTTAAAAAATAGGAATAGGTAGCCTGGAAAGATTTGGTGTTAACGTATATCTTATGAATTTCTTCCAACGACGGGATTCCTGTATTTTTTCGACAAGCCTGAATAATACTCTTTAACTGGGGTTTAAAGAAATCTTGGTCTTGATCCTTTTGATCTTTTTCTAACTCTTTACCAAGGTCATACAAGCCCAATTTAATTTCTGACAGTAAAGTATCGTATAGCCTATCAAAAAGGAAATCATCATCCTGAGATAGAGCAGCTTGAACTAAGGCTCGACGCGCTTTATCTAGTTCAGAACTAACTACTCTCTGTAATTGGAATAATCGCTCCTGACAAGACTTTGCATATTGCTGATCCAAGAGATTAATATTAGCAGCCAAATAGTTGAGAACACGATCTAAAACTTGAGTGTTTGCTTCTTCAGGATCAGCACAATTAGCAATCACACACTCAACAACATCAATCTTCTTGTTGCGAATATCATTTGCTAAATCTTGGCAATTTTTGGAGTTATCACCATTGTTGGATTCTAAGTTAGTGCGATTCAGAATCATGAAAGACCACGAATTAAGCGATAATTCTGGTAAAGAATTACTTGCAGTATCATACAGTTGTACGTCCACATCGCCCCAGTGGTCACCAGATGCGTTAGGCTTTTTGACAAACAGAATAGCATCAATATCTTCACCTAATGTTTTCATCAGGCGATCTTCATCACCCATACCAGTATCACCCAAACCAGGCATATCAACTAATGCTATTTGCCCAACATCTGAATTAGGAAATGAGCAAATAATTTTGACTTCTTTAACTGCTAGATAGTTGAAAAAAATGCGATCGCCATTAGCATTATCTTGGGCAACATATTTCCGAATTTCTTCTTTGGAAATTCTCCTCGGTAGTGAATTGATTAGATGAGCATACTTACTATAATTGTCATAATATTGCTGTAAATGTCCATACATAGCTCCGGGTACTGCATATCTATCATCCGGTATAGAAGGCAAAGCCTGGGTAGTGAATTCTGCTAGGGTATTTGGCTTTGCTCCCAACCTTAGCTTTTCGTAGTATGGGCTAATCATGTCTTTCAGGAATGATTGCTCAGAATGAAATGTGACTTCGCCATAAGTCTCTACATTAGGCTTATGACTAATCGTGCTGCGAACCCCTGTACAATGTTGACGATCGCCATCAGGAATTTCAGCCGTAGTTAATCCTGTCAGGCTTTGCAACAGACGGCTTTTACCTTGTCTAGCTCTACCTACCACACCAATATTCAGGGTGTCACGTGAGAAACGAATTTTCAGTTTTCCGAGTGCTTCTATCTCGTCTTTAATACTTAGTTTAATTCTTACAAAATCTACATCATCTAAAGCACCTCGCATTTTTGGGTCATCAACCCGTTTTAATAGTGTACTGCGATGAGATTCTACCTCATCTATGGCTGAGACCAATTCCCTCAGATTTACCTCTACACCTTCAATCTTGCGTGATAAAGGACGGCGTTTTTCAATAATGCTGGTAATTGTGTCTGCTCTGTGCTGCATAGAAGCTTGTCTCCTATCATGACTGTATTGGAATTAACAGGGCTAACAATACCCTAAAGTCATATATATCAAGATGATATTTTAATAACATACTATAGTTATAGTACAAAAGTATACGGCATTAATAAGAAGTTAAGCTAACCGCATTCACAAAGTTTTACATTGCTACAAATATTCTGTAATTAATTGGTACTAAATTACCATTTAGGTGTAACACTCACTACCGATGCCTACAAAGTATTGATTGATTACACAGGCAATCATACACGACTGATATTCACCGAACTAGAAAAGCTCAAAACTTATGCTTTGGGTAAAACAGTCAATGGGGATATGGTGAAAGAATTAGTCTCAGAAAATGCTGCTAATAGCTTACAACTAGCCAACGCTATTCGCTTGGGTAACATTGCTCAAGCATTAGAATTTGTTGAATGCTTAATTAACTGTAACGAACCAGCTTTAAAGATTACCGCTACCCTGACTACTACCTTTCGCACTTGGCTAACAGTCAAACAGATGATCATCACCGGGTGTCAAGATGAGAATGCGATCGCCCAACTTGCAGACGTGAAAAATCCCAAACGCTTGTATTACATACGCCAAGAGGTTGCTAATTGTTGTGTAAACAAGCTGAAAAATAGTTTGAAAATGCTGTTGGAACTAGAGCTAATGCTGAAATCTGGTGTAGATGAAAAACTCGCTTTGCAAACTCAAATTATCAAACTTTGCTCGTAGGTATTACTTCTTGCAAATGCAATAGACACCTCGGAAATTTAACCTAAAATGCTCCGGTTGTTGGAGGGAAATTAAATTTCTGGAGATGTCTAAACAACAATTTCCAAAACTCAAAAAATGAAGCAACTTGATCTACTTCATCTCACAACAGACCTTTCTGTTTGTGAACCTTCTCAAAATATAGATTCCAAATCTACACAGCCAATTGCAGAAAACTGGCAGTTATCAAAAATCATTGGTCAAAATTTAGCGGTATCTTTACTCAAAGGTGGAATTACACACAACCGAATTGTCCCTGCGTATTTGTTTGCTGGAGCAGACGGAGTAGGAAAATCTTTAGCTGCGAAATGCTTTATCGCTGAAATTTTCAACATCCAAAACCTAGCTAATTGTCCTGATATTTTATGGGTTGAACCAACATACCTACACCAAAAACAGTTGTTAAGTGAGAGTGAAATAGCAGCTTCTGGGGTACTGCGAAAATCTCCATCCCAAATTAGAATTGAGCAGATTCGAGAAATCACCCAATTTCTGGCTACCTCCCCTCTAATTGCACCTTACAAAATTGTCGTGGTAGAAAATGCTGAAAGAATGCCACCCACTGCTGCTAATGCACTGCTGAAAACTTTAGAAGAGCCAATATCCGGCACTATTATCCTCATTTCATCCCAACCCCAAAGGTTACTTGCTACAATTACCAGCCGTTGTCAACTGATTCCTTTCCAGCGACTAAACAACGCCCAAATGACCACAGTTTTAAAAAATGTGGGACGTTCTGAAATTCTCAATCACCCAAATGTTATACAGTTTGCTGGTGGTTCTCCTGGAATAGCGATCGCTTACCATGATCAACTCAAATCTATTCCACAATCAATTTTGCAACAACTAATTCAGCCACCTAACAATCTGTTAACCGCGTTAAGTATTGCCAAAGATATTGAATTGCAATTGGATTTTCATCAACAACTATGGCTGATAGATTACCTGCAACATTGCTGGAAGGAATTTCTCAGTGATCAAAATTGGCTGTTGAAACTGGAAGATGCCAAAAACTCTCTGTTGAAAATGGCCTCTCCCCGATTAGTATGGGAAGTTTTACTATTTCCTGATTAATACCAAAAACTACATTTTCAACGCAGTCTGTCTAAACATCATAAAAAATACCAAACAACATTTTTGGACAAAAAGATTGCGCTATGCGCTCTTGTGGTGAACTAAATCAAACAAAAAACCATGAGTGCCATTATCAATAATTACCGTCAATTGGATGTAGCTTTTCTCCTGCTCAATGAATTGACAACAAAACTCCGCACGGCTGGAGCAAGAATCTCAGTTAGAAAAGTGGGAAATTTCCACAGAATTACCGTTTTAAAAGAACCCACTGTAGCCACTATTGAGCAAATTCTTGGTGACACAAGCGGGGAAACAGAAACGCCTAACCTCAGCAATAGTGATGCAATTACTTCACCCACTGAAAGCACTTCATCAACAGATGATGCTGTTAGTGAAACTGGTGGTAATACAGTACATACCGTAAACGAAGAGATTGAGGAAAGCACACTGCCGGAAGCGATCGCTCTACCAGAATCATCTAAATCTATTACACCACCAGATGATACTCCTAGTGAAGCTGGTAGTAATATAGTAGCCCCGGTAAGCGAAGATAGTGAGGATAATTTAGTAGTTGAGGCGATCGCTCAAACATCATCTGAATCTATTACACCATCAGATGATACTCCTAGTGAAGCTAGTAGCGATACTGTAACTGTGGTGAGTGAAGATATTGATCATAGCAGTGACAGCAATGATATTATTCCCTGCGACACAGCAGAACTAATCACCGATTTAACTGATTCTCCTACACCTGATGACTCTTCCTTAGAAATAACAAATATTCCCGATTCTCCAGAATTAGCAAGTTTGGAAGATTTACAAACACTAACTCTAAAAAGACTAAAGGAGTTAGCCAAATTGCACAAAATCCCTGGTTTCTCTCGCATGAAAGAAGAGAAATTAGTAACCAAACTGCATGGTTTAGCAACCAAAGAACAAGTTTTGTAATAGTCATCACCCTCAAATCTCTAGCAGATTTGGGGTTATTTTTTTGTAGGTTTTGCGCTTAATACCGTAGGTAATAGTGCGCTAGGCGCAATCAGGTTTGATACTGAGCTGTATCCAATAAAGCCTCAAATCAGCCTGTAGCAAATCATTCGTTTAGTTGCATAACCGAGAATGCGCTATCGCGCTAATACCGTGAAAAACATTGATTACCCAAGGAAAATAATATGTCTCAGCAATACATCAATAAAGTTGATTTAGTTGGTCGCGTTGGTCAAACACCTGATGTTCGATACTTCGAGTCAGGTGCAATGAAAACATCCTTGACTCTTGCTGTCAAACCTCCCTACAGAAGTGAAAATCCCCTCTGGTTTGATTTAGAACTTTGGGGAAATATTGCTCAAGTTGCAGCAGACTGGGTTCAAAAGGGTTCAACTATTGGGATCACCGGTGAAATAGTCTTTGACAGATGGATAGATAAAAACACCAACGAATCCAGACAAAAACCCATCATTCGTGTCAGCAATCTAGAACTGATCAGTTCTGCTCAACGTAAAGACTCGAATGAAACCAGTGAAGACCAAGATTCCATAATTAACGCCAACTTCTAGAAAACTAACCACATCCCGCAGCATAACTTTTGTCTGTGGGATGTTGTGGTTGAAAAGCGCAAAGCGCAATTTTTATGAACAATTGACAATTTCATCACAAGGAATAGACCATGATTAACTCAACTCAAACTATTCGACTCCTCAGTATTGATGAAGCTTTTGATAGCCAAGGTGTAAAGATTGTCTATGGTGAATGTGTTTTCTCCTACTATTCAAAAGATGGCGTAGTGGAAGACACAATTCCCTACAGAACCAAGGGAGCAGCCGCAGTTTCCATTGCTGAATCAGGAATTAATGCTACTGGTATCGCTATGGGCTATTTAGATATTAACGTAGTGGATAGCGGTAAGGGATATAAAGAAAAGAAAACTGCCTTGGTTATCCGCACTTTCATCTGCACTACCACTGGTAATCGGAATCCTATACCAACTGCTACACCTGTTGTTCAAGCAACTCCACAGGAAAATACTCAACAGCTAGTTGGTGCTGGTGTAGCTACAGCATCTAACAACGGACATTCTCCAAATACTAATATTTCTCACATTCCCTTTTAATGATCTTACTTCTGGCTACTTTGCCAGAGGTATTTTTTTTCTGTGGGCAGATAATTTTTTTCTGAAAAAGTGGTTTAATATTTCC
>NZ_VILD01000014.1:44969-69118 GCF_009712085.1 Anabaena sp. UHCC 0253
AGATAATTTTTTTCTGAAAAAGTGGTTTAATATTTCCAAAAATTGCTGAAAAATCAAATACCACTGGATATCTCTATCAAGACAACAATTAAAAAACTTGATTGGGACATTCTCAATCCACAAGTCCCCAGTACCGCTTGGCAGAAGTCAACTCCACCCTTATATCTCCAAGGGAGGAAGTCAAAACCAATACAAAACAATCTTTTGAGAGATTGGAAATCGTTTGTTTATGCCTCACTCTACTAGCACCAACAAGATTCTGCAAAATTTACGGTAAACTAAAGTGCGAACCATGATTGGCTTCGCCAGTGCCGTAGGCAATCAAAATCTCTTTTTGATTGTAATATTGGATAAAAACTCTATTGTAAGGAGACACCGCATGAGTCGCATTATTGCGCTATTTAACCAGTCTGGCGGTGTGGGGAAAAGCACTTTAACAATGAACTTGGGGTATCATTTAGCGCAGCGTCATCCTAACCGGGTGCTGTTGATTGACATGGACCCCCAAGCCAGCTTGACCACATTTATGGGACTGGAACCAGAGAATCTCACAAAAACTGTGTACGAAGCTGCTGTAGGAGAAGAACCATTAACCATCCATCCTGAACCAATTCATGGAATGTCGTTAGTTCCGTCAAATATTAATTTAAGTGCTGCTGAACTAGAATTGGTATCTGCCCTGATGCGAGAAATGCGTCTAAAAAATGCGATCGCTCCTATACTGGACAAATATGATTTTATTTTGATAGATTGTCCTCCCAGTTTGGGTATTTTGAGTGTGATCAGCTTAGTGGCAGCAACCCACGTTTTAGTTCCTATTCAATGTCAATTCAAATCTTTTCAAGGAACGGACTTGCTATTAAATACGGTAGCGAGACTCCGCAAAGCTGCAAATCGTTCTTTGGCGATCGCTGGCTTTATACCGACAATGTATGATGCTCGCACTGCTCAGGAAAGCAGAACTTTCAAAGCCATTTCAGAACAACTGTCACCACTGGCTACAGTTTATGACCCAATTACCAAAGCCATTGCTTTTGCCGATGCTAGTGAGGCACGATTGCCTTTAGCATTATTCAATCGCAAACATCCTGCTGTTGATGTATTAGAAAAAATATCTTTAGGTTTAGAAAAATTGAAGTGAATACCAATAAAAAAGACCAACCTTATACCAGTCAATTAAAAGGCGTAGCTGCCTTACTTGGAGATAGTGTTTACCCAACTGAAGATGCTACTACCACCCCGCATACAATTTCTATTGACTCTATCAAACTGCCTAATTCTCAGCCCCGGCGCTACTTTGATGCAGAAAAGCTAGAACAACTGGTAATATCAGTTAAAGAACACGGTATTTTAGAACCTCTGTTAGTCCGTCCTTTAGAAGCAGGACAATATGAGTTAGTTGCAGGAGAGCGACGCTACCGAGCTGCTCTGCAAGTAGGACTAAAAGAAATACCTGTTGTTGTTAGAGAACTCAACGATAGAGAAGCCTTGCAGTTATCCCTTGTTGAAAACCTGATTCGAGAAGATTGAACCAATCGAAGAAACTGAAGGTATACTTCAGCTTTTAAGTTTGAGGTTAAATCAAGATACTGATAACGTGGTTTCACTTCTCTACCGAATGCAAAATGAGGCTAAAGGTAAAGTTACCCAAAACGTTTTGGGTAGTGAAGATTCCGAAGCAATAGAAGCTGTATTTGATGCCTTGGGAATGATAAGTTGGGAATCTTTTGTCAGCAGTCGTCTACCGTTACTGAAACTGCCAGAAGATGTCCTAGATGCTTTGCGGAAAGGTGAGATTGAATATACCAAAGCTACTGCGATCGCTCGTGTGAAAGATTTAGGACAACGAACTGCACTCCTGGAGGAGACGATAGCAGACAGTCTATCACTAACTCAGATCAACGAAAGAATTAAAGCAAGTCGTCAGATAAACCCAGAACCACCTTCACTCAAAAACCGTTATAAGGAAGCATCAAGTCAATTACAAAAAGCGAAGGTTTGGGAAAATCCTAAAAAGCAAAAAGCTTTGGAAAAACTGCTGGCTCAAATAGAAGCACTGTTGGTGGAGGAATAGACAAAAAAGCCAATAAAACTCTTTTACTGGCTTTCAGACCTAATTATTTGTAAAACTGGCAAAGGAATTGACTATATTTAACAATTGTGATACTTTTTGAAAAAGCATTATAAAATTTAAAGCTAAATAATATGATAACCATAAATAACTACAAAGCAGCAGATATAAAGCTTCATCTTCTTTCAACAGGAATTTCTTTTTCTGAATCTTTTATTCATCAGTTTGCCACTAATAACAATGCAATGGAAAAGAGAAGAGCCTATAATGATAGTGATGAACATAGTTTAAGTAGAAAGATTAAAATACCACAAGAAATATTTATTAGTAATGTTGTCATTGCTGTAAATTATAAACGTCATTCACCTTGGCAATTGGAATACAATAGTGGAGATTATTTTTTAAGCCATCAAGGAAAGTATATTACTTCAATTTCTTTTCCTAAAAGACCGTCTTTTTTTGATATTTCAGTTACAGAGGCTCTCACTTGCGGACAAGTTGCTAATTTATACGGTGGTTCTTCACTAGCCTTTTTTACTCCATCAACTTGCTATTATTTTAATAAGGGTAAAGAATGTCATTTTTGTTCATTAAAGCCTAATAGAGATCAAGAGTCACAATTTATTGATACTATTACACCTCAGTTAGCAGCATCAGTTTTAAAAATAGCTCTAAAAAATGATTCAGATTTGATTAACCAGATAATGTTAGTTGGAGGAAATCATCCCAATTATGATATAGGTTTTCAGAATCACCTGAAAATTGCTAGTAAATTGGATGAAGAGCAGTTCAGAATAAATAGCAGTAAAAAATTAGAAACTCATATAGCAACCATGCCTCCTAATGATTTTAATTTAATAGATGAATTAAAATCATTAAATGCAAGAATGACTTTGAACATGGAAGTTTTTGATGATGATATATTTACAAAAATTTGCCCAGGTAAAACTCAAGATTATGGTCGTCAATTATTAATAGATGCACTAAAATATGCTGTAAAAATAGTGGGAGATAAGAGAATTCATACAATCTTAATTGCCGGTCTAGAACCTGTTGAATCAACTATAAAAGGAATCAGATATTTAGCTAGTATAGGGATTACACCTATTATTAACGTTTTTCATAATGATCGAGGAAGTTATTTTGAAAATCACAGTCGTCCAAGTTATCAGGATTTATTAAAAATAGCTTTAGTTTTGCAAGAAGTTTATCAACAGTATAATTTAATTCCATATTGGAAAGGGTGTGGACGTAATGCCTTAGATTATGAAGCTCTTCAAGGCTGGTTTTCAACTTAATCTATAAAAAAATATTACTTTAATAAATTAATGGAGACACATAATGCAAATATTAGAGATTTTAAAATCGGAGTGGAAACAAATATCTAACATTCTTGATTTTTGTGGAAAAAGTCCTGATTTTTTTGCTAAACAGATACAAGAAATTATTTGCTCAAGATATTCATCAAAAGAGAGTGACCGTATCAACATCAACGTTGCTGGTTCTCCAGATATGCCAATAGTTTGTGTGTATGATAAAGAATATCTTGTAATATGTAGCAAAGATAATAATCTTGAATTTCAACCGTTTGTAGTTGAGTTACAAAATAATTTTAAGGTAGTTTTTCAAGTATCAGTTTTGGATGACTCTAAAAATTATTTTGGCAAATTTTTAACAATTCAAATGTCAAAAGATTTAGAAAAAAGACTTGTGCTTCCTTCTGTTTTATTAGTTAGCCTATTTCATCCTGAGATGTATCCAACACCTCGCTTGACATTGGGAATAGCTTATATTGCTTCTTTCTTACGTCTTCAAAATCATGCAAAAGTCAGTATAATTGATTGCCAATTTGGTTCTACAGTTGATGATGTTATTAAGTTAGTTAAAAACGATAAACCAGATATTATAGGTATATCTGTTAACTTTGGTCAATACGACTTAATGGAAGAATTATTAGATAAAGTTTATGCTATTTTTGATATAGATCAAGAGCCAGTAATTGAACTTGGAAATATTTTAGCTTCAATGTGTTTTCGAGAAATACTTGATAAATATCCCCGTGTTGTTATAGGAAAACAAGAAGGTGAAGGTGTACTAGTCCATCTTGTCAAGAATCTTAAAGATAGAAGTAAATGGCACAACATTCCTGGAATTTGTTATAAAGATTTACAAACGGGAAAAATTGTAGAAACTTGCTCAGAGTTGCTTTTATTAAATCAACTTCCAGCACCAGCACTAGATACTATAGAAGACTTATTTAATAATGATGGAGTTATGACGGCTGAGTTTAGTCGTGGTTGTCAATATAACGTTTGTAGTTTCTGTCCACGTTCTCATAAAGGTAATTTATGGCGTTCATTACCTATTGAATCTATGGTGAAACAGTGGAATTTTTTTGCTAGAGTATTTAATCAATTTCAGAAAAAACCTCACATATTTTTTGCTGATGAGGAATTTATAGGTAAAAGATCAGGATATTTCTTCTGTGGAAAGATTAAATTATTTCTTGAACTCAGTTTCAGATATGGGAATTAAAATAAGCTTTGATATAGCTTGTCGGGCTGATCAAATTTATAAAGATTCTGAAGATAAGGATTGGCATATAGAGCGAGGTTATTTATTTAAAAAACTTCTTGAGAATGGATTGTCTCGAATATTTGTTGGAGTTGAATCAGGTTCTAAAGGACAACTTTTACGATATAACAAAGGTTATTCACCAGAATATGTGATTTCAGCACTTCGTTATTTCAGTCTTTTAAATATTAAGTTACGATTTGGATTTATTCTTTTTGATCCACTAATGACATCAGAAGAATTATGTGAAAACATTGATTTTCTGGGACGAACAGATGTTGTTCTATCTGCTCAAAATTCATTAACAATTGAACAAATTTTTGATCAAGTTTATAATAGTCATGGAGACTTTATTGATTTGCCATCAAAAGGAGCAGTATTTGAGAATGTTTCTTATATGGCTTCACCGTTAGAAGTTCTAATAAAAAGTCAATATTTGTCTGCTCTTAAAAGACAAGATAAAGATTTACTTCTAGGAGAAATAGATACCAGTTTTGCTAGAGTTATTACTTCATATCGCTCAAGTGAAATTGGGATTATATGTAATGTATGTCAAAGCTGGATTAATTTTGCTTTTCCTATAGTGTATACCTTAAAAGGTATGCGTAAAGTTAGTGACGGTGAAACTAAAAAGTTGCTTTCAATTGCAATTAAGGAACATAGAAAATTAAGTTACTTTCTTATTAGAACTTTAACTCAAGTTTTTCAATTAGCAGATGAAGAAAGTTTAAATAAATGGGAATATCAACAAAAAACACCACAAGAAATTGCTGCTATCATTGAAGATGCTAGTATATTGCTCAAAGAAAACAATATAGAAAATGCTATAATATCAGTCCAAGTTGGGTATGAAAGGCTCTTAAAAAATCTAATAAAACAGATTGACTCTGAATCTTGCCTATTAGAAATATCCAAAAAACAGATTTGGGATAAGGTTTATCATAATTGGCATACTCAATCTATCTTTGAAACCAAATTGTTTAGACAAAAATAAAATTTATTATGTTTGATTTATGTGCAATTGGCGAATTAGTATGGTTAATAATTTTAGATATTGACTCTTTTCCGGTATCTGGAGAGACAACTTTAATAAATAAAGTCAAGCGACTAATTGGAAATGATGCAGCAATTGTGTCAGTTATGGCATCACGAATGAATTTAAGGACTCAACTTATATCTAATCCTATCTCTCAAAAAGATGGTCAAATATTAATAAATTTTCTTAATGAAAATGGAGTTGACTGTAGTTTTATAGATACTCAATTTCCATATACACCTACAACTTACTGTTTACGTGAGATAGAAGGTCAGCGTACCTGGCTATCAGAACTACATTCTTTTCCTACGGAAAAAATTTATAGCAACAATCTAAAATCAAATTTTTTTTATATAGATTTATATGAAGAGTTGATAGAAGATAGACTTAAGTTAATTTCTTATTTATTGCAAAACTCAAATAAAAAATTGTTCTTAAACTTAAGTTGTGGTGAACTTAATTATAAATTGTCCCAAGTAAAAAATGTTGAGAATATAAAATTTATTCAATTAGGTTTGGAATTAGATATAGAGGAAGCCTTGCATTATGCAGAAAACCTATATCAACAAACATTTATTCAAGTAATAATTATTACCTTAGCCCATCAAGGTTCGTTAGCTTTAATTAAAGGAAAAGATGTATTTATAAGTCAATGTAAAAAGCAAGTAGATCAGAAAGGATTGATAGGAGCAGGTGCAACATTTTCTGCTGCTTTTATATTTGCTATTCAACAAGGAGCCAGTTATCAAAAAGCCAATCAATTTGCAGTTGATAAAGCTACTGATTTTTGCCTATTAAAGCATAATCTACTATTAATTTAAAAATTTTTGTTGGAAAATTCTCAAATTATTACTTGGTGTAGGCTTGACATAAAGCATCAATCCATATATGATAAATGGCTGTAGAATTCTCATTCAAAAAGGATTAAGTAAAATCATGGCTAATAATGACACAGAAATTGAACTAAGATTTTCAGTAGATAATGAAACTTTTATCAAAGTAGAGCAAAAGTTAAAAGAAATTGCTTCTTTTGTAAAAGAAAATCATCAGGTTGATAAGTATTTTAATCATCCAAGCAGAGACTTTATGAATGCTAAATCTCCTTTTGAATGGTTAAGTATTAGAGAAAGAGGGGATAAATTCATTCTCAACTATAAGCATTTTTATCCTGAAGATGCAGAAATACAGACTCACTGTGATGAATTTGAAGTTCAGTTTCAAGGTTTAGAACAGCTTAATAAAATGTTTGATGCACTTGGGTTTCAAAAATTAATTACAATTGAAAAAACAAGAAGCCTGTATTCTTACAATAATGAATTTGAAATCTGTTTAGATACAATAGAGGGTTTAGGAAAATACATCGAAATAGAGGCTATCAAAGATTTTGGTAGCGTTGAAACAACTAGAGAAAACCTTTTTGCTTTTGCTGAAAGGCTAGGAATTGATACTAATCATATTAATAATACGGGCTACCCGATTCTTTTGTTACGTCAGAACAATCTAATTAAGTAAGAAATTAATCAATAGGCTCAATCCCTAACATTTGAGATTACTGGATATAATTCAGTAATCTTGAATTTTAATATTGTAAAGAACTAAACTAAAACACCTAATTTAATGAGAAAAGAATATTTTACTTTAATACCTTCATGTCATTTAATATTAATTAAAGACAACAAAATATTGCTTTTACGAAGATTTAATACAGGTTTTGGAGACGGAAATTATAGTGTCGTTGCGGGTCATTTACAAGGAAATGAAACTTTTCTTGAGTCTATTATTAGAGAAGCGTTTGAAGAAGCTCGAATTAAATTAAATATTAATGATTTAAAAGTAGCTCATGTTATGCACAGAAAAGATGTAGAAGAAGAAAGAATAGATTTTTATATTATTACTCAAAAATGGGAAGGAGAACCAATAAATGCTGAACCTGATAAATGTGATGATTTAAAATGGTTTGATATTGATTGTCTTCCAAATAATACTTTGGAATATATCAGATACGCTATTGAAAACATAAAAAAACAAATATTTTATAGTGAATACGGTTGGTAAAAAGTTGAAAAAATCTTATTCATCAAAGATTATTTTTTGTAAATTATCTATTGCCTTGTCTAAATTATCATTAATAATAATTTTATCGCATTCATTAGCAAATTGAATCTCTATTTTTGCTGTTTCAAGACGTTTCTTGATTGATTCACAAGAATCTTGTTTTCTTCTCTGAATGCGTTCCTTTAAAACTTCAAGAGATGGTGGCATAATAAATATAGATAAAGTATCTGGAAAAATTTGCTTAGTTTTTCTCATTCCTTCCATTTCGGTTATCATTACAACTTTTTTCCCTTGTTTTATTTGATTTTCGACAGTATTTCGAGGAGTCCCATAGTAATTATCTGCAAATTTTACCCATTGTAAAATTTGTTCCTTAATAATCATTTCTTTAAACTCAGACTGACTGACAAAATAATAATCTTTTCCCTCAATTTCTCCAATGCGGGGTTTGCGTGTAGTAACAGAAACAGAAAACTCTAGTTCTGGATAACGTTCCAAGAGTAAATGAACAAGAGTGGTTTTACCTGACCCACTTGTACCTGTTACTACAATTAATTGTTTTAATTTTTTCTCTAGCATTGTTTTGTTGTTTATATCTAACGACGATCAATCATAGCTTTTTCTGCTGCTCCAGTACCAATAAGAGTAATAGGAACATTTAATTCATTTTCTAGTTTTTCAATATATGCTTTAGCTTCATAACTTAATTTTTTCCATACTGATATGTTTTCATCACTTGGAAAAAGATAGTTAAGAAATTGTAAAGCGATTTGTGTAGGTCTGTTAATCAGTATCGCTCGTTTAACAAGTTCAATATCAAACTCAGCTATTCTTCTCACATTATTAGTAACTGTTGTTCTTTCTTCAACTTTTTTGCCAATTCTTCTTGAAAGTTCATCCCAAGTTATTTCATTCGGAAATATCCCTGATTTTCCTGCTACTTTAATAGGATATGTTCTAATTACTAAAATAATATCAGTCACTAATCTTGGAGAAATACCAGATTCAGCTAAAAAATTAGCTGCTGTCGTATCTCTTGAGGTTACAAAAGGATAAAATCCATGATAAAGTGATAGTCCAAAGCCTTGAGTCCCCGCAATAAGAACACTTTTTCCTTCGTCTATAGTTTGATTTGCCATTTCTGCAACATCATAAAGAGGAAAATTATTTATTACATCCTTTGCTAATTTAAAATTTTTACGCCAAATTCTATCTGATAATGCTGCTCCACATCCCTTTTTTGTTGTGCCAATATAATCACTTAAATCCTGTTCTTGAATTAAGTGTTTTTCTTCTATGATTCCTACGTTGCTATCTATATAAATACGATTTTGAACTTGAGTTAACTCAATCTCTTTGATTAAAATTTCAGGAAAAATTAAAGCACCTGCTCCTATACAAAGCTGACATTTAGGATTTACAAAAGTTGCTGGTATTTGTTGCAATTTATATGTGTGATTATCTTTAATAACTGTATTACCCGCATTAGGTGAACCAGTTCTAATTGCTAGATCAATTTCATTAGCCAAAAAAGAAATAACTTTGCCTTTAGCTTCTGAGCCAAATTGTCCTCCAACCACAACAATTAATTTTCCAGCCATAGTTAATAAAATATCGGATATGGTTTTTATTACGCTTCAAAAATCTTTTTTTACTAAATAATTACCTAGATTTTATTATTATAGCTTATGGGGTAATTTTAAGGTAGCCGCTATAAAGTAACAACTTTCATACTACTGAACTTCCCCCGGAGCAGATGTACTAAATAGACATCTAAGCATCATTTGTGACAAGTTAAGCCTGTAAGTATTATGTCATGGCTAATTTTTCAACCATCACCTTACCAATATGACAAACTCAAGCTTGAAATTACACTACAAAATTTGTGTAGCTATCAGTTGCAAGCTAACGCTTATCTGGGAGTGAGCAAATAATATCATTCCCAAAACAATATGCTACAAGCAGTCATTCCCAACTCAAACGAAACCTTCCTCCAAAACGCTGTTGTTGAAAGATACAACTTCTCCAAACTAAACAAAACACGCATCCGGTTCAAAATTCAATTAAAGAAAACAACTAAAAGCAATGCTCCGAAATGGGCAGATGTTCTTAAAACGTCTCAAAATGAACAAGAATCTGACTTAGTAAAAGTTACAACTTCAGAAGTTGGTTTAAAGGGCATCAAAGTTTTCAAAGCTTTAGATGAAGCCGCAAACAAATTAAGACAAGAAGTTGCATCAGTCCAAGAATGGATGAATTATGACAATGGTGATTGGATTTGTTCCATAGACTTAGCACCCATAGTCTGGAGTCAATTAATCGAAATTCGAGATAATATTGCCCCTACTTTACGCACCCAATTGAGAGAAGAGTATGACGAGGGTTACACAGATTACCAAGAACGAATTGATAAATTCCTCTCACTGAATGCTTGGCAGTTATCTGTAGAACAACAACAAGAAGTTAAGCAAAACTTAGTAAAAGCTTTTCCCTGTTTAGAGGAACTAGAAGACTACTTACAAGTAATAATTGGTCGTCCTGTGATTATTCCTGCTATTAGCGAGCAATTGTCAGAACAACAAGCTGAATGTTTGCAGCAAATAACTCGATTTATTGAGCAGTATGACACAAATTTAGAACAAACACTCAGAGAATCGGCGATACCTTCGGTGAGCTTCGCTAACGCAGGTGGTGAACAACTAGCAGCGCAATTACTCGAAGATTTGAGCAACTGGGAACCAGGACGCAAGCCGGTTAACTTCAAGAAAAAGATGGAACGTCATTTTAAGAAAGTGCAAATGCTTTTGGGTAACGCCAGTTTTGAAGCAGGTAGCAGTCTCGAACAAATGATGACTCATCTAGAAGACATTCTCGAAAACGCTTCTGTAGATGCCAAAAGGCTTGATTCACAGGGACGTTCTCAATTAGAGGGAAAAATGGATGAAATTTACGCCAAGCTGCTGGATGAACAACGTCATCTTCAAAGATTAGCAAGTGATGAGGGTATGGGGTTAAGCAAAGCTACAGCCATGTCTCTCAAACTTCGGTAGAAAAACCTGTCTGTATCATCTTTGAGCTTTGTGGGATCAAGAAGCTGAGATGTATCAAAATTACCACCATTGACTCTCAAATAGTTACTAAAAATATAGTCAAATATTTCTAGCTTGGTAAGGTTTACACCTTACAGGACTAACTACAAGCCTCTCTACTGAGTTTCTATCAAAGATAGAGTCCCCAACTACTTTTCTTAATATGTTCAGAGAACCGTTTAAATCTGCTGAATAAAGTTTACCCGAATTAGACCTAAATAAACCTCTATTAAGTCTTTTACCTAAATATTGCTCATGTTTTTTGATAGGTTCAAAATCTAGAAAACTACATTTTGATGTATAGCTTTCCTCTACAATTTGTACCTTGATTCCCACAAGTTTAGCTTTGTATTCTAACTGCTGTATAAATCGCGCATGAGGAATACTGGTAAAGTTTTGGTTAGTTTTACTGCCTAAGTTAATATTCTGTTTCCAATTCTCATTTTTACCTATAATCAAATGTGTGATATTTTGAATAACTAGCTGATTAATAATAAATCTACTAGCTGTGTGGAGGTAGTAATCCACTTTCTTGTTACGCTTGAGTGTTAATGCTTCTATTTTTCGAGAAGTTTTTTGATTTTTAGGTAATTGAGATTGGAGACTAGCTTTAACTTTGTTGTAGAACTGATTACAAGATTTAATTGCCTTGCCACAAACAATAAAAGGTTGAAAATCTGAACAATTACTAGTAACAGTAGCTAAGTTGTTTAGTCCTATATCAATCGCGGCGATTTTATTATTAACTTCTATCGTGGTTTCTTTTCTTTCATAAACTGCTTCAATAATGTAGACATTATTTTTAGGAATAATCCTCACTTCTTCAATTTGTGTTAGCTTAGTTTTGATACTTATGGATAATCCAGAAGGTGAGATTAAACCTTTTTTTAAGGCTTTTTTGGAAACAGCCTGATTATTAAAAGTTAAAATATTTCTCCCTTTTTCTTTATGTTTATATTTGGGTAATTTTGGTTCTCCTAAAAACTTGCCTGGATTTAACTGATATTCTTTTTTTGCCTCCTGGTAAGATTTAAAGCATTTATCAACTTGTTTGAATACTAATTGGGCAACTTTACTAGGTAAGGCTTTATAATCATCAGTATTCTTGAGTGAATGATATATTTGATTGAATGTTGGTATTGGTTGACTGCTAAAAAAGGCTTGACGACATAAATAAACAGCACAGTTAAATAGATTTTTTGAGAAAAAAGACATTTGATCAATTTCTCTAAACCTGATGTGATTATGTTTAATTATATGTCGCTCAACTAATAACATTGTGACTCCAGGCACTTAATAATACACTCTGTGTTTCTCTTTCTATTTAGTCCATAGATTCATTCCTTGAATATAACACAAATGATTATGTTTGACATATTTTTTTGATTTAAACTATATACCCATTGTGGCTTTAGAGGTTCTATCTCCTGAAGAAGCAACCATTATTCAATGGTTAACTACTGAAGTCATGGACAAACTCAACAGTCCTGTCTATTTCTGGAATTTAGGAGTATCCAGCTTAGAACAATGTCTGATTGCTGACGACGGTGGACTGGTATTCAAGTCAATTGAGACTTATAAAAAGCCTCCTCACATAGACCCTTTAATATATGTATTCGAGTACATCAACAATTTCGAGGGGAATGGGGTTTTCATTCTGGGAGATATTCATCCTTTTGTGGGTAAAAATTCCCTGCAATTGAGTTGGGAAGTTCTCACCAGAGTCAAAAACTTGTACCATCGTCTCAAACCAACTGAAAAGCGCATTGTACTTCTGGGTCAAAACATTCAACTACATGAATCTTTACTGAGGCTTATTCCCTGCTGTGAAGTTCCTTTACCCAGCATTGAACAAATTCAAGACCACTTAGAATCATATTTGCTGTATTTGCAAGAATCTGCCAGTGAGCAAGAGGTAAATTTTACAGTTTCTCTGACCACTGAAGATAAAGAAACCTTGGCAAGAGCAGCTTTAGGATTAACTTTGGAAGAAATCAGTGACTTCCTGCGGCTAACTGTGAAAGAACGCCTCACTTCTCAAGGGATTGTGATTGATGCTACAGTCATTTCCTTGGTTGTCGAATACAAAACCCGGCTATTAGCTCAAATGGGTATCGAACTGGGTAAACCCACAACAATACCTTTTGGCGGTTTGGATTTACTGCGGGATTGGCTGCAACGCCGTCGTCGGTTATTTTCCCAAGAAGCGCGTTAGCGAAGCTCGCCGAAGGCATCGCTCAATTTACCCCAACCTAAAGGAGTGCTACTAGCCGGACCACCAGGAACAGGTAAATCAATAGTAGCGAAGAATATTGCCACCATCCTCAATCTTCCATTGTTGCAACTAGACATTGCCTCAATGCTTGGTAGCCTAGTGGGAGAATCTGAAGGTAATGTCCGCCGCGCACTCAGTACAGCAGAAGCGATCGCTCCCTGTGTTCTATGGATTGATGAGGTAGAAAAGGCACTTTCCGCTAATGGCGATACTTCTGGGGTTTCACAAAGGATTCTGGGGAATATCCTCACGTTCATGTCTGAATGTACAGCAGGGGTGTTTGTGGTGGCAACCTGTAATGACCCAACAGCTTTACCAATTGAGTTCAAGCGAAAAGGACGGTTTGATGAGAATTTCTTTGTTGATCTACCCACAGAAATAGAACGTTGTCAAATTCTCAGGATTCATCTAGGACGCTACGGTATAAAAGTTCCTGAAGAGTATTTGGAAGCGATCGCTGCTAGTACCAGCAAGTTTAGTGGCGCTGAATTAGAAACTCTAGCCTCAGAAGCCGCACTACTGGCTTTTGATGAAGGAAGACCACAGCAGGTGACACTAGCTGATTTAGAAAATTGCCAGCGAAATATTACGCCTTTAGCTGTTCAAGATGCTGCTGCTGTTGAGCGGATGCAGTCGTGGTCAAAGGTGGCACGACCAGCTTCTAGTCCTGTGCAGGTTTCCAAAAGAAGTCTTCGTACCTCTAAATTCCGTACCAATTAGATTGCCTCCGGCACAGAAGTAAGCGAACTGCTTGCAGCAGGGCTTCGCTATCGCTTTCAGTAGTCAAGTAAGCCATAAATCACTAAACCGCTAAATACTAATTGGAGTTTTTAGCGGTTTACCACCATGAAATATAGTTGTAATCATCATGGAAATATATTTAGTATTCGTAGATGCTGCCCAGAATAGCAATAAGTTCTGGAGTGCTAAAGTTGAGCAAGAAAATTTAACTGTTAAATGGGGTCGAGTAGGCTACAAATCTCAACAGAAAGTCCACTCATTTGGTAATTTTCAACAAGCAGTTTCTAAATTTCACAATCTCGTTGCTGAAAAGAAAATGAAAGGCTACCGAGAAAGCCAACCTCAAATTGATCATACTTCTGATACTTCGGAAATCAAAAGAGCTATTCAATTACTAGAGATATTACGTCCTTATGTAGCTGAAAGACAATTTGCAAATAGCAATTATTTAGAGACATTAAACCAATATCTCAAAATTGTCCCTACACCTTTGGGCATGAAAATAATCCCCTCCTTAATATACCGTCATGTAGGAGACGTAGACCACCAACTATCACTACTAAAATCTTTATTGGCAACTGAATCTGTTCAAGGTGGAAATACAGCAGAATCTGGTAATAACAGGAAAGTTGTCAGCTTAAAAACAATTAGTAAGAACTTTTGGAGGCATATTTAATACTGTTCAACATTCAAATTCTCAAGTTTTTCAACCCGTTAATGTAATTTTTTCAACCATAAATGTTCACAAATTATTTATAAATGATATGGCTTACTAATGAATGTAAGCTATATTTTTTCTCTGATATCATTTTACTTTAAAGATGCACATATAGCATTTCCTAGTCTAATGAAGTACAAAATTATCTGCGTTTATCTGCGTGCATCTGCGTTTAATTATTACTGCCCATACCTCACCTGAATGCGAATAGCCATAACATATTTAAATCTTAACTTTGCGCTATGCGCCCATTACCAAAACTATTTTTTGGCAATGGTATATGTTTACAATCAACTCAACAATAGAATCAGAATTAAAAGCCACACCCCAACAAAGATGGGAAAACAATAAACAGGCAATTATTACCCTACAAACACTCAACACCACTCCCACCCAAGAACAACTACAAACATTAGCAAAATTTAACGGATGGGGTTGTTTACCTGAAATATTTAGTTTAAATCCACAAAACAGATGGGTTGCTAAAGCACAAAAAGAATTGCTAACTTTACTGAATCAAAATGAATTTAATAACGCTGCCAGTAGCATATTAAATGCCCATTATACAGAACCTAAAATTATCCGTAGTATTTGGGAAATGCTATCGCGCATAGGATTTACCGGAGGCAGAATCTTAGAACCAGCTTGCGGTACTGGTTTATTCTTTGGATTAATGCCAGAAGATATACGCTGCAACTCAAAACTATTTGGAATTGAATTAGATAAAACACCCGCTACGATAGCCAAACATTTATATCCCGAAGCTCAAATCTATAATCAGGGATTTGAAAAAGTCAGCTTCCCCGAAGGATATTTTGATTTGGTATGTGGGAATTTTCCCTTTGGTGACTATGGAGTAAATGACTCAAAATATAACTTTCTGGGAGTCAGCATCCATAACTATTTTCTAGCCAAATCTGCCGACTTAGTGAGAGAAGAAGGATTAATTGCAGTCATTACTTCTACTTACACTTTAGATGCTCCCAGTTCTCAAAAGTTCCGAGCTTGGTTAGGACAAAAACTAGAACTGGTAACAGCCGTAAGACTTCCTAGTGGAGTATTTAACACCATTGCTAGAACTCAAGTTAGCCCCATTCTACTAATCTTTCAAAAAGTCAAAAATCCTCGTCATTCCAACACATCAAAATGGATAAATACTCAAGAAGTGCAAATTGTTCCTCAAGATTGGGGTAATGAAGGTGATAAAACTAAAGCTCATCTCAACGAATATTTCTTGAGTGAATTTCAAGGCAGAAGTTTTGATAAATATTATCAAAACCAACTGCAAAAAATCTCCCCAATACACACATTTACAACAGAGAATATATCCTCATGTACATCACTTATTAGGTACACCAAGCATTAATAAACTGTACGGTGAAGGTTTTGCTCTATTAGATGACGGCAGAGATTTATCTGAATCCCTGTGCAAAATACCTCTAAATGTTAACTACTCTCCTAGAAAGGAAACTGAAGAGCTTCTGTTAGTTCCCCCTGAACTGCAACATATTAAAGAAATGGCTTTTTGTATTCATGAAAACCAAATTTATCAAAGAGCGAAAAGCCATTTAGTTTTAGTAGAAACAGTAGAGAGAAATCGAATTGAGGATTTTTGGCAGCTCCGTAGTTGTTTAATAAAAGTCATCAATGCCCAACAAACAGTAAATGATGAGGAATTAACACAACTCCAACAAGAACTCAAAAACAGCTACAACTCATTCATTCGTAAATGGGGCAGAATCAATAGCAAGTACAACCTAATACACCTGGGTAAGGACCCCAACTATTATTTAGTCAGAACTCTAGAAAAGAGCAATTACAAATTAGCTGATATTTTCTCTAAACGAGTCTGTCGTTCATATTCTGCTCCCACAAAAGTTAATTCAGCCCAAGATGCTTTAACACATTCGCTGAATATCAAAGGTTGCCTAGATTTAGATTATATCTCAGAAATTAGCCACCTGACTCCAGAGGAAATTATTCAAGAACTCGATGCTGATAATCTCATCTTTTATAATCCAATTAACCAGAAATGGGAACTTGCTGCTCAATATCTATCTGGTAACGTCTACAGAAAACTGCAAGAAGCGATTGCTGCTAATTTAGCAAAAAACATAGAAGCACTCAAAGCAGTTCAACCGTTACCAATGCTGCCAGATGCTACAGAAGATATCAAACTTGCTTGTCTAGAAACATCAAATATTGATTGGAATTCTCTCACAGATTCCCAAAAAGATAAAATCTTGAACAAGAAAATTCACATAATGTTGGGTACAAACTGGATTAAACCAGAAATTTACCAGCAGTTTGCGAAAGAGATATTGAAAATTAAAGTAACGATATCTCATATTACTTCATCTAGCACATCTTTTTGGACAATAGGAGGGAATTCTGACGACCTTACAGAATACGGCACAAGTTATATAGATAGTGCCAAACTTTTGGAAAAGGGATTAAATCGTCAAGACCCCAGAATCATTATTTACGAAAGCAAGGATACCATTAATACTTTAGCATCTAATGAAGCAACAGAAGAAGCTAGAGCTAAATTAGAAGTCATCAAATTTGCTTTTAGAAATTGGATTTGGGAGAATCAACAAAGATGTGTGGAACTGTATACATATTACAACACACAAATTAATGTTTTCTCTGCCCGAAAATATAATGGTAATTACCTCCAGCTTCCGGGTAGTAATCCTGATGTGCAATTAAACTATTGGCAGTTAGATGGTGTTTCTAGAATTCTCGAAGAAAATGCCACTTTTCTAGCCCATGATGTAGGACTTGGTAAAACATATACCATGATTGCATCTATCATGGAATGTCGGCGGTTAGGATTAGCTAACAAGCCAATGTTAGTTGTGTTGAATGGCACTGAAAAACAAATTGAAGAGAGTTTTAGATATCTCTATCCAATGGCAAACTTATTAGTTCCTGAAAAGCTAGATGCCGAAGGGAGAAAAATATTCACTGCTGCCATTCAAACAGGGGATTTTGATTGCACTATCATTACTCATTCTCAATTCTTTAGTTTAGCATTATCGGAGGATTATCAATTAGCGTTCCACAATCAAGAAAAAGAAATTCTCCAAGCTTTCTTGAAAAACGAGTCAAATGACAGAATCACCACTAAACAATTGAAAAAGGCGTTAAAAAGCCTAGAAAGTAAAATCAACAAGGTAACAGCATCAACAAGAAAAGACAATCACATTGATTTTGATAATTTGACAGATATGTTGGTGATAGATGAGGTTCATGAATTTAAGAATCTCTCGATTATTACCAAGATGTATAACATCAGAGGTATTCCCAAAAGTTGGAGTCAACGTGCTAGTGATACCTACATGAAGATTCTGCATATTCTGGGAGATATGCTCACAGAAACTTGTTCCCAATTCACAGGAAAAGTAATTGGTGCAACGGGTACAATTCTGTCCAATACTATGGCAGAATTATTTAATTGGATGCGGATGTTTCAACTTCCCAAATTACGAGAATTGGGAATAGAAACTTTCGATGAATGGGCTAGTCAATTTGCAGAACCTACTTCTTCGGCTGAAGTTACCGCTAGTGGTAAATATAAAGTAGTAACTCGGTTTAAGAGTTTCTGCAATATCCAAGCTCTCCGAGGGCTAATGGATCAGTTTGTTAACCTCCGCACAAATAATAACATTGGTGATGTTTTAAAACGTCCACAACCTAAGTTTATTGATGTTGTTGTAGAACCATCTTCAGCACAGTTACAATTTCTTAGGGAAGCTCTCAAAAGGTCTGAGAAAATTTACACTCGGCAAGTTGCACCCAGCATTGATAATATGCTGAAGGTAACAACGGATCTCACAAAAGCTGCTTTAACTATGCGCTTATTGGGAGAAACTAAAGAAGCAGATATCAGTAAGTTGCATGAGTGTGTTTGGAATAGTTGGCAAATTTGGAAGTTGACAAATACTGTCAAGGGAACTCAATTAATATTCTGTGATGCAAGTATTCCTAAACCAGATAAATACAGCACCTATTTGTATTTGAAAATGCTGTTTATAGCATTAGGAATTCCAGAATCACAAATTGCGTTTGTCCATGATTTTAATAAATCTAAACGGACTAAACTGTTTGAGTTAATTGATTCTGGTCAGGTGCGTATTTTACTGGGAAGCACGAAGAAATTAGGTACTGGTTGCAATGTCCACCGTCGCGGATTATGGGCTATACACCACCTAGATGCTCCTTGGCGACCATCTGACTTAACTCAACGTGAGGGGAGAGGTATCAGGCAGGGAAATGGTGAATTTATGGGTTTTACCCTACCTTTTGTGTGGATATTTAGGTATATTACTGAACGTCTAGATGCTCTCAGGTGGCAAACTTTGCAATGGAAGCAGGAAATGACGGCTAAATTCCTCAATGGTGAGGATTTGGATAATGTTGAAGATTGTGATCAGGGGATTTATTCCTATGCTCAAATTAAGTCAATGGCTACAGGAAATTCTCTGTTAATTGAGGAGTCTAATTTGCGTAGTGAGTTGAATTCTCTACTCATTCAACAAAGGAGTCATCAAAGACAACAATAGTTTTAATTTCTGACAAAAAAAGCAGACTTCATCTAGAAATCTGCTTTTATATTCTCAATATGGCTATGTGCCGTTAATAAGGAAAGAAAACATTCCAATTATCCCGAAGAAAACGAAAAACTACAGGAACTAATTCTTCAATTATCCAACACAACCAAGGTTTATTTTTCAAAACCCTAACGTGTTCTCCCAACAATTTAGCAGCGACTTTCCACAAAATTTCTGCAATGCTATCGAAATTCGCAATTCTAACTGCTTTTTTTAATTCCTCTCGTGACTGGTTATTCCTCTTTATCTCGTCAAAAATATCATCAAATTCACTACTCATGCTTCTTTACTTCCCCTCACTCAATAGATTAAAAAAATAACAGATGTTTATAATTGATATTTTACAGAATTAGATACCAATTATAAACCCGAAGAAAAGAAACCGACTAAAACCTCATCTCTGTTAAATCAAATAACTTCCTATTTCGATTTGGATCTACTACAATTAGATTAGAAAACTCCCTCGCTTTGGCAAAAGGTAATTTATCTAATTGATCATCATTCATAAAGTTGTTGAACTTCGCTATGGCCTCCTTACCCATCTTGTTGACAATTACAACCATAAGTTGATTCAGACTAAAACGAAGATTGCTAGAAATTGGGATCACTTGGTAGTTTTGATAAATCCGTTTAAACACTCCTTGAAATTGTGGATATTTAGCTTGTAATTGGTTCAAGGTAGAACTATCCATAAATCCTTGAAAAACTACACTATAGGTATCCCAAGAAAAACGAGTATCATCAATCTTGAAATTCCCATCATTATATGTGCGAGAAACCAATCCGTTGCTATAGGGAAGCAGGAAAGTTTCCTGATAATAAGCAGCCTTTTTATCGAGGATTTCACGGGTTGTTTTAGAAGGCGCAAACATACCCCATTTATCCATTTTAGCTAGTATCCAAGGAGGATTTACCAATGTATCAGCTTTGGTTAACACAAACGTGATTTTAGACATCAATTGAGCTTGTTTTTCAGCAGAGAAAGATGATAATATCTTCTGCAATGCAGTGACATCAAAAGTTACTGAGCGATTATCGCAGTGTAAACACCAAAGCACAACATCAGCCTCTAAAAGCTTCTGTTTGTAATCCTCTATATATCGCGCATCAGCAGATACAGATTCACCAATCCCTGGCAAATCATAGAACCACATTTCACCCCCTTTATTACCTTTGACAACGACTTTTTCAACAGCCATTGTGCAAGGTTTAACAGCATCGGTTTTCAAATCTGTACCAAAAAGAGCGTTAATTAAAGAACTCTTTCCTACGCCAGTTTGTCCGATTACTGCGACGATAAAGGGAGCATTTGCAGCCTTCATAAAGCCTTGAATCGCCTCTTGTTTGAGCCTTTCAATTTGCTCTTGAGACAACGCTTGGTTGAACATAGCTTTCTCCTATTTATTTTATTTTCAAGGTTCAGGTGAAACAAACTTTTTTTGTTTGTTGTTACTATCCTATGGCTATTTTTTTGTATCGGCTATAGATTTTTATAGAGAAAAATAGTAATTTGGATATTATTTTAATTCTTATAAAATAAAGTAACCAGTAAATCTGTACCGATGACTTATATCCTTTATATTATAGGCGTAATTGTGTCAATCGAATTTTATAGATTTCTATATAAATTACAAAATATGTTTGAATAATATACAGCAGATTTCAACTAAATGAGGTACAGGTTATTCTCAGGGGGAATGGGATTCGCTTTTATCTGTGTACCTCATAAACCTGAAAAACGCTGTAGTATTTGCCAATCTCCCTGGATGAAAACATGGATTAGTATTAGCAATGGTTTTTTTGTCTTAAAACCCTAAAGCAAATAATCTGGATTTTAAATTGTAAAAAAATATTAATTTTCTCTGGACGTTCAAACATATTAGTGGTTATACTCTAATTTTAGAGCTAAAAGGTGTATAAAACCATGAATTACTCTTATGAAAGATGGGAAAAAGATTTTTTAAATGAAATGGCTATTAAGAAGTTCAGCTTTAGTGGAAATCATTATATAGCATTCATTGAAAGATTATTATTAGAAAATGAGGGATTAAGCAACGCTGAGATTTTAAATAAGGAAAAATATCAGTTTCTTCCTAGAAATATGATCGCTGATTCTTGGTGTAAAAAAATATATCCTAAATTAAAACAATATAAATTTGATTATCGGGATGATAATGAAAATCCTGATGGAAAATATGAAAAGAATTATGCAGATGTAAGAGCATGGTTAATATCTCAATTTTTCTCTGACTTTGTAAAAACTATTCCACCTCAATCATCTATTGAAATTTGGCAACAATTATGGGATAAAGCAGAAGATAATTCTCAACAACAACTGCAAATTTTCAAATATTAATCAAAATCAATAGTCAAGGTTGAATTTATTTATGAGGTGATTTAATGAGTTGGCAAGAATTATGGACAAAAGCAGAAGAAAATAATATCATCATTCCTGCTCAAAAAAATGACACGACAATTCAGTTAGATGATTTAGGTGTTGGTGTCGCTGGAGTATGGGAAATAAACAAAAATAATTATCCATCTTTTCCAATTGGCAGTAAAATTAAATATCAGTTTAATTTGAATGGTTGCCAATATCTAATTGTAATAGAAAAATTCGCATCAGGAGAATTTTACTGTCTTGCACCTTCTCAGTTTAGTCCCAGTTTTCCGGTGTATGATAATTGGGTAATTTTACCGCATAATAGTGTTTTTACGGTTCAACCACCAACAGGTATGGAGGAAATTATTGCTGTTTTTAGTAATGATAAACCAGAAATTAGTTGGCTACCTAAATCTACAGATAATCCTTTAGAGTTAAAGGAGGAGCATTTAGCTGATATTTTAAGTTATGTGAATGATAATAATTATTCTATAGTGCGGAGCAAGTATTTGATTACTGGTTAAATTCGATATAGATTTTAAATACAATGTACAAGGAGTTAAAAATATGAGTTTTCTTAATGAAGAAAGAGATTATAATACTCTTACACAAAGGGTCAATGAACTATATCAACAAGGTAAATATGATGAAGCTATTGAACTAAGTAAACAAGCTATAAACTTAGGAAGGAAAATATGGGGTAATCTTCATCCTGATATAGCTTGTAACTTAAGCAACTTGGCGTACTTTCATTACTCTCTGGGAAAATATAGAGAAGCAGAAACTTTATACCAAGAGGCTTTGATAATTTCTCAGCGTCTATTTATAAACGATCATTTTTATATAGCCACTACGTTAGATAATTTAGCTACAGTATATCTTGCTCAAGGTAAGTATCAAGAAGCTGAATCTTTTTTTCACAAAGCTTTAGCTATTAGACAACGCTTGTATCTACAAGATCATTCTGATATTGCTACTAGTTTAAATAACTTGGCTGTATTATATAGAAGTTTGGCAAGATATAAAGAAGCTGAATCTTTTTTTCACAAAGCTTTGGGTATGCTAAAACGCCTGTTTCCACAGGATCATCCTAATGTAGCGGGTATATTAAATAATTTGGCTTTTTTTTATTATAAGCAAGGAAGATATAGCCAAGCTGAACCCCTTTATCAAGAGGCTTTAGCAATGAAGCAACGTCTATTTTCTACAAATCATCCAGATTTAGCTATTACGTTAAATAATTTGGGTTTAGTGTATGTTCATCAAGGTAAATATGCTCAGGCTGAACATATTTTTAAAGATGTTTTAAACATATGTAAGCAAAATTTTAAAAATGAGTATCTTATAGTAAGAGTATTAGTTAATCTTAGTAACATTTACTTTAAAATAAATAACCATAATGCAGCTGAACCATTTCTTCAAGAAGCTTTTACAATAACCGAAAACTTTACAGAACATCATCCTGATGTAGCTCTGGTTTTAAATCAATTAGCTTATTTGTATAATTTGCAAGGAAAGTATATAAAATCTGAAACTTTATATAAAAAATGCTTGCGTATATATGAAAATCTATTTCCTTTAGAACATCCTGATATAGCTCAAATTCTAAATAACTTAGCCTGTTTGTATGATATTCAAAAAAATTATTCAGAAGCTGAAGTCTTAAACCAAAAAGCCTTGATGATGTATCAACGTTTATTTCCGCAAGGTCATCCCAAAATACTTGATAGTTTAATTAACTTAGCTTATATTTATATAAATACTTATCGTAATCCATTAGCTTTACATTTTTTTCAAGAAGCTACAAAAGTAGAACATCGCTTAATGAGTCAAGAATTTGTAGGTAGTTCAGAAAATGACAGAATGCATTTTCTTGAAAGAATAAGAAATACTCAATATGACTTACTTTCCCTTGTCTATCAATACTATTATCCCCTAGAAGCATCAGCAGAAAAATCAAATGCTATTCATATAGCTTTAGATGTTGTATTCAAACGAAAAGCCTTGAGTAATGTTGCTAGTGCTGCTATTAGTGCCGCAATTTATAGTAACCGTTATCCTGAAAATATCCAAAATTCTTTTCAACAATGGCGTTCTTTATGGCAACAAATTGTTAATTTACAATCTTCTCTATATTTACCTGAAAATTTACCACGTTTAGAAGCTAATAAAAACCTCCTCAATGACTTACATCAACAAGTTGAAAAATTAGAAAAAGATATTACCAGAGAAGTACCAGAAATTCGCCTAGAAAATCAATTAGTTGACCGTGAAACTATAGCTTCAGAATTACCTAATAATAGCACTTTAATTGAATTTGTTTATTTTCCTGTTTATGATTTTGTGAATAGGGAATTGAAAAACCCGCGTTATGTTGCCTTTATTTTACCTGCTAAACAACCTAATCAAGTACAAATGTTTGATTTAGGGGAAGCAGATAAAATTGATGAATTGATTAGCAAAGTGCGTGAGGGTGTTACAAAATTAAAGCTAGAAGATATGCCTATAAGTGTGGGTAATTTTAATCCACAAGTTACAACACCAGAAAATCCACAGCGAGAATTAAGTTTAGAAAATCTCTTAATAGAATT
>NZ_VILD01000014.1:69143-73740 GCF_009712085.1 Anabaena sp. UHCC 0253
CTTAATAGAATTAAGTAACACTATTTTTAAACCCTTAGAAAATCATTTACAGGGAGAACAATTATTTATTTGTCCTGATAATGCACTGACCCTGATTCCTTTTGATATTTTACCATTAAATGCAGAAAATAATCAATTACTGATTGATAAATATAATATTACTTATTTAACTGCGGCTAGAGATTTATTAAGATATCAATATAACCCCAATCGTCCCGCTTCAGAATCTTTAGTTATTGCAGATCCTAATTTTGATTTATCTGTAGATATTTCCCCAAATATTCCTAACAACGATAACTCATCTAAATCCAAAATTTACATTCAAGAAGAAGGTTTATCTATTAACCTTGATTCTCTAGCAACGGAAATTATTGAAAGTTTAGATAATCTACATGACTACCGATTTTCACCAGTTCCCGAAATAGCAGAAATAGCTAAAGTTGCAGCTAGTCAATTTAATGTTCAAGCACTTTTACAAAATCAAGCTTTAAAAAGTTATTTAACGAATGGTAAATGTCCTGAAATATTAGTTTTAGCAACTCACGGTTTTTTCTTAACTCAGAAATCTGTTCCTAAAAATCTGTTAGAAACTCAAGAATTTGGTGAAAGAGGTTTGCGACGTTCTCAGCAAATGCAAATAACAGAAAACCCCTTATTTCGTTCTGGTTTTGCATTAGCAGGAGCAAATACTTGGCTGTTAGGTGGAGAGATACCCCCAGAAGCGGGTGAGGGAATTGTTTTTGCTCAAGATGTGGCTGGTTTTGATTTATGGGCTAATAAAATCATCCTTTTAATTGCTTGTCAAACTGCGGTTGGTGATGTTACTGCTGGTGAAGGTGTGAAAGGTTTACGCAGTGCTTTTACTGCTGCTGGTGCAAGATTATTAATTATGAGTTTGTGGTCTGTACCTGTTAAACCTTCAATTTTATTAATGAATCGCTTTTTTGCTAATATGGATAACAGAAAATTACCTGCTCAAATAGCTTTAAAGGAGGCACAAAATTATATTAGAACTATGACTAGAAATGAGTTAGAATCTTTGGCTATAGGCAAGGAAATTTTACAAGAATTACAATTAAAAATTGCACCAGTGCTACAAAGAAATCCTGAGTTAGCTAACACCTGGAAAATCAGTGAATATCCTTTACAACATCCTTATTTTTGGGGTGCTTGGGTGTGTGTAGGTAGGGAGTTGAAAGAAGAAGAAAATCAATAATTATTAGCTAGTTAGTATTGTACTCTGTTAAAACAAGCAGTGGTACAGAATTTACCATTACTAATCTCACTCGCTACGAACATCCGGGAATTTGGAAAGGTTCAACACTCAACATCCGTTTAGAAGAAATACCAGAAAAATATCGGTCTTCGCAACGTCCCCATACTTTATTAGCAATAGCACAAATTGATGGAGAAACGGAAAATGGAGAAGCTAAATATTCAAAACTGGGAACAGTTAGTCAACAATCTGTAATTGACTATAAACTTAAACCAGGAATGATAACTCAGGGTGCAACATTAGTTGAACTTAAACCTGAACTGAGAGAAAGTCAAATCAAATTATTGTTTCAAGAAGCTTATGCTGTTGCTGAAAATTTCTATAATTTAATTCCTGAAGACCAAAAATTACCAGCCGCAGCCGCAACATGGAATATATCAGCTTCTCGACAAGATGAATTAGAACAAGGAGATAATTCAAGTTTGAACTCTCGTAAGAAAGTTTCTAACTTTGTATTTGCAACTTTTGGTAAGGAAATAGTTAGCCAATTAGATGAGTTACAATTTTCACAACTCAAAGTATTAGGAATTGGTAAGGAAGGAGATAATTTTGTTGGTAGGGAATGGAATCCGCAAGAAAAATATTCGATAGAAATACAAGCCAGTCGCTATCCTCCAGGACATGAAAGACATAATTCTAGATTGGTATTTGTCAAAGACAATGACGAAAAATACAAAGAATTTGCTGTTTTGGAACAAAGAACAGGCCAATTAGCAATTGGTACTCAGGCACAAGCATATATTAAACCAGGTGAATCTTATACAGCTACGGCAACTATTAATTTACCATCACAACCACCAATCAACATTACTATCAGAGAAATTAGTAAATTTTCTCATGCAGGTAAGACTTTTAATGGTGAACCAGTCACACTCGCTATTGGTAATGTAGCAGTTCCTATTGACACAGCTAAAATTAAATTGGCTGGTCAAACATTAGGAGAATTGGATAATGATTCAATTCAAGAATTAAGAAAAATAAATTATTTAGCTAATGGTAATCCGCTACAAATTAAATTAAAATCTATTGGTGATAGTCAACATGAAGGTGGTTTTATTATTGCTGAATCACCTCATGGGAATTTGTTGAAAATTAATAAGATTAATGTTTATGATTTTAAAGGACAAGTTTTTACTGGAGAAGAATATAAAAGCGTTAGTTTAGAAGTACCAACCAGTAAAAATAGGGATGCTGTTTTTCTAAATGGAGAATTATTAGGAGTTCTTCACTATAAAAAAGATAAGGAAGCACTACAAAATTTGGGAGTGCTTAAACATGGTCAACAAGGTTCTGTAAATTGTACATTACAAAGTAATTTTTCTCACACTTTTATTAATATTGAACCCAGCACATTACAATATCCCCAAATTTGGACAAAGGAAGCTCAAGCTTTTCAAAATAATTCCCAATCAAATACGGTAACAAAGCAAGAGGTGATGGTTGAAAAAAGTGGACTATTGCTGGAGAAGATCAAAGAACGTCCGACAATATTGTTTACTAGTCAGGAAGATAAGGTACTGGGATTAATAGGAATAGCAGTGGACAACCACAAAACAGAATTAGTTCAGAATTGGTTTAAATCTAAAAATATTGAATTTAATGTTTTATCACCACAAGATGTACTACTAGAAACGAAAAAAGGTCTTTCTGTAATTTACTTGGTTAGTAGTACAATTCCATCTGATGACTTTGATGCTTTAAAGGCAAAGTTTGGAGAACCATTAAGTGCTGACGGAAAAAATAGTGCTTACAGTCAAAGTCTTAATTCTCTTCCTAATAGACCATATATAATAGGGGAAAAACTAGCTAAAGTTCAGGAATTAGCTACAACTACAATACCTGTTATAGTTACACCCAATTTATCAAATAACAATCCACCGCAGCAAACAATTGTAGTTCCTGAAAATCTACAAACCGTATCCGCAGTATCTCAGGTATTACCTGCTGATAACACCATTGTCTCCAAACCTGAAGAGAAGGATGTTGTGATTTCGGGTAAACCTGTGCAAATGGTATTTCCTCTAAAAATGCACGATGAACCCAACCCTTTACCTGTCAGCACTACTATTGAAGCTATGCGCGGATATGGTAGATGTCATACAACCAGGACTTATGAACCGTACAAGGCTTATGGGTTTAAAGAGGGGGATATTGCGATCGCTGTGTCCAGTTCTCAACAAGTTGCCTTTCGAGTAGGTAAACAATACCGCATCACCCCAGAAATGAGTGCAGATCCAACATATCAGCAACAGTGGGGCGCAATGGAAAAACACAGCAGTCGAGAACTATCCACTTTTAGGAATAAACCGGAAGTGTGGGGACTACATACAGAACCGCTGGGAGATTATGTCAACGGAAAAATTGTGCCTTTCCCCAGTGCAAAACTTGAACAGTCATTAGTTACACCTCCTATACCACCACCTTTATCTACAGCCATACCCCTGGCATCTGTTATTACTTCTCCGGTGAATATCGGTTCGAGAAGTTCTGACCCTCTAGGTGCGGCTATGACTAATCCTACTGTTAAAGCCAAGGAGTTAGGCAAAATTCAAGGAGAATACCCTGTGTCTTTCCGTGATAATGCCGCAGTAACTGCCGGTAAATATGGACCAGAAACTTACACCCAAGATAAACCTGCTGGAGTTCCTTTTGTCTCTGCTGAACAAGCTTATCAACACTACAAAACAACAGTACCTTTGGGAGAACCACGAATACAGCTAATAGCAGAAATCATTCAAGCTAAGTTAGAACCCACATTCCGCAGATACTAAAGCAAATTTAGGAATTAAAAATTTTCATAAATAAAAGCCTGAAAAGATTGCCTAGCAAAGATTTCAGCTTTTATTTGTTAAAATAATCAAATCAAATAGAGATGGGAAAAACCATGAAAGAGTCTCAAGTTGGCATGAAAATCCTAAATATAGACCATTTGGGAATAGTAGCAGGAATAATAGACGAAATGGAATTGGTAGAAGAAGTGAATAAAATAGTGGGAATAAAAATAAAAGAAACCCTAACACCAGGACAAGTAATAAAAGCAATGATTTTAAATGGATTAGGCTTTTTAAGCGCCCCATTATATCTATTTGGAGAATTTTTCGTAGGAAAATCAACAGAACATTTAATAGGAGAAGGAGTATTAGCATCACATTTAAATGATGACAAACTAGGAAGAGAACTAGACAAGTATCATCAAGTAGGAACAACAAAAATATTTACAGCAGTAGCGATAAAAGCAGCCCATAAATTCCAAGTAGAAATGGATAGTATTCATTTAGATGGGACGTCTATGAGTGTAGAAGGAGAGTACAAAAAAGAAAT
>NZ_VILD01000015.1:0-2673 GCF_009712085.1 Anabaena sp. UHCC 0253
CCTTTAACATCTGCGGAATGTGGGTTAGAACAACACCCTAAGTTGTTTGCAGCCATCACCCAAAGGGGAGGAGTGGAATGGCTGGAAAACTGTACTCACTATGTCACCTCTGCCAGAGATAACTACTGGGAAGGCAAGGGTAAAGAATCTCCGTTTATCCGCGCTTTGATTGAGGGATATTCTAGGGTGTTGGAAAATTCTCAGACTATTACCCAAGTATCCTCAGAGTTACCAGCAAAGGAATCTGTACCAAAAACTATTAAATTTATCCACACCTCAACCTCAAGATTCTGTCCAAGAAATTATTAGTTCCCCCAAAAGTTCCAACCCACTTACTAATCTTCAACCCCTAAATGCTGCTGTAGCAACGCATATGCAAAAGGATGTGGCAATGGCTGAAGTAGCTACTCAATTCATTGGTATGTCATCTGCACCACCTGAAACACCCTCTAGCACCCGTAATTATCAACAAGCTTGGGGGGAAAGGGCAAATACAGGTGTTTACTCAGCCAATGACACAATTATGGTTTCAGGTTCTGGTCCTTGGAGGGGTGTTACTCAACAACAAATTCTGGAAACTTTCAATAAACATTATGTACCACTGATTGATCAGGCGATCGCTTCCAAAAGTTCCTTTGTAGTGGGTAATGCTGCTGGTACTGACCAACTGGTAAAACAATATTTAGAGACACAGGGATATAAGTTGGAAGGTGTAAATGATGGGTACACACGCGCAGTCAAGCTAGAACAAGATACTACGCTTACCAATCAACAACCACCACCGGCTTCAGAAGTATCTTCCCCAGTACCTACACAGCAATCATCTGTGGTGTCATCTCATGGGATAAAGTTGCCTAAATCTACACCCATTTCCTCATCCAACATTGTTCAAAAAGAGGTAGTTGCTGATAAAACTATTCAGGATCAAGAAACAACATTAGAAAAATTAAGAACCTGGTATTTGACTGCACAAAAGTTAGGTAAGTCAGCAGAATATATTCAGCGAATTGTAGAGGTTGGTAATGAATTTAAATCGGGTGTAGGATTAACAGAAAAAGCAGTCGTAGCAATGAATAATGATTTTCAAGAATTACATTCTATCAATCGTCTTACCCAAATTACTCAACGAATGGGGGATGTATTTGGCATTCCTCAAGATAATGGAGACGTTATAGTACAAGGTCAAGAATACTTGATTTCAATCAATAACTCTCATAAAGATTTAACGATTATAAAAAAAGATGGAACTGTTTTCCTGGATATTAAATTAGGACAAATTAATCAGAGTCGAATATCGGCTGAAGTTATTGATGTATTTGAGGAAATCAACAATAACATCAATCAATCTTTAGCATCTGTCAAAAATCAGTATCTTCAAGTTTAATATTTAATCAATTTAGTTTTTATTCAATTCATTGGCATAAATTTATGACAACTAATTCTTTAACTATACTCACTGAAGAATCAACCAAAATATCCTGACGGGATGACGAAATAGTCTAAAAAGCTTATCATATACAGATTATACAGATTTATGGTAAAAAAGATAGAAGCACTTTTCTCAATAAGGACTATCTATTGATAATGTTACCTGAATTCTACAAAACACACCTAAAAAATCAATTGAATCTGGCAGAGTATATCTTGCTTAAAATTATGATTATTCTGCTGCAATCACTGAAAAAAGTAAGTTTAGAAGCTTTAGCTACTGCCCTACCAATTCCGATTAAATTTGAAAGTAGAAAAAGAAAAATACAGAGATTTCTTTCTTTACCAAACCTAACAATTGAGCAAATCTGGTTTCCGATTGTGAAAACATTTTTAGAAACATATTTGAAGGATGAAGAATTAATTTATGTAGTCATGGATAGGACGGCTTGGGGACGCATAAATTTATTCATGATTAGTATAGTTTGGGATAAAAGGGCATTTCCTGTATATTTTGAGTTATTACCAAAGTTAGGCAGCAGTAACTTTGAGGAGCAATCACGAATATTGAAGAAAATTTTACCCATTTTTAATAACTATAAAATTTGCGTATTAGGGGACAGGGAATTTTGTTCCATAAAATTGGCAAACTGGTTAAAAGACCAGGGTTTATGTTTTTGTACAAGACTTAAAAAGAGTGAATTTGTAGAAATAAAAAAAGAAATTTGGATAGATTTAAATAATTTAGGTTTGTCACCAGGAGTTGCTTTCTTTTTAGCCGGAGTTAAAGTTACGAAAAAACATGGTTTTACAAGTTTTAATGTTGCCTGTAAATGGAAACGTAAAATCTTAGGAGTAGCCCCCAAAGAAGGGTGGTTTATTTTAACTAATTTAGATAGTTTGGAATTAGCAATTTCCGCCTATAAGAAGCGATTTTGTATAGAAGAAATGTTCCGTGATTTTAAAAATGGAGGTTATAATTTAGAAGACACAAAACTTACAAATAATCGGTTAATATCGATAATTTTATTAATATCAATTGCTTATACAAGTGCCACAATACAAGGGCAAGAAATTAAACGCAAAGGTATCCAGAAATATATTGGTCGAGTGAAGGAATATGGGCGGACTCAAAGAAGACATAGTAGTTTTTATATTGGATTATATGCCCAATCTTGGGTTAATTTCATAGATAATTGTAGAGAATTAGTTAGGTCACTATTGAGATTATCTCCTAATAAGTGG
>NZ_VILD01000015.1:2698-22635 GCF_009712085.1 Anabaena sp. UHCC 0253
TAATTTAGGTTTGTCACCAGGAGTTGCTTTCTTTTTAGCCGGAGTTAAAGTTACGAAAAAACATGGTTTTACAAGTTTTAATGTTGCCTGTAAATGGAAACGTAAAATCTTAGGAGTAGCCCCCAAAGAAGGGTGGTTTATTTTAACTAATTTAGATAGTTTGGAATTAGCAATTTCCGCCTATAAGAAGCGATTTTGTATAGAAGAAATGTTCCGTGATTTTAAAAATGGAGGTTATAATTTAGAAGACACAAAACTTACAAATAATCGGTTAATATCGATAATTTTATTAATATCAATTGCTTATACAAGTGCCACAATACAAGGGCAAGAAATTAAACGCAAAGGTATCCAGAAATATATTGGTCGAGTGAAGGAATATGGGCGGACTCAAAGAAGACATAGTAGTTTTTATATTGGATTATATGCCCAATCTTGGGTTAATTTCATAGATAATTGTAGAGAATTAGTTAGGTCACTATTGAGATTATCTCCTAATAAGTGGAAGTATTATCAACAGGGTGAGAGAGCTATGAGGCTTATTCTGTCTGCATCTTAACTATTTTCGTCATCCCGTCAGCAAAATATCACCTGATATTTCTCCTGCTAAAACTGCTTATATGTTAAGCCAACTTCTTGAATATGTTGATTACAATAAATTAGAATCAATTTCAGTAACAGAATCTGTAAGCGTTGAAGAACAAAGCGATGCTATTAAAACCCTGGCATCTATTATTGCTAGTCTCAATTCTGGAAGGACTGTGGAAGAATCTATTTTAATAGCATTTGAGCCAGAG
Source organism: Anabaena sp. UHCC 0253 (assembly GCF_009712085.1). Taxonomy (NCBI): domain Bacteria; kingdom Bacillati; phylum Cyanobacteriota; class Cyanophyceae; order Nostocales; family Nostocaceae; genus Anabaena; species Anabaena sp. UHCC 0253. The sequence goes on from NZ_VILD01000015.1 coordinate 3,496, forward strand.
GAGATTCAGGTAGAAAATCCAGGGGTTATTCCTGAATTACCAGTTATATTAGCAGATGATTTAACTGTGAGTACAATAGAAAATGAGAAAGACAATTTCAATCAAATTAATAATGATTCAATTATAGTTTTGGTGAATGAACAGGAAGAAAATCAAGCAGAAATATATGAGGAAGACATTATGTTGTACGTCATTCCTCTGATGATAGCAAGGTTAATGAGCGAAGGAAGTTTAATAGAAGATAGTGAAAATGGAAAGATTAGAGTTTATCAATCAGATGAATTTACTGCTTCTCTACAAATTACAGCGACAGAGGAGCAAATTTTAATCCTGAAAAGAAAACAACATTTGTATTCTGAAACAGAGGTTGCTTTAAATGTTGTTAGAAAAACAAATTATGCCCAGTTTCAAGTTACTACAAATCAATTAACAGAGGCGGAAATAGAAAAGTTTAAACTGATAGCGTTAATGGAGTATAATCAAAGTAATCAATTACTTAAAAAGGAACAAGAGTTAGGAGATTAATAGAATTAAGCGTTATAATACACCAAATATGTAATCATGGTTGATCACAGTGTTGTTTACATACCTTATATATCTCTATTTTCTTACACTTGACCCTGACTGAGATTGTTACAAAAAGCGTAACAGCACCCTAGATCGTAAATTACCCCTCGTACAATCTAAGTAGTGAGGAGTAATAGAGGCAAAATCATGAAATATCAGGGAAATTACCAGGCTTTTCGACCGATATTTAGCCGTTGTGGGTTAACAATGTTGCTAACTGCGGTGTTACTGGTGGACTCAGTGGGAGCAATGCCTAGAGGTACAAAGTTACAGATAGCACAGCAGCAAGGAACGCAACAGGAAGATATACGTGCTAAGGCTGAAAGGTTGTTTCAAGAAGGGAAGCAGCTTTATAAGCAGGGTACAAAGGAATCTTTATTACAAGCTATTAATAAATGGGAACAAGCACTTCCTCTATTCCGTGCGGTGGGGGATAAACATGGAGAAGCTATTATTTTCAATTACGTTGGCTTATTCTATGACGAACTAGAAGAAAAGCAGAAAGCATTGAAATTCTTTAACCAAGCACTTTCCTTATTTATTGCAGTTGGGGATAAGGGTAGAGAAGCAGCCACTCGCAATAATATTGGCCGTATCCACGAATTTCAAAGAGAAACACAGAAAGCACTGGAATACTATCACCAAGCACTTCCCCTCACACGTGCAGTGAAGGATAGGCGTGGAGAAGCGATTACTTGCAATAATATTGGTCGTGTCTATGAATTCCAAGGAGAAACACAGAAAGCACTGGAATACTATCATAAAGCACTTCCCTTTGCACGTGAAGTCGAGGATAGGCGTGGACAAGCCTTTATTAACAATAATATTGGTCGTGTCTACGAATTCCAAGGAGAAACACAGAAAGCACTGGAATACTATCATAAAGCACTTCCCCTATTACGTGCAGTTGAGGATAGGGGTGGAGAAGCCACTACTCTTAATAATATTGGCAGTGTCTACTCCAACCTGGGAGAAAAGCAGAAAGCACTGGAATACTACAATCAAGCACTTCCTCTTAGTCGTGAATTAGAGGATAAGCGTGGAGAAGCCATTAATCTCAATAATATTGGCTTAGTCTATTCCGACTTGGAAGAAAAGCAGAAAGCACTAGAATACTACAATCAAGCACTTTCTCTTAGACGTGAATTAGAGGATAAGCGTGGAGAAGCTATTACTCTCAATAATATTGGCAGTCTCTACGAAAACCTGGGAGAAAAGCAGAAAGCACTAGAATACTATAAGCAAGCACTTCCCCTATTACGTGCAGTTGAGGATAGGGGTGGAGAAGCCACTACTCTTAATAATATTGGCTTAGTCTACTTCTTGCGTGAAGAAAAGCAGGAAGCACTGGAATACTACAATCAAGCACTTCTCCTCATACGTACAATAAGGGATAAGCGTAGAGAAGCCACTACTCTTGGTAATATTGGCACTGTCTACCACTCTCAGGGAGAAAAGCAGAAAGCACTGGAAAACTATAACCAAGCTCTTCTCCTCATACGTACAATAAGGGATAAGAGTGGAGAAGCCACTACTCTCAATAATATTGGCAATGTCTACTCCAACCTGGGAGAAAAACAAAAAGCACTGGAATACTTGAACCAAGCACTTCCTATATTACGTACAGTGGGTAATAAAGATGGAGAAGCCACTAATCTATACAATATTGCCTACGTACAACGCAGCCAAAACAACCTCCAAGCAGCCCTTACCAACATTCAATCCACCATCAAAATCATCGAAGAACTACGCACCAAAATAGCCAGCACAGAACTACGTACATCCTACTTCGGCACCAAACAGGGCTACTACAAATTCTACATAGACCTGTTAATGCAGCTACACAAACAAAACCCCAACAAAGGCTACGACGCACAAGCACTACACATTAGTGAAAGTTCCCGCGCTAGGGGTTTAGTTGAACTTCTCACCGAAGCTAACATCAACATCCGTAAAGACATTAACCCCCAACTCCTAGCCGAAGAAACCCGGTTACAGTCCCTTAGAGATGGTAAAGAAAAACTCCTCTCACAACTGATGAGTCAACCAAAACCACCTAACGAAATTATCCAAACCACTAACCAAGAAATTCAAAACATCATCCAACAACAAAAAGAACTAAAAAATAAACTCCGTGCTACTAACAAAGAATACGCAAACTTAAAATATCCCCAACCCCTAACATTACCCCAAATTCAACAACAATTAGACCCCGATACAGTCCTATTACAATATTCATTAGGTGCAGAAAACAGTTATTTATGGTTAGTAACTAATAACAGTTTTACCACCTATCAACTACCCAAAGAAACAGATATTAACAAAATTACCCAACCATTAATTAGCAAATTAAAAGCCCCCGTTATTGCTGGTGCATCACCCCAGGAAACTGCCAAAGATGTAGCGAAAACAGCAAAAGCAGCTAATGAACTCAGTCAGGTAATTCTTAAACCTGTGGCTGATAAATTAGGCAAAAAACGGTTAGTAATTGTGGCTGATGGTATCTTACATCAAATCCCCTTTGCGGTATTATCTGACATCACCGAAAAAACTAAATATCAACCCTTATTAGTCAATCATGAAATCATTAATTTACCATCTATTACCAGTTTATCTACCCACCGGGAAAAACTCAAAAACCGCAAAATTGCACCGAAAAAATTAGCTGTATTAGCTGACCCAGTTTTTAGTAATAATGATAGCCGTGTCACAGGTAAAACAGAAATTGCTTCATCCACAGATTTAGATTTAGAACGTTCTGCTTTAAGGCGTTCTAGTGCTAATAGAGGTACATTATCTCGACTACCAGGAACTCGTAAAGAAGCAGAAGCAGTTTTAAAATTTGTACCCAATAACGAAAGTATCAAAGCCTTTGATTTTGATGCTAATTATGAATGGGTAATGAGAGAAAAATTAAATCAATATCAGATGGTACTTTTTGCCACTCATGGACTAATTGACATGAAAAATCCAGAGTTATCTGGCATAGTTTTATCATTATTTGATCAACAAGGAAACCCGAAAAAAGGATTTTTAAGATTAGATGATATTTTCAACTTAGATTTACCTGCGGAATTAGTAGTATTAAGTGCTTGTGAAAGTGGTTTAGGTGAAGAGGTAAAAGGAGAAGGTTTAATAGGTTTAACTAGAGGTTTTATGTATGCAGGTGCGGCTAAAGTGGTAATATCTTTATGGAATGTTAATGATGAAGCAACGGCAGAATTAATGACTGAATTTTCTGGTCAAGTATTGAAAAAAGGTCAATCTCCCATTGTGGCTTTAAGAAATGCCCAGTTAAAATTATGGCAACAACAAAAAACTCAAGACCCACGTTTTTGGGCTGCTTTTACTATTCAAGGTGAATGGCAGAAATAATTAATAGTTAATAACCGTAGGTTGGGTTAAGCGACAGCGCAACCCAACATTTTTTGCTAACATTAATCAAAAATTGTAGTTTAGGTTAAGCAACAGCAAATCCAACATTCTTGGTAAAATTTTTATGTCTTCGTTGGGTTTCACTGCGTTCTACCCAACCTACTACTTTCAATCATTATTATGTGTTACAAAAATTGTAACTGCACCAGGATTTATTCCTTGGCATTTTATAATCGAAAAAGACAATTGAAAAATCAAAGATTCGTTTTCTTATTAATGATGTGTTACACTGCGCTAACATACAATACCAATTACTAAGAAAATCCACACATTACAGAATTTTAAATGAGGAGTGTTTACCATGACTAAAAGACTATTTGCTTTATTAACAGCAAGTGCTGTAATTGTAGCTGCTGCTGGTTTATCTGTGGAAGCACAAAGTAAACCCAAAGTTAAACCAACAAATACCCCTACTTTTGTAAAATTGGAAAATGCAAGTAAATTAAATTTATCTTCTGCTGGTAATCCTTTTAAACCTGGTAATGTTAAACAGTCTAAAAAACCTTATGCTGGAGATCGGGGTATTATTGGTGATGATAACCGTGAACCATTACTAAGTAGAGAATATCCTTGGTCTGCTATCGGAAGAATTCAAGGAACTACCACAGATGCAAAAAATTATCATTGTACAGGTACTTTAATCGCGGAAAATTTAGTATTAACAAATGCCCATTGTGTGATTGATCCTAAAACTCATCAAGTCAGTAGAGAAATTGCTTTTTTACCTAATGTAATTAACGGTCAAGTTGCTGATAGACAAGATATTGCTTTTGCAGAAAGAGTAATTTACGGTACTGACTTTACAGCAGATACACTCACGAATCAAACTCAAGATTGGGCAGTAGTCAGATTAAATAAACCAATTGGTAGAAAATATGGTTATTTAGGTTGGAGAAATTTACCAGTTTCAAAGATGATTAATAATCCCAAAAAATTCTTTTTTGTGGGTTATTCTGGTGATTATCCTAATTCCAGTAAGAGAGGTTATGAGTTTTTAAGTGCTGGTGCTGGTTGGACTGCTGGTTTTCAAGCAGGATGTAGTATTGTAGGGGAAGAGAAAGATATACTGTTACATGATTGCGACACAACCGGAGGTTCTTCTGGTGGTCCGATTATTGGTTGGATTAATAATCAGCCTTACATTGTAGCCTTGAATAATGCTGAAATTAAGGATACTGATACTAACACCAATGAAGGTATTATTAATTTAGCTGTGAATTTATCTTTTCTAGATAGACTAGCTGGCAAAAATTAAGGATACAAAAGTTTTCACATTCTGCGCCTATACGTGAGAATAATTGATAGTTCCATTTACCAGTAAAACATCTAATTTCTCATGTTGATAAGCTGTTGTGCATTTAATTTGTATGATTATAACATTTACCTACTTAACAGCTTATCCAGAAAATGAATAATCAATTTTCATCAATTCCTGAACCCAACATTTAGGCAAGATTGAAAGTAAAGCAGCGATAATCTTAGACTGCGATTTAATTGGCATTTCATCTAAAAAACACTGCCAATCAACATCATCTAAATGTTTATCTATTGCAAACACTTTTTTAACTATTTCCTGATGAGATTTCGTCTCCAAATCTTGCAGATTAAAATCTATATCTGTCATTTCCAATTCCTCTTTTAAAACATCGCTTATATCATCCAAATTATTCCTTTTGCTACTATTACTATTTAATAGAGAAAGGAATATTTTTAACCATTGTTTCCAACCTCCTCCAAACTCAGTTGCTAACTTAGAAATATAACCCTGACTAATACCAGAAACTGCGGCTACAACTGGTTGAGTAATCTTTTGTCTCTGCAACCAAAGTTCTTTAATTGCGGTTTGAATTTTCCACCAAGATTTCTCATCCTTACAACCAGCTTCAATCGTAATTTCTGCTGCTTGTATACATTTGACTTCATATTCTAAAAAGCTTAAATCGTAATCAGCACAGAAGTAAAAATAAAGTTCTGATTCTGGGCGATTATTTACTCTTAATCTGCCGATAGCTTGGATAATTTCAGATTGTGTAACCCAGTCAATAAAATTTTGTAACTCTTGATTTATTTCTGAGTGTTCTAACGAGTTATTACTACTGTTATTATTTATTTCCAAATCATCTAACTGATAGTCACTTTTGTCATGACTGGATTTTAAAGTTAGATATAATGTTTCTAAATGACCGATATTCTGATAGGGAATTCCAAAAGTTGCTAAGGCTGTAATTTCCTGGAAATCGTTAGAACCGCGACTGTCTCTAAACCAACCACCATCTTCATTTTCACAGCATTTCACAAAGTCAATAAATTTGATATCACTATGACGAGACAATAATTCTTGTCGCAGTGCGCTGACTCTTTCTTGACAGTAGGAAGAACGATTTTTAGAAACTTGTCCTAATCCGGTGATTTGGATAATTTGTAAATTGTTAGTTTTAGTTATTTCTTGCTCTACAGTTAAAATTTCCTCTGGGTTAATATCAAACCACCAAGCTATGTACTCAGGTTTGGTGGTAGCGTCTAAGTAAACATTCCATTTTGTTGATTGACTAATCGCACTATGACGTGAGTTACGAGTTGTAATATTTAGCTTTCCATATTCAATGCGAATTGTACCAGGAATCTGTTTACCCCAAACTTGTAAAAACGGTATAAACCAGTTAACTATTATCTCTACTTGAATTTTCTCCACTAATTCAGAGATGGGATTACCAAACTGTTTTCGCATCTTCTTTGGTAAATCACTTAAATCTATTCCATACTTGCTGGTGGAGTTAAAGATTGGTAATAAATCTGGTTGTAAAACTTCTATCGCTTTTGTGATAATTGCATCTAAATTTTCAGGTGGTTTACCCAACATTTTTCGGACATCAGCATCATTCCAACCGTAGTAAGGTTGTTGAATATCTCCTGTTATACATTGTCTTAAAACTGCCCATATTGGTTGTAATTGCAGACTGATTTCAGGAGAATTAGTCATTAACTCTGCCATTACTCGATCAATGTCCCGTAAATTGGCAGTGATAGTATTAACTGGTTGTACTGTTTGCATAACTTCATCCCAGAAAATACCGCTAGTTGACCAGTCGAAATCTTCTGGTTGGGGTGCGCTATCAGGGTGACAACGAATGCGATCGCTCTTGAAAGTCTCTTTTCTCAAAAAACGATGTCCAAAACCTGCTCCAGCAACACCACGACAAGCTTCTAGTAAGTGACAAGTAGCGCAAATAGGATTTTCTGCACCTTCAATAGAGTCTAAATTCTTGCTGCGTAAAACATTAAAAATTTGACTGCGATGACAATTACCTTTTGTATCTGGTGTTTCTCCCTGCTTAGGCCATCTTAAATAGGGTTTGCCATTTGGGGTAGTATCCCAAACCATACCTGAATTACGTACATCCAGATATTCATAATTGCGCTCAATTGTTTCTGTACTGACATTGCGAGCATGACTGGTAAAGTACCATAACTTTTCTACTCCCAATGCTTTTGGTAAAGCTGTTCCTGCATCATGGCTTTTAAACGTACCAGTGGGACTTTTATCTAAAATGTGCTTCCAACCGGCTGCAATAGCTTCAGCGTACACTTGCAAACGCTGGCCTTTTTTGAAGATGATTTTCGGTGGTTGTTGTAAAGTGCCGTATTTGGGGAACTTCCCAGGTTTGTACTCAATCACCTTGCACGGTGCAATAGGTGAGGATAAATTTTGCCTATCTTCCGAAAGCAGTTGTTTATTATCAGGTTGTGATATTGGGTTCGATTGATTTTTGATAACTCCCTCATGGGAAAGTAGCTGTCTTTCCTCTTGTGGTATTAAGTCTGGTTGATTCTTGATAACTTCCCCATCTGTGGAAAGTTCTGTTTTTCCGTCTTCCCTATACTCTGTTCCGCTATTTGTGGTTCTCCCACCCAAACCATCATGATCTGCATTTAACTCAGAGGATGAGACAGAAAAATCACCCTTGACAACACCATCACCTTGTGAAGCTGCGTCAAACCTCTCAACCTTGTCTTTTCTCTCTCCGTGTTCTCTGTGCCTCTGTGGTTCGTACTTATCCGATACTCCTGAATTTTGTTGACCAAAACCTTTTTTGGGACGATAACGCTCCATCATTCGTCCAAACCAGAGCTTGAGGTTGTAGAGCATTCCCCATTCTCGGTCTATTTGAGCAAGGGATTTTTGTACTTGTTCTGAACATCCAGCAAAAAACTCTTCTGGTGTTATGGTTGCGCTGACCGTTTGCGGAGCGTTTTCAAGAGAAAGCATCGTTTCATTATGCCAACTCACCACCACCTGATATCCACCTTTACGGCAGTATTCAACGCCTTTTGCATATTGGTGAATTAAACCTATGTTGTCTGTAGAGTTGGTAGCGGGTTTTAGCCTAATTAGCTTATCCTGCCCCAACTGGAATGAACCTTGTTTGAGTAGTTTTCTGATTTGCTGATGGATATGATGGCGATTCAGGTAAGCAGCAGTGCTAATTAGTTTAATCTCATCTTGCCGACCTACGGCCAGTAATTCGTCAATGTCTAATTGCTCTTTGGTTTCGAGTTGTCCCCAGTCACCCACAGATAGAGAATATCTCAATTTACGACACTGTTGCAGAGTATCTTCGTTGGCTTTGGCAATGTGGGGATTGAGTATTGCACCAGCATCAGGCATCAGCCGAATTTCTTGGGGACGTAACCGCTTGAGGTAATCTTTGAGGGTTTGTTGACCATAGCGTGCGGCAGATGCTGTACCAATCACTACAATATCAGTTTGCCCAGAACGCCACAAAGACACGGCGGTGAGTAGAGATTTGAGTGCGCCTTCGCAGAGAATTACTACTTTCACCTTTTTGGCGTTTGGATGTTTCCAGCAAAACAGAGGTAGTTCACCATTTGGTAATTGGGGTCCGCTTCCCCCCCTGGTAGGCACTACTCAACCAAATGTATTTGGGTTGAGTTCGCAAGGTGGCAATTTGAAAGCCGGTGATTTGAAAATTGGGGTCAAGGGCTGCGATCGCAATTCCTTCTCTCCCCAATAGTTTACCTTCAGGTGAAATACCCGTAAGAGCCGACGTTACACCCGCAGGGGAATAAGCTCCAGGTTCCCAGCTTCTCACCCAGCCTAAGTCTTTGAGCCAGTTAATTTCTTGAGTAGTCAACTGTCGTTGTTCTTGGAGATGGGAGAAATGTTGAGTACCCAAACTACTCACTGTGGAGTTTAAAAGTAATCGGTTTTGGCGATCGCGTTCCTCAATACTCAACCCCTTGTTTGTTTGTCTACTGTCAGCCCGTTTTTGAGGCGAATACAGAGGCTTATCCTGGTTTTGGGCATTTTGGTCATCTGGAACAAATAAACCGCCCATATCGTTACGCAGGGGCTTGATAAAGCGATAACCAGCCGGGGCATCATGTTGGCTGAAACTCCGTAGGCACTCAATTAGATTATCTGGGCGAATAGCGCAACCGTGATGGTTGCTACAGACAGGACAAGGATTGCGTTTGGTGGTGTATTGACGTTTCATGGCAGCGCACTCAAAACTAGGTGAGTAGTCCCCGCAGGGCTGGAATAGATGTTCTGACTAGCATACAACCCCGTTTTGAGTAGTTTTTTTTCGGCCATATCTATATAATGTGCAATTTTTAGGTGATTTTGGTGGTTAGGGGGTTAAAGCTTTATTGGGTAAGGGTTTCATGAAAATCAATTATCACAAGGGGGGGAGTTAATTATCACAAGTGGGGGAGATAATGAGTAGTCGAAAATTGCCCTTTTTTATTCTCAATAAGGGTAAGTGGTTTTTATTTTTTAACGTAATATCAATAATTTTGAGTTCTATTATTATCAATAAGCTGGATGTTTATCACAAGTGGGGGATTTAGCGATCGCTCCTCACTGTGGTGTTGGTGATAGTTCCTTGAGGGGGAGATATTGAGTAGTCGAAAATTGCCCCTTTTTTATTGTCAATAAGAGTGAGTAGTTTTTATTTTTGAACCTAATATCAATAGTTTTAAACTTTGTTATTGTCAATAAGCTGAATGTTTATCACGAGTGGGGGATTTAGCGATCGCTCCTCACTGTGGTGTTGGTGATAATTCCTTGAGGGGGAGTTATTGAGTAGTCGAAAATTACCCCTTGTTTATTCTCAATAATGGTGAGTAGTTTTTATTTTTGAACGCAATATCAAGGGCTTAGAGCTTTGTTATTGTCAGTAAGCTGGATGTTTATCGCTAATGGGGGGGGTGGCGATCGCAGAGCGGTTATGCAAGTAATTGAATTGCCCGTATTAGTGACACAAATTATGAACCAATAGTAAAAATTGAAGATTTAAAGACCTAAAATAATCATGGTAGCAATTTAGTCACAATTGCTGATTATGATAGAGGTGTGTTTATGGATACTACTAATAGTGTGGAGATTAACAGTATTCAGGTTCTTTTTAAACTTAATGATAGAGACAAGAATAATTGCTTAATAAGTCTTCTAGGGAGAGAAATTCGACATTTTGTTCTAGGGAGAGCAAAGGTTAATTCTGTAAATACGGATACTGATGAAATATCAGGATATTACTTATCAATAAACAGAGGAAATAGATTTTTTAGATACGAAAAAGAAATATTATTAAAAGAATTTGGCGAAATATATCCTTCTATTTTTTTGATTTTTGATGATATAAATAAACGTCTTGCTTTTGAAGAAATTATAGAATCTGTTAAAACTGAAAAAAATCAAGCAGAAAAACGAGAAATTGAAAGGCGCGAGGCTCAAAAACTGGAAGCAGAAAAACGAGAAATTGAAAGGCGCGAGGCTCAAAGATTAGAATCTGAAAGAAGGAATGCCAAAAAACTATCTTTATTACAAAACATAAAAGACGAATTTGAAAATAACTTTCTTAATGCCGACAACTTTTATCAACTTCATTGTACCGAATACATATCATTTCAAGAATATAAATCTGAAAAATCAAAATACATACAAAATTGGGTAAAAACAAATTTAAACTTTTCTCATGACCTTGAACAAGCAGCAGCAATTGGCACTATTGAAAATCATGTACAAGTAATAGCTAGGGCTGGTAGTGGTAAAACATCAACCTTAGTCAACCGAGCGATATTTTTACAGAAACATTGTGGTATTGCACCAGGGCAAATGTTACTTTTAGCCTTCAATCGCAAAGCAGCCACCGAAATGCGAGAACGTCTAACTTTACAATTACAAAATTCTGTTCCCCATACAATGACTTTCCATGCCTTAGCTTATGCCTTAGTTCATCCCGAAAATATTCTTTTTGATGAACCAGATGGAGAACAGAAGCAAAGCCGCGCTCTACAAATTGTAATTAATGATTACTTACGCGACAAAATATTTTATGCAAAAATACGCGACTTGATGATGGCAGCATTTCGTGAAGACTGGGAGCGGATAATTTCAGGTGGCTATGATAAAACTCCAGAAGAAATGCTTCGTTATCGTCGCTCATTGCCAAGAGAAGGAATTGATGGTAACTACTATAAATCTTTTGGTGAAAAACTAATTGCTGACTTTTTATTTGAACATAATATTCCATACAAATATGAGCGTAACTTTTGGTGGAATGGCATAAATTACCGTCCTGATTTTACAATATTAACTGGAGAAAAACAGGGAATAGTTATTGAATATTTTGGACTAGAAGGAGATCCAGATTATGATGATATGTCCCATGAAAAGCGAGAATATTGGGCAAATCGTCCCAACTGGCAGTTAATAGCATTATCACCAAGACCTCTTCAAGATCAAGGAGCAGAAGTTTTTTGTAAATTACTCAAGGATAAGTTAGAAAATTTAGGTATTCAATGTAACCGACTGAGTGAAGAAACAATTTGGTTAAGGATAAAAGATAGATCAATAGATAGATTTACGACAGTAGTAAAAAGATTTATTCAACGATGCCGTAAACTTTCTTTAACTTCAGAAGAGTTAGGAAAAATTATTTATAAACATGAATGTGTGAGTAAGATTGAAAAACAATTTTTGGATTTAGCATATAGATTTTATAAATCCTATTTAAGATGTCTTGAGGATAGAGGTGAAGAAGATTTTGATGGACTAATGCAAAAAGCTGTACAGGTACTTGCATCAGGACAAACTATATTTCGCCGTAAATCAGGAACTGGTGATTTAAAGAGTCTCAGATACATCATGATTGATGAATATCAAGACTTTTCGGAACTATTCTATAATCTAATAGAAGCTATCAGAAAGCAAAATCCTCAAGCACTTTTTTTCTGCGTTGGTGATGACTGGCAAGCAATAAATGGTTTTGCTGGTTCTGACCTCCGATTTTATCAGAATTTTCACCAATTTTTCCAACCATCACAGCAATTAAATATATCTACAAATTACCGTTCAGCTTATTCTATTGTTGGTATTGGTAATAAGTTAATGCAAGGATTGGGTACTCCTGCTCGCGCTCATAAAACCATGTCAGGAATAGTAAATATTGCTGATATGTCCAGCTTTGAACCAACTCCCACAGAGCAAGAAAATTATCCTGGGGACAATATAACACCTGCTATTTTACGTCTAATTAACAAGACTATTAAAGAAGGTAAAAAAGTAGTATTACTCAGTCGAAAAAATAGTTTACTTTGGTATGTGAATTATAAAAATCAAAAGAGTAAATATAAAAATGGTACACTTGATAGCTTTTTAGAATTAGTGCGCTCATACCTTCCTGAAGAATCAAGAAAATCAGTAACTATATCAACTGCACATAAATATAAAGGTCTTCAAAAAGATGTAGTCATAATACTTGATGCTATTCCTCGTTGTTATCCCTTGATACATCCTGATTTAATGTTTACCCGTGTGTTTGGTGATAGCATTGAGTCTGTAGTAAATGAAGAAAGACGTTTATTTTATGTAGCTTTAACTCGTGCAGTTGAAACTTTATTTATTGTTACAGAAAGTAAAAATTCATCACTTTTCCTTGAAGAATTAAACAGCAAAACGGAAATTTCTGTATTAAATTGGTCAGATTATAAACCTTTTATTGGTGTAGGAAATACACGGTATATTACTGTTAAAATTAGTAATCAGGTTGGTAAAGGTAGCAATGGTACTTACACAATTAAGAATTTGTTGAATGCTGAAGGTTATGGATGGAATAATACAACAAAAGTTTGGTATCGTACCTATCAAGCAGAAGGTTTTTCAGTTCCAGAATATTTTAATAATGCAAATTGGATTTCTCAAGCTGCGGGAATTGAAGTGAGGTTTTATGATAATGAGGAAAATGAATTAGCAGTTTATCTTGTTGATTAAGGCTTATGTACTCCAGTAATAGTCGAAACGATAGAAGATCCATTATTAAATGTTATTGGTATTCTTTCAGGAGAACCAATATCAACAGATAATATTGATGAAGTTAAATTTAACCCTCAACCCCTTGACACAAAATACCTAAAATCTTGTTTAACTCCTTAATATAATAATTATTCAAATCAATAAATATATCAGTCCCTTCCAACTTCAAGAATTTCCATATATCTCCTGTTGTCACAGCCCCATAAATAGTTTTAATTTCATTACCTTCCTGTTCATTAAACAATTGTGCTGCTAACATTGCTGCTGCACATTGACCCAAACCACCTTTAATATTTTCATTTTTAGCTTCTACAATAATTAGTACAGGAGCATTAATTGTTAACTGTTCCCTAGAACGACTGATAACAAAATCACAATAACCATTTAAACCTCTCTCAATATCAACATTAAAATCCGTACCAGAAAATAAACTAATTTGATAATTAGCCTTACGCCTTACTTCTAATAAAATTGGTGTAATAATCATTTCTGAGCGTGCTTTTTCCGTATTTATTGCTAATGCGAGTTCTGTAGTTTCTTCCAAAGTGCTGGTTAACTTTTCACTGAGTTCTATAGGTTCTACAGCAGCAAATAAATCAATTTCTTCCTTAATTGTAATATGAAAATTATTCCTAAAGTTAGTTAAGCTAAAATCGCTATAAGCCATTGCTATTACCTCATGATTCTCAACAGCTTATCTAAAATTTAAAACCTCTTTAATTATAGCAGTATACTTTTCAGGAATAGGTGCATCCTTACCCTTAGTCTCAATATCCCTGACCCAGCTTTGACTCATACCTACAGCATTAGCAAAGTCTCTTTGACTTATTTTTTTAGCTGTTCTCATTTGTTTAACCAAGCTGCCATTTATTTCCTTGATAACAGGTATATCCCTAACTGTTACTTTACCATTACTTACTCCCGAAGTTTTAGCTACGCTAGAATTATTTATGACAACATCAACCGAATTTTGTATTTTTACACCAGCTTTATTAGATTTTGTATTTTTTTGATTGTTTACTGATTTATTATTATTTATCTGTGAAGAAGGTAACTTAAAACTTAACTTAGCAGGTAATAAAATATTTTGAATATAATTATCTGGTAACTTTTTATTTCCTAGTAGCTGCTGATTTCTCTCCTTAGCAGATAAATTAGCTATTTCATCTGGTATTGCCCACAAAGGTCTTAACCACATTGGGTAGGTTATATCATCAAATTCAATCGTCATATTAACCTTATCTTTTAATAGCAGAAAAGCTTCTTCTAAATCTTCTTTTAATCGCCAACCATACCGATAATCACTCACTGCCTTCTCAATTTGAGAAGCTGGTAAGATATTACTCAATAAATTATGAATTGTGTAAGTACCATTTTTATGAGCGCGACTATTTTGAATAATGTACAAAGCTAGGCTGAAGGCTAATTTATGTTGATGTGGATCTAAATCAAAGACTTGCTTAGGCATAAACCCACATTGATAGAGGGCAGTTTTTGATTTTTCTCCTTCAGCATTGAGAAAATTATAAGTCCACAATCCGGGCTGTACACGAATAATAACTTCTAATAAATCTTCTGGTTCTTGAAATAAATTTGGTTGACTATATTCCTGTACACTTACCATCCAAAGTAAGCAACGTTCTTTAATACAAATATTTAAATCGCCTTCGTACCATTGAATAACTGCTCCCAAAGTACCCACAACCATAGCTAAATCTGCTATAGCTTTGAGTTTTTGTGATTTACTGAGTTTTTTACTTTTATATATTTGTAGCGTCTTAATTAGTTCTGAACCACGCAGGATAAAAGGCTCTTTCCAAGGTTCTTTTTGTTGTGCAGCATAAGTAGCAAATATTGCGTGTAATCTAGCAGCCATTACACCATACTTTTCCAGGATTTGATATTCTGCACTGTCTAAAATATATTGTGGTTGATGTGCTTGTTGGTGAAGTATGTAAAACTCGATATAACGACCTTTACCAAATTCTTTTGAGAAGTAAAGCTTGCCATCACTATATTTATTCCAATCAGGTTGTTTAAGGTATGCTTGGGTAGCACTAATAATTGGCGCACCTGTAGCTGTCATCTCGTAGTTATTGTTTATAAATAGTGGTTGTTCTGTGAAAGGAAGGTTTTTAGCTTTCCTAAATCGTTTAGTAGCTTTTGGTGTTTGCGGTATTTGTAGACCAGCGATTCCTAGTTGGCAGCCTGATAATTCAGGTTTGGGATGCCTCTTACTATTCTCTCCTATTGATACCAAAACTGTCCTCCCCAAAATTACCAAATCTTGACCTGATCAGAAGTTGCATTTCGCTGCCAATACTGATAAAACTTACCTGTGAATATGACAGATATATGGGTATACAAGAAAAACCCATACATCTTTAAAATTTAGTATTAATGAATTGCTAAATTTATAAGACTTGCAACTTACAATACCTTCCCAAATTGGCCAAATATCCAAATATAAATCCCAAGGCCAATAAAATCGTGACCATATCAATAGGGTTTCAGGATTTTGGCGAAGGTATTGAACTTAACTACCCAGTTTCAACAAACAATCTTTTTGTATTAATCCTGATTAAGCTACGGCTACGCCACGCAATTTATTAGAAAGTTTTATTTTTATTGCCAGTTCTATTTACCCCAAATAGTTTCTTTTGGCTTAAAATTCCTGAATATCAGGCAACTTCTGAAACTGTAATGTCTATAAAATTTTGGTGAATATCTCTATTTTGAAGAGCATTCTTTTTGGAAATTGCCTCTTCCACAAGTTTTGCTACCCATTCCATTACTGCTAAATCTGACTTTTTAGCAGCATCTTGTATTAATGGTTGCAAGTATGCTGGCAGTTGTAAAGTCAAGTTGAAAGTTTCTCGTAAGGGGACTAAATTATTTCTGACTTCCGATGATTCTCCAAAGCGGTAAGTCCAGTATTCACATTCTGCACCCCGTTCGTTGCCGTCTTTTTCAACAAAACTTAACTTACCCAGGCGATCGCAATAAAAACTTTGGTGATCATCTTTTATCAACTCTTGACTAGAATGACGGCAATTCCAGCAACTACGGTTAGAATTATCAGTTGATTGGTGTTGTTGTTCAAAAGAATGCTTTTGCCTAGATTTATTTGCTGAGTTCTCACGATGGTACTCTCTGGCTACTTGGGCAACGTGAGCAGATGTAACTTTTCCATTAGGGGCTGTAGAAACTGCTTTAGCCCAAGCCTCGCGTTGTTTTTCTAGTGGTAGTGTTACTAAAGGTCTGATTTGGCGTTCGTTCGTAGGCAGAATTTGATTTTGTGATCCATGGGTCACATTTACAAAACTTTGTGATCCACAAGTTATAGTTTCAGGATTTTGTGATCCATGGATCACATTTACAAAACTTTGTGATCCACGGGTCACATTTTCATAAACCAATGCAGCTTGTATCAAGCGATAAGCAGATCGTCGGGACATCTCCCAACGGTTAAGGCAATATTCATCAAAGGTTTTGTAACTTTGCCGATAAAGCTGTTTATCTCGAATTTGACCCAAAGATTGTCCGATGTCCCAAAAAGCTCTTAAACCCTTTTCAATTCTGCTTTCCAAAGTACCTAATTCTAGGGCTATGGCTGATTCCTCCTCCACACCAGAGCGTTTTCCACCAGGTAAGCTATCAGCTTCATTGGGCTGATGTTCTATATTCGATAGGTTTTGACTATCAGCCTGATTTTTTTCAGAGTTAGTCTCCAGACCGATTGGATCACTATCTTGGTCTTGGATAAAAGTAAAATTTTGTGTATCCACAAAGACGGTAGAATTAGAGGATGACCTTATTTGGTTCTCTCCTCCACTAATAGAAGTTTGATTGAAGTCCGTCATATACGTCATAGCGATGACACCTTGTTTGTTGACGGATGCTTTCTAAAGTACATTTTGTAACTTCTGCACCCTGCAATAATTATGGTTGCATAATGCAGTTTAAGTTGCATGATTACTTATTATTTCTTAATAATTTAATTTCTGATGTGATCCAAAATGTTTGATCGGCTTGTTGTCAGCACTTCTTCAGATTATTTTTCTCAAACTCTTGTAAAGGAAAGAGATTTAGTCTTAAATTAGTGAATAAAATGAGTAAGCAAGTCTTATCCACTTTGAGCCTTGGGACACTCTTGTGCCTAGATAAGCAGACCGTTGGTGAATGGATCACAAAAATCTAAAAGCTTTATGTAGCGGTTAGAATCGTGGATTTAATAAGGTGTCAACCTTCTTTGAGGTTTCTTGTCATACACCAAAACAATAACCGAGAATTATAGGTTATTTCATCCAAAATCCTTACTGTAAACCAAATTCAGCGATTAGATATCAGTTATTTGAATCCGCCAACGTAATCAGATAAATATAAAGTGGGATAAAAAGTAAATTTTATAACTGGTAGAACCAGGTTTTCTACTATGCAAGAACGTCAAAAACGATTAGCTCAGTTAATTGAACAGTTACTACAAGAAGGCTGGACTCAAAAAAAGTTAGCTGAAAGAATAGGTGTTGATGCCACAACCGTATACAGATGGTTAAAAGCGAAAGTTGTTCCTGAAGCTGACTCTAAAAATTTCTTTCGTCTGGCACAAGTCAGTGGTGGAGATAGTGAATTGTTGCAACAGTATTTGGATGGTCATATATCCTTATCTAGCTACCGTGAATGTTGCGAAAATAGTACATTGAATTATGCCAGAAATCTTAAAAATCGTCCTGTTGAGGATATTAAACAGGAAGTTTTGGCACAAATTACTCTGCTTGAACCAGCAGATATTTTGGATGTGATATCTAGAAGTGCGAACTTTTTAGCAGCAAAAACAGCATGAACAGAAAATAAAAAGAGCATCGGTGATAAACATATTATACCTAACCCTTTAAATTTTATCCCTATCAAAAGGTATAAAAAATAATTTTGTATTTTGTTCATGCAAATCCATCTTTAGACTACGCCGTAAGGAAGATACAAAAATTGTTATACCATCCAGTCTAAACACTGAAAATTTTCTAAAAATCTATCTTTAGACTGTTGTTTGGTATAGAAATTATTTAAATTTCCCCTTCTTGATGATTATTTAACACACCCATAGATTTCGCTCTATGGATAAATCTTAAGAAAATATTAAATTAATATATTTGTCATCTATCTAACTTAATAGATAAGTTAGCATTTCTAGATATCATCATTAATACTGCCAAATCAGAAGAAACCGCAAACATAGTAGGTGAACAACATGATAAAAACAGTAATTATCGATGACCATGAGTTGAGTAGATATGGTATCAATGTGTTACTTACTGCTGCTCATGATATCGAGATTTGTGGGGAAGCTGAAACAGCATCAGAAGGGATCAAACTAATAAAAACTTATACTCCACACATAGCTCTTGTTAATCTGCATCTTCCAGATGATAGTGGTATTGAAGTCGTAAAACAAATTAAACAAGTATCACCAAGCACTAAAATAGTGATTTTTAATGCTCAAGCTATGGAAGACTCTGTTAGAGAAGCTTTCGCAGCAGGTACAGATTCATATTGCACAAGGACGATAGCCAAAGAAAAGTTAGCAGAAGCTATTTATCTGACACACAAAGGAGGAAATTGGTTAGATTCTGCGATCGCTAAAATATTAATTCAAAATTTTCAAATTCAACAATTAGTACCCACATTCCGCAGATACTAAAGCAAATTTAGGAATTAAAAATTTTCATAAATAAAAGCCTGAAAAGATTGCCTAGCAAAGATTTCAGGCTTTTATTTGTTAAAATAATCAAATCAAATAGAGA
>NZ_VILD01000015.1:23658-41311 GCF_009712085.1 Anabaena sp. UHCC 0253
GGAACGTGAAAAGATTGTCAGGTATTTAGGAAGGAGTTGTAGTAAATATTATCTAATTATTTGATGAGAGTTTATTAGACCAAAAAAGATGTAGATAGTGATCGATAAAATTAGTAAATAGAAATTTTTAGCAAAGAGTGAAAATATTTTTTGCTGTAATTGTCATGTTTATTTAAGCCGAAATGACTATTTTAATTGAGAGAGAGAATCTATTTTAAAACCTAGCGAAATTAATTTCGGTAATATTCTCTATTTTTTGGTAGATAAAGTTAAACTCAACCAGAAAAATTAGGTAAATAAAATTTTCCTGGCTGGGATTTTTCAAAAATATCAATAATCTGAGTTACATCTGCGGAATGTGGGTTAGTAGTTACTCCCAGTCTAAAAATAAAACGAGTGTGCCGGCAATATTCCCTTAGTTCTAGGGAATTAGAGATTTTGCAAATGATTGCTATTGGTGATAGAAATAATCAAATTGCCGACAAGCTTTTTTTGAGTGTAGGTACTGTGAGGTCTCATGTCCATCGCATTCTAACTAAACTCGATTGTCAAAACCGCGCTCAAGCTGCTACGAAAGCAATTGTAGAAGGACTGATAGATAGTCCTGAAATGGGCGAAATTGGTTTAACGGCTTGATTTTGATTTTTGATTTAATTGCTCTAGATAACGTTGTCGCTCGTCATTATTCACAACCCAAATCATACATCTGCCTTTCAATTGAGCTTTTTTGGCTCGACAAACACTCAGGTCAAAATCGTTCCATTTCATAATTTGACGAGCAAATTCTCCGTCTTTTGACTTAGCCCAATTCAAAGTTTCTTGTTCTTCTACAGTTAAGCGAACTGGTTCTGTTAACCCTCTACCTTTCCAAATAAAAATTATATTACCAGCCAGCATAACAACACCAAACACACCAGATAATACCAGGGCAGCGGCTATTAAAGGACTAAAGACGGATCTAGATTTTTTTTGCTCAGTTTTACTCAACAAGGTTGATGCTGCTTTAGCGATCGCACTTTTTTGTTGAACAATGGCTACACTTGATGCTTTATCAAGTTTGTCATCTATTTCTGTTGTCCAACCCTCGACTACAGTATTAAGTTTACCGGGAATGTCTTCCATTAAGACCTCAAATTTACCCAGGGAACTTAATACCAAAAACAATGGGTCTTTAGGATTGATACCAGAACGTCTCACTACATCGAGAACCTTCTGTTTAAAATGATCTGATTGTCCTGCTAATGTTGTATCTAAAGAAGCTTCTACAGAGGTGTTCATAAGTTCATGTGCCTTTTTTAAGTTTCTTTATAGAGATCATAAGTAGGTTGGCGTTGAAAATTGTCGTTACTATGGCTAAACGCCACGCTACGCTAACGACTTCACTCAGTAACCTATGGCAGGGCAAGAGGCAAAAGTGAAGAAGTTTTGGGCAATTTTACTTTTCTTTACACAGATTGGTTTTATTGTGTTCACCTACTTGTAGTAATCAAACCTGATTCCTATATGTCAGTTTTTTATTGTGCTGAAACAGACAGAATTAATTACATATTGGTTATTTACTAATTCTCTGTCAGTCAAAAATTTTAGTCCAGATGTTTGTGTAATTAATTTTGTCCTATTACTTGTATGCAGCTTCATATTAATTGGGTAGAAATCCTAAAGTCGTTCTAAATTATGATTTTTCTACGCATAATTTTATTCCCACTTGTTCCTGATTTTGAATATTTACAACAAAGTTTAAAAGTCGCTATTTAATTGATTTTGTAAATCCACTGCTGATGTAATGTTCAATAAGCCCAATAATTCCCCAATATGTTTATTATTCTTAATTTGCTCACTAAATTCTTCCATCCAATTAAAGACACGAGAACGGTTCATAGAATCTATTTCAGAATTTTGGATACCATAGTTATAAGGTGAATCCAGAGATTCTAATAATTCATAAGTATCTTTCCATAACTTGCCCAAATATAACTCATTGTTTCCACTTGCTTGGATACGCTGTTGGATATCAGAACCATCATAGTAAGGAAATTCGTCACCAAAATACAGATTTTTGATAATGATGTAGTCTGCTTTATTTCCATAACAATTAAAAAGCTCTTGTAGATAATCTGTACAATCTCTCCGATAAGAAATTGGATGCACAAAGGTGATACGATAACCTAATTGAGCAATCGCATCCCAAAGCATGACTTCTTGTGCAAATTGTCGGAATTCTTCAAAACTTTGTCCAGGTAAATCACTCAGAGCTACTTGCACATCAGAAAAACTCTCTAAATCAATTAATAATTGGTCTGCACCACCTTGTGTTAAGGGCAATTGAGCAATAGGTAATAATAGCTGATAAGCATATAACTTATTGCGATTACCACTGTAATAAACTCTGAGATTTAGTTGTGATTCTAGATAAATTTCTATCAACAAACGTGCTGTTGTTGACTTACCTACCCTAGCATCACCAACCGTCATTACCAGTCGTTTAGGATTGGGGATAATTCCTGGATTATTTTGGCTATGCGGCTTGATCTGTGATGACTGCATTTTCTTTTATCCCCAATAATTCATTAGCATTCAACACGCTTTGCTCAAATTCTTTCAACCAAGCTGAAACACGAGATTTGATGACAATATTCGCTTCTTTATCCTCTAAAACTTCACTAAAAGTCAAGTTTTTTTCATCAATATAGTCATAGGGTTTGAAAAACAAATCTGGCATTTTAATTTCTACCGCACCATCTGCCAAAAGTGTGGTGCGAGTATCGGAATTGTCATAGCGTTCAAACTTATCAGCTTCACCGTGGAACAGGTTTTTTACAACTACATAATCAACGCGATCGCCACAATATTTGTGAAGAATTCGTAATATATTT
The DNA here is from genome assembly GCF_009712085.1 of Anabaena sp. UHCC 0253. NCBI lineage: Bacteria > Bacillati > Cyanobacteriota > Cyanophyceae > Nostocales > Nostocaceae > Anabaena > Anabaena sp. UHCC 0253. The sequence goes on from NZ_VILD01000015.1 coordinate 26,532, forward strand.
ACTGAGTCTTTTACCCTAGATAGTACACTTACCATTGTGACTCTGTATCCTAAGCCTTTGACAGCATCAAATACACCTAAATCTTTCTCAAAATTCTCAAAAAACAGACCTGATTGGGCGGGTAAATCTACTAATACCAATGGGGGAAGTTCTTTTTCTAAGTCTATTAGTAAGTCATCTGCACCACCTCTTGTGAAAATATCAAGTAGTTTGACTCCAGGTTGTGCTGAGTCGTAATGTCTATACAATTGGGCATTACGATGATCTGAGTCATAAGCCAAATATTTTAACTGTTTGTTGATATATAAATGTAGCAATCCCCTTGCAAACGTGGATTTCCCGACACCTCCTTTATCACCGGTGATAATTACTATTCTTCCTGTTGGATCAGTTTTATTTTCTACTGTTTCAGTATCTGTTGTTACTTGTTGATTTTGTGTAGTATCTTCATTTGATTGATTCTGTTCATTTTCATTCACGGTGATTTTTTTCCTTTTTCTAGTCATAAATTAAGCAATGATTTGCTTCAATTTTGAAGATATTCTGGTAACGAAAGAGATAAACTGCAAACTGCCTTTTATCTGAGTTAGGTTATGATTAACTACCGTTGAATTTTATTTTCAATTTTTATTAAATGTGTCAGTTGTATTTTTACACTTTATTTAGCTATTTAAAACCCATCATTTGATGTAAAGTAGTAGGCTTTTTGATGTATTTTATTTGGGTTGATTATTCCTCTTTTCAATTTGCACTTCAATTAGTAAAGCAGGGTACATAATGCAGTAGAATAATCGGATGCTTACAACATTACCTGGCATTACCTGAGTTCGATGTAAGAAAATCAGCTAAAAATGAGTATTCAAAAGGGTTAGAGGCTTTTCTGGAGAGATCCCATATTCTCAATAAACCTTAATTATTGAGAATTACTAGGAAACCAGCCTAGATTTAAGTAAATTTTCATAACAAAATCTAAATTTATATTACGAATACTATTTGAATACAAACTCAAAGTACCTCAAATTAGGGACAATAGAATAGGTTTAATTAAAGAAAATTAATGATTATAACTCATGGAATTAGAAACTATTTTCTGTGAAATTGATGATTTTTGTGCCTATTTTGAGCCAATATTTCAAGCTCAAGTTATCCCATCCCAAATAAAAAAAAGAATTAGACCCAGCCGATTATGTCTAAGTGAAATTATGACAATAATTGTGTATTTTCATCGCTCTAGTTACCGCAATTTTAAAGATTATTACCTGAAGCATATCTTCAAATATTGCCAAGCTGAATTTCCCAATTTAGTGAGTTATCAAAGATTTGTTGAATTAATGCCAAATGCTTTAATTCCGTTGATGTATTATCTGAACACACGAAAAGGACTCAACACAGGTATAAGTTTTATTGATAGTACCTCTATTCCTATTTGTCATTCTAAAAGAGCGAAGAAAAATAAGGTCTTTAAAGATTTAGCTGGCTGGGGTAAAAGTTCTATTTGTTGGTATTTTGGGTTTAAACTTCATTTGATTATTAATGATCAAGGAGAGCTACTTGCGTTTCAAATTACTCCTGGAAATACAGATGACCGAAAACCTGTTCCCACTTTGACTAAGAACTTATTTGGGAAAATATTTGGAGACAAAGGATATATTTCTCAAAAACTCTGGCTTGAACTTTGGTCTAATGGACTCAAACTAATCACTCCTTTCAAGAAAAATATGCGGAATAAGCTATTGTCCCTTGAGGAGAAATTAATGCTCCGAAAACGCTCTTTAATTGAAACTGTTAATGACCAACTCAAGAATATTTCACAACTTGCTCATTCTCGACATCGAAGTGTTACTAATTTCATGGTTAATGTTGTTGCTGCTTTAATTGCTTATACTTGGCAACCCAAAAAACCTTCTTTAAGATTTGATGAAAATGAAATTGAAAACTTACCAGTTTTATTAGCTTAATTACCAATTAAATATCAATATTACCTAATAGTAAATACATTTCAAAAAATTAATTTTTTGAGAACTTTTTGGCGTAACCTTTAATTCTCAATAACCAATACTTATTGACATAACTATTGCTGTTACCCACTTTTAGACTTTTTATTTACATCGAACTCAGGTGGCATTGAGCAGGGATCTCGGCTCAATGCCATTGTTCGCTAAATCTAGACCTCACAGTGAACCCTCATTTTTCCCTGAAAGAAATTGTTTTCCAGACGTAGATGCAATGATATCCGAAAATTGGTTAGAAAATTTCACAGGTGGTACACCCACCATCAAAGCATTATCATTCCGCAAATATAGCTCAATATCCCGTTTGCGTTCAGTAAATAAAGCTCCATCTTGTAAATGACGTGCAGTTAAAAAATGTACTACCTGATTACTAGATCCACGCCAACCACGATTATCATTTTGCTCTTGAATATATAATCCATCAATGAGAACATCTATATATGAAAGCATTCTATTAATTTGTGGATCATGTTTGGCCTGTAGTTGAGCAAGGGTAAAGCCTGTGTAGCACATAATCGAAAGGTCGCTCTCCTGGCGTATAAGCGCAAATAGTTCATTAAGTGCTGGGGCTTGAAGCATCGGTTCTCCTCCCGATATGGTGATCCCATCTAACTGGGGGTTACTGAGAATCGCTTGAACGATTTCTTTTGGTTCAATGAGAGTTGCCGTTACTTGAGGAATTGTATCGGGAGAAACACACCCTGGACAGCGGAAACAGCAACCTTGTACCCACAGTACAAAGCGTAATCCTGGACCAAGGACGCGAGTTGCAGGACAAAAATCAGCAAGATTGATCAGAGTCATTGGGAATTGGTATTGGTGTTAATTTAACGTCAATTGATGTCTCAGAAACTAGAAGCCAGGGAATTTATTCCCTGTCTAAAAGCTAAAGTCGGTTAAAACCGACTATTTTTCAGTTACTTGCCAAAGGTGATGTATTGCTTTTGTTGCGATCTTTCATGTTGTGCCTGAGCAGCTTTTAGTTCACAATCTAGTTCAGTTAAACTTTGTTGAATAGTTTGAATCAGGGTTTCCATTCGATGCCGATTAATAGGTAATCTTTTTTGTAAAACTGCATCAATTTGATAGTGAGCATTGAGATCAGCACAAATTGTTTCTGTTTCTTTACGATATTGATTATAGGCAATAATGCTTTCTTGTAGATGTTCCCACTGTTGATTATATTCGTTACGTTGAGATTCGAGATTTTCCAAGGCTGCGGCTAGGGGAATACTTAATTCTGCTTTAGCAGTTTCTGTGAGATTAAGTAATTTGTGAATTTGATTTAAAATCCCCAACTTTTGCTGCTCTTGTCCGAATTTTTGTTGTTCAATTTCTTGCTTTAAAATTTGTTGTTGTTGATGCCAGTAGGCTATTTGCTTTTCAATATCTGCTTTTTGTTCATATAGCGGTAGTATCTCAGTTTCTTTTCGGAGAACTTCTGCTCTTAATTTTGCTAAATCAGTTGTACTTACTTCTGTTTCAATACCTTTTAATTCATCAACTTTTGCTCGTAAATTTAAGAGTTCTGCCGCAGCATTACGCAATTCTTTTTCCTGCGCTAATAATTTAGGAGCAGCTTGGAGCAATGCACCTTTTTGATTAGCAATTTGATGTAATTCGGAGGTACGCTGTTGGGCTTTTTCCTGTAATTTGGCAGGTAGAGAGGGGATACTTAATAATGGCAACCACTGGTTTAAAATGCCTAGCTGTATTTGCAGGGTGGTATTAAGAGCGATCGCCCATGCTTCTAAAGCATCAGGATCGGCGTTAGCTAAGTTCTGCAAACTAGGTATAGAAAAGCAATCTGCCCATAATTGGATGCAAGCTTGAGTTAATTGAAATGGAATCTCAACATTGTCGAAATTCTCCAATCCGCGATCGCTCTTGACTGCGGTTGCTAGATGTTGTAAAACGAGGGCGATTTTCTGAATTTTATCGTCGCTTGTTGTCATAGTGAGGGCAAGATTTATGACTGTGTAGAACGCTGCTGTGTTTGGGAAGAATTGACTTGACGGCGTTTGACTTGTTCCATATCCCGATATTCTTCTTTTGGCCGATCATGACATTGTGTTTCACCTTGAAATTGCAAGATTTCGTCTTCATTGAGAGCGTTAAAAATATCTTCTGCTCGTTCACGTAGTTGTTGATCATCTTGCAAGCGATCGCTAAAAGCATTAATGGAAACGTTGTTTGCTCCAAATTCTTTTTCAGGACTAATGACTGTTACTACTTCTTCCCCAGCAATATTTTTAACTTTAACTACATAAGCATTACGATAATCAGAGCCTTCATAGGCTGCATCACCCTCTGGATCAGCAAGTTGATAGCCGTATTCTCCTAGTAGTTCAACTACTTTATCAGCAATTTCTGCCCGCATTTGGGAGAGGATGATTTGTAGTTTAGCCTGTTCGGCAATTTCTGCTAATTCAGGTTGTAAAGCTTCAATTTCGGTTGCTAGTTGCTTGATTTTTTCTGTGGTAAGGGTACTTTCACCGTTTTTGAGTTGCTGTTCCAAAGCATTAAGTTTTTGCTCATAGGCGCTCAAACGTCCATCTGTCCAATAATCTACTTCTTCACGAAAAATTTCAACTTCGCTTCCGATTTCACCAAATTCAATTTCTACTTGACGATGGGCTTGGGCTTCAGTAATTAATGTGCGTACATCTTCTAGGGTTGCGTTATAATAAAGTAACCATTCTTGCTCTTTTTGTTCGAGTTCAAGACGTAGATCAGCCAGTTGTAGGTATGTTTGTTGAGAGGTGGCGATCGCTGCTTCGGATGCTCCAGAAGCAATATTTTGTTTGACTAAATCTATATTCCTTCGTAAATCAGCTAGTTTATGGGGAGCAAAGCGTTGATGTTGGTAATCACGATCAATTTGTTGGTAAATTGCTTCAACATCTGCTAGATAGTCTTGAGCAAGTTTCGCTTTATATTGTCTTTCCTGTTCAATATTTTCAAATACACGATCAATCTTTTGATCTAATATCCGTTGTCCTGTTTCCCGTGCTTGACGTTCTGCGTCTATGAGTTGGGAAAATTTGCGATCTAGTTGTTGATTTAGGTTTATATATTCTTCTCTTTGTTGAGAAGTGATGCGAAGATACTCGCTACGTTGTTCTTGAAAACCTGTTTGCATGGCTGATTCTAAACGATTGCTTTCACGGGAAAGTGCCTGTTGTTGTCTAGTTTCGGATTCTTTTACGGATTGTTGAAACTCTTGACGCTGTTGTTTTAAGCGTTGTTGAGTGCTGCGTTCGAGGTCGGCTAGGTTGCTGCGTAAACGTTGAGATTCTTGCTCCTGTTGTTTAGTCCGTTGCTCTAATGGTGCGAGACGTTGCTGCATTTCCTGTTGTGCTTCTTGACGAATCCGATTGAGGCGTTCTGGTAAATCTTGTTGTACAGAGCGCAGTCTGCTTGCTTGTTCTTGTAATTTTCTTAATTCTGTTTCAGTAACACTGACGTATTTTTCTTTTCTACCACTCATAGTATATTCCTCTTGTTAGTTGTTTTTTCTAATACAATCCTATGTAGAGACATTCCATACAATATCCCTATATTCTTCAAAACTAAAAAATTAGCCGACCAAATAAGTTACTTTTTCTTGGAACTGCTTTAATTGATATGCTTTAAGGAATTCATCTTCTAATTGTTCAATTATCTCAAGACTGGTGATATTTGCTAACTTTTCTAGGAGTGCATTATCTGAATTTTTATCCCCATAATAAAATTGAACATCAATGAATTTAGTTCTCACATTCTTAATGAGAGATTCACGTTTTCCTTTTAGTATTCCCTGGGAAATAATTTTTTCTTTTTCATCTTCATTAATCTCCGAAGATTTTGTTGCAGATACGAGAGAAGTCGATGATGTTCCTGTTAATGATAATGTTTCATATCTGATACTATTAGGTGCAATATCTGGATTTCTTTGACCAGTTGTTGTTGGTTCAGTGAGAACAATTGCTTTCACTTTTGCTTCAGAATTGACAAGATAAACAGGATAAATTGCTTTAATGATTTTTCCCTCATCATCGTACCCTTTTGCGGCTTCGTGATAATTGAAACGGAAAGGCGCACCTTCACTATCGAGACTCAAAAAAGCTGGTGAATCTGCCAGGTTAGCACGTTGCAGAAATATTAAAGCGTTGTTAATTGATTGCTGGATTTCAGTTTGAATATCTTGGTTGAGAGATGTAAAATTAAAGTGGAGTTTTTGACAAAGTTTTTCTGTCAATTCTCTTATAGCTTGTTTAAAGTCGTCTTCTTGCCATTTGCCAGGAACAGGATATTGAACCTTTCCCTGTGCGAGATTTGCTGCCTTTGTCAGCAGTTCTGAAACTTGTGGTAATTGATTTATATCAAATATTGGCAGCTTTTGACAAAACAAATTTTGCATTTCATTGAGCATTCCTGATGGTAGTTCTATTGAACTTGTGCTTTCTCCTCGCATCATTGCCTGTCCACCAATCAGAACAATAGCAGAGATATCAGCTTTAATATCATTGACTTTTTCTCGACGTTGTTGCTTGAGTTCTGGGTTGCTTGTTACCATCAATTTAAACAAGCTATTTGCTAAAGGATCAAGATGTTGCTCTTTGAGAGTTTTATATTCACCTGTCAATACATGATGCTGGGGGCGATCGCTTGTTCCATCATAATGTGTACCTGTATTTCGTTTAACAGATGCTACTTCTGCTAAAAGTTTGCCTTTGCTTGCTTCTAATTCAGCTAAATTTTTCTCTAAACCTTGCTTTTCTTTTGTGATTAGTGCAACCTCGTCTCTCAATTTATCAATTTGCTGATGAGAAGTATCTATTTTACGACTCAATTCTTGTCGAAGATTTTGAATCTGTTGTATATAGTTTGTTTCAGAATTTTGTCTTATACGAGAAAGATTGTCTTTCTCTGCCATAGTGTTTCTAAGTCTTTCCTCTAGTGAGTAGTAACTTTCTTTCCAGTCCTGATTATCTTTCTTTAATTGACGATTTTCCTGCTTAAGCAATTTATTGGATTCCTCTTTATCAGATAAATCTTGGCGATATTTTCCTAGATCATCTAATAACCGAGCCATTAAATCTAGTGCAGCTTTGGTATCGTCCCAAGCACCATTAATATCTTGGGGATGTAGTTGATAACCACTACTAATATCATTTAGCCAGTCGAGAACTTCCCCCAGGTTATTGTATATTCTTTCATTTCCCTGCAACATACCCATTCTACCCAAAAGTCCAATTGGTTTTTTGTCTAAAAATCTTTCTTTTGTTGTGTCAAGAGATTCTAAAGACTCTTTTCTTGCATCATCATTTCCCTCTGAATTAGGAGAAGAATTTTTATTATATTCGGTTTGTTCAGATGTTGTAGAAGATTCTGAATTTGTTATCTCGTTGTTTACTGGAGTATCTGCTTCTGGAGTTTCTCCAGTTGTATTTGATTCTTGTGGAGGTTGGTTTGGATCTGGAGTATTATCTGTACCAGATGTTTCTGGCTGTGAGTTATTTGTTTCTTGAAATTCCATCATGTATAACCTTCCTTATTCAATCGAGTAGGTAGAAGAAAACCGCAAAGTAGTGTTGTAAGTTTTTTCTGTTTTGATATCTATAGCGGTGATAGAAATCTCAGTTTTACCAAAATTCATGGAAACTTCCACAGGGCGATCGCGTGTCCCTACAGTTGAAGAAATATCAACATCTAACTTACCCAACTCCTCTACATCTGCCTCATCTGTATAACGGGGGTTATCTTTTCGTGTTCCATAAAATGTGAAGACTAATATCTGCTGATCAGCACTCATAGGAAAAAAAGAGTGGGTGACAACTTCATTCACATCAACACTCTCACCCGCTAATACAAAAGGACTAAAACGATTGGAAATATACCAGCCATCTTGTTCTTCAAAATATTGTCGTTTGCTTTTTTGCTGGCGATCGCGATTTTCATCGAATGGCTGACAACTTTGACAACCATAAGTAAGGCGAGAACGACGTGAGCGGATGCTTTCTGGATTGATACCAAATGAAGCTGCTCCTTGTACGATAGCAGCACCCGGATCTGATGGCATGACAACCTTAATCCGACTCCCGAATTCCTGCTGAATCCGTTGACGTAAAACTGGGGATGTAGAAAATCCACCAACCAGATATAGAATGTCACATCCGCGATCATCTAACTGGACAAACTGTTCTTTTACTTTTCGTACCAAACCATCCAATATAGGTTCAAAAAGTCCCTGCATGGTTTCTTTACCAAGATGAACTTTGTCATCATCACCATCCTGTTCATCAGCAAGTTTTTCTAATACCTGGGGATAGTCTTTAGATAGAATTTTGTAGAGTCGGTTAGGAATTTCAAAATAGGTTGTATTAGTCGTAGTGGGGTCAAAATCACACTTTTTCCGTTCCCAGGTTGCCATTAATTCTAACCAACCAATAGGATCTTCTTCTTCATAGCGGTTTAAGGCTTGAGCAGTTAGTTTACCTGCCAAATATTCCCGAAACTCTTTGTCCACATAGGTTGAACCATAAGCTCCACCACTGCCTTCTGCTACTTCATCTAGACCACCATGCGGGGAAACCTCATGGACTGTAATATCAACAGTACCACCACCACAATCTACAACCATGAAGCGTTTACCAGCTTCTAGTTCTGCTTGGTCTTTTTCTTGACAGTAAATAGCGGCCGCTTCAGGTTCGAGAACCAGTAACAGGCGTTCTCGGTCATCATCGCTGCCAGTAATTAGTCCTGCTTTGATAGCAGCACGACGCATGAAAGATTTTTCATCATCCTTCCAGATAGCAGGAATGGTTAAACACCAAAGAATTTCGTTATTTTTGAGTTCACCACTGGTAGCGTTATCTAGTTCTTTACGCAATAATCCACCTAGTTCACGGAGGTAATCAGCTACAAGGTTGATGACTGGAAATTCTTGTCCGTTGTTAGCTGTGGCAATGGGACCTTCATCAGTACGTTTACGGCTTTCTCGCAGTGCCATTTTAAAGGTAGGAAAAAAGCTGTAGTCTTTAGCGTTTTTGGCTTGACGCAGTTCCGCTAATCGGGATAGGGCAGCATATCCCCATGTTTCTAACTTGCGATCGCCATTATAAAGGCTTTGTGTCAAAGTTTTGATGTACTGAAAGGGTTGTTTGTCCCATTCATAGCGCCCGATAACCCGTTTATCGTCTTTAAAGGCATAGGCATAGCCTGAACGCGATGTTCCAAAGTCAATGGCTGCCACAACTTTGATTTTCTTGCTATCAAAGGTCACTACATTAATCTCCTACAAACTATGAAAGTAATCTCCTACACCATCTCTTTGAATGATCCGATTATATTTAAGTTCGGCACGTACTGTCAAAATGGCATCTACTAAGAGAATAGCATGATATTTTTCTAACATTGCCTGTAGTTGATCTTTTGGCATTGGCTTTTGTGCTAATAAATCCATGACAGTTTCAAGAATAAGAGAGTGAACAGGGAGATTTTGCCATTCTTGGTTGAGACGTTTTTTCTGAAGCTGTTTAATCTGATCTAGTGCTTCAGCCGGATCTGTGACGTTTGTTATTTCAGCAATAAACTGATCAAATAGTTCGGACTGTAACCACTGGGAAAGCGCCACTTGTGCCATCCGTTCACGTTGAATAAGTTCTTTAAGTTGTTGTTTAGCGTCTTCTAATTGCTTTTGTAGGTTATTATTTTGGATTTGTTGATTTTGTAAATTACTTTCGAGTTGTTCATTATCGGTTTCTATAACTTGCAGTCGGCGTTGTAATTTATCAACTTTAGTTCCTAGTTTCTGGGCTTGTTCTTTTTCGGTAGTTACTTGTTGTAAATGTCGCTGCAATAATTCAATTTGTTCTTGGCGATCGCTCAGTTGATTTTGCAGATTGGTTTGATTTTGTTCATTAACTACTTCTGTGTTTTTTAATAAGTTTTTTAGCTGTAATATTTCTTTTTCTAATTCTATTTTTAATTGTTGAGTAGTGTCTTGAATTTGCCCTTTTTCGGTAGTGATTTGTTGTAAACGTCGGTGCAATAGTTCAATTTGTTCTTGGCGATCACTCAATTGATTTTGCAAATCAGTTTTAAGTTCCTGATTTGTTGTAACTGTATTTTGTAGGTTTTGTTGAAGTTGAGTAATTTCAGTTTCTAATTGACAAACGCGCTTTTCTTCTCTTTGTTTAGCACTTTCTAAGACTTGATCTTTCTCAACATTCAGTCTTTCTAACCGTCTTGTTAATAACTCAATTCGGGATTGACAATCATCAATTTGGTTTTGACGATCAGCGATCGCACTTTCTGCTTGTTTTGCCCTTAGTTCTGCGGCTTGCTTACGCCCCCAGACTCGTTTTGCCCACTCAATATTATGACTATTTTTCCCAGGTTCTAAACTGCCATTGACAGTAATATGATCTGATAAATTCCATCCACAACCTGTACAAAAGTTTGGTGGTATTTCTGAATATGTGGTTTGGCAAATAGGGCATCTGATAGGCATATATTTCTGCTTACGTTACTTGAGTGGAGGCAGATCATACACATTAAACGTAATCATTGCTTCACCTTCAAGATTATCTCTGATTAGGCGTACTTGTTGTAATCTTACCATTGCTTCAAACAGATTGCGGACATCCCTAGCATTACCAAAATTACGAGATCGGTTGTTATACATCAAATTTAGGCGATCACCCACAGCTTGTTTAACATCAGGTGGACAAACGTAAGCTGGTTTATTAGTACGGCAATAATACAGGAAAATTTCCAGCATTTCATTACCAGTATAATCAGGAAATTCGATAGTTTTGGCGATACGCGACTCAATACCAGGATTCATGGCCAAAAAGCCCTGCATTTCACGGGTATAACCCGCAAAAATCACAACTAGGCGATCGCGGTAATTTTCCATCATCGGTACAAGAGTATCAATTGCCTCTTGACCATAATCATTTGCTGATCCGTGCTGTGATGCTAGTGCATAAGCTTCATCAATGAACAAAATACCATCAAGTGCTTCTTCTATCTTGGCGCGGGTTTTGGGTGCAGTTTGTCCCAGGTATTGTGCCACCAATGATTCACGGGTTGCAGAAACAAATTGTCCTTTTTTGAGTATGCCTAAAGCCTTGAGAATTTTACCCACTAAGGTTGCTACAGTAGTTTTACCCGTTCCCGGATTACCTAAAAATAACAAATGACGACTCATGCGATCATCTGTCTCAAAACCAGCTTTTCTTAATCGTTGTTTTGCTTGTTCACTGGCTACAAATTCGCCCATAGCTGCCTTGACAGAAGCCAAACCAATCATTGCATCTAATTCTGCTAACAAGGATTCCAGAGTCACATCGTCACGTCTTCCTGAAGCAGCAGCAAGAGACATAAAATCTATCTTGGGTTGTTCTCGATTACCAGGTACAATGCAAATTTTGTTATGTTCAATTATTAATTCTGCTTGAGTAATACTCTGAGTTTGTAATTCAATACACTCATCTGTAAATAAATCATTGAGTGCTTCATTTATACCTCTGCCGCCATAGTTTTGCGCTTGTTCATAGGTGCTTTTTACTAATGCTGTTAAAGCAGTTTTATCAACTATTAAATCAATACCAAAGCGATCTTCAGTAAACCGTTTCACCAAGCGTAAAATCATCTCTGCTTGTTCAGCGAGTCCCAACCGACCAAGAGGAAGTATTTTATCAATGCGGCCAATAAATTCTGGCGGTAAAAAACCTGTTTTTTGGAGGATTTCTTTGGCACGATTGGGAGTTTCAGCAATTTGTTCACCTGCTAAATTGGTGGTTAATAAACAAATGGTATCTTTAGGAGCGATCGCTGTACCATTAGCATCACTGGCTCTACCTTCATCAAAAAATGCCAACATCCGTCGCCAAATAGAGGCATGGGCTTTTTCAATTTCATCGAATAGTAAAACACAACGTTGTTGATTATGCCGCAGAGTGTTAGGTAGCCATCCACCCTGTTCTGCACCTTGATAACCAAGAGGAGATCCAAAAAGATTGGCAACTTTATGTTCTTCCCCATATTCCCCCATATCACACCGTTGTAATGTTGTGCTTAGTGCTTCAGCTAAGGCTTTACTTAGTTCGGTTTTACCTGTACCAGTTGGACCAGGTAACAAAATTACTAAAGGTTTAGGACTTTTTTGGGCTGCGAGTTTCCCCCGCACCAATTTAACTAGATTGGTAATTGGTTCTTGGTGGCCAATGACCTTTTGACGGAGTGCATTGGTTAATTCTTCCGCAGTGGGTAAAGATAGTTGTTGCGGTTGGATTGTCCAATTATGAAGATATGCCTGTTTTAAAGAAATTTCAGGAACAGGTAAGAGGGTATCATGCCAATATTTTAGCGGTTTTGATTCTTGAGATAGGGCTGTAATTAGGGTATCTAATTCTGTCCAGGCGATTATTTTTCGTTCATCCTGTAAACGTAAACATTGAATCAAATTACCAATTTCCGAGGCTGTAGGTGTGCCAACATGACAAATATTTACCTGATCTGGCGATCGCTCTCGATTTAATAATAAATTACTTAAAAATGTCAGTCCAATCCCTTGGCAAAAATCTTGAAGTTCACTATAAGTATCTTGATGGAAAATAAAGATGCACAAATTACGATTAGTTGGTAATAGTCGGGACCATTCAACAATTGTGCCATCGAGTGAGCGACGTAGTTCAAATTGGCGTAAATCTTCAGGATTAGCAAATATAATTGCTGATCTTTGACTGCTATCTTCCATAAATGTTTGCAATAGTGGAAGTACATCCCGATCTTGCATTCGTGTAGGACGTGTGAGAACCTGCTGATAATTAGGGGTTATTGCTGGAGCATTATTAGGAGTTTGATTAGTAGTAGGTTGTGGATCTTTTTTGCCTAAATAGCGTTTTTTTCGTCCTAAAGGTCCTGGCACTACTTTGATATCATCATTAACACTAACGGAAGAGGGATTTTGGGGACGGAGAAGGGCGCGATTACGGGATTCATAATCGAGAAAATACAACTTACGATTCCCTGAATAGAAAGCAATCCGCTGATAGCCTTGCTCTTGAAGATAGCTATGGAATGCTTGTTCAATGTCTTGTAGGATCAGATCGTCACTACAAAAACTATCACTCGTGTTTGCTCCATAGAGGAGAATAAAACGATCTCCTGCTTGTAAACGAATTTTTTGTGTAATACGCTCAATAGTCACACTTATTAGCTACTCCCCCACAGAATGTAAGTCATTTGCTGAAATAAGAAAAATCCTAGAAAAGTTTAGTTCAAAAAGTATACACTGTAAGAGTGTTAGGATATCGAACATGGGTAATATCCGAGCTTTTGAGTTGTTGTTTTGGAAGACTATAACTCTACTACATCAGTCCTCTTTTTGTACTCTTTTTTTGGCTACAGTATTGAGGGCTACAGCCAGTATCAGTATCCCGGTTTTGCTCCAACTAGCTCTGTTGCTCTGCTGTTGCGAGATTATTTATCTGGAAGTTTAAGTGAACTCATTGAACCAAGAATCTCCATTTCTGGCGAGACGCTTGTGCGAACGCTTTGATAATTGGAGAGGTTGGAGAGTGTCAATCCTAATGTCGTAACATCACCATATTTTCATCAAATCCTTGATTAAACCATTCTAATCTTTTGTTATTTTCTAAATCGCGGAAACTAAGGAGATTAATAGTAAAAGGAAATAGTGCAGGAGTTTGAGCGATCGCACTCATTGACTTAGAACTAGAATCACTAGCAATTAAGGCTGCCTCTATTAACCAAACCGCCAACTGTCTATTCTCAACAAATTGCACTGATGCAGCTTCATAAATACCTTTTTCATTGGTATCTTGCAACACGCCCCAATCTACAAAACAGCGCAGTACACGCCTGGTTGCCCGTGATACAGTTTCTCGTTCCCCTAGTTGCTCTTTAATTCTTCTCTGCACAGAAACCGCAGCTACCGTTCCTTGTAACCGTAAAAGACGACCTACTGTTTCCGCCACAACTGCAAAAAACGGGTAAACTGCCATTATCATTCCCCAATGCACAGCTAGATGCTGGTCTTCAGGAAGAGTTCTCAGATAGTCCAGTGCTTCGTTACGTAAAGGTTCTAAATTAGCTGGTACGCCAACCCAAGTTCGCAATAGAATCGAAATTGTTTTTCTTCGACTACTAGATTTACTTTCGCTACCAACTGAAAGCTTATCTTCCAAAAAATTATTGACTACTGCTTGGATTTCGGAGCGAGTTGAACCAGTTAAGAGAAGTTGAGCCGTAAATTCCAGCCATTCTAATTGAATGCGCTGACTAAAGCCAACTTGCACTTGTCTGTTCATTTCGTTCAACCTTCAACCTGAATAAATGGAACTACCAACTCTTCTAAAGAAATACCACCATGTCCGACAATTTTCTCTCCTGTGCGAATAAAAGCTGTACGTCCTGGCGCGAGTAGTGGTAAGTATTTTACTGGTAATCCAATTGCTGGCCACTCAATCGCGGTAGTAAAGTCACTTTTAACTTTATCTCTGAGAACGTTGTCTGGGTAAACCCTCACTCGTTCCCCACGTAAATCAGCGATCGCACCTTCTTTTGGTTGCCCAATACCTGTTGCTTCCAAATTGCCGTGGTCGGATGTGATCACAACTTTGAAATTATGCTGTAGCAACAAGTTTAGCAGACTGGACATAAAACCCTGCTCTGCCCATTGGTGGACTTGATTATGCATTCCAGCCGTACCTAACTGCATCCCGTGCATAATCTTATCGACTGTATCAACCA
>NZ_VILD01000015.1:41336-57552 GCF_009712085.1 Anabaena sp. UHCC 0253
CATAAGCCACCTCAAGGTTAAGAAAACCTTGGTCAAGCCAGAATTGATTCCAGAGATTAGCTTCCTTGGCAGTTGTGTCTAAACTATTAGGAAAAGCAAAGGGAGCTTTACCAGCAAAAATGGCCTGTCGTGAAACTGAGGTGATGGTTGGTATCCAGGCAAATACAGCTTCAGTAGAAAACTGCCACTGAGGCCGTTGTGTAAGTAACACTTTTTGTAGAATTAACCATTGATCAAAAGCTAACCCATCTACAACTACCAAGGCTACTTTGTTGGTTTTTGCGGCTTCACAATATCGTGCCAAGAATCGAGGAATTTGGTGTACCATCACAGGAGTTGTACCTAACTGATTGTACAGACTGCCGTAGTGTAAATTAACCCAGGGAAAAAAATTATCATCTACCTTGGTTTGCAGCATGGGAAAATCACCTGCTGTTACTGAGGATTGCTCTCGATTTGACTTTTGTTGTTGCTGCCACAACACCATCAGTTCTGCCCAAGTCTGGGCAAATTTTAGCCATTCCTGGTACTTTGCATCTTGTTTAGGGACAGAGGAATTAACAGCAGACAGTAATTTTTGATAGCGTTGCCTTTGTTCAATAGTAGGATCTAAAGATAAACCTGCTTTGACCCAAGGATGTAATTGTAGTTTGGCGGTTGTTACTCCTAAGTTATGAGCATTAATTGGTTGCAAATATCCTTCTATAAATAGATTATCAATGTAAACACGAATATCTTCGTGGTCAAAGGGTAAGTTAATTGAGGCTGAATTACCATAAGTGGCAGATGATTCAGCAACTCGTTGTGAATTTGCAAATAGATGCTGAATAAAGTCTAACCAGTGCTTTTGAAGAAAGGCGAAAAAAGCTTGGCGGTTAGAAATAATAGTTGCTAAAGGCCAGCGAGAAAAAAATAGGCGATCGCCTTTGGTACTGCTCTCCTTCTCGGAGCGTTTTGTTGGTGTACCATCCCGTGAAGAAGAGAAGATATTATTTAATTGCTGAATCAAATAATTGTCTAGAATCCTGGGTAGACTTTGACCGCGATAATGTCGCCGCAGTAACATTAACAATAAATCGACTGTTTGATTAATTTGTTCTGGCGCAATCTTGAAGACGTAACGCAGAATAAAATCCTTAGTAGCGTTATCACCCAGATTTTGGGGATTGTGATCTGTTTGCGCTTGGTATAAATCATCAAAATAGCTACGGTCTAAAGCATTTACTATACTGTAACTGAGGTGGGGAAATAATTGATTTAAACTGAAATTAACTTGTCTACTATTCTGCAACAAGTCATAGGGAAGGGAATTTAGCTGTTGAGCTTCTCCTGGAAAAATTATGACTAATTCGATGCTTTGACCCTGTTCCAAGCGGTGACGGTATTGGGATTCGTAGACGTAGCGGAAGGCGATCGCATCTTCAAACAACAGTACCGCAAAACCCCTAGCTTGGATTTCTTGTAACACCTCAGCTTCTGTCACCAAATTATCGGGGTCTGCAACCAGGGTTAAAGCGGCAACTTGTGGGGTAAATTCTTGGAAGATTTGTTCACGCCAATTCATAAATTAATTACCTATACGAATTAGCAGCAGTGGTACTAATTCTGGTGTTACTACTGTTTTTATTTGTATCATTTCCTGCCATTTTTGTTCTTCTTGGGCTAATTGTGCCAAGCGATAATCTCTTACTTGTGGCAGTCCTAAACGTTCAATTGCTCGCTTCCGTGTTGCTAGAGTATAAGTAAATTTTTCCTGTTCTTGGTCAAGATTTTGCTGATGCTTCTGCACTAATTCCTCATAAATGGGTTGACCTTGAACTACAGCAGCTTCCCAAACTTTTGTAAATGCCTGAGTTGCTCTTTCTCCCTGTAAATATTCGATAATTTCTATCTCTCCTGTCAATAACTGTTCCCAAATGTATCGGGCTGTTGGTAAAAACACTCGGCCGTTATCATGGAGAAACAGTGACATGATGCGCTGTTGTTGGTAATCTGGATTATAAATTTCAATGCGCCACAATGACCAAAAACCCTGGATATCGGCTGATAATTCTGGTAAATTTAACTGGGGAATTGGTTGACCTTGAACAAAGTAGGTTTTAGCTGTTACCAGTTCCCGTAGTCGGGTATCTTCTAAAGTTAAATGTTGGGCATTGGGCATAGTGGCAGCGTCTTTAGCTGTAAAGACTGCATGATGCAATTGTTCACCATTGGGAAAAGTTAAATTCCAAGTTGTACCCTGTTTTTCAGCTAGGCCGCCGTGAGATTGTAAATAATTAATTGTCATCCTTTCTACCCAATAAGGGATAGGATGGTCTAACAGTTGTTGAGCATCTGTAGGGTCTAACTTTTCTGTTGTTTGGTATATAGCCGCGCTTTCTCGCAAAGTTAAAAGTTGTTGCTGCACTCTACTTATAACAGCTTCTACTTTGGCAGTTATGTTTTCTGGTTCGATCAGAGTTTCAATATACAAATCATCAAATATTTCCCCAGCTTGGGCGGAGTCTAAAACATCGCTGGTTTTGTCTATGCCAAATTCATTTAAGATCACAGCAAGTTTTTCTTCCAATACCTCCCGAACTCTATACTCGACTGTATCTTCAAAGACAAAGTTTAACGCTCGTACAGGATGAATTTGACCAATCCGGTCTACCCTGCCAATACGTTGTTCTAAACGCATGGGGTTCCAAGGAATATCATAATTAATGATGACATGGCAAAATTGCAGGTTTAAACCTTCACCACCAGCATCAGTAGAAATTAGGACACGGATATCTTCAGCAAAGGCAGTTTGAACTTGTTTTCGTTCCTCCATGCTCATAGTACCGTTGAGACAAACTACAGAAATACCGCGTTGGGTCAAAAATTCCTGGAGCATTTTCTGAGTTGGCACAAACTCAGTAAAAATCAATACTTTAATTTCTGAATTTCCTTCCTCTTGCTGAAGGCGATAAATCCAATCTAGCAAGGCTTCTGCTTTGGGGTCTGCGCCTGTTGCCTCCGTGCGTTTAGCAGCTTCTAGTAGTAATTCTACTTCGGCTTTTTCATTTTTTAAGGCTTTGAGGCGAGTTGTTAACAGTGCTTCTACTTGTTCTTGTCCATCTAGGTCTACCCATTCTTCCACGGAAAACATCGGGAAAAGGGTAAGCTGTTCTTCTGGTTCGCGGAGTGCATTTAAGCGTCTTTCTAAGGTGGTGCGAATAGCGCGGGTTGAGGAAGTGACAAGGCGCTGCATTAAAATCATTAAAAAGCCAATATAGGTTTTTTTCTGCTGTAGTGCTTGGTTATAGCCTTCGCGCACGTAGTCGGTAACTGCTTCGTATAGCTGGCGGTGTTGGCGGTGTTTGGCTGACCAGGAAACCGGGATAAGTTGGGTTTTTCTGGGTTTAAATAAAGGTTCTCCCTGGGCGTTGATAGCGCGGCGTTTTTCGGTGCGAATAACATAAGGTTGTACTCGTTCCCTGGTAACGCTGGGAATATTGGGGAAAGCAACGGGGTCTAATAAGGAGATAAGGCGATAAAATGCGTCGGTTTTTCCTTGGTGGGGTGTGGCGGAAAGCAGCAGTAAATAAGGTGTGGCTTCTGCTAGTCCTTGTCCAAGTTTGTAACGAGCTACTTGGTCGGTACTACCGCCTAAACGGTGGGCTTCATCTATAATTACTAAGTCCCAACCTGCGGTGATTAAATCTTCAAAGCGATCGCGATTATATTCAGCTAGTTGTTCTTTTGTCCAGCCCCGGCGTTTATCCATTGGTTTTACTGAGTCCATTGGACAAACGACTTGGTTAAATAATGTCCATGTATTTTGGTTGGTTTGGTTTTGATATAACCGTTGCAGGGTTTTTAAGTCTTCGGTTAAAACGAGTTGAAAGTCTTCGTTAAAATGCAGTTTCATTTCGCTTACCCACTGACTAACTAAACCTTTGGGGGCGACAATAAGTACACGCTGTACCATTCCCCGTAGTTTCAGTTCTCGCATTATCAGCCCCGCTTCAATGGTTTTTCCCAGTCCCACTTCATCTGCTAACAGGTAGCGGATACTATTGCTGTGTACGGCTTTGGTTAAGGCTTGAATTTGGTGGGGAAGGGGAATAACTGATGATTCAATTGGTGCTAACAGTGTATCTTGAGATAAAGCTTCAGCAATGCGGGCTGATGTGGCAATATAGGCGATCGCACAGGGTAAAATTAAATTAGCGGTTAAAGGTTTTAATTTATTGGTGGGGATAGTAAGGACTGTGTTTTGCTGAGGTAGCCAAACACGGTAAAAGGTATTTTTCCACAGATTGATATTTTCGATAACTTTGCATATTTGATGGTGTTCTTCACTCCATAACCAAGTACCTGTATTCATATTCTTTCAAGAAATAAAAATTATATAATTTCAATTGGTAATCCATTTTGAATAGCAGTTTCATGATCTGCTAAGGTTACACCGGATATATCAAAAAGTGATAGTCTACCTAGAAGTTTTGTTCTTAAACGAGTTTTTAAAGGACTTAATTGAAGTTTGATATTTGCATCTGTTACTTTGATAATAAATACTAGTCTTATATTTTTAGGCTGTATAGGAAAACTTTGACAGGAAATTGGTAAATCTCCACAAATTTGTTTACCTCGCAGAGAACCAAACCATACAGATGCTAAAATTAGTAAGCTGTCTGTTGCTTTATTTATTAGTTTATCTAAAAGATGATCTGGTAATCTTTCTAGAGGTGTGAGGTGAGAATAGTCTTTAACCTCTAATAACCATAATGTATTTTTACCAGCATCCCACCAACCGAAATCCATTTCTGATAGATTTTGACCATTTAAATTCTGATAGCTAGGACAATCTTGAAATCTAAAATTTTCTCCTACTGGGAGTGTAATCTGTAAACCGCTTTCTTGAAAAACTGACATATTTTATGATTCCAAATCTAACCTGACATCTTCTTCATACAACCTTATGGAAGCATCTATAATGGGATTATCAGGCATTCCTTCTTTAAGGTCATTAAATTTAATAGTCATATCTTCTGATTTTTCGAGACAGCATAACTGAATACTCTTTTTGTTTCTGCGAGCCAGGATTTCAAACTGTTTAAGTACAAAGTAACTATGGGTAGCCATATAAATTTGTACGCCCACTTCACTAAGAGAGTATAACATATTACATAAAGCTATGATGGCACGAGGATGTAGGTTAGTTTCTGGTTCATCAATAAATAAAATTGTGCCGGGTTTAATTGTTCTATTACGGATTAATGTAGTTAATATACTAATTTTCTTAACACCTTCTGCTACCTGGGACATTTCATATTTTTCACGTCCTTTTTTAAAAATAAACCTTTTTCTTTCAATGGATAATTCCCCTTGAAATAGATTTTGTAAATTATCCAAAATCTCTTCTAAGGGTTGATCTAGTTTTTTTGCAGAAGTAGGTATCCTAAGAGCTTGGATTAAATCTTGATAGGTTTGGTCAAATCCAAATATTTTTAGCTGTTCATTTATTGTTGCAATGGCATCAAAAGCAGTAAGAACCTCTTTTGTAGGTAGATATAAAGCATTTAAATCTAATTTTTTATAGACTTCATCTGTACATTTAGTAATAGTATCTTTTGTATCTTTACCAAAAGAAAAACTATATTCATCCCCATTTGCTATTTCTCCCGTTATCCTTGCTTTTACAAAAAGACGGGTTCCACTTTTTCTGACAAGTTCACCAAGTTTTCTCTTATTAGGTTGATAAACCCAAAATATTTTCTCAGAGAGAATGTCTTTCCAACTTTTATTATCCGATTCTGAACGCTTAGTATATTCTTCAACACTTTTAGCAAGGCAATAAAGCATTTTTAGAATATAGGTTTTACCTGTGTCGTTCTCACCAATAATAATGTTAATGTTTTGATGTTTTTGCCATTCTAATTTTGAGAATATGCCTAAGTCTTCTAAAAGTAGATATTCAAACATTATCGTCACCTACCCTATTTAAAGCTTGGTCATACCACATTAATAATTTAGAATCTTCCTGGAGGATATTATCATGAATCCTGCTGGCTATATCTATAATGGTTTGATAGTTGCGTTCTTGCCAAGCTTTTTTAAATCCTGCGCGGACAGCTTCTAACCTTACAATTTTAAATTTTTTTTCCTTAGAATGCTTATATTCTTCAAATTCCTTTAATAGACTTCTTTCTCTAAGTTTTTCTATATCTACTGTTTTATTTGGATCAGGAATATACCATCTCTTTTTTGCCTCATTTATTAGTATAGTATCTGTTGTTTCTAAACCTGCTTCTGTTAAGGAATTTGGCTCAAGCTTCTGTATTCTTTCACGGTAAATAGAAGATTGTTTTAGCCATGAAACAATTTGTGTAGGTATAACTCCTTCACCTTCATAGCAGATGAAATTCTCTCGTAGGAGGTCATTTAATTCTAAAGACTTTTCATATCTAGACCATCCAGCCTTTTCTTTCATAAAAATTGGGTTTAGGTCTTGAGATTTATATGGTTTTTTAGTCAGTTGCTGCTTCAACCAGAGAATTGCACTTGATTCGTCAGTGATAAAAAGTTCTAACTGAAGAACTTCTTTAACTGTCATACGTTTTTTCTCATATTCAGCCAGTTGTTCAGGCAAAAAGTACATATCATCACGTTTAGAAAACCTTTGCTCAAGTCCAAGATAAAATTCTGAAGCTGACAGCGGTACTGTTTTATCTCTCTGAATATGAAAAGCAACCATGCGGTCAAATAAAAGATAATTTAGTCTTTCGACTATAATTTCGGATTGATTATTTTCAGAGATAAATACTGGAAGTTGTTTCAAATGGTTTTGTACAAATTCCCAAGCACCTTCTTCTGTACCAGCTTCCAACTCGAAATTTTTTTCAAGTTGAGTTGTGGGTTTATAAGCTGAAATTACAAGATCCTGCTTTACTGCTGTGCTGGTTACTTGTCTATAAGAACCTTGTTGTTTATCCAATGTACGCACATCGGCTACAACAAATCCCGCTGAAAGCATTCCTTCTTGAATTGCATTCCAAACAGTATTGCGTGAGTTATGAAAAACTACAGTCATCCATCTACCTGGTTTGAGAACACGATTGTATTCTTCAAAACAGGACTGCATTAATTTTTGGTAATTTAGTAATTCTTTACCCTTAGCTTTGTCAACAATTGCTTCTGGTTTTGCATCGGTATGTACTCGATGCCAAGACTCAACTAAGAAGTTAAGGTCAGAATAATAAATGTTTTCACCAAAAGGAGGGTCTGTGAAAATATAATCTATTGAATTATCGGGAAGACCAAGTTTTGCAGCAGTTCCAGTAGCTACTATAGCTTGACCAGGTGTTGTAGGAAAAGCAGAAAAAGCTTTTGTTAAACGTTGCAATTTACCGTCTAAAATATACCAAGGACTACATTCTGAATGTTGCGAAGCTACATAATACACACCAGTCATATATTGATTAACTTGTGAATATCCTGTAGGACGATATCTATTTAATAATGATGCTGTCCAAATTATTTGTTCCACAAAAAACAACATCATATTGCGTATTCGTTTATTTTTTATTTCAATAGCTTTTGACCATAAAATTCCTAAAGCTTGGTCTGCACGAGGAAGGAATAAGTGATGAACTTTAGTAAAACCTTTTGGTTCTAATCGTGAACCATGATACATTTTTTTAATAGGAAAACTATCAGTTGGAACTCTAACTGGTAGTGATAATTGCTCAATTTTGTTTAGAATTTTTATATCTTCTTCGTTTAGTTCCTTTTCATACTTAGATTTGCCAATACTATAATTAATAAATACAGGTATAAATCTAATTCGTTGATAAAGTTGATTATTTGATGGATCTAGTAAAGTTGTCATTAATCTTTGCAGATTATCTTTTGTGAGTTCAGCACTACAATGAGGACAGGGAAACTTTTCTTTAACGCGCTTTGTTTCTTGCTCTAAAGCTTCTTTTAAAAAGATTATTTCTTCTCCACATTCAGGACAAGCAAAAACTTCACTCCAAATAGTGTAATTAATTTGTCCCTTAGTCTTACCATCTGTATGTAGAGTTTCGTACATCCAGCCGATTTCTTGCTTCAATTCATTTAAAATACGTCTAGCTTCTCGTTCAAAAGCTTCGACATTAAAAGGTAAATTATAGTTAGCTTCAATAAAAGTTGCAGCTACACCCAAATCATTTAGTACAACCCGACGAGAACCCCATTTAGGTGGTGGTAAATCTGCTGCTTTCCTTTCAGTTTCTATTTTGTAGCGAAAATCGGGATCTGGTTTAGCACATACTTGTGCAGCTACACCAGTCATACCAGAACCACCAAAAGCGTCTAAAATAATATCATCAGGTTCAGTATAGTGAAGAATATAGCGAACTATTGCTTTATGAGGAACTTTGGTATGATAGCTGTGTGCTGTAAAAATGCCATCAGTTTTTCCTTCACTTACATCAGCAGTAAATGGTTCTCTTTGATAATTATCTGTCTCAGTATCGTATTGTTTTCCGAATTGTTCAATAAAGTTAGTGAGCCAGGGATTTGGACAGGCAGTATAGTAAGGTGGATCAGAAATTGCCAGGATATCCTCATCTTCACCAATGGGAAATCCTTCAACATTACGAAATTCAGGTTCTTGTAGTTTTTTTCTTAGCAGTTCTAAAAAATAACTACGTCTCGCTTCTTCATTGTCAAATTTTATGCCAAAGCACTCTACTGAAGATTCTGGAGCAGTAGAGTTACTATAATCAAATAGGTTAAGTGTGTAGGGTTGTTCAGTCATTTGTATATCCTACTCCACAATAAACCTCACTTTACTTGAATCTTTTCCTTTTGTGAGTTCATTTATATAATCTTCAAAACGTTTTTTCATTTCTTGCACAGTGCAAGGAGAACCACCCGTTAGCAAAGCTGTTTGCAAATCTGCTGTTTTTACCACCACCTTCTTTAACCCAGACAGCACTTCCTGGACTGCACTAATAAACTCATTTGTCAAGGGTTGCGGTAAAACTTTCGACTGCAAGAACTCATCTATTAACTGCTTCTTCTTCAGCTTAAGTAAACTTAAATTCTCTTGTGTCGTTGGATCTTCCAAATTGGTTAATAACGTCTGTGTCCAGTTTGCTAACAACAAATCAAGCTGGCTTTCCATGTCCGCTAACACAGTGCTGGCTGGTTTATTTATCACCTCACTTGTTGGTTTAAACTGACAGTGGGGACAAATAGGCGTTGTTTGTAAATCCTGTTCCGTCAACTTCACACAACTTTTCAAACTACCTACAGTATTTTGCCAGTCCTTTAACTGACTCGCTGGCATTAAATCTATAGTTGCCAACTTCTGGAGACTTTGCAATTTGCTATCTTTAGTTAATTGCGTTTTTTGTTCTTCCTCATTTATTCCCAGTCGCGCTTCTGTGTGTAACCCTAGATAAGCTTGAATATAAATCTTTTTCACAGTTTCCAGCTTTTGTAAACTTTGTTGCCGGAAACTAGCTACATTGCGTTTTTGGGAATTTAAAATATCTGTAGTAATTTCCTCCCTAACTTGCTGCATTTGCGTCAACCAAGGATGATTAATCGGTAACACCGCTTCTGCTGTACTCAAGTAAGATGTTACACTACCCAAATTAGTAAGTAATTGTTGCAGTGCTTCCACCGTTTGTAGAGTCTGCAAACCTGTTTCGTGTCCCTTTACGTCTGACTCTTGCTCACGGAAGTTTTTCAACTTGCCTGGGGTAGAATAAGCTTGCAAAGATTCCAAAAACTTTTTTGTCCGCTCTAAATTAGCACCATACTCATTTTGGATATCAGGAGTTAATAAATTGCGACCCCAAAAACTTAAACTCGTCAATTGTTGTTTACAAATAACCAGTTTGTTAACCTTTTCTGTCACCGCTTTTTGTAACTCTTGAACTGGTTCATTTTGACCTTGAGTTACTAATTGTGCTAGTCCTGGTGTCAGTCCCAATAATTCAAATAATGCTCGCAGTGCGGGTAAATTCCAATCTTTGGGTTTTTCGATATGCTTGAAATTAATTAAATCTTCTAGACCAGAATTAATTAAACTGTCCAAATTATTGGGATCAAACTTACTCCCTGGAACTGCTAACACCACATCACC
Source organism: Anabaena sp. UHCC 0253 (assembly GCF_009712085.1). Lineage (NCBI taxonomy): Bacteria > Bacillati > Cyanobacteriota > Cyanophyceae > Nostocales > Nostocaceae > Anabaena > Anabaena sp. UHCC 0253. Next base: position 51,448 of record NZ_VILD01000015.1, read on the forward strand.
GTTATATACTAACGCGGCTATTAACACTACTACCCATTCAGGTTCAAGGCGATATTGATACGGTGTATCAATTGCCATATACTCAATCCCAGATATATCCTGAATAATTTCTGCACGGTTGAGAACTTGACCAGAACCTTTTTGCTGAAGTAAACCCAGAATATAACTACTGTACTTGGACTGACTGACAACTAATTTATCACCATCCAATAATCCCAAAGCATCCAATACAGTGATTGCTTGTTTGGTTTTATTCCCACCTTTCAAACTGCGTAAAGCATCTTGTACATACTGTTTACGGTTGTCTTTTGTCACCAATTGATTAAAGTGAGGATATCCTGGTGCTTGGTCATCAAAATGGACAGCTAAACAACCAGAAGCCACAGCATTTAACATATCCCGCACATTATCACGGTTGTTACCTGCAATTTTACTACCTTTACCCCATTCTCCAAACTGCTTACTTTGACCTTGGTAAGTGACATTAAAAGCAGTATTGATATGTTCTTGTAACCACTTGACCAAATTCTGCAAAAAGGTTTTAGCTTTATCTTCATAGCTTCTTTTTGCTTGTCCAGAGGAAGTAGTAGCTAAGTCCAACGCAGCAGCATATTTAACTAAATTCAGCCGGAAATTATCATCCGGTTTGGTAAGTTTAAAAAATACTTCATCTGCTTTTTTTTCATCTTTGTATTCTGGTGGGTCATGGGGTGGGATGAAATACAAATAGAAATCCTGTGCTGGTTGGGCAGTAGGTCGCTCATTAGGCGCACCAAAAAATAAATATCCTTGACGAGTAACTTTTCTACTTGTCCATTCTAATTCATGAGGCCAAATTTGATATCCCGTTTTGTAGGTTTGGTCATCACATTCTAAAACCCTAATGAGTGCATTAAAATAATATCTATCTAACTGTGTATTATCTAAACTTTCTGCCCGCTTTTCAATTAAAGCATCATAATCATCAGTTTTTTTCAGGTCAATATAATATTGGCGATTTTCGGTATTACTAGAAATAAATTGACCGCTAACAGTTTTGTGAATTTCCCGCAATACAGTTTCAATATAGGCCAGCAAATCATCTGCCGGTTCACCACCTAAATCCGATGATAGCGGATCATAGAGACATAAACTATCGCGTAATTCGTCAGGTGTTGCCCCTAATGGGACGTAAATATCCCCAGTAGTTAAGCGATGTACTGATAAAGCCGCGACTATTTTTAACGCCATCGGTTTATAAGCAGGACGGGTAAAAGCTTGCTGAATCCGCGACTCTAGAACTTGGGAACAATCAATAACAGCGCGAATATCAGGAACTGCCCGAAACGCCGTATTATCTTTTAAGTTTTGCCAGTAACTATCATAGGCAATTAAGCCGGGAGAGTTGCTGGGAACTTCTTGATCTAAAATTTGCCGCATGGCTAAAGACAGAGTTTTAAGTACCTCTCGTCTTTCAGCTACGGTAATTCTTTCAAAAGTATCTATATAATCAGGATGGATGGGGAATAATTGCACAAATTCATCCATTCTCTGACTCATATTGCTGTAAAATTTAGAATATGTTGTCAAATGATGGCTAATTCTGGCTTTTTGCTCCTCAGTCTTCTTGAGCAATCTTTCAGTAACTACATATTTAACATCTTTACGAGCAATTAACATTTGCTCAAAGCGGTCTTTTACCCGTCGGATAGCATCAGCCGCAAAAGCAAACCGGGGACTGTCAAATAAAGTTTCTTGTAAACCAGCAATAAAGCGAAATCTGAGATTTTTACATATTTCCCCTATTTCCCTAAGAAAGATCAGGTCAAGAATTAACTCTTGGTCTTTGCGTGTACGTAAATAATCTAGCATTTCATCTATCACCAACAACAGCCCTTGCTCTGGATACTGCTGCTGGAATTCAGCCATCATGTCTTCAAATACACCCTTGTGATTTGGGATTTTGTCTCGTTCTGGAAACTGAAAGTTAATCCCCCAATCAAATAATGCTAGTTCTAGTTGGGAGCAAATAAACTCCCGTAGATCCATTGTCGTAGAACCAACTTCAGTCCGAATAACTTTAAATTTACCTGCTATACTGCTGACGCTGTGGGCTACTGTGGGATTTTGTAAAGTCGTGCTGAGTTGGGGGTATTCAGCGATCGCACTAATAACTGACATTAAATGCGACTTACCAGTACCGTAATTACCGATAATAAAAATACCTTTATTATCTGCTGGTTGGTCAAATTGCAAATTCGGCAACACTGTATTTATTAACCTTTCTGCCATTTCGTCAGAAATAACATAAGTAGCAACCAGTTGTTCTGCTTCAGCTAACGCACTAGCATTTTGTAACTGAATTACGCTCTCAATAGGTTCAAATTGAATTAACTCTCTATATTTCATTGCACCATCTTCTTTTAAGTTACTAGCTAGGGTTAGCTGCTGGTTGTTCTAAATTAACTACTAATAAATCACCTTCAGCAGAACGGTAAAATTCTGGATGTCCCGGTTCAGCATAAGTTAAAATGCCGTTTTCGACATTACCACACCAGACAGCCACAATAGTCTGTTGACGTGCTAGTTGCTGGAGACATTTTACAGGGTTTAGCTTTAGGGATTTGTCAAACAGAATTTCCAGATGTTCTAAAAAAACCACATCATAATTATTCTTTCCAACAATTTCTGGTAATAAATGTTGTACTTGTAATGGTCTTTGACGTTGTGGTAAATCTAATAAACGCTGACTCAGTTCCAGGTTAACATTGATATAGCCGCTACCAGTTAATTTCGCTACCTGCTGTAACTTAACTTTGGGTAAGCTTTGGCTGGGAATGACAATTAATCTGTGATAAAGTCCTGCTGCTTGAGCAAAGTAACTGCTAATATTCACAGCTAATAATTCTGCCTCAGTTGTATCTTCTATTGGTAATGCGGATGAAGATACAGCAGGTATTTCCACACTTAAAGATAAATTGCCAACTTCCTGGTTTTTCTGTTTCTGCGGTTGGGTATTTACCATATTCCATGAATCGCTAACGGTGTTATCTCCTTCATAGCGGTGTTCACAAATTTCAGCATAAGCACACAAACTACAATTGACAGAAGAAGGTACAGCCGAATAATCACCAGCCAAAATCCTCTCTACTAAAATTTCTGCTGCTTGGGTAGTAGTTTGTAAGTCCTCAGCGTTAAAGGTGTGTAAACAATTATGACGCAAGTAAGCTAGATGGGCTGTTGTTTTTCCTGTAGCTTGTGCATAAGCCCAAAGTTGAAACCGATGATGCTGTGGGTTCATTTCCTGGTCAGTTTTGAAATCCAGTACCCAATCTGACCCCAATAAATCAACAATGCCATTGAGTGTTAGCCGTCCTATACTCAAAGTAATAGGCAACTCCCATTGGGTATTAGCTTGACGAAAAGCTGCGAAATTCTCCACCTGATCAAATCGCTGGGCTAGTTCTAAAGCTTCCGCAACAGCATCTTGCTTTAGACCCACATCAAAACCTGCCAGTTTTTCTATGTCGCGGATTTTATGTTCTAGTGCTAAATGTACCAAAGTTCCTACTCGCCTTGCTGTACCTATCCCTGAACCTATACCTGGATGTCCTTGGATAAAGCGATAGTAAAACTTCTGGGGACATTGAGCGTAATCACTCAGAGCAGTTACAGGCAATTCAAATAAACCTGAACCTACTGTATTTAGTAACAGATGTTGAGGTTCTGCTGGTAAAGGTGGTTCTGTCAGAATAGGAGGTTGAGCTAATTCGGAGTCAAAAATAATCGGTTGTATATTAATTCCCGCAGCTTCTAAACCGGGTTGTAATTTATTTAACGCTCCTCCCTTCTCGTCTGCGGCTGTGAGAATTAGTTGGTCACGAGCGCGGGTTAACGCTACATACAGCACCCGTAAAGCTTCTGATTCTTCCCGTTGTTTGCGCTGATATTCTAGCCAAATATAAAGTACCGGTTTGATTGCCTCACCTTCTTCATCTTCCAGCTTCAAAGCTACACCATCATCAGAGTCAAAATAAATAGTTTCGCTGCTGTTCGGTCGAGAGCGAGTTAAATCAGGAATTACAACTACAGGCCACTCTAACCCTTTTGCTGCATGGATGGTCATTAATGCTACTGCATCATTAGTAGACAATGGCAGACGTGGTATTTCTACCTCAGCACCAGCTAGTTGTTTTAAGCGACGTACTACGGCGAAAACGTCATGATGGCCATGTTCTAGCTGGCGTATTAACTCCATAAACCCACGCCAGTCAGCTTCCCTTCTATTTGCACCTGGTAAGTTGGTAATTACGGCTGTGTAACCCGTCAAGTTGTCTGTTAGTTGGAGTAGACGGGTAGGGGGTTCTAAGTTGCGATAGCGCAACAGTTGACGCAGAACTTGTATAGGTCGGCTAAATTCAGGAATATCCGTTGTTTTGAGTTTTTGCCACCAATCAATTTTGGTTCGGCTTTTTTCCCCGGTGTCCTGTTGCTGATTTTTTGCTGCTATTGCTGCTATTGTTGCTTGTTGTTGAGCAAAGGTAAATAATAAGCGATCGCTCACCGCAAAAAATGGACTACGCAGCACCGCCACCAAAGCTAAATCATCACTCGGATCAGCTAAAAACTGCAATAATGCCCAAGCATCTTTAGCTTCTCTGGTTGCTAATAAGTTACCACCACCCGCTAAAGCTGTAGGTATTCCTACGCTTTCTAAAGCTTCACCATAATTTTCTAATGGTTCCCAAGTCCGGGACAAAATCGCAATATCCCCCGGTAATATCGGTCGCAAGTTGCCAGTTTTTTTATCGTGAATCAGAGTTTGCTGCTCCAGCATATCTTTGAGCAAGTCTGCAATATGTCTAGCTTCTACCCTGAGACGTGGGGATTTATTGATTCCTGACTCTGCTTGTACGGCATAAACTTGGATTGGTGGGTGAGGGTTGGGAGGTACAGTTCTATAACCTGCCAAATCTTGGTGTAATGTACCAAGTACAGGTGCAAATATGCGGTTAATATTTTGTACTAATGGTTGATGTGTGCGAAAGCTAGTATCGAGAGTCACTTCATCACCATCAAGACTACAAATGCGATCGCGCCAAGTTTGAAAGACTTCGACATCAGCACGCCGAAAACCGTAGATTGATTGTTTGGCATCACCAACAATTGTTACCTGGGTGTTTAATGTCAGCAACTCTAATATTTTTGACTGAACAGGATTAGTATCTTGAAATTCATCAACTAAAAAAGCTTTCCATCTTTGGGCATAATAGTTTTGCACCTGCTCATCTTCCAAAGCCAACAGAGCATGAACTTCTATATCTGCAAAGTCTAAAAAACGGGTGCGGCGTTTTGCTTCGTTGATATAGTCTTGGACTAAACTAAAAGCTTCTCGCAGTGCTGGTAACATTGCTGCCAATTGTTCATCAGCAACACCAATTTCTAAAGTGATTAAACCTGCTTTTAAGCTATTTTGGACTATTTCCCGAAGTTGTTTAATTGCTTCCTTGACTATTTCTAAAGTTCCTTCTGCCCAATTCTTCTTACTACCAACATTGATCTTTAGTCCAGATATAACTAACAAAGCCTCTTTAATGTTGTCTCCTGACTCTATTTCGTCTATTGCCTGAATAGCAGGTTGACGAGCTTCTACTTCCAAGCGATCGCTTGCTGTCCCCACATAACTTTGTAAAGTATCCCGTGCCTCCTCCCAAACTGGATTTGCTAATAACTCGTTCCCAGCTTTTTCTTGTAAATCTTGTGCCAATTGTTGCCAGTGTTCTGTCCCCTGGTTTAAAGCTTCTTTAGCAGTGATGGGGTCTTTAAGCAACGCAGGCAAGGCTTTGGACATTAAAGAAAAAGGAACTTGCTCATAGAGATTTGCTGGTAGTGTATCTAAAGCCTCATTAAACCACTGAGTAGACCAAAGTACCCCTTCCAGTTCATCTAGAACCGCAAAATCAGGTGGTACATCAGCAGTTAAAGGATGCTCCCGACAAATCCGCACTGCTAAAGCGTGGATAGTGCTAATTTGGGCTGCTTCCAGTTCTGCTAGTAAGTCATAACGATCCGGTAATTGTTGATTAACTGACAAACGAATGCGCGATCGCAATTCTGCTGCTGCCT
>NZ_VILD01000016.1:0-15077 GCF_009712085.1 Anabaena sp. UHCC 0253
TTCCATTTCGTCTATTATTCCTGCTACTATTCCCAAATGGTCTATATTTAGGATTTTCATGCCAACTTGAGACTCTTTCATGGTTTTTCCCATCTCTATTTGATTTGATTATTTTAACAAATAAAAGCCTGAAATCTTTGCTAGGCAATCTTTTCAGGCTTTTATTTATGAAAATTTTTAATTCCTAAATTTGCTTTAGTATCTGCGGAATGTGGGATACAAAGCACGTATCGGTAGATTGTATTCGTTAGCAATATCTAAAACGGTAGCACCATAAAAAGCATCATCCCGCGCTACCAAGACAATTTCATTCGCTGGTATTCCTTGATAAAGTAAACTTTTGACTTGAGTAAGTACCCCTCTAACTTCCGCTTCCATGTGAGGATAAATGTGAGCTTTTACACCGAGGGGAGGATTTGTACTTTGGAGAAAGCATTCTGTTAGTTGCTCACCCAAGGTTTGGCATTTTTCTACCCATTCTTGTATTTGCCAGCCTTGTTGTTGTAGCCAAGTAATTGCTGCTCGGTTTTCTTGCAAAAGGGGAGCATCTGGGCAGGGTAAGATGATAACGCTACCATCATCAGCGATCGCATTCAAGAAATTCAGTTGATCAACCCTTGGCTGAAAGTAACCATAAATCAGCAGTTGTTGCCGCTTAGTTACAATCCTACTCGCTTCCCAAAGAACAGATGCTGGGTCTACCATTCCTTGTAATTTTAGTAAGTCTGTGTAGGCAACCGCTAACTCAGCTAGTTGTCGTGTACGATTACTACCAACAGTAGCTAATTGTTCCAAATCTACTCCAGCACGTAAGATGGCTTGGAGCGCAGGAGTAATAGCTCGCGCAGTTCCTTCAGTATCTGATGTTGGTATAATTTCACTTACTGCTGTTCGTAACCAACGTGATGCTAGTAATCCAGAAGCAACTCGAATGCCATTCTCAATTAACCTTTGTTGCCCTAGGCTTTCCAAGCTGTAGTGTGGTACTTTTAAAGCCCTTGCCGCTTGTGGTGCTGGTGTAATTATCCTCAGATTTGGATGGGTTATTAATTTTTGTATACTTAAATTATCTGATGTGAAAATTTTACAGCATAGCTTACGGGCTTCTACTTCCGTGCTAGGAAGTAAGTGAGTCATATTAGCTCCCTCGTTTCTGATAATTGCAGATGATTAAGTTTAAAACTAATTCCAGCATTAGCTAACCCTTTTTGATCACTCTTGTATAAATTAATGAAATTGTGTAATTTCAGCTAACAAAAAATTAAGCTTTTATTCCACTTTGACGAAAGCACCCGAAGAAAGCTATTGCATTCACTACGGATGTAAAGAAATATTTCTATTTATTCAGAGATAGCTAATAGGCATAATCAAGCTGATGAAGATGTTCAGATGTCAACCTCAACTTTGCGTTAACGTTAAACACAGGTCACGTTCTCAAGCAGAACTAATTAAAGACCTTAATCCTATTATCAGGGGATGAGCTTAAGCAATTTTAACTCTTGCATAACAAGCGGGTAGGTTGGGCATACACCCTATCTGCCCAGTTATACTAAAAACGGATAAATACTAGACTTTTGCCAAGGCAAAAATCCTTGTATATCAATACTTTGAGCGATTTCAAGAGTAAAGCTCCAACCCGTTTTTAGTATATGTATTTCTGTTACCTTTCGGTCGGCAGCATTCGCTTCTTATGGCATCTCACACCCACTAAGGAATTCTGGTCGGATTACTCCTTCCTTACTAACAACATCGAGATAGCTGTTAGACCCTGTTGGGGTTACTTCGTTCCACACGTATGAGATACAACCGGGTTAGACCCTCTCTTTACTCCGGGGATTTGGTGTCCTTAACACAACGACGATTGGGCGTTGTGTCTTTCTGGTAAGCAAGCGGGGACTTACCACTTTTCCCATCACTGTCGTATCAGCCAATTTCGACAGCCTGAAATAAACGGAGCCTCAACAAGAGTTCACTTTCGTTGGTCATACCAGTTTTTCCATTGCCTCCCTCCGCTTCTTGATAAAATTCTCGATATCACAACTGATATCGCCATGAATAACAAGACCCCACCCAGCCAAATGATCCGCGTGCCTAATGTACTAATTCCTATAGTACAAAAACTCTCAAAAATTCACCGTGATGGTCACACAACAGCCTTATTGCAAGCCTTACAGGAATTGATTTCACAGTTTGATAGCAGCATGAAACTGGAAGCAAACACCGAATTACAGCAGGTGGAGCAGAAACTGGGGGAACTAGAAACGCACCTTTGCCAGCAAGACGAACAGCTGTCCACTAAACTGGAAACTATTGCCAAGCACTTAGATAAAATTGAACGGGCTATAGCTTCTGGTAGATACAGTAACTCTAGACCTCGGAGTTCAGCGTATCCATACCAGTATCAACAAGCAGTAGAAATCAACTCCTTCCCCAATGAAAATTTAGCGCAGAGATTGGGGATGACACCGCAGAGTTTAATTAATGAACGGGAAACCAAAACTGAACAGGAATTCATCACCTGGTCTAGGAATCGAGATCCTAGTGGGTTGGGCTGGAAATTTCAGGCAGAAGATGGGTTGTATTATCCAGTTCGGCAGTAGGAGGTTAGTAACTAGCTAGTATTTTACTAACAAATGCTAACAATAATTGTTCACAGGTTATTAATACTCTGTTATATCTATTTTTACTAATTCCAATAAACCCTGTCTAATCACCTGTTCAACTAACTCACTTCTAGTGATGCCTAATTTCTCGGATACCCTATCAAGTTCTGTTGAAGCAGTCTCAGTTAGCATGATCTGATACCTCTGCTTTGGTTCACCATATTTGTCTTTCTCAGCTTTTCTTGGTCTTACCACTGGCTATACACACATCAATACCTCCACACTTTACAAATTTATGGGCAATGTTATATACACACTTACACATCTACATATAAAATAAAAATAAGGCGACACCTACGCTGCACTTTGTGAATCTTGACAGGTAGGTAAATCGCCTTAACCCTTACAGGTAAATCAATCATGACACAAATCCAAAATTTTCTCGCCAGTGCTAATGACACCACAGTAGTCAAAGAACAACCCAGTAACAGAGAACCATTAAAGCATTTATTAATTGGTTCAAGGAGAACTGTTACCAGCACAATTCATTATTTACAGGTAATTGGTTATGCAGATGTTGGAGATTGGAGCGAACCTATACCCACTGGTAATGTTGGGGAGTTCATGAGTATTTTGATTAGACAAATCCTGATTAAATAACAAGAAATAACCAGTGTTGCCAACTAATTAGGAATTATTTTGACAGGAGGAGGTTAAACCCTTCTGTCAAGAAAATTTTATGGATTTCTTCCTAGTTTAACTATTTTTGATGCAGATAAATACCAGGGTTATTTCATTCTAGATTTAGGCAACGAATTTAGGTGTTTTCAGCCATTGTGAGATAGAATCCCTGAAGCATAAAATGACGCATTCTCGTAAATACATAAAATGTCAGATTTTAGAATGAAATAGCCCTGAGATAAATACAGATAAATAATTGTGTATCTTGGTTTTTCATTTCTCTTCAAGAAAATATCTACATCTCCAATGAATAAAATCTAAAATTTTGACAGATCAAATAGAGATAATTGACCAACAGAAACATTACCCTTCCCACCACGATGATAATTAAGGTGGCATCCAGAACAGACCGGGATCAGGTTCTCAACCCTGTTATCGGCAGGATTCATATTGTGGTGATGCACTTGCAGGTTATAGGCACGCGGGTTAATAATGTCATTAGGTTTTTCACCAGGACGTAAGCAAACACGACCGCATTTTTGACAAGACCAATCAGCTTTTTCTTTAATGTTTTTAGCTAATTCTTTCCAGTGCTTTGGGTACACCATGATTAAATTAAAATTTAGGATTATGATATTATTATAAAATAAACAACAACATTTTTTTGTGATTTAATTTTTAGCTTCTGCATTCAGCAATCAAGGTTCAGCTAGAAGTTAAAAAACTGAAGATTAGATGTAAATTCTTCATCAAAGAAAGAGAATTCAAGATTCAGTAGTCAGAATATCTCATCTTTGTATTGAATTTTGAGCTTAAAATGAAAATCACACCCTGGATGCAAGGAAAACTCACCATGACAGTTACTACTGCTAAATGGAGTTTAGACGACTATCATCGCATGATTGAAATTGGCCTTTTAGCTAGTCGTCAGGTTGAACTACTAAATGGAGAAATTATCAACATGGCACCGGAAGGACCAGAACACGCACAAATTAATACTGACTCTGCTGAATATTTGCGGGAATTACTCGGTTCAAAAGCATTGGTAAGAGATGCAAAACCTATTACTATTCCTGAAAGTAATTCAGAACCAGAACCAGATTTAGCAATAGTTGAACCACAGCGTGCTATTTATCGCAGTCGCCATCCTTATCCTGAAAATATATTTTGGTTAATCGAATATTCTAAAACTACCCTGAATAAAGATTTAGATGTAAAACGCAAAACCTATGCTGCTGCATCAATTCCTGAATATTGGGTAGTAGATTTAAAGAATCAACAAGTCAAAGTGTTTAGAGAGCCAATAAATGGTGATTACTCCCAAGAATTAACCTTAACTTTAGGTGAAATATCTCCGTTAGCATTTCCAGAAATTTTAATTTCTATTCAACGTTTACTAAAAGGGTTTTAATTTAATCATGTCTGTGGTATGCCTAGCGACAGACATTATCAAACATAGACGATTCCTATGTCGCGCTGAACGCTATCGCCTCCATCCCCAAACGCTTCAATACCTGTAATACACTATAAAGCTCATTATCAGGATTTACCAAAGAAAACAGCCGCGAATTAGCATATTCATGTTTCAATACCTTTAAAAATAAAAACTCATTACCATTGGTAATCATACCAAAGGTTGGTAGCACAGTTTCCTCATTACCCAACATATAAGCCAAAGCTTGAGGAATTGCGCGTGTCACCGCAAAATCACTCCGTTTTGATTCAATTACCAACAACCAAAGCCGATTTTTTAACACCAAAACATCAATCCGCCCCCGAATAATCGTTCCTTCATCCTCCATTTCTAAAGCCACACCCGTTTCTGTTTCAATCCTAAACGGTTTATGATAAAAACCAGCTAAATCTAACAAGGGCGCAAGTACCACCATCTTCACCGTATTTTCTAGCATTGGGGGATCATCCATCAATTCTAAAAAATTAGCCTTCACCCGATCTAATAAATGTTGCTCTTCTTTGTTCAAAGCCTCAAGCCCATCCAACCACTCAGGAAAAAAAGTAGCATCTTGAACGATTTGAATGCCAAAATTTTGCTTTAATTCCCGTAGCGTCACATCCTTGGCCGCAATAGATTGAACCATCTTGATATTTCTCCTGACGAAATTTTAGGCTCAAGTGTACAGAAAAAGCTATTAAGCCTGAAACCTTTGCTCCCGTATTTCTTCGGAGTTTTTTGCTAGTTATACCAAAGAGCGAATGATTTCTATTCATAAAAAAAGAATTAACAAAGCCATGCCCAAAGAAATATTTCCATCAACCTATGAGTGCGACTGTGGGTATCTGTGTTATTTCTTTGAAAATACAATCAACGAAATGAAGCTGATGAGTGAAAAGAAAAAGACTTTTCTTCGAGACTCTGAAGAGCCAGCACATACTATTGTATTTGATAAAGGACAAATGGTGAATATTGTTTGCCCCAAACGAAATCACAAGGGAACTGGGTAAGTTTAACAGAGCGGAAGTTCAGTTGACACATCAGAAATGTGACCCATGGCGCACAAAATCAACAAGTAGGTTTTTGTTGACTGTAATTAAACCCACTAAATGTGATCCATGGATCACATTTCTTCTCAAAACCTCGGCAACACAGTCCCCGTTCCCGCATCCTTTTTAGAACGAACATAGGTCTTAGTCGTATCACTCTTACTATGCCCCAACTGGTCTTGCACCTCAAACAGTGATTTACTATCCACCGCCCGCGACGCGTGGGAATGGCGCAACCAGTGGCAAGAAAACTTCACCTTCGCCACCTCAGATATATCCTGAATCAACCTTTTAATTGCTCGGTCACTCAACGGCAAACCCCGTTTTTTCGGGTCAGGTGACAGATTCGGAAACACTGGCATCTTTTCACCTGCCATCCCCCGGTACTTCTTAAAGATCAGCGAAGTCTGGTGGTCCAAACCTATCTCCCGATACTTCCCCCCCTTGCCCCGAAACTTAATTGTGTAATATCCCCTATACCTATCTGACGGTATTGGGTCGGGTTGCCATTTAAAGTTGTGCCAATATAAACCCGGATAATCTTCCTTGGGTTGACCCGGTTTATCACCAGGAACCGTCACCCGACCAACTTCACCCACCCGCATCCCACTATAAAAAAGCAAAGAGAAAACTAGCCAGTGCTGCTCCCCCAATCGCTGGGCAACATCAGCCAACTGCGCCATCTCCCAATCTTCTAAATAACGCTCTGCCTTCGGTAAGTCACTGAAATTATCGTAATTTATCGTACTGGCAATATTCCGTAAAAAATAGCCAACATTCTCTCCATGCCCATAACTCCAGAGCGATCGCAACATCAAAACCTGGTTAGATTTAGTATAAGGGGAAACCTCACCCCAACTAGCAATAAATTCCAGTAACTTTGGTGGCTGGACTAATCTCAAATCCCGTACACCTTGTTTTTCCAACCAAGCGAGCAATTTTTGACCAAAGCGATAGTATTTTCGCTTAGTTTGTTCCCGGTTCTGTGACCCTGCCCAAGCCAAAATCAACTCCTCATCATTTGCTACAGCAGGTGTGCGGTAATAATATTGACGAATCACCTCCTCTACTAATTCGGCGGTCACAGATGCAGAAGTATCACGAGATACAACTTTACTGGAGGAGGGAGGGAGAATTTCTACGGGGCTAACCTCAACATTGGTGATATCCATCTGGGAAATAACCATCACATAACAATTAACATCTAGCTTCCTGGAAGGGAGCTTTCAGGAAGCTTTTTTTATATTCTACCCTCCCGTAGATGTGCAGGGAACTTCATGGGAATATTTGGTTAACGCACCAGATGGCTTTTGGTGCGTGCGGTTACAGTCAAAAGAGGCAGAGTCTTGCTCCCCCTGCCCCAGTTCAAGCGTCCTGGAGGCGCTTCTCTACGAGACGCTCCACGCAACAGGAGAACGGCTTGCTCCCTTTCCCTCTGCTTCTTCTAGTGATCACAGTGATTGCATAGTTGGTTTACGCCCGCCGTGTGATGGGGCGAAGCGCACTCTTTATTTCAATTGTTCTATAATTGCAAGTAAATTAGAGAAAGATAACGATGGCAGCTAAAGATAAATTTCATGCTGTGGTTAGAATTGCTTTGGAAAAGGAGCAGTGGCAGATAACCGATGATCCCCTGCGACTGGAAGTAGGCGGAACAAAGGAAAGAGTAGGTTAACAGAAAAAATTAAAGGTATGTGAAGAAAAGCACAGCAAGCTCAAACTCTTTCCCCCTGCGCCCTGCCCCCTGCTCCCCTGCCTTATCCCAACGACAATTTTTAACGATCACGTACTTAGGTGCCCAGCAACTATTAGCAGCAGAGCGAGACCAAGAAAAAATTGCAGTTGAGATTAAAACTTTTTTGAGTGATTCACCACTGACCGATTACCATGCTGCGTTAGGACAGTTTTTGAATTATCGGCTGGCCTTAGAAATCAGTGATCCAACTCGTATTCTCTATTTAGCTGTGCCTGTGGTTACTTATGAAACTTTTTTTAAGCGGGAATTTGCACAAATTTCATTAGAAAGATATCAAATTAAACAAATCATTTATGACCCGATTGAAGAGGTAATTCTACAATGGATACCGTAGAGTCTTATCGCCATATAATTCAGTCGTTGTTGACAGATTACGCTGCTATCCCCATCGCTAATGGGTCGATAGATTGCTACACTGTTTTTGATCTCAAACAAGACCATTACCAGGTCATGAATGTGGGATGGGATGGCCATCGGCGGGTATATGGTTGTGTTTTACATTTGGATATTAAGCAGGGAAAGATTTGGATTGAGCAAAATATGACGGAAATGAGAGTAGCCCAAGAACTTGTGGATCTGGGGGTGGCAAAGGAAGATATTGTGTTAGGGTTTCAAGCTCCGGAAATGCGGCAATATACGGATTATGCGGTTGTATAATTTATTGGAGTTTGGCGATTCCTATGGTGTGCTGAGTACAAGGAAAATTGCATTTTATGGAAATAACGATAGCTTTGCTATGTTTATGGCGTAGTTGACAAGTAGCCTTGGCGATACTTCTTTTTTTTCAACGAAGTTGCTTCTCTCTTTGACCATTGCTTAACAGGAGTCAGTTGTGGAACATCTGTAAACTGGTAACTCAATGATTCATTTCCACTTAACTTTGCTACTACATTAGCAATAAAGCGACAACAGCGTTGTGGCTGACTAACTACTTGTTCTTCTGCGAACCTAATTATCACCCATCCAGCATCCACAAAACACTTATTCCTATAATCATCATCACCAATAAAATGTGTTGGTTCTCCTGTAGAAAAACAATGGCTTTCATCCACTTCAATATCAAGATATAGCTCAGTAGTTGGCTCTACAATTACAAAATCTGCGGTGTAAGGGCGGTCATGACCATTTGGTAGCATTTCTTGTTGGGAATGCACCCAATCACCAAAATAATATTTTAGCACTTGTCCAAACCGTTCTTCAGCAGCACCTACAGTCACACTACCACTCCCATTTGGTTTAATACAAGGAGAGAGATTTTTAGGATCAGCGAAGGTGGGAATTAAAATAATAGGATAAACCAGAACTAATTTAGTCGCCATTGTTGCGTATAAGTAACAACACTTCCAATACCTTTTGATTAAGCAATACCTTGTCCAAATCGAAAAAAGTCTTGATTCGTAGGTTGCTTTAAAGCATGAAACCCAACAAATGCGTCGGGTTGCGCTGTCGCTTAACCCAACCTACAAACAATGGACAAGGTATTGATTAAGGGGGAAAAGTTATAATTCCTTTCCGCCGCAGACAAACTAAATTGTGGACTAATCAGAAAAGTATTGATTATACTCCTATTTTAAAGACACTCTTCTTATTCTAAATCTGTAACTTAATCTATTTTTATTTACATTCTGCATCTATCATTTGATAGAAAGAAATTACATAGTTTAATCCTAGCTAAAACCTCAAATCATCATTAGAATTTGGCTATACAAATCAGATTTAAATCTTGTTACAGCAGAAGGCAAGAGGTGAAACACCGTTGCTGCTTGAGTTTTGGCTCTCAGTTTGTACCTCCTAACTACGCTGTAGGTATGCTTAAACTCTCATCAATGTCAGCCAAATTTTTGGCTAATCTGGATTTTCAAAGATTCAATAATCATACAGAATTGGTATAAATCTAGTACAGCACAAGTGAACTTCAGATAACTGAAAAGCTCAATGCCGTATTCATTTTGACTTTCGCACTGCGGTACTAATCCTATAAAAAGCTTGTGGATATAATAATATGGTATCCTTATTCTTAGCAAAACTGACTAACTTCATCACCACAGGAGAGCCTGTGATTATTTGTGAATCTCCTGTACAAGAAAGATATCGAATGCTCCGCTCTCTTTGCCAGTATTGCTCAAAAATAGGCATTAAGTGCTATCTATGGAATTTAGGACAAGAGATAATTAAGGAAATTGAATGCTTTGATAATGTGCATCTAACTTTTGAAGATTTTGATGAATATACTCCGAAACCAATAAAAGAAGTAAAAGACCAATTTAGTATTTTTAAATTTTGGGAATGTTTTCAGGGCGAAGGAGTATTAATCATCGAGAATCTATACCCTTGGATTAGTGCTAATGTAGCCCAAGAAACGCAGTTTTTCTTGATATCTGAATGGGTGAAATCAAAGTTGCTCAATCTTTCCTTCTCCCAATCTACTGTTGGTAAAATCAAATGCGCTATTCTTTTAGGTTCTCAAGCTAACTTACACCCAGAAATTGCTGCTCAAATCCCTGTAGTTACTCAAGAATTACCTGATATCTCAGAAATTACTGCAAGTCTTAATGAGGAAGCAGAGGGAATTTTACCATCCAATTTGAGCGAAATTGACAAAATTATAATTGTCCGTAGTGGGATTGGACTATACATTTCCGATTTAATTAAAGGGCTAAAATCAATTCATTCTCATGATAAAAGTGCAGAAGCAATAGCCCAAGAACTACTCCAATATAAAATCAATTTGCTTAACAGACTTTATGAAATTGAGTTTATTCCTACTCCCCAAGTTCCCTTGGGAGGATTAGATTTGATGCAGGAGGCTTTTAAGAAATTTAAAAGATTATTTAGTCCCCTCGCCAAAGCCTACAAACTCAGAGTTCCTAAAGGTATAATGCTGGTAGGTCCACCAGGTACGGGTAAATCTCATTCTGCTAAAGTATGCTCCCAAATTTTAAGTGTTCCCTTGATTTTAGTAGATTGGGGTAATTTGAGAAGCTATGGTAATGAAGCAGAAAGAAGACTGAAACAATTACTAAATTTAGTAGACTGTTTGAATGAAGTTGTTATTTATTTTGATGACTTTGATAAGGGATTTGCTGGAGATGATGATATAGCTAGAAGGTTAGCAGGACAGTTACTCACTTGGATGCAAGAACGTACCAGTGATGTTATTGTAATCGCCAGTGTCAACCGCTTGGAATGGCTACCACCAGAATTAACTAGGGCAGGAAGATTTGACTATATTTATAAAGTAGACTTGCCTAATTATGGAGAAAGACACAGTATTTTTAAACTTCACTGTGCTAGATTTGATGATAGATTTAGTGGTGATGTTTCTGGTAAAATTGACCCTTACAGTCAAGAGGAATGGCGACGAATACTCAAAGAAACTAATCGTTGTGTAGGTGCAGAAATCCAAACTATTGTGGAGAGGGCTGCGGCTACTACTTTCTGTCAAATGTTTCCAGAAGATGTACCTGTTCCTAGCAATGGTAAATTACCACCATTGGAAATTTCTGTGGCAACGCTGTTAGCAGAACGGCAGCAAATTAATCCGTTAGCTATTAGAGAAGCAGATAAGGTGGAAAGTATGAGGAATAAAGCTGAACTTCAGGGGTTGCCGTCTTCGACCATAGATACATCTGAGTATGCAATTGGTAATGTTGATATATTTGGTGGTTGAGTACTGGGAATAAAGCTGTTAATTATAGCTCTTCCATATGTATTATGCTAAAATCATTCAATTAAATCCCAAAATGCTAACGAATACTGAAAATACGCTTTATTTAAGGTAATTATTCCTATTTTCGTCTCCATTTCAATAATCTGGAAAAGCGGTGTATTTGACGAAAATATTCTTTTGCTAAAATTAAAATACCAGCCCACTTTAACCTTTGCATTAGTTTAATCCATTCCGTGAATGAAGCTGACTTTTTATAATGAATCAAAATAAGATGGGTAGCAGCATCTGTTATAGTTCTATTAGAATTTAAAAGTTCTCCTTCTACTAGTAATTCTAAGAACGCTGATATTGCCGCAGACCATTTTTTAGAATATTCATATAACCTCGCTCTATTTGCAAGGACATTAAGAAGTTTTGTTTTAGAATAATCTAGCTGAAGATAGGCATTTTTTGCATCTTCTAGATATTTTTCACCAGCTTCAAAGTTAGGAGATGAACCTTTACTATATGCAGCACTTGCTAGAATATAAATATTTCCTTCAATTTCAGGAAAAGATAATTGAATTGCTCCTATTCCTGATTCTTTTGCTTGATTAAGTTGTCGAATAGAGTCTTCTAGGTAATTTTGAGAAATTTCAAAATTACCTCTTTTATATTCTAACCAACCTATTCCATATAATGTTAGAGCCAGAAAATACAAATTATTATTGTCTTTACATAATTGTTTTGCTTCTAAGAATACTTTTTCTGATTCTGGAAATTTATTAATGTTTAAATAGGCAATTCCCAAACTATAAAGAATACGTCCCAAATCAAAATAATTTTCTATATTTCGTAAAATTAATTCTGATTCTTGATAACAATCAATTGCTAGTTTACTGTTATTAAATCTATCGTAACAACTGCCTAAATTAACTAATGTATGTGCTTGTAAATAGAGATATTTTCGGGTTTTAAATGAATTTAATGCTTGGAGAAGATGCCATTCTGCTTCTTGAGAATCACTACAGTAGCGTTGTTGAGAAATTCCTATACCTAAATGATTACACGCTAAAAACATTTCATCTTGAAATTTCTCACTTTCTTGAATTCCTAATTCATGATAAGTAATAGATTCTTTTAGTTGTCCCATCTCTTCTAAATAGCGTCCTAAATAATAGTAGAGCCAAGGTGAATCTGAACTTATTTCTAAGGAAACTTCCACTTTTAACCATTCGCCTAAAGACCGCCAATCTTGAGTTAATTCACAGTAATAAAATATTTCCTTGCAATAACTCCTTAGATTTTTTCTCCTATTTTTTCGTTAACGTCAGAGAGCATTTGTTCAAAAACCTCTCTTAATTGCACAATGATTTCTGTTATTGATTCAGAGTTTTTACTTTGATTACTAAATAATTTATCATTTAGAGTTTGAGCTTTTATTAACCACTTTTGACTCCAAAAACCTTCATTAGATTGCCATAAATCTAGATATTTATAATTCATATCACCTTTATTTTGTAAATTGTTCATATTTTTCTCTTAATGTATATCGAAAATAACGGGATGTAAAAGAATGTAAAGATACCTGTTTACTTAAACCAGGAGTTAAATCTACTAAAGATAATTTGGCTAAGATTTGTAATGATTCATCTACATCCTCTTTGGATAATTCATCTTCATAAAGTAGTCGTCTAGGTATAGGTTGGTTACGATCTGCAAGACGAATCAATAAACTTTGGGCATTAAAAGCATTTATACTACAAAGTTCTTGCCAGCTATCTTCAAAAAGATAATCATAAAGTGCTTGTTCTTCTGATACGGTTTCAAAACGTTCAACAATACGATCTAAATCTAGATTTTTTAATTGACTTACTAATAACTTCATTGCCAAAGGCATTCCATCTGTAATATTTAAAATTGTTTCTAATTCAGTTTCTGTAGCTTGAAAAATAGGATTTTGACTAGGAGGGTATTTTTCTTCTGCAATTATTTTAATAAATTCACGAGATACATCACGATTGAATTTACCAAGTCTATATTCAAAAATATCGCTTTCAGTTCCTTTCCTACTAGTTATAATCAAGGTACTTTGACCTAATAAACTACGTAATTCATTTGCTAATTGCTTAGGAGTTTTCGTATCTTCTAATCCATCAATAACTATGAGAGTTTTTGTTTGATTTAAAATTTTAGTAATTTCTGTTTTACAGTGACCTATATCTTGCAATATATAATGAGGTAATTTAAGCTCACTACCCAAACCTTTAATAGCATCTTCTAGTGTTAAGCGATAATCTCTGAAGCTGGAATTAGTTTGCTTTTCTTCAATATGATATTGATATACTTTTGCTCTAATCCAAGCAATTTTGGTAAATAATTTAGCTTGATAAGCTTGGGATACTAATTGATGGCATAGTGCGGTTTTACCTAAACCACCAATACCCAGTATCCCAATTATCCCTAAAACTTTATTTTTTTTGTCAGATTCTAGGTATTTTAAGAGTTCTTCTATTTCCAGATTGCGTCCTACAAATTGACGATAAGTTTTTTCTTTTTGCCAAGTTTCTACGCCATTGTCAATATCAGGGGAGAAGTCATTATCAGCATTAGGTGGGCTTATAGGATTTTCATCCACAAGTTTTTCCCAATCATCAATGCCAACAGCTTGACAAAGAGCAATAAAAGCCTGTTGTTGTATAGCTATTCCTGCTCTAAAACGCTTAAGAGTAGCTTTTGAACTGTGGGCTGCGTCATACCAGACAGTCGCATCAGCATCCCAATCTTTCTTACATCGGGCTAATTCAACTTGTTTTAATCCTTCTTGAGAAAGTCTTAGAGAAGCTGCCATAGAAAATTTATTTTTTTAGTTCAGTTTTAGTTCAGTTTTAGCTCACTTTTATTTTAAGTTACAAGGTGAGCTAGAAATGCTGTTATTTCAAAGAGTCAAGGATTTTATTGTAGAGGTGAAGCGCAGTTGGCCAACGAGCTTCTGGCAATTTACATAATTTTGACCTATGAATACCAGAACACTCGCTTTATCTCCCGAAGGACTACATTTCTTACAAAAGCTCAAACAGCTTGATTTAGGTGCGATCGCCTATAAACTCATTTGTGCAGAGGAAGGTAAGGGTTGGACAAAACAACAAACGACTCAGGCACTGCTACGCTATATGATGTTTTTGTTTTTGCTTAACCTTTATCCTAACCAGAATATCATACCTACAACTGAGATTGATCAGGTATGGCATCATCATATTTTGGTTGATGTTAACAAATATATCAAAGACTGTGAAATGCTTTTTGGACGTTTAATTAATCATTCTTCTTATCCTCAATCAGAAAATGATATTAACACTTGGCAAGTTAATCTTGATAAGACTCAGGAGTTATTTCAAAAGCACTTCGAGCTAGAACTTTTTGCAGAAGTGCAAGAAAATAAACCTGGTACTTGTCAACCTCATTCTAATTATCAACCTCTTGAAAGTAAGAAAAATAAAAAAAGTCTTGATTTCAAAATTCCTGCAATTGACGACTATCTAACAACTTAAGTGGAAGAATCGAGAACTTAATACTAATTAAAAAATATAAGGAAGTTTTGAAATAAAACTTCCTTTTTTTATTGTTTTTCTACATTAAAAACTCTTGTTTAGTAGTTTCCATTGCACCATTAATTCCTAGCTTTTTAAAATATTCTATGGCTTGATAAGCAAAATTTTTTAGATAAATCAATATTACCTCTGGCTTTTTCTAAAAAGGCTAAAGATTGATAGCAAAAGGCAATTGTTACCTGATCCTTATTACCTTGAGCTATAATTAAATTTTGATTTAATTTTTGTTCAGCAAAATCAAAATCTTTTAGTTTAATAGCTACATCACATAATCG
>NZ_VILD01000016.1:15828-27948 GCF_009712085.1 Anabaena sp. UHCC 0253
CTACATCACATAATCGTTTTTCACATAATGAGATCGAACGTTTCCATTGAATCTTTTGAGCTAAGTCTAAAGATTTTTCAAATACTGTCTTTGCTTCATTATATTGGTCTTGTTCAAAAAAAAACCCAACCTTGATAAAAATTCCAGATAATAAACTGACGAGAATGACTAGCTTCTGCTGCTTGAACTTTTGTTAGTAATTGTTTGGCTTTATTAAGCCATTTCTGGGATTTATTAATTTTCTGTTGAATAATATAAAGATAAGAAATATCTATAGCTACATCTATTTCAAACATTGGGTTATGATGCTTTTTCATACGCCGTACTTGAGCAAATAACTTGATAGCTTCATTTAATTTTTCGGGTTTTTCTATGAGAGTAAGAGTCCATGCCTTATCAAACATTACTTCAACAGCCGTTGCATAATCCTTGTTATTTTTTGCTTTTTCTATTAACCAATCAGTCCATTCTAAACGACTATTCCAATTAGTTAAGCGATTGCTTTGATAACCCCGAAGATAAGAATAACCTTTAATCTGTTGCCAAAAGTATTTAACATCGTCATATCTATTTTGATTAATACACCATGAAATAACATCAGTAATATTCTCCCATTGTTTTTCTAAATCTTGATAATTATGCCATTCTTTTTCATTTTGACCACCATATTGTTCAACAAATTCGTAATACCAATTAACCCAACGATTACGTAATTCTTTTTCCCATTCGAGATCATTTTTTAACTCTGCTAATATATAACTACGAATAATGGATAATACTTCATATTTATTCCCCATACGCTGAATTAAGTTGAGCTTTTTTAATTGAGTAAATCCCTGTTCTATTTCTTCTTTATCTGTAAGATTTGCAATTTCAATTATGATGTGATCAGAGGTGATTTTAAACAATAAAGCTAAAGCACTTAATAATTTATAGCTAGATTTTCCTTTTAATGGTTTAATAGAACTCTCAAAACAGTAATCAACTATATGATTATTACCAGCACTGAAATTTTCCAGTACATATTCTGGAGAGTGATGATAAGCTATTTGACCAATAATTAAAACAATAGCTAAGGGAATACCACAAGTTATATGATAAATATTTTTTTCTTGCTTGTGGTTCAAATGAACATTTTGTAGTTCAGCCCTATGTCTAATTAATTGTAGTCCTGAATCTGGGGATAAAGTATCTATAGGAATTGGAACACCAAAATCTGTTATTTTTCTACTGGTAATAACAACTTTAACGCTTTTGGGTAATTTATGTAAAAACCAAATAATATCCTTAATATCTTCAACAGTTTCCAAATTATCTATGATTAACAAGGTTTTGTAATCTTTTAACAAATCAAGAGTCGCATCCATACAATTATTAAAGTCCAATTTTAATAATTCTTTCCTTGCAAAAGTTGATAAAATATCATTAAAAATTTGTTGATGAGATAGTTCTTGTTTATGAGAAGGTCTGATAATTTCTTCTGTTGTTATTTCTTTTTGTTTAAATGTACTAAATATAATGGCATCATATTGATAATTTTCATCTGACCTTTCTTCACTAACTTTTAAACAATAATTGGCGGCTTCTAAAATTAAACTTGTTTTCCCAACTCCACCTATTCCTATAATACTGATAGCATAAATATTATTGCTTAAAGAAAGCTGCTTTTTTAACAAAGGCAATTTTCTTTGTCTTCCAAAAAATTCAATGTAGCTAGAATGAGGAAGATTTTGTAAAGGAAGATTTATAGAAGGTTTAACTTCAATATTTAATATTTCACTGTTATCATCATTTACCTGATTTTCTAAAATAACTATATTGAGTTTATTTTCAGCAATTTCTTGCCAAGGTAAGCCTAAAATATCGCAATAAAGTTTAAATGCAGTCTCATTCACCGATTCTCTTTTTGATTTTTTAGCAAATTTAACCCATGTTCCTCCAGATATATTGTGAACATAAATCTCACCATCTCTAATCTTCTTTTCAATCTTTTCCAGTAAAGTATCTCCTGAAGATTTAATAATTTCTGCCTTAATTTCCCTTCGTTTTGCCTTTTTATCTTCTTCTTTTCGCTCTTTATCTCCTACACAGTAAAAAATCTTCTCAAAATTTTCTAACCACTTAAGATCATTATCACCTAATTGATTACCTGCTTGATATTGTTCAATGTGTTTAAGAGAGGCTGCTACTAAAGGTCTAATATCTTCCTGGCTAACCTTCCATTTCTTCAAGTCAATGGCTTCTTGAATTTTTTGTTGTCCTACTTCAGATGCAGTAAGGGTTGGATGTGCCATACACAGTTTCAGTTAATTGTCAATACTAATTAGGATCACTAATTACCTGATCTTAGCAGAGTTTCTGAAGGAATTTATACTATTTGGTCTAGTCCTGAAGTGGCTGAAAAAAGCATTCTTTCTTACACTTTTACACCAGATAAACAGAGATGTTCTGGAAGATTGTATTCTGGCATTCAAGCTGCCGATATTCTGTTTAATACCGAAGAATTAAATCTTTGGGATTTGTATTAATTTTGTGTGATTCAATTGCAATATTATGGAGTTAACCATGTCCGAGAAAATTAATTACCAACTTCCTAGCGGTTTTATTGAATTATTGCCGGGTGAAAAACGATTAGAATTAGTTCTAATAGAGAAAATTAGTCAAGTTTTTGAGCGTTATGGTTTTACCCCAATTGAAACGCCTGCGGTGGAACGCTTAGAAGTGCTACAAGCAAAGGGAAATCAGGGAGATAATATTATTTATAGTATTAGCCCTATTTTACCTTCTCTGGATTCCTCAAATACAGATGAAGATGAGTCTGAGATTGCAAATCGAGCCTTAAAATTTGATCAAACTGTTCCTTTAGCTGCTTATATTGCTCGTCATTTTTCCGAGTTAAGTTTTCCTTTTGCTCGTTATCAAATGGATATGGTTTTTCGGGGTGAACGCTCTAAAAATGGACGTTATCGCCAGTTTCGTCAGTGTGATATTGATATTGTAGGACGAGGAGAATTAGATTTACTATATGATGCTCAGATCCCTGCTATTATCGCTGAAATTTTTACCGCTATCAACATTGGTAAATTCTTAATCAGAATTAATAACCGTAAGGTTTTAACTGGATTTTTTCAAGCTATTGGGATAGACGAAAATCAAATCAAATGCTGCATTAAAATTGTTGATAATTTAGAAAAAATTGGCGAATCTCAAGTCAAAAAATCTTTATTGTCAGAAGGATTATCTGAGTCACAATCTTCACAAATTCTCAATTTTACTAGTATCAAAGGTACGGTTGAAGAAGTATTTACTCAACTAGATGCTCAATGTAGTCAACTAGGAAATCCTGAACAATTTTTGGAAGGAATTACAGAATTAAAAACTGTTATTAAAGGAGTTAAATCTCTAGGAGTACCTGAAAATCAATACTGTCTTGATTTGTCCATTGCTCGTGGGTTGAATTACTACACGGGTACGGTTTATGAAACTACCCTCATTGGTTATGAATCTCTAGGAAGTATTTGTTCTGGGGGACGATATGAAGAATTAGTGAGTATGTTTGTAGGAGAAAAAATGCCAGGTGTAGGTATTTCGATTGGTTTCACTCGCTTAATGCGTCGTTTATTAGATGTTGATATTCTACAGCCTTTATCTATTAGTCCAGCACAAGTAATGGTTGCTAATTTACAGTCAGATTTGATAGATGTTTATCTACAAATCTCTCAAAGCTTACGTCAATCTGGATTAAATGTTTGGACAGAATTGGGGAATCGTAAACTAGGAAAACAGTTGCAACAAGCTGATAAATTAGGGATTCCTTTGTGTGTGATTATTGGTGCTGATGAATTGAAGAATCAAGAGTGTATTTTGAAAGTTCTTAAAACAGGAGAGCAAAAGAAAGTACCTTTTGAAAATCTAGCTCAACAAATTCAAAATCAACTGTCTTTGGTTTAGATTATTTAATTTGGAGTCTTTAGTAGACTCCAAATTATAAAAAAATAAGATTTTTTCAGGAGATAAATGATGCTTGCTCAAACATTGATTGACTGTCGATGCCCTAAATGCAAAAAAGGTTCACTGACTTTAGATGAAAGTATTTTACCTGTTATTTCTAAGGACGTAACGGATGGACAAGAAATTCAGGAAGCATTGCTTCATTGTGAATATTGTAACACTTTATATCCTGTAGTTGCAGGTGTGGCAATTTTAGTTCCTAATCCTTTAACTTACGTTGCTAAAAATTACTCCCTAATTTGTAGTTTAGCTTCTCAGTACATCAGTTCTTTAATGTTCGATTACTGGTCTAAACATTTAGGAATTTTTAGTGAAAATAACACAAGTAGTATGGATTGGAATTATGACGATCCACTTAGCCTAAGTCTATATATTTTTGCTCATTACGACAAAATAACAGAGTTTTTAGATTTGAATCATCCTTTAAGGAAGCTAGTAGATGATGAATACGGTGACTGGTATGAACGGTTATTGAATTTAGCAAAACCTTATTTGCGACAACAACCGAAAGTATTAGATATTGGTTGTAATGTCGGGGGATTAATTTATAGACTCGCATATCTGAGTCAGTTTGTCTATGGCTTAGATTACTCGTTTGGAAGTGTTTTTACTGCCAGATGTATCCTATTAGCCCAGCCTTGTCTTCAAAATATCTACCATTTACATATTGAAGGAGTTACATACCAAGAAAGACCAATTTCTGTGGAAAGACCTAATAATGTGGATATAGTCGTAGCTTCAGCAGGAAATATTCCTTTTGAGTTGAAATATTTTGATTTAGTTACAGCAATCAACTTAATTGATGTTATTCCAAATCCTGATTGCTTTTTAGACAATGTTGATTCTCTGTTAAAAAATCAAGGAATTTTTCTGACCACCGATCCTTATTATTGGGAAACTGACTCTTCTGCTATTGAACAGTGGATTGGGGGTCGTCCCAATATGCCATCAAATGAAGCTATGCGAACTGAAGTGAGCAAACGTTTTAATTTATTAGAAGAACAGGATATTGTTCCTTGGGTTCTCAGAGTTTATGAACGTCACTATAGACTTTATTTTAATCATCATTTAGTGGCACAGAAAAGATAAGCTTCTTCTTGTTTTTACCTAACTTAAACTTTCCTAAAAGGACAAAAAATGAATATTTCTGCAAACAAGAATTTGGAAGCAATTGTTATTATTGACACCGATGTTGGTTATGACGATACGATGGTGATCGCTATGTTATTAGCAGCCAAAATACCAATCATCGGAATCACAATTGTTCATGGTGTAGCACACGTTGAACAAGGTGCTAATAATGTACTGCGTTTACTAGAAAGAACGGGTCATGTTAATATTCCTATTTCTATCGGTGCAGATCAACCGCTTAATTGTAACCATGCTTTTGAAACTGATTGGCGTAATAAGCAGGGGAAACGCATCTTATCAATAAGGACAATTGAATCTCAATAACGACCTATAAATTCGCATTAATGCCTCCTTATTGACAATATTTTAATCAATCACCATGACTCCAAAAAAATCAATCAAACGATAAATTAAGATTTCTTCGTTGATACATCAAAATTGTATTTTGTCAAGATAATTTAGATGCGTTTCCCCTGGCGTAATAAGGCTGATTTACTTCCAGGAATTAATTTACCTTTCACTCAACTCAAATCTATAGCAACTCCTGCACCTGAATATTTGATTGAAACAGTTAGTCAGTATTCTGAACAAATTACTTTGCTGTGTTTGGGACCACTTACTAACATTGCTTTAGCCATTGAAAAAGGCGGAGAAGATTTTGTCAAAGGAGTTAAACAAATTGTCATGATGGGCGGTGCTGTTCGTGTGTCTGGTAATGGAACTCCTAACCAAGTTTCTGAGTGGAATTTGTATGTTGATCCTCTGGCAGCCAGTCAAACTTTTAAATCTGGTATTCCCATTACAATGATTGGTTTAGACGTTACTAATTTAGCTCCTTGCACACCAGAATTGAATGAAAAATTAGGTAATTTATCATCTCAAAATGAAGTTGGTAAAATTATGTAAGAAGCTAGTCAGTGTATGTGTGATGAAGATAGCTACTTATATGATCCTGTCGCTTCAGCATATATTATCAATCCTGATCTTTTTCAAACAGAATTCTTGCCTATTTCTGTTGTCAGTGAAGGAGAAAATAGCGGACAAACCGTTGAAGATAAGAACGGAGTTTTAATTAACGTAGCTCTTGATTTAGAACAGAATAAATTTCACGAATTGCTTAAAGAATTAATTGAGTTATGCTGATTTTCTCAATAAAGTCCTAGCACTGTTTTATCTATTTATAGAGCATTTTAGCAACATCTAACAAGGAGAATTATCATGATTCCTAGTATCTCGACTCATTCATTATTCCAATTAGCTTCTGGTGACTATCTTCAGCAACAAATTTACAAGTTTATTGGAGCAACATCTGGTAAAAAGGTTTACATTCAATCTAACCTTCATGGTTCAGAAATTGTTGGTAATGCTGTTATTCATGAACTGATTAAATTTTTGATGACCCTTAATGAAAATGAATTATCAGGTGAAATCTGGCTTGTTCCTGTTTGTAATCCTTTAGGTACTAATCAGCGAAATAATAGATTTTCTACGGGTCGTTTTAATAGCTATGATGGCAAAGATTGGAATCGTATTTTTTGGGATTATGAGAAAGAGTGTAATAATTTAGAAGAATTTGCTCAATCTCAAGTCAATTTTGACGAAAATACAATTTTGCAAAATTATCGGCAACAAATCCTTAGCAGTTTTGAGAAACTCTCACACAAAATAGCTGCTCCTAGCAGTGTTAAATTAGTAGACAAATATCGCTATAAGCTACAATCTCTCTGTTTAGATGCTGATTATCTGATAGATTTACACAGCAATTCAGAAGATGGAATAGATTATTTATACTACTTTCCAGAACGGGAAGAAAGTTCCAAGTTGTTTTTACTGGAACATGGAATTTTATTTGATGAATATGATGGAGATGCCTTTGATGAAGCTTTTCAAAAACCTTGGTTAGCTTTAGAAAATGCTTTATCAAAATTAGGAAAACCTATTCAGTTTGATATAGAGGCTTTTACTTTAGAATTGGGACCAGGAATGAAAATGAATCCAGATTCAGTAGCTAAAGGAGTTCGGGGAATTAAAAACTATTTGGCTAATAAAGGAGTGTTAGAAGATAATAATTTTCCTATAAATCAATCATCTTATCCTTCAATGAATTTTAGAGGATTAAGTCAAGTTAAACAGTATTGGTCTCCTGTCGGTGGAATGGTTCAAGATCAAGTTTCTTTAGAAACTTATGTTCAACAGGGTGATTTACTATATCAGGTTCTTAATTTTAATAAGTTAGGAGAATTACCTAAGTTGATTCCTGTGTATGCGGAAAAAGAAGGATTAGTTTACATCATTTCCAGTAATGATTCTGTGAATGAAGGTGAATTTGTCCTAGCTACTTTTTAATTAAACATGACTTACCCCAATACGGTTCGATTAACCAAAAATCCCAATTTCTGAAATCCTAAAAAATTGATTATTATGTTCCTTTGTTGAGAATAATGTCAATTATTAACCTTATCGAAACCGTATTAGTACTTACCATTGACTCGAACAATTACGAGACCGCTTACAAAAAGTTATTGAAAACATCACGCCAAAATAAGTCTACTTGTTATCATCCTACCATTTATTTCCTGAAGCATTAGATTATGAATATCCAAATTAATGAGCAATTTCAGCTAAATAAAGCCTTGGAAAATGGGCTAATAGAGCTTTATCAGGATATTTTTTCAGAAGCTCCTTATTTTGAAAAATTTAGTGAAGAACATGTTAAAAGCATCTTTTGCAATTACTTTAACAATGGGAGTTTATTTTTGAAATATTCCAATGAAAAATAATAGGTTTTAGTGCTGTACTACCATTCACAGAATCTTCAATTTATAACACAATAATAAATGATGTTAATGGATATGAAATAAAGTTTTCTGCATCCAATTTGATAAAGTTACTTGGAGTTGACCCTAAAAAAACATTGTATTTAGCAGATTTAGGGATTAATAAAGATTATCGTAATAAAGGTTTTGGTACTGAACTTCTTTCATGTCAATTCAGAATTTTACAGGAATCAGTTACCGTTCTTATTCGTACATCTAAAGCTAATTTAGCTGCACAAGAATTTTACCGCATTAAGTTTGGTTTTCAAGATTTAAACCTCACACAAAATGTTTACCAACCTCGACTAGATGGAACTATCCAATCAGACAAGCGAGTAATCATGACTAAAGTAATTCTCTAGCTGGTAACCAAATTTAAAAATTAGGTTAAGCTGTTAGGCATTTACTTTTTTTACCCAAAAGCCTTACTGCAAGCACGCTAGGCTACAAAATATTAAATTTAGCTGCGTAACAGCTTATGACACAATACGGTTCAGTTAAGGGTTGTTCCCACACTAAAGAAAATCCAATGGTTTCAACCCCTTCCGATTTCCTGAACCATATTGGGTTATGGCAAAAAAGCTAATGCAGTTTAAATGCATCCTATTTTTACTAATCAGTGTATTTTATTAGCTGCAAAAACACTTAATACAGATTTTTATACTAATCAGTATTTAAATCTATTTACATAAATGAGAAAAACTAATTATGATTGACAGATTTTTCCCTTCTAAAATTATTTACGGACTCTATGTTATTACGTCAGGATTATTATCAGCTATATCTGTTGTGCTAACTGAAATTATAATCCAAAACTACAAAACTGAGCCTTTATTTATCACTGTACTAGCTAATACATTAGGTGGAATTATTCTACTGCTAGTTGTAAGGAAAAAACGCTATCGTTTCTCAGCTTCATGGCAAGTAAGGGATGCTATTGCTATAGTGACAACTGCAACTGCTTATGGGTTAGCCTATCTGCTAAGTGTTGATGCGATACGCCAAATTGGGTCTAGCAAAACAGCTTTACTAGGTTTACTAGAAACACCTTTTATAGTCGCTCTTGCAATCATATTTTTAAGAGAGCGACTTTTCCCTCGACAATTGATCGCAGGGATGTTTACGTTAACTGGAGTATTCTTGATTGTCTTTGATCCACTAGCGTTACAGATAACTTTGGGTTGGGGAGAGATTAAAGCTATCCTTTCTAGCCTGAGCTTTGCGATTGGTATCGTTGTTATTAAGCCAGTGCTACACAAACTGAACAATTTGTGGGTAACGGCCTTATTGTTGCTTTTAGGATCAGTACCGTTGGCAATAATAACCCCTTTTGTCGTTTCAGCTAAGAGTTTGGGATTAATACCAGTATTAGTAATCATTGTCATTGGTATGCTTCACGGGCTAATCTGGCTGACGTATAACCATGGATTAAAGCACCTTGGGACATCGCATACTGCTATTCTTTATCTTTCTTCTTCTTTTCTCACAGTAGCAATTCAGGCTGGAGTAGCGAAGTTAATACCAGTGCTAGGTTTACAACTGCCTACAAATTTAATTTTAGCTCTGAGTGGAGGTGTTCTCATTGCTGGGGGAATCTTCTTCTTAGAAACTAGTTCGATAAATACAGATTAAGTCAGACGAGATACAGCAGATTTAGTGCAATAGTGCAAATACAAACTTTTGTATAAGGAACAGTATGAATCTAAACAAATCCATCCTAATGTAAACCGCGTCTACCTTGAGAACTGTAATTTTTTGGAATTAGTTTACAACTTACAATTCAAGCCAGAAGAGAACCGAATAATATGCTGTTTTATAAGGAGGCTATGATATGAGTTATTACCACTGGGATTTTCACCGAAATGAAAATTTAGAAGTCAATGATTCTCTAGTACAAGATATTCATAGAGTTTTTCTTCAAGGAATGAATCTAGAGTCAGGCTGGAGTTTAGATGGTATCAGAAAAAGTTTATGTCATTCTGATATTATTGGCTTACTTTACAACCAAGACAAATTTGTTTGTGGATATTCTATGTATTTATTACCAGAGCAAAAACTTAATGATCACTTATTTCTTTGGTGGAATGCCGTTTGTTTAATCCCTGAAGTGCAAAATCGAGGATTTGGGAGAGATTCTTATTTTCAAGTATTAAGATTTTTGCCACAAAATGAATTAGGGTATTTTGGAGGAAGAACGCAAAACCCGATTGTTATGAAGTATTATGCAAAAATTGGTCATCTTTTTCCCTTTGATGAAAAGTATGATACTTCTGAAGGTCAGCAAATTATGGATTTTTTATATTCTTATATTCCAGAAGTTCAAGAAACTGCATTACTTAACAAAACTACAGGAATTTGTAAACAAGTTTATTCCGAAGGAAGACTTGGTGATTATCCTGAAAATATTGGGAAAACAGAAAGATTTGAAACGCAACTGAAATCTTGTGGTTTTGAACCGGAAAAAGGGGATACAGTTATTTTAGTTTCAAAATTGAGAAATTAACGTTTTTTTTCTGAATAACCAATTGATTTTAGAAAAATTTAAAAAATTTTCATAAATAAAAAAGGAGAAAGCCACTAATGAACTCAACACAAAAACATCTAACCAGTGCTTTTACTAAACAATTTTCTTTCAGTGAGTTATTGGTAGAAGAAGAATGGTATGGCTTCACATTTTCTACTCAAAACAATGCGTGGGTAGCTTGTCATAAAGTTGGTGAACAAACTAATCTTTACCTAGTTAGTTTACAAGGTGGTTTACCTCAACCCTTGTTACCGGGTAACTTTTTTGGACAAACTGGTGCTACTTATCATCTCAGTGCGCCAGTTTTATCACCCGATGGTCAAAAAATTGCTTTTGCTGTCCAAAGTTCTCATGAGATTGATTCAGGTCTTTGGTTAGTTGATTATCCTAACGGTTTACCCACTCAAATTTATCAAGGCTCAATCAAATTTTCTTTTGGAGACTTTAACGAATTTACCCAAACTATAATTAATAATAATTCTCCTGAAATAATTTTTTCAGAAGATGGAAACTGGATTTTATTTCGCAGTAGTTATCAATCAGCTACTTCAACGATAAATGAGTGTTTAGGAGAACCACAAAAATACTCAGTTTTATTACAGGTTGCCATTAATAAAAGCCAGATCAAAACAAGATGTTTCGTAAAAAATGGGAGAGTTCAAAGTTTTACTCCTCTGGATAGCTCTGCTAAAACTCTAGCTATTGGTGTAAATTGGGGACAATGTTCTGAAGTTTATGTTGTCGAAACAGATAGTTTACAAATTGAAACTCCAAGTGATTCCCCCCTTGATATTAATGGTATTTATGCTCCTATTCAGGTAGTTTGGGATAAATATGATTCTCAACTCCCTTTAGTAATCCGTTGTAACAATACAGGTTTTGCAAAATGGCATCGGTTTAGTGATCAAATAGGCAACCTTTCTTATAATGGTGCTGAAACAATTATACCGGGAGATTTTGATGATGGACAATTATTAATACAACCTGATAGTTGGTTATTAGCAACTAATGAAATCGGTTTAGGGAGACAAACAATTTGGCAGGTTGAAAGAAATGGACAAAAACAAGCGATAACTGAAACAGCGGATGCTGTACATACTCCTATAAATTGCATTGATTCTGAGGTGATTTTTTATGAAGAAAAAGCATTTCAGCCTCCTAAACTTCTGAAACAAACTTTAGGAGCAGGAATCATTGAATTAGGCAGTTGTAGTCATCAACGAGGAACTGCACAAGTGCTTTTAACGGATTTCTCTACTGAAGATGGGGTTACGTCCCTATGTCCAAATCTTTTTACCTGATACTGAACCCCCTGTGGGTGGATTTCCAGGAATTGTTTGGATTAAAGGAGGTCCAATTAACAATCTAAGTCGTTATTATAACTTCAATTCTATTGAGTTATTGGTGAAACAGGGGTTTGCAGTTGCATCGGTTAATTATCGTGCCAGTAGTGGTCAGGGGGTTGCCCACATGGAAGCTGGATTGGCTGAAAATTTAGGGATAGCTGATCGAGATGATGTCCTTCGGACTGCTGAACTGCTTGCTAATCATCCTCAAATCAATGCTAAAAAATTAGGAGTTTGGGGATACAGTTGGGGAGGATATTTAGTCTTGCAGGTGATCACATCTCCTCATCAT
>NZ_VILD01000016.1:27973-48389 GCF_009712085.1 Anabaena sp. UHCC 0253
GGTGATCACATCTCCTCATCATCCCTTTGTTTGTGCTTGTGGATCAGGTTTTATTAGTAATTGGGAAATTCAACAAACTCAAACAGAGGTTCGCTATTACGATCATCGCTTAGTGGGTGGTTATGTAAATCAGTTACCTGAACGGGTTAAGGAGCGATCGCCTATTTATCAATTTACTCCAGAACGAGTAAAGATTCCCGTTTTGCTCTTTCAAAGAGAACAGGATATGGACACTCCATTTGCCCAAACACAGGAGTTACAAAAGACTATTGAATCTCAAACCTGGCAACAGTCAATTACCTTAAAAATAATTTTGGGAGAAGGTAACGCATTTAGTAAAAATGCAAAACTACAATATTGGCGTGAGTCTGTTCAATTTTTTACTCGCTACTTGAAGCCTTGGAATTTTGTGGATAATCCCTCTGTTTCTCAGTCGCTTTATTGAATATGAATGTTTCCAGAGTTAAGCCTCTGTGTAAGTCTTATGTGTTTTATAATTAATCAGTTTAGGTGCAAACAAAATGGCAGTTAGTCTCAAACTATCAGAACCAGGACGTAAAAAGGTCGAGGAAAAACGGAAAAGGAACGGCTGGTCAGCTAATTCCTCAGCTTGGTGTGGTGACGCTTGCACCTCAGTAGCAACCTTAAAACGATTCCGAGAAGGAAAAGCCATTAACCAAGAGGTTTTCCAGAAACTCTGTGAAGCAGTTGGCGTAAATTGGGAAGATGTTGTAGAAACCGATGTGTCTGCATCCTCTCAACCTCAAATAACTCCAGCATTTTCTCAATTCGATGAGTCTTGGGTAGGTAGAGAAGAACTAATTCCTCAGTTAAAAGACAAATTAGAAGAGATTTGCAGAGTTCTAATCATCACAGGGATTACAGGAATTGGCAAAACTGCCCTAGCAGAGAAATTAGTCTTTGATTTACAGACAGACTGGTTAAAAGGGGACTGGACTAAATTTCACCAAGAAAATTTTGATAACCAAACCCAATCCTCTGATTTTGTCAGTGTAGCCGTGCGTTGGTTAGAAAAGTGGGGACAACTTGTTACACAGGAAGAACGCAAAAATCCAGAACAAATCCTCCATCGTTTAGTTAATTTCTTGGTTAATCATCGTTATCTTGTGGTTATGGATTCCCTAGAATTGATTATGAAAGGGAATGAAGATGAAGGCTGGAGTGATTTTGAAGATGAATGGTGGGTTAAATTCTTTCAAGCCTTATTAGCATCTCCCACTTGTCAAAGTCGTTTGATTCTCACTACTCAAGAATTACCCGGACAAATGCCTTCTCGCTATCAAAATTTCTGGCATCCTCAACGTTTAAGCGGACTTGAAACATCAGAACAACTAGCACTTTTTGAAAAGACAGGGTTAGATATAGAGTCTTCTTCTGGTCATAAACCCTATTTAGAACGTATTGGTACAGCCTACGAAGGTCATCCTTTAGCTTTACGAGTCATTTCGGGTGAAATTGGCGATCAACCGTTTTTTGGTAATGTAATTGCTTACTGGAACAAATATGGTAAAGAAATTGAAGAAGTAGAGAAAGCGATCGCAGAAGCTAAAGAACAGGGGATTATTCAAGGTGCTAATGACAATTGGATATTAGATCGATATAGCAGAGAACTAAGAAAGAGAGTGCGTTCTCGACTAGAAATCACCTTTAGTCGCTTAAAACAAGATGCTGTTAATGCTTATCTTTTAATCTGTTCAGCTTCCATCTATCGCTGTGCTGTACCCCCCGATTATTGGTTAAGTTTATTAGAAGATGACTGTGAAGAAGAAGAACAGGAAATTGCTTTAGAAACATTGCGCGATCGCTTTCTTTTTGAAGAAAGTGTAGAAAATCAGCAATATGTAATTAGACAGCATAATTTAATTCGTAGTGTTACCCTTGAACGTCTCAAAAAGATGGATTAAAAATATGAACAATTCCCTTGATTTCCAATCTAAATCAGATAAGGAGGTGCTATTCCCTTCGGGGAATATGATATTAGAGGAACTTGGTCTTGATTCAAGTTTAATCAAGACTATTAATCCTCGTTTTAAAAGAGTAAATTATAAAGCAGTTATAAAATGGTTAACTACTGATTATCAACCGAAACAGAAAGACGATTCTAATTTAGAAAAAGTACGTCCTTTGTTAGAATCATTTTTTCATCTGTGTGAAGTAGAAGACTGGGAAAAAGCTAGTAAGATTATTGCTACTCGTCTAAATTTACCAACTAATCATGAATTACATAATCAGCTAGGCATTTGGAGTAATTATCAAGAACAAATTAAAATATACAATCAAATTTTATACAAATTAAATGATCAATGGAATTTAATTTGTTTGAATGGACTAGGTATTGCTCATAGAGCTTTAGGAAACTATCATCAATCTCTCAAATATCATCACAAACATTTAAAAATTTCAGAAGATAATAATAATTTTCCATCTCAGTTAACAGCATTAGGAAACATTGCTAATAATTATCATCATTTATCTGATTATTCTCAAGTAATTGCTTATAATAAACAATGTTTAAAACTATCAAAAAATACATCTGATCTACTTTCAGAAGCAAAAACACTTGGTAATCTAGGTTTTACTTATCATTCTCAGGGAAATTATCAACAAGCCATAAAATATTTTGAACAAAGTTTAATTATTGCTAAAGCAATAGGTGATTACAGTGTTGAAGCAAATGCTCTTAGTGGCTTAGGAATTACTTATGGTTCTCTAGGCAATTATCAACAAGCTATTGAATATTTTGAAAAAGATTTAATGATTTGTTGTTTTATTAATGATCTAAATTGTAAAGCAACAACATTAGGTAATTTAGGAATTGCATACTATCATTTAGGGGATTATCAAAAAGCAATTGATTATTCTAAACAACAACTTACAATTGTCGAAGAAATAGAAGATATAAATGGCAAATCAAGAGTTTTTGGTTCTTTAGCATTAATCTATCAAGCATTAGGAAAGTATGAAGAAGCAATCGATTATTTTGAAAAACAAATATTTATAGCAAAGTCTATTAATTTTCTTTCTGGGGAAGGTAAAGGAGTTGGTAATTTAGGTCTTTGTTATCAATCATTAGGTAAATATGATGAAGCTATTAATTATTTTAAGCAGTCATTAAATATTGCAATATTAATTGGTAACAAACAAGGTGAATGTATTAGATTAAGTAATTTGGGAAATTGTGATTATGCTTTGGGAGAATATGAACAATCAATAATTTATCAAAAACAGAGTTTAACCTTAGCACAAAATATTGGAGATAAAAAAATAGAAAGTAGTATTTTTTGCAGTTTAGGAATTGTTTACGGTGAGTTAAATGAGTTTAATCAATCAATTGATTATTACCAAAAATCTTTAGCAATAGCACAAGAAATAGGAGATCAACAAGGAGAAGGATTAACTCTCAGTAATTTGGGAGAAATATTTATAAAAGTTACTCGTTATTCAGAAGCAGAAAAGTATTTACAAAAATCGCTTAAAATATCCCGAAAGATTAATGATATTGTAACAGAAGCTTATAGTTTACAAAATTTGGCAGAACTTTATGAGAAATTAGATAATTATAATGAAGCTATTGAATGTTGTAATAAAGCTTGGCAAATTGCTACTAACTTAGAAATACCTTTAGCTCAAGAATGTCAAGAATTACAAAAACAATTACTTAGTAAAACACAAAAACTCTAGTTAATCTTATCACCATGATAATACAGCACTTCCCGGATGTTATGAGGTACAAAAACCCCACCCCCAACCCCTCCCCGCAAGCGATGAGGGGGCTAAGATGTACCTCATAAGAGCGGTTTCCGCTGTAGATGGACATTTACTTCTAAATCAGCTTGAAATTAAGCCAGAGAATTTAAAATCTATTACACCTCGTTGGAAACGAATGTATTATAAAAGTGTAATAGACCTGCTAACAAAAGAATTTCAGCCCAACTCATCTAATTTAGGTACAGTCTTTCCTCTAATTCAGTCATTTTCGCATCTATGTGAGTTAGAAGAATGGGACAAAGCATGGACAATTTTAAATACATCTCTTAATAATAAATATCAACTTCATGTTCAACTTATTTATTGGGGTTATTATAATCAGCAAATTGAATTAGGATTAACCATTGTAGATAAATTATCATCAAATAATCAATGTATCTGTTTAAATGGTTTAGCTAGTTCCTATAGTCTCTTAGGAAATTATAATGAAACTCTAAAATGTTATCAGCGAAGTTTAAATATTGCTAACACTATCCAAAATGAAATCTTAATATTTTCTGCATTAAGTGGATTGGGAACTGTTTATTATAATTTATGTAAATATTCACAAGCACTAGACTATCAAAAACAATCTTTATCTTTTGTCCCTGTTGAAGATAATGAAGCCTTAGCAATCGCTTTATCAAGTATTGGTAATACCTATGATGCACTAGGAAACTATCAACAAGCAATTGAATATCATCAAAAAAGTTTAGGTCTAGCAACACAAATTGATGACCAGCATTTACAAGGTTCAATATTTGGCAACTTAGCTGCATCTTATCATTCTTTGGGAGAATACGAAACAGCTATTATTTACCATCAAAATCACTTGAAACTTACTCAAGAAAATATTTATAAGGAAGGGGAAGTGAATGCTCTTGGTGGTTTAGCAACAGCTTATCAAGCATTGGGAGACTATCAAAAATCAATTCAATATTATGAACAACAATTAAGAATTACTACAGAAATTGGCTATAAACAGGGAGAAGCAAATGGTTACAGTGGTATTGGGGCAGTTTATAATGCTTTAGGAGATTATCAACAAGCCATTTCATATTTTAAAAAGGGTTTAAGTATATATCAACAAATTAATTATCAATTAGGAGTAGCCAATGTTTTAGGTGATTTGGGAAGTGCTTACTTTTTTCTAGGTAATTATTCTGATGCTCTTTCATATTTTCAAAAACATTTAGCTATATCAATCGAAATTAATGATGAGCGAGGTATCAGTGTAGCACTGGGAAACTTAGGGATTATTTCATATACCACAAGTAATTATCAACAAGCTATTTTTTACTTTGAACAATCTTTAAACAAGGCTCGAAAAATTGGTTACAAACAAGGAGAAAGTTATGCTTTAGGTAATTTAGGTAATTCTTATTACTCGTTAGGAGATTATGAGCAGGCGATTAACTATCATCAACAACACTTAAAAATTGCCCAACAAATTAGAGATATATCAGGCGAAGGGAATGCTTTAGGTAATATTGCTTCTGTTTATCTATCATTAGGAAACTATCATAAAGCCATTGAACTATACCAACAAAATTTAATTATAGCTCAACAAATAAACAACAAACAAGCCCAAGGGATTGCCTTTGGCGGTTTAGGTATTGCTTATCAATCCTTAGAAAACTATTTCCAAGCTATTGATTACCATCAACAAAACTTAAACGTTGCTCAGGAGATTGGTGATTTAAAATCAGTTGGAGAAGCATTAGGTAACTTAGGTAATGTCTATTATAAACTAAAAGAGTATGATTTAGCTATTAAATACCATAAACAAGACCTAGAAATTGC
This sequence comes from Anabaena sp. UHCC 0253, assembly GCF_009712085.1. Taxonomy (NCBI): domain Bacteria; kingdom Bacillati; phylum Cyanobacteriota; class Cyanophyceae; order Nostocales; family Nostocaceae; genus Anabaena; species Anabaena sp. UHCC 0253. Next base: position 33,545 of record NZ_VILD01000016.1, read on the forward strand.
TCAAACCTTAAATAATATTGAAGCACGAGGAGCAGCATTGGGAAATATTGGTAATATTTACCATCAACTGAAAAATTACTCTGAAGCTATTAATTATTATCAACAAACTTTAGATATCGCTCAGGAAATAGAGAATCAAAAAATGGAAGCAATAAGTCTATCTAATTTAGGAGAAAGTTTACTAAAAAACAAACAATATTCAGAGGCATTAAATTTTTTAAACAAAGCTTTAAAGATAGTTACTGAAATAGAAATTGTCTCAACGCAAGCTATCATTTACAATAATTTATCTCAACTTCATTACGAATTAAAAAATTATGCTCTTGCTAAAAAATATTGTGATCAGTCCTTAGTTATTGCTACAGAATTAGATATTCCCTTAATCAAAGAATGCCAGAAATTAAATGAAAGATTAAAATGCTATGATGAGTAAATATTCTGATTTAGAAAAAGTACGCCCACTTCTGGAATCATTTTATCATCTTTGTGAAGTAGAGGATTGACAAAGACCTAGTAAAATTCTTTTCTTTTCCGCTAATCCTCCAAATGAAGAAGACTTAGATGATCAATTACTTACTCTCTGCCCCTCTATATTTAGAGCGTGAGATAAAATCATCCATGATTCAGCAATCCTGAGAATTTATTATATCAATTGATAGATGTTGTCATAAATTTTATACCAATGTTTTAGAAATAAGGGTTGAAAAAAAGGGCTCTCCTAGACTGGTTATGGTAAATTAGTAACAGAAATACCAATTTAATAAGATTCTTCTTCTGAAATTATCAAAATTTGTTAAGCCATAAGCTCTTCTCTTAATAAGCTTAATTTTCTGATTAATTCCTTCTACAACTCCTTGAGTAGTTCGGTTATCAAAATAGGCAAGAATCTCATCTATCCATCTACTTATCGTTCGACAACTTTTTGGGAAATATTTATAAGCTATTTCTGTCCAGTCTAGAAATTTATCTAAGGCTTCATCACTGGTTATTTGACTATTAAATATATCTCGAATTTCTTCTTTGATACTATACATATTTCCTAAAAAAGGAGCGACTTTTTGTACTGATTCTATCTTAGCTTTTTCCTCGGTACTTAGACTCTCTTTTTTCTTTAATAAAGGGTATTTGCTATGAGTCAATCCCGCTAATTTATCTTCTCTTTCTTTTTTATTTTTTATCTTTTCTGCTGCTCTTTTTTCCTTCTTTCTTTGTTCATCTAGCTCTTTATTGATTTGTTTCATCACATGAAATCTATCTGCCACTACTTGGGCATTTGGCATCATTTCTTGAATGACACTTTTATAGGGTATCCATAAATCTATACTGACTTCTTCTATTTGGCTTAATATCTCTGAACCCAGACTGGATAAGTATTCTGCTATTACTTCCTTATTTCTTTTTTCTAACAATGCTATGGGTTTTCTTGTTTCTAAATCCACTAATACTGCTGCATAGTTTTTCCCTCCTTTTAATTGGGTTATTTCATCTATGCCTAACTTTTTTAACTGCTTGGGTTTTTCTTTGAGTAAATCAACTTCTTGTTCTTTTAATAATGTTTCTACCTCCGATGCTGTCATTCTATTTCTTCTAGCTGCACTCTCTACATTAGTTTCTAATACTTCCTTAATTACTTTCATCGCTAGTCTTTTTGTATAGGTTCTTTTGGTTTTTATAAAAGACAGTTCCTCACTGAAGACCTTCTGACATTTTGTACATCTTAATTGCCGACGATTTACTTTTAACAATACTTGATAATCACTCAGGGGTATATCTCTGACTGTATACCAATGATTTTGATGAATTTTATCGGTTGTATTTTCACAGTGAGGACATTTCCTCTGTTTTTCCTTATTTCCGATTTCTATAACTATTTCATCATCCGTGATAAAATGATAATTAACAACCTTGATATCTTCAATATTAATAACTTTCGTAATAAAGTGAAGCAAGGGATTAGATGGCATATTTATTAACTCACTGATTTTATTTTCAATCTTTTTATCTTTTGTACTTTTAATTAATCCTAAATTCCCCTTTGGGTAATTACTTCAAGCTGTTTACCACTATAAAGCTATTGGCAGCTATCTATTTTATTTATATTATTTTACCATAACTACTCTAGGAGAGCCAAAAAAAGTAGGCACAATCTTATATCTGCAATTACGAAATTTGATAGCTGACTCAGAGAAGCAGGATAGTAGAGAATGATGCTTATTCGTAAGTATTTATAAAGATTGAGACATGAGAATACAGAATAATCCTGATTGCAGTAATTACCAAATTCCCAAACAACAGGCAATTGAAGTTTATCCAAAAGTATCCCAACGTCGCCCAGTTGATAAAAAAAGTTCAACTTTCTTATTGGTAGCAGCAGCAACAGCATTAGTGCTGGCAAATACATCCATTAATCACCTGCTGATGTCCGTTTTAATCTTGCTGACTGCCATCATTACAGCATTTCCCAAATTAGCAAATAAATTGCTGACTAAATTTGAAAAATTGCAACGCCGTTGGGGAATCAACTTTTATGCCATTTTAGTTGGCATTATCTGTACAATTTTTACTTTTGATATTACCACCACATCAGCTAATGCCCAATTTTTTAATGGCGCACAAACATGGATGACAGGAGCTTTTGCAGGAATGCCTGCTGATGCTGTTGCACTATTTTTTAATGTCCTCAGAGCATTGTTTCTGCTGTATCTTGGTATTTCCTTGGTAAGAATTGTCAATGCTGCCAGAAACGATGAAGATTGGCAGAATTTAGCGAGAACTCCACTGATCATCAGCGTTACTATTGTAGTTGGCGATATTCTCACAGGTTTGATTACTGGTAATGCGCCTTAAATAGCTCAGAGAAAGAGGGGTTGAACTCTTTCTTAAAAAGTAGCTTTTAGAGATTTACAGCAGATTCCAGATAAGCGAGGTACAGAATCTAAGTTAAAAGCCAGACAATAAGACAGTTTTAATTTTGACTCCAGATCCTAGAATTTTTCTGCATAACGGGTACTCGTTTCTCAACAACTTCTATCACCCTTGGATGAATTCAGTATTTTTTGACAATACAGCGAACAAAATTTCAGCTTTTCTCTCAGTCTGATAATAGCAGTTTAGGTTAAATTTACACCTTCAAAAACCTCAGATGATGAAGCGCAAAGAATTTAGAACAGTCAATCGAATTTTGGGGGAACAGCCGAGAATCGGACCATTTCCAGCAGATCAAGTTTTTCCTTGGACAGCTATTGCACTGATTACATACTTAATCTGCAAACAAAGTCTTCAAGCTTCTTGGTTAGTGACTGGATTAGTTATCGCTTGGGGGTGGGGAACTTGGTGGACTCTTACCAGTAATAAAACCTGGTTATCAAAGTTTCTCACAGTCCCCAGAGTTACTAGAGGATACAAACGCTTTTACTCCCTGATTCAACGAAGAGGCAGGGGGAAGTGGGCAGGGGGCAGGGAGAAATGACCCCTTCCTCCTGCCGTGAAGCAGAGCGGAACTCATGTCTGAGTCTCCCACTTTGTAGAAGTGGTTCTCGTCCAGGTGGGGTGGTCACTGAGCTTTGCCGAAGTGTCGAATCCCCGTTGCGCCAGCTTCCCGCAGGGTACTGTCCCCCCTGCTCCCTTGCCTCTTTTTCAAACCTTATTTGAAGAATTTATTCAGTGCAGCCTCATAAATGGTATAACGCCAAGCTGCGCTAACAGCAACACCATTGAAAATTTACAATTCTCATATTCCCATAAATAATTTTCGAGACTTGCATCCTTTTTTTATCGGTCAAAATCAGAAAAATTACATTATTTGAGTAACGAAATTATGACAACGAATTCTTCAACTAAAGGGAAAATATCTAAAGATAAGGTAGGAAATAAAAATATCCCTACCCAAGAGATTTCTGTAGCCAAACGCCTCACTCCTTTTGAAGACTTAACCCATATTGCAGCGATCGCTAATATCTCCATAGCCGGCAGAAAAGATGTTGGTGCGATTATCCTCAAGCGTAAAGACGATATTCAAATTAAATTCTGCTTTGATTGCCAAGGTATCCATTCTTCACTCCCAGATAGTCAAATTTTACCAATTTTTGCAGGCATAGAAGCCGGACTTAAAGAAATACCCTATAGTGAATCTTTAACGTTTCATCTGGGTTCATTTACCGATGACCATAACCGTCAACAGGAACTAAAAGCGATAGAAGAAAATTGTCGCAGTAATGAACTGATGCTGTTAATTCGGTCAGAACGGTTACGAATTAGAGATTTAACAAATCAAGGCGATCGCAAAAACAAATTTTTGAGAATTTACTGTACCTATACTGTTGCTGAAAATAGTGAAACAGCGGACTTTGTAGAGAAATTCATTCTCCAAGCTAAAGAAAGTTGGCATAAATTTACTGGACAAATTCACGAAGTGCGACATCAACGTATTGAATCAATTCTCAAAAATAGCTTTACATCTGGCTTTCAGCTATGGGAACAAACCCTGAATAATAAAATGGGGTTGAATATGAAACCCTTGGGTTCTCAGGAACTGTGGGGAGTAATTTGGGGACAATTTAATACCAGCAAACCTCCAAATATTCCGCATTTACTAACCTTAAATGATGATGGATTGCGGGAAGAACAGAATAGCGATTTCCACATCCGTCATTTAATTTTAGAAAGAGAAGCATCAGTTCCCTTTTTGGATAGAGCTTGGGTAAATTTACAAAACCATTATATCGGGGCATTAACATTCACAGAAAAACCGATTGGCTGGGTGGATGAATATGCTCAATTGCGCTATTTGTGGGAACTAATTGCTAGAGATAAGGTTTCTGATACAGAAATCATTTGCCAACTGACGAGAGCTAACGAGGGGTTAGCTAAAACAGCACTGCAACGTCTGACTAAACAATCTATCGTTTCCTCTGCCATGTCTGCTGATAAAAATAGCGTGGATGTAAAAGCCAATTTGAACATGGAAGAAGCGATCGCTGCACAAGAAACCATTTATAAAGGTGCAGTGCCAATTAATACCGCAGTCGTCTTTTTGGTACACCGTCCTTCACGTCAAAAACTAGACGAAGCTTGTCGTTATGTTTCTAGCTGCTTTCTCCGTCCGGCTGTTGTGGTGCGAGAAATGGAATATGCCTGGAAAGTATGGTTACAATGTTTACCGATTGTTTGGCAAAACTTGCTGACTAAACCATTTAATCGCAGATTGCCTTATTTTAGCAGTGAAGTCCCTGGATTAATGCCAGTAATTAAAACTGCAACTGGAGATAAAACAGGGTTTGAATTAATTGCTGATGAAGGTGGTACTCCTATTCATTTAGATTTATACAACCACCACAAAAACTTAGCAGTATTTGGAACAACTCGTGCTGGTAAATCGGTATTGGTGGCTGGTTTACTTACCCCGGCTTTAGCTCAAGATATTCCCGTTGTTGCTCTTGATTATCCCAAGCCTGATGGTAGTAGCACTTTTACTGATTATACTAATTTTATGGGGGAAGATGGGGCATATTTTGATATTAGTCGTGAGACAAATAACCTGTTTGAATTACCAGATTTGAGGGGGTTAGAAGCAGAGTTAAGAAAAGAGCGATTAACAGATTTTAAGGATTTCCTTAAATCTACAATTATGACAATGGTGATAGGGACTAATTCTGTTGGTGTTGATGCCACGATGGTGAGTAATATTGAAAGTATCATCACCTTAGCAATTGAAACTTTCTTTGCTGATGATGACATCAAGTTACGTTATAAATTGGCATTAGAAAAAGGTTTGGGGACAGAAGAATGGAATGATACACCTACACTCAATGACTTCTATAACTATTGCTCTCCTGGCTATATTAAACTAGATTCAATTGCTAGTAATAGTGAGGAGCAATTAAAAGCACTAGACCAAATTAGGTTGCGATTAAAATTTTGGCTCAACAGTAGAGTTGGTCAATCTATTAGCAAACCCTCCAGTTTTCGTACTGATGCTAAAATGCTAGTATTTGCATTGCGTTCTCTTTCTTCTGAAGCAGATGCAGCTATTTTATCATTAAGTGCTTATGCTGCGGCTTTGCGTCGCGCTCTGAGTTCTAAGGCTTCAATTTTCTTTTTAGATGAAGCACCAATATTGTTTCAATTTGAAGCAATTGCCGAATTAATTGGTAGATTATGTGCTAATGGTGCGAAAGCTGGAATTCGTGTAATTTTATCAGCACAAGAACCAGATACTATCTATCAAAGTAAATCATCTGCCAAAATCTTTGCTAACCTGACAACTCGGCTGATTGGTCGGATTCAAAGTAGTGCGATAGAGTCATTTATCAAATATTTTCAATATCCAACAGAGATTATTTCTCGCAATAGTACCGAGTCATTCTTTCCCAAGAAGGAAGGTATTTATTCACAATGGCTATTAGATGATAATGGTAAATTTACATTCTGCCGTTATTATCCTGCTTATTGTCTTTTAGCTGCTGTTGCTAATAATCCCCAAGAACAGGAACTCAGAACATTATATCTTAGGAAATACCAAGATGATCCTATTACTGGAATAGTCAGATTTTCTGAAGTATACATCAAAATGATTAGAGGTGAAGAACTTACTAAGGAGGCTAATGAAATTTTAGAAGAGGTGAAACTGAAATCAAAACAAATTCATGTTTCCGAAACTAAGTCTGATAAACAATTGAAAATAGTAGCATAAAGGAAATCTATGCCTCATAAAGAAATGGTATTAGGACTTACGCACAAGTTAATTAGGAACGTTCGCAAAGCGTGTCGAAGACATACCACGGAGGCACAGAGGACACTGAGGAATTAGGGTTTAATACCAAATTAATACACAATTTCTTAATTATTAAAATACAAGGTCTAATATTCTGGGAATATCATTCATTTATTGAATTACTCAACAGGTGAAATATCATGAAAAGTAACAAGAAAAAGTTAATTTCAACTGCTATTGTATCAGGTTGCATATTAGCAGCAATAACTATACCAAGTAATGCCTTTGCCATTGACTTGGGAGGAGAACTTGACAACTTCTTCAATCAAACATTTGGATACATAAACGGCTATTTTAACGAAGTAGCGAATCAGTTAAAGGAAGAAGTAGATAAAAGTTGGGGAAATCTCCAAAAAGATGCTCAAGCAGCAATTGAAGAATCTAAGGGAAATATGGGGATACCAGACCCTACAGCAGCTAGTCAAAAATTAGCTGATAAGTTGCAAGAAAAAGGAGGAATAGCAGCAGAAAGTAGCACCATTATTGGTGCGGTGGAAGCTGGGAAACAACTAGAAAGAGATAGTACCCGCGCTACGGTAGCTAGTGTTTTAGGGAAAGAAGGACAGCAGCGGACTCAATCGGAAATTGATGCTACCAACAAAACTGTTGGAGAAGCACAGCAGTTAGCTGAAGATGCTCAAAATATGGATGCTTCACAAGATGTCCTCAAAGCGATCGCTGCTCAAAATGCTCAAATTGTCTCCATGTTAGGACAGGTACGTACTGATGGTTTACAAGCAAGACATGATGCCCAACAAACTAACCTCATGCTCAATCAAATTGCTGAAAGTCAATCAGAACAAAATCGAGCTAGAAGAGTTTTATCTACTGGTATGACTAGTCAATATTTAGAATTAACTGGTTGGAGTAGATTAGACCCTGCTTATGTCAAGAAATAAGATATATTGCCCCTAAAAATTTTAATACTAATCACATTCTTCAACAGGAAGTTAATTAACTCTTTTTCCCTTCTATTCTACCAGGAATAACATTATGCTTGGTCAAACAATACTAGCAGCAAATAACTTCGGTGCAGGAGATTTAATCGAAAATGCGTCTGCTGGTGCCAGCTTGGTAGCAGAAGGTTTTAATGAATTATGGCAACAAACTCTTACAGGTGGATTATATGCTTCGCTCTGTAAAGTTGGAGTATTATTTGCAGTTGCTACCCTCGCATTATTCATGGTGCAATGGGGTAAGCAAATGATTAATGACGAAGAACAAAGAGCATTTAGTGAATTAATCTGGCCTTTAATTGTCACTGTTCTTCTTGCTAATAATGGTTCTCTACTAGCGAATAGCACTTTGGCATTGAGGGAATATATTAACAGCGTCAATAACTATATATTAGAGTACACCGCAGCCGATGCTGATTTGAGAGCTGCTTACCAACAAGCACTAGGACAAGCAGCATTAGAAACAGCCGTAGGTAATGCTATTCAAGAATGTCGTTCTTCTCAATTATCAAATGAAGAAGGAATACAATGTCTCAAACAAGCAAGAGCCGATTTAGAAGCTAAATTTCCTGACATTTTTAAAGATGCAGAAGGTGGCAGTTATTTAGGAGCAGCAGGTAGTTGGGTAACTCAGGGTTTGGACAAAATCAACCAAGCAGTTTCTGAAGCAGAAGGTGATGGATTTTTGGGAGATATTGGTAGCAAATTTTTTGCGGCTTCTAGTGCGGCAATTGGTGCAGTTGTTACCACTTTTATTACCAGTTTATTATTAGCACTAAATAATGCTTACCAATGGGGGTTGGAACTAGCATTACTTCTAACTGCCTTGATAGCTCCTTTAGCAGTTGGAGGTTCTTTAATGCCAATTGGTAATAAGGCAATTTTTGCTTGGTTAACAGGGTTTTTTACTGTTGGTCTTGCTAAACTTTCTTTCAATATAATTTTAGGTTTAGCTGGACAGTTAATTGCTACGTCCAAAGCTAGTCAGCCGATGATTTTTCTGGCATTTTGTTTGGCATAACTTGCTTTTCAGATATAACCCGACTTAAGTTCAGAAGGGCAGTTCTTAAGACGGGTTTATATTTTTAAGCTATTCGGGAAAAATTAACTAACTAAAGCTATTAAATTTTCTAACGAGCCTTTAAATCGGTTTCTATCCACCTTACCGCTAACTCCATTAACTGTTCCACTTTCTGTATGTTGCCAAAAGGTATAACCTTTTCCTCCCCAATTATTAGCAGGTACATTAGGTTGAGCTTTTGACGTATAATGTGCAATCCATAAAGGATGGTCAGTAAAATCTTGAGTATTATCCATATACTCTTCCCAAAAAGAAGGACTAGTATAAATAACTGGTTTTTTTCCAGTTTCTTCTTCTACCTTATCTAACCATGCTTTTACAGATGCAATTCTTTGAGAAATTGTAATACTCTTCCATTGTTCTCCTACTTTTTCTGGCCAAGCTTCTACATCTAATACTGGTGGTAAATCACCAGGTTTAAATTTAACAAGACTAATAAAGTTATCTACCTGTTCTTGGGGATTTTTCAAGGGACGAAAGAAGTGATAAGCTCCACGAATAATACCTACTTCCTTCATTCCTAACCAATTTCTCATAAAGGTTGGATCTTGATAGGTTGCACCTTCTGTTGCTTTAGCAATGGCAAATAAAATTTTAGAGTTTTTTACAGTTTGCCAATTAATAGGAGGATTATGATTAGAAACATCAATACCAAGAACAGGCATATTTGATTCAATCACCAGAATGTCAATTTCATGAGTATCTACTTGATTGTTAGCAGCATCAAATCCTTGAGCAATAATTCGACGCTTTCCGGCTCTATTAAAAGAATAGGAAATAGACCAACTCCCATCAATTACATCAAATTCACTAAGTTTATATTGTTCAGCAAATAGTTTAACTTTAACAACATTGCCCTCAGCGGTTCCATTAAAATTCACTGGTTTATTTAGCTGGAATTGAGTCAAATTATTTGGCTGATTAATTTTTACAGTCATGATTAACCTCTTTAAAATGTCTAGAAATATGATTTAGATGATGGGAAATTGCTTTAACAAATCATCTCCGGGAATAATAGTTGTCTCGAAAATGTAATTATTGTTCAACTTGTAGCGACGATCTTGCATAATTATTTCCATAAATTTATTATGTTCTGCTTTAGATCGTCCAACCAAGCAACCAGCACTCCAACGACCAATATCATGTCGAGGGGCATCATTAGCATGATGTTGATTAATACCAAAATTACTGCCTTTATCTAGTTTGTCATTTGTACGAATGCCATTACGATCAAAGTCTCGATGAACAGTAAGATCAGCTACCTGAACTAAAGCAGGAAATTGGTCCTTATGCTTGCCAACTCTCCAAGATTTAAATTGATCAAATTTAATTCTTGCTGCTCCAATATTAGGATTCATGGGATTGTTAGTCCAAAAAGTTCCAGGTTCAGTTGTAGCTTCCCAATTACCAATAATTTTTGGAATGCTATTAACAATTTCAATTACAATTCGCCGATCATTGAATTTATTAGGTGCATCGTTATTTTCAGTACCATCAGCATCCATACCTTCTACATAGACAATATTATATTCACTAGGTTTGCTAGAAATATGATAGTTTTTCACCAGCATATACTTAATAATTCGACCAGCAAGATCATCACCAGGTTTAGGTTGTGGCTGTGGTAATTCACTGGGGTCGGTTTCAATTAATTTTTTAGCTGTTTCGGTATCTAATACTCCAATTTCAGGACAATTCATTCTCGTCTGAAACTCTTTAAAAGCTTCAGTAGTAATTGGTCCAAACTTTTTGTCAACAGGTGAATCGAGCAGTTGTAGCCAAATTAAAACTTTCTGGATGTCTGTAGTCAATTCTTCATCCGCAGCAATTTGAGCAATACTGTACTTCTCACCAGATTGATAAAATTCATAAATGTCCATTTGGTTCTCCACGTAAAAATAAATTAAACTTGGTTCAATTTTTTATCAAGGTAAATTTTACAAAAAGTAGGTGCTATTTACTTCTAAATTTATACAAATTGAAACATTTCTTAAATAAAAATTGTATATTTACAGTGAAAACTGTCCCTTAACCTTAAAAATCAGTAGAAACCTTAATTTTTCACTTAGGGTAGGGGAGTTTAATATTTATGTTTTAGGTGCTTTTGGTTAGCCCTGATTTAAAGTATTGAATAATACAAATACAGGCAAACACACTACAATAAATCATCAAAAAAAGCCAGTGTCATCTATCTAAGGATAGAGAGTTGATTCATCTGGGAGAGTTACTGCTGTAGTTACTGCCATTCTTAAAGATGGAACTGAATATACATTACGACCAGGAACAATTGTCATACAAGGTCAAGGGGGAGAACCGTTAATTGCTAATCAATATCGAGACAAAGGTAAAGAGATTTTAAGCTTGGATGCGGGACTAGGTTTAATGTCAGGACTGGCCAAGGTGGGGGAGGTGGTTAATCAACCTGATATTCAAAGTAGCATTTCTCAATCTAATGGTGGGTTTAGCAGTATCCAAACCAGTCGCAATGGAAATCGCTCATTACTGGGTGCTTTTGCTCAAGGAGCGTTTGGTACAGTTTCCAAGCAGGTAGAGGAACGCAATCAAAAAGCGATCGCAGAAATTATGAAGCGACCTAATATTTGGTTTATCCGGCAAAATACCCAAATTACTGTTCAAGTAAATCGTTCTTTGCGACTTTAAACTACTGAGTACACATTGATGAAAGTCTCTTGGAGGGTAAAAATGAACAAGTTTTTCTGGTTATCTCTAGCTGTTACAACTTCTTGCTTAGTCAATATTCCATGTCAGGCATTACAAGGATTAGCCTTATACTCGACCATTGCATCTTCTATTACCAAGTAGTATTCATCGAGAGGATCAGCTTTATACTTGTCAAGATTGAGCTTTATTACGCTACTGTAGTCCATATAGGCATTTCTATTGAATTTTGTTAAATTTGAGAAATATTATAAACCCTGTAGTCGGTTAAATTTTATTTAATTTAAGATTGTATTTCATTATTTATCCTCGCACTTCACATACCTACCAGAACCTTTTCCAATTGACGGCTCCCATCTAGTACATTCTGGTTGTTGTAGACCTACTGGATACGACATAAAAAAATTTATAGTCAAAAAAATAGAAAATAATATACACAACGTAAATAGTGAAAGGACAAAATAATCGTATGATGGACTTTTTATTTTTAATAAACTATAAAAAATATAAGATAGAACATAGATAAAAACAGAAGATAATGAAATTACAAAAAACCATATAGAAAAAAAACTTATTAAATTGTTTATATTATCCCAACGACGAGTTTGCTCCTCAAATAAAGGATATAAACCATTATTAGCACTAAAATATATCAAAACCATTGGTGGAACAACAATGAAAGATACGACGACAATTGTAATAATATTAGAAACATCTTCATTGATAGAAATAAATGAGATTAGAAAACCACTCACACTAAGTGCTAAAAACAAAAGAACACAAAAAATAATTAATGAAGTTAAAAATATAAACATAAACAGATTAAATACGTTTTTTATGATTTTCTAAACACTATACATTATACACACCTTATTCAAAATCCCAATCCCCAAAATTCCCAATCATTCGTCACCATTAAAAAAAACCACCAACAATTGTCATAGTATATACCTGTTAATTGTGTAACCCTCCCGAAATTGAGAGGGCTTATTCGGGGTAAAGACAAGATACGCGCAAAATTTATCACAATGTAAATTTTTTGTAACAAATTGAAGGCGATCGCCTTTGTCTATATAAGAAAAAAGTATACTGCGTAAGGCTTTTAGTCTGGTGAAAGATTCACACTTATTTATCCCATCTTGCTAAACATTGCCGAAAACAGAAGTTGAAGACTCTTATCAAGAAAGGCTAAAACCATTATTATTCCGCTGAATTGCGTTCATAACATTGCCTAATATGAGCCAAACTAGGCAATGTTTGAATGTTTGGAAGACATAAATACATGACTACGTTACAAAACTTTACAGCGTGATAAATTTTGCACGTATCTTGTCTTTACCCCGGACATGGTGTATCTATCTCTTTTTACGAAACTGGTGAGGTGATTCAACGAGTGTGGTTAGATGATCCTTCCCGCATCCTCATGGATGTAGATGGTTGCTTGCAAGGCTTGTCCGACAGGTCGAACTGTAAAGACTCAGGAGCCGGTTTAATTCACCTTAGACAAATTAACTCGGTTAGTATTCCTGGAATGCCTACAGCTAAAAACGGCGCACACTTGACGGTAATTACGCAATCTCCAGCAGGAACGCGCCAAGTTTACAACTTTCGGGTGCTAACAAGCAAAGGCAGTCCACGTTACAGTACCATCTCTATCACCCCTGATGTCACTCGCAAAGAAGCACCACCCGCAGATTCTATTATTGTCGCCACTATTAGTAAGGGATTACAGGTAGCAGCAGAAAAACGGTGGATAACTCCCAGTAATCCTTTATGGCAGAAACTACAACAACTAATTCAAGAGTTACAGTCAGGTAAAAATCTAACCACTGCTGCTGAAAGTGTCAAAGTTTCTCCTCAGCTAATTGAGCGTTTATTGCAATTAGGATCTGAATCAACTGCTCCTAATCTTCCTAATCAAATTCCCAATCAAAAAGTTAAACCTACAATTCAGAGAAATCAAGATTTTCCAGACGATTCTTCTAGTAATTAATTAGGATGTAAATATGCTGCTAAATCGTCATCATCAAAATAATCAACAACCTATTGAAAGTACAAAAACTAATCAATTAAATTTCAATTACCATATCAAATATTGGATGTTTTTGGGTCTATGTACAAGTTTATTATTACATGGCTTAATATCCTTTCGCCATCATAATTTACTTGGTTATATTTTGGGAATTCAGACAGTAACGGCATCTCCTACACCAACAGTGAACACTATCCCTAGCAAATACATCAACAATGCACCAGTTCCTGATTGGGAGAGTATTACATTTAAATCTTTTGTTTTCTCTAGTCCTGGTAGTGTTGAACTTCCCAATGTTGAATTTCCTGGATATAAATCAATCAGAAATTGGCAAGCGGGACAAAGTTTAGATGAAGTGATGGAATTGGGAGATTTTGAAAATGTATTTAATTTAGAAAATTTCAGTTTACAAACAATTGGTCAACTGAGTGGTATTTCTCTGGTAAATACTAAGTTATCAGATTTTCAAACGATTAAATGGCAAACTGTCCCTGAATTAACTAAAGCTATTCCTAGTTTAGCTAATGAATATGTAGAAAATGTTCCAGCCATTAAAGATTTAATCAAAAAGATATTGGGTGTTACGAATATTAATGGACAAACAATAGGAGGAATTATCAATGATTTACCACAGATAAAAGATATAGAGTTAGGAGAAATTGATTTATCAGATTATAATCTGACTTCCATTCCTGGAATAGAAAAAACTGCTCTTAAACAATTTAGTAATTGGCAGAATACTAGCATATCAAAAATCCCTGGACTAAATCAGGTAACATTCACTAATTTTCCCAATGCACCTGTACCCCAAGGAAGTATTGTTGGTAAATTAGATTTGCCATTAAAGGAAGTAGAATCAAACCGACAACGTTCGATTAGTGGTAGTGACCAAGTTGGATTTAATGTTCCATGTACTAACAACTGCGCTCACATAGAATTATCAGGTGCAGGTGGAATCACAGGTAGTCAATGGATGAGTGGTAAGTTTCAACAAGTAAAGGGTGGTTTTGGGATATTAGGCAATCTTAATGGTGGAAAAGAACCAACCGGAAGGCATCCTTTTGGTAAGGGTTTTAAACAAGCTGTGTGGGATATTAATGAAAGTGATGGAACTGCATCAACAGCTATTTTCTTCCGCATTTGTCGGAGAGGAGGTTGGTTTGATTTAGGCTGTTCACCTTATTTTATTGGACCGTTTCCTTTTTTCATATATCAAGAAAAATCACCTATATTTCTTGGTACTCCTTTAACAATTCCCTAGACAATTTAATGTTTTTTGAAGTTGCGTTTTAGCGGAAATAAGATGTTATGTGTGATGAGAGTTT
>NZ_VILD01000016.1:49539-54061 GCF_009712085.1 Anabaena sp. UHCC 0253
ACTGATTTTATTTCATGATTATTAACCATGCTTCTATTCATTCTGTTCACTAATTCTATATCTATTCTTTGTCTAAAATGAACTAACATTGATGCCTCAAATGGTGCTTTATTACTATAGCTATTCAATCCTATAAAGTATTGTAGATATGGATTTTCTCTTATTTGTTCTACTGTTTCTCTATCACTTAAACCCAATCTTTCTTTGATTATTAAAGCTCCTATGGCTATTCGAAAAGACTTTGCTGGTGCGCCTATTTCTATCGTGAATTGTTTCGCATATTGATCTTCAAATTCTGACCACGGAATTAAATTCGCCATTATTACCCATCTATTATCTTCTGCCAACTGTCCCTCAAATGGCAGTTTAAACTTTTCTATGGGGGTAGGTAGAGTTTCAATTTTTCGATACATTTTCTATGTTTTTGTGAGGATTTTTACCCATTTTACCCGATTGCCTTGCACTTTTTTCCCATTTATAGACTTCAATCACTATTTATATAAGGGTTTCAGCTTTAATCAGCAAGCCCTATATATGTTTTAAAATATTCATCTACAACAACTTTTAAATTTTCAAACAACACTCTTGCGCTCTTCTCTGCGCCTCCGCGTCTCTGCGTGAGATAAAGAAAATGTAGTTATCTACTTGAAATGGCTGTCATACAAAATATCGCAATCCTAAGTCTATATCAATCATTTTGAAATTTATATAATCACCATGAGTACAAACAACTTTATTTCCGAACTTCAAAATCCTCAAGCACCAATTGGTAAATACACTCATTACCTTTTTTCTGCTAATGGGTTAATGCTGACAGGATTATTGCTAGGATTTCTATTACTACAAATGTTATCTGGGAATAAAAAAGGCAGGTTAGCTACCAGTTATTTTGGCGGCAGCAAGGAGACAGCTAAAGCGAAAAAGAAAGCTATCAAACAAATTGCTAATCCTCAATGTGATAGTGCCAGTCTCTATGTTGGTAGACACAAATTTACAGGTCGAAAAACTCAAGATAAAGAACCGGGAAGTCCCATACCGTTATATATACCAGATGTACAAAGAGGAACGGCAGTCATTGGTGCTCCTGGCAGCGGTAAGTCTTTTTCTGCTATTAACCCGATGATTTATAGTGCCATTGACCAAGGTTTTCCAATTGTTTTATATGACTTTAAATACCCAACGCAAGCTAAAGTTGCCAGTTATGCGAAAAAGATGGGTTATCAAGTCCATATTTTCGCTCCTGGTTTCCCTGAAAGTGAGGTGTGTAATCCCCTTGATTTTCTGCGAGATTCTACGGATGCGGAAACAGCAAGGCAGTTAGCGACTGTGATCAACAAAAACTTCAAAATGATGGCTGCTAGTAATGAGGATGCTTTTTTTGGCCCTGCTGGTGACCAGTTGACCGAAGCTATCCTGATGCTGACTAAACAAACTCAGTATGCAGATATTATGACAGCGGCGGCTATTCTCAGCAGCGATCGCATGGTAGAAAGATTAATGGCTGCTAACCTCAATCCCTGGATTAAGATTGCTTTTGGTCAGTTGTTTAGTTCTGCTGGTTCTGAAAAAACGATTGCAGGTATCGCCGGTACTGCCAGTTTGATGTTTACCCGGTTTATGAAAAAGAATACTTTGGGGTGTTTTGTGGGTAAGACGACTCTACCTCTGGAAATCAAGGGTAAGCAGATGATTATTTTTGGGTTGGATAGGGAAAGACGGGATGCTGTGGGTCCACTATTATGCAGTATCTTACACATGACTGTAGCTAAGGCGATCGCCAAAAAACGGCAAGACCCATTAGTTGTTGTCCTCGATGAAGTGCCTTCTTTATACCTACCAGACCTGTTTAGATGGCTCAACGAATCTCGCAGTGAGGGTTTTTGCGGCATTCTGGGATGGCAGAACATGGGACAGTTAGAGAAATACTACGGTAAGGAAGTTGCTAAAACCATGCTGGGTGCTTGTGGTACGAAGTTCATTTTTAATCCGGGTGAGGAAGAATCAGCGCGGTTGTTTAGTGCTTACCTGGGAGATGAAGAAATTAAGTATAAGCAGAAATCTAAAAGCACTGGGGGAGGTAAAAGCAGTACCTCAATCTCTGAACAGGATAAAACACGGAAGTTATTTGAACCAGCACAGTTTTTGAAGTTGCCACCGGGGAAGTGTATATTTATTAATCCGGCTTACTGTAATCAAAATGAAGCTTCTGTTCCTTTATTAAAAACAATTAAAATTCCCAAGGCTTTAATTAATATTGAACAAGAAAATGACTCTAGGTGGACAAATTTGATTGCTCGATTAACAGAAAAAAGCACTCAACAACGTCCTACGCAAGAAGATTTAGATAAACGAGTGGCTGAAGTAAATAAATTATTTCCTATTCCTCAGCAACCTGTACAAGCTGGTGCTGTACCATTACCTATTGATGCTTATAAAGGATTTTTCTAATTGCCAATGTTAACGAAATTGTCTAGTTTTCAACAATTTGTATATAGCAATTTTCAAAGGAATGTTAAGGTTTCATTTTTCTTTACCTCTGCGTCTCTGCGGTTAGCTTAAAAAATACTGTGCTGCTTACAGATTCCATAAAGGATACATAAACAAAATAGAATTGCTATATGTAACGAAAAATTACATTTTTAAAATTAATCTTGTTAATCCTTAAATCCTGATCTCAAAGGGATATATTAATATGTTTGATGAAAGAGTAACGCAGTTAGCAACAGGTTATCAAAAAACTGTTGACCATATAATTGATGAACTTCAAATCACTGCCTCAGTATTAGCAGAATTAATCCAGGCTTTAATAGATAAAGCTAGAGAAAAATTGCAGCAGGAACTAGAAAATATATCTGAAATTGAAGTACAAATAGGAAGTGAGAAATATCGGCTTGTTCCTGATGAGGAATGTCCCGGTGCTTGGAAATGGGAAGCTGCCAAAATGTCTGATGTCCAAGCGCAGAATATCGCCAAGCAGTTAATGTTAACAGCAGCAGATAATTCTCAGGATATCACAGATATTGTTCTATATAATAATAATTCTTCCTTAGCTATTATTGCCACTATTGAATCTGGTGATAAATTAACTGTTTACCAGCAAGATAATGAAGGTAAGTGTTGTCATAACTGGGTGACAGAAAATTTAGACACTGAGGAAATTATTGCTGTAGTTTATGAACCCATAATTCGTTATTTACCTCCTAGTCAAAATTCCACAGATAGTAAAACAGAGTTAAAGGAAGAGTTAATAACAATTGTTGATGAACTGTTAGGGAAACTTTTTGGGAATCAAGATATTGAAAGTGAAAATGTTGATAATACTACAGAATCGGAATTTGCAACATCAACAGAAAACACCAGAGAAAGCATCGAAATAGATGATGAATTTACATCTGTTTTAGATTCACCGTTTGAAGAAGAGACTTTCATATTTTGGGATGAAAATACTCCCTTACCAGAACCACCAGTAGATGATTCACCAGAATGGGATGATACGAGGGATATACCTTTAGCTGCTGAGATGACATATACAGAAGAACATCAGCCTGATTTTACTGATAAACAAGTTTCAACGAATGAAATAAAAGTTGAAGAAACAGTCACAGATACAACACCTGAAACTGATACTAATAAAGAGAATAAATCAGATAAATTCGTTGAAATAACAGAGGATGAAATTAAAACACCAAAGCGCAAAGTCGCTTTTACACCAAGCTACAATGGTGTAGTTTCATCTCCAGCAGTAATTTCTCAAAATCAAAACTGGGTTAGGGAAGTAGAAGTTCCTATTAAGAAGGATGTTGCAGCTAGTTGGCAAAAGTTTCTAGGTCCGAACTGGCTGAAAATGCGGCATAAACTGAAAGTTGAAAATGACCAAATTGCTCAAACAGCAGTTGAACTTCTCAAAGCTTATGGAGAGACGTTAGCAGATGGTTCTAGAATTTACAGAAGTGATGCTTTTGTAATTAGGGCTTGCTGAATAAACATAAAACCGGGACAAATAGATGACTTGATGGGGATAGAAAGTGAAAAAGGTGCAAGAAAAAGAGTTAAAATGAGTAAAATCCCTTGCATTAAGGCGCATTAAGATGTATAGAAAAGCGCAAGAACAGGAAACAGCACCGGAAAAGTTTCAACTACCCTTCGAGGAGAAATTGGCATTAGACAACCGATGGGTAATTATGGCAAAAATGATCCCTTGGTCGGAATTTGATGGCGAATACGCAGCAATATTTTCAGAAAAAATAGGCGCACCAGCCAAAACATTTAGGATGGCACTGGGGGCATTAATAATCAAAGAAAAGTTAGGAATAAGTGATAGAGAAACAGTAGAACAGATCAGGGAAAATCCTTATCTACAATACTTTATAGGGATGTCAACCTATAGTAATAAACCACCATTTGACCCTTCGATGTTAGTTCACTTTAGAGAAAGAATAGATATAAACCTAGTTAACAAAATCAACAGAGAAATAGTAAAACAGGCGTTAGAAATACCAGAGGAGACAGTACAAGAAAAAAA
>NZ_VILD01000017.1:0-10437 GCF_009712085.1 Anabaena sp. UHCC 0253
ACGACGACGAGCGACTGCGGGGCTGAATAAGGGTGAGGCGAAACATACTCTGAAAGAGCGGTGTTTTTTAATCGTCTGGGTGAAGTCCGCGATCGCTCTTATGAAGACCAATTTTATCGGGCTAGTGGGTTGAATTTGGTGGTGGCGGCGATTGTTGTGTGGAATACGGTGTACACAGAAAAGGCTGTTGAGCATTTGAAACAACAGGGTATGGATATTCCTGAAGAGCATTTGCAACATTTATCACCTTTGGGTTGGGAGCATATCAATCTTACTGGTGATTATGTCTGGAATTTGAAGCAGGCAACCAGCTTTGATAACTTGCGCCCTTTGCGAGTTAAGGAAAATAAGTATCGCTCAAATCCTTGATGGATAAAGCTTTCAGCCTTAGCGTACAATTTTCCCGTTTTGGCACGGTGACCCCTTAAATATCGGATTACAGAATCAGATTTATGCTCCCCTTTTTCTGGATTGGGCTGACGTTGTTTTAAACCCCGAATGGGATTGAACTTAATATAACCTTGCTCCACCGCAAAATTAAACAAACTTTGCAGTATTGCTTGGTACTTGCGATGAGTTGTATAGTTACAACCTGATAAACTTTTTAAATACTCAATTAAAGTCTGCTTACCGATAATTTCTATTGCCCAACTACCGTATTCTAAAAGTATTGGTTTCAACGCCAATTCATAAGTACGTTTGGTACTTTTAGCTAAATCAGGACGTGACAAAAACTCAGTAATAACAGTGGCTAAAGTAACAGTCAATTTCCCTCCAAAATATGTAATTTCTATCGAGACAAACAACTATTATTTAATATATCTTGTGAAGATAATTTAGGATAATAATGATGATTCTTTATGGATACTTTTAATAGTCCTTTACCGCAAGAACCTCTGGGAGAGTACATTAAGCGATTGCGTGTGAAATTAAAGATGAGTCAGAATCAACTAGCTGTTGCGGCTGGTATCCACCTACATTCCTTGGGCAAAATAGAACGGGGTATCACCACGAGATTAAATCACAAAACTCGTCGGGGGTTAGCCAGGGCTTTATCAATCCCCAGCGAGTATTTAGAGGCTATTTGCAGCGGTGCGGAAATACAGCAAGCATTTACCAGTATTAAATTTTGTCCCCAATGCTGGACTCCTGGTACACCCACAGAACCAATTTGGAATGATATCAGGTCATTACACTGCTTTCTCTGCGGGTTTGGGCTGATAGATCATTGTCTTAAATGCGGTAAATCTGTGACAACTTTTCAGCACTCTTACTGTCCTTATTGCGGGTTTTATTACAAAGATACGATTGTTAAAATTGCTAAGTAGCCATCATCAATTGTGTACACCAGGACATGATGAAAAACTTCTGATTCCCCTCTTTACTTGCGGGTTGGGGTCGTATTTTCAAGTCAGGTAGACACCAATGAAAATAAAAAACACTCAAACCCAAAAAAAGTGACTATTTTGTTTTATATCTATAAAATCAATACCCATATGGACAATCAATACCAGAGTGACATCTATAGAACGTACCGCTTACCCCAGATTCAAACGCCAATTTACCACTAAAGAACTTACGGACATTTATACCCCAACTAAATCAGAAATTGCTTTTGCTTATGCGACAGCTACAGGTGAAGGTAATATTTTGAATCTACTCGTCATCTTAAAATCTTTTCAAAGGCTAGGTTATTTTCCCTCGCTTACAGATATTCCACTAAAAATAATTAACCATATTCGCAACCATTTAAAATTTGCCACTGATATTGTTTTAGGCTATGAAAATAGTAAAACAATGTACCGACATAGGACAGCTATCCGCGAATATCTTCAAGTTAAATCTTTTAATCAAACTGCACGACATTTAGCAGTATCTGCGGTGAATGAATCAGCCCAAGTGATGGATAATCCTGCCGATTTAATGAATGTCGCCATTGCCGAATTAATTAAAAATAGATATGAGTTACCAGGATTTAATACATTAAATAGATTAGTTCGCCGAGTCAGAAATATAGTTAATCAAAATTTATTTAACTTGATACTTGGTCGCCTAAGTAATGATTATCAACAACGCCTACTCGACCTTTTAGATAATCATCCAGTAGAATATAGAAGTCTCTATAATAATCTTAAGCAACTTCCTAAACGTCCCACCCGTAATCACCTCAATGATTTAATTGTACATTTAATCTGGATTGATTCTTTGGGAGATATTAAACCACTTCTAGCTGATATGACAGCAGCAAAGATTCAACACTTTGCTGCCGAAGCTAGAGTATTAGATGCCAGCGAAATCAAAGAATTCAATTTACCCAAACGGATGACTCTCATATTATGCCTGATTTACTCAGCGAGTATCAGGACGCGAGATAATTTGGTGGAGATGTTTATCAAAAAAATGCAGTTAATTCATAATCATGCTAAGAAGGAATTAGAACTTATTAAACAAAGATATCAAGAAACAGTTGAGAAGTTACTAGGAGTTTTTAGTAATGTCCTCCAAGTATTGGTTGATGAACCATCGGACGATAAATCTGACAAAATTAATAAATTTGATAAATTTAATGAAGTCAATAAATCTGATGAAGTTAATAAATCTGATAAATTTGAGCAAGTTAATCGTCTACTTCTTCCTGAAGGTGGTGCTGAACAATTATTGAGTGAATGTGAAGCCATCAATGCTTATAAAGGTAATAATTATTTCCCTCTATTATGGCGATTTTATAAAAGTCACCGCAGTAGCTTTTTTCGGTTGTTAGGTGCTTTGAAATTTGAATCCACTACTAGCGAACAGAGTGTAATTACAGCATTAAATTTTATTCTCGAAAATCAGTCACGACGTGGTGAATTCTTTAATCATACTCTTGATTTAGATTTTGCTTCTCCTCAATGGCAGAAGCTTTTAGTTGTTGAACAAGGAAGTAAAACTAAAATTGTGCGTCGCCATCTGGAAGTTTGTGTTTTTTCTTACTTAATGGCTGAATTGAGGTCGGGGGATATTTGCGTCAAGGGAAGTGAGAATTATGCAGATCATCGAGAACAGTTGTTGCCTTGGTCAGAATGTTTACCGTTGATTGACCAGTATTGTCAGGATTTGGGTTTTGCCAATAATGCGGTTGGTTTTGTGGAACAACTCAAGTCTTTGTTGACTGATACGGCTTTGAAGGTGGATGCTGGTTATCCTGATAATCGTCAATTGGTGATTAATGATTTGGGTGAACCTGTATTAAAAAAGTCTGTGCGTCATGATTTGAGTCCGTCGGCTAAGGCTTTGCTAGATGCTGTGTCAGAACGGTTTCCCGAACGTAATTTGATTGATATTCTGCGAAATGTTGATTATTGGACTAATTTTACCCGCCATTTTGGCCCAATGAGTGGAAGCGACCCGAAGTTAGAACGGGCGACTGAACGCTACCTTTTGACTAGTTTCACTTATGGTTGTAATTTGGGACCGACTCAGGCTGCAAGACATATGCGTGGTGTTGTCACAGGAAAGGAAATATCCTTTGTTAATCGTCGTCATGTGAGTGTGGATAAACTGAATGCTGCTCTTGTGGATATTATTAATCGTTACAATGTTTTAAAGCTGCCGGGAATTTGGGGTGATGGGACAACGGCGGCGGCGGATGGGACTAAGTATGAACTCTATGAGGAGAATCTGCTATCTGAGTATCATATTCGTTATGGTGGCTACGGAGGGATTGCTTACCACCATGTTTCTGATACTTATGTGGCACTGTTTAGCCATTTTATTTCCTGTGGGACTTGGGAGGCTGTTTATATTATTGAGGGGTTGTTGCAAAATCTTTCTGATATTCAGCCTCATACGATCCATGCTGATACTCAGGGACAATCAACGCCTGTGTTTGCTTTGTCACATATGTTGGGGATTAAGTTAATGCCCCGAATTCGCAATTGGAAGGATTTAAATTTCTTTCGTCCAAGTGATGATACGGTTTACAAGCATATTGATTCTTTGTTTAAGGATACAATTGATTGGGCTAAAATAGAAAACCATTGGCAAGATATTTTGCAGGTTGTTTTGTCAATTCAAACTGGTAAGATTTCGAGTGCAGTGTTGTTACGAAAGCTGGGAAATTATAGTCGGAAAAATAGGTTATACCAAGCTTTTCAAGAGTTGGGACGGGTGATTAGGACGGTATTTTTGTTGCAATATATTTCGGATATGAAGTTGCGACAACAGATTACTGCGGCGACAAATATTGTTGAGGCTTATAACGGTTTTTCTAAGTGGTTTTTCTTTGGTGGTTTTGGGGTTATTGCTAATAATGATCCGGTTGAGCAGGAGAAGATTATTAAATATAATGATTTGGTGGCTAATGCTGTTATTTTCCAGAATGTTGTGGATTTAACTGATGTTTCGCGGGATTTACTGAAGGCTGGTCATTTGATCAATCGTGAAGATGTGGCGGCATTAAGTCCTTATATGACTAGCCATATTAAGCGTTTTGGCGATTATTTGATTGATATGGAGGCTGTGCCGAATTTGTTGGATGACGATGGGCTTTTGGTTTTGGCTTGATAAGAAAGTGAAGGTAGTTCTGGTAAGGGTTGTAGGGTTTTTGTTTACAAAACTTTACAACGTGTCCCATTTTGCAGGTATCCCGGCTGTACCCCAAATAGTTACAAATAATATTTTGTCATGTATTACACGGGAAATTTCAGAAATTACCCCATCTAATGCACCACTTTTTTCTGATTGCTTACCAAGTATTACACGGTATGAGCAGGAGATAGAAAAACTGAAAATCCAAGTACAGAATCTTCAGAAAGAAAATTTAGAGCTTCAGGAGCGGTCAGCCATTACCTTTGTGCATGACGTTATAGATTTTGAGGCAATACGCATACGCGATCGCATTTTATTTGAATTGAAGTTGGGACGGCAAGCTTCAGGTTTTAAAACAGCACAGAAAGCACTTAATCAATTTATTCAGGAAATAAAACTTCTTGTAGCAGTTTCTAACTGGTGTTAAAACTGCTACAAGAAGTTACTCATGATTTCTCCAAATTGATTAGTTTTTATCGTTTTTTAATGTAAAGAAATATTTCGCCAACAGTGTCAGATATCCACCCCAGATTACAGAAGCTACATCATTTACCTTCAAATATAACCATTGCCGAAATTGAGAACATCTTAAAGGATGTCAAAATTTTGATGACTTCAGAGCAAATATTAAAAACTTTAGACCACATTTTTGCTTTAGTTCCTCTGTCTATTCCTTGAGTGGGAAGGGAGTACCCGACCATGGTGATGCCAATTTTGGTTTTTCTTGACAACCAATACCCATTGCTAATAATCCTGGCCAATACAAATAAACTAATATCTCTAAATTCTCGCCAAAGGTATAGAGAAAAAGAATCATCACAATACTTAAGCCAACTTTGGCAGTTTCTCGTCTACTGTCCGTTGACTTAATTAACAAATCAACAAAACTGAACCCCAAGGGAATAGCTAGAGCCATAAACCCAACAATTCCCTTGACAAACAATAAACCTGCCCAGCTGTGGTGTGAACCAATGGGCATATGCTCAACAATGTGGGGTCCTTCTTCAACTACACCATGTCCCCAAATTGGAGCTTCAGTTTTCCAGCGATAAATAGCAATGTCTTTTAAAGCCATGCGTACCCGTGTAGATCCTGCTCTTGCGCCCTTGAAAGCTTCCCAAAAATTATCAAAGGCAACAATGATTGATGGGGAAAAAATGCCAGCAAGGTAACTAAAAAACCCCATTCCGATCAGCATTCGTGGTCGAGTCAAACTAGATAAGACATTTGTCAGTAAGGGGATAATAACAATGCAAACCTGAGCCATACGGGATTTACAAACAAAACACATGACAACTGATCCTGCTAGTCCTAACCTGCGCCATTTTTTATTTTTTTCTTGCAAGGCCAGCATAAAGTTAACATTGCCCACAAAACCTAATGCTGGTCCCCAAGGGGTAAATAGCCGCCAACGCAAGTCACCTGTGCTGCCATCAATTTCATAGAGAGGCACATCAAAAAATTCATTACCTGGTCCCCCTACGGCTTTGAGTGGTGAGACATAGAGAACTTGGGGTAGGTGCAAAGAGGGTGCTAACAGTAAAAAAGGGATAATCAACAGGGTATGAAAACCCACAACACACACGGCTCGATAAATTATCTGGGGGCGGATTTTTAAGCATCCTGCTAAGGGATACAGAGCTAATGCAGCCCAACCTTTAGCCCAGCCAATGGAGGATTTAATGATTAAACCTGTTGGTAAGTTGTAGTCGAGATGTCCGGCTATCAATGCCACTTCCATCATCAGCATTCCTGCTATCCAAATCCACAAAGACCAGGGGATGACGATTTTTTCGTCGTCTGGGGTGTTTTCAGTTTGAGCTAGGACTTTAATTAGTAAAAATATTAGCAGTAGCCAACCCAGGAGAGCGCCGACAACATAAAGCCCGCCGAAAAGCCAGATAAAATAGGTGTTAGCGATCGCCCACCAGACAACTTTTTCTGGCACATTCTCTGGTTTAATATCATCTTTTTTGGTCTGCTTTACCATCTATTTCCTTTAAAAACTCCTGAACTCCTGAACTCCTGTACGGGCGAAGCATTCGGAAAATATTCTTTGGCAAAAACTGATAATTTATCACCCGAATGCTTCGCCCCTACTCCGAACTCCGAACTCCTTGCCCTGAGCGAAGTCGAAGGGCTGACTCCTGCATCATGATATCCACTTAGATAGCTTTTCTATCCAGGGTTTACGAATCCATAGCAAACCAAGACCAAGGGTGGAAAAGACCGAACCGATCACTGCTCCAGCGAGGATAAAGTTCTTCTTGGGAGCAGTAGGTTCATCGGGTAAACTAGGCTCCATTGCCATTTGAATTAAAGGATAGGTTGAAAACACGTCTCCTTGTCCTAAATCTAATTTGGTAAGGGTAGATGCAAATACCGCTTCAGCGATCTGTTGATCTCGCTTCAAGTTTTCTAAGATTGATTGCTTTTGAGAGAGATTATCCAGACGCTTTTCCAGTTGCGCGATCGCTGTGTCTAATCCTTGAACTTGGGCTTTGAGTCCTTTTTGATCTGATTGATAAGTTACCAAACTCTGGAATAATGTATCCCGCCCAGATCCGTTCACAGCTAAAGCTAAACGATTGAGTGTGTTAGGAGTTAGAGGCTTTCCAGATAGATATTCACCACGCTGGAGTAAGGCTACCCAAGATGCATCTTGCCGTTTTGTTTCTTTAATTACTTGGGGATGATTGACTCCAAACTTAGTGATTAAAACTTCTAATGTGGTTGTAGCTTCACTATAATCCTTGAGGTTTTGTTGAAAAATTTGGTCTACGTGGAGAAGAAAAGCTGTTGCTGCTTCTACGGGGGAAAGTCCCAAATCCTCGGACAACTGCTGCATTCGTTTGTTAGTCATCTGCTCTTGGGCATTAGTTTCTGCTCGCAACCGGCGTAGCTGTTCAATATTGGTAGATAAATTACCTACTTGATCAGGAAAACTCAGCCCAGAACGTATTTTGTATTCCGAGAGTCGTTTTTGAGCCTCCTCTAATTTGTGTTGGGCTGAAAGCAAAATTTCCTGGGAAGGTTTTCCTCGCTGACTAATTTCTCCATTTCGTAAAACATTGATGTGGCTGACTATTGCTTGATAGAGAGCCAATGATTTATCCCTTGCTTCTTCTGGACTTTTGCCAGTAACTTCAAACAACATGATCGTTGTGTTGTTTAAAAGTTTGATGCGAGGCTTTGGGAATTTATCAGCCGGAATTTTAGCGATCGCTGCTGCGGCTTTTAAAACGCGGTCACTTGTAAAAATATACTCAAGATTTGCTCTCGGATCATAAGTAGAACTCCCCAAAGCAGAGCCAGTAGAAGAAGACGCTTGACCAATACCCGGCAGGTTGACGCTCACTCCCAAACTACCACTACTGAGGATTAAACCCCATTCGCTGGTGTAGGTAGGTTGGGTGACTTTCAAATACTGGAGGGATGCCCCCCAAATCAAAGTGTTACCTAACGCACTGAGGATGAGATATCGTAGCCAACGCCCTTTGAATAAACTCCCCAAATTGACCATTTTAAAAACTAAAGGTTCTTGTGTCATTTAAACAAATCTCGCAAAATGGGGATAGGGGATAAAATGGTTTGGATGACATCCCGAAATTGCACAACTTTTGAGTCATAGCAGGTAACAATATCATTAGCCTGTAAAAAAGGATTGTTAGCATCGCTGGTGGAATTTGTCAGCAGATCATTGATATGGCGCTGCAAGTAAGTAGTTTTCCCAGTTAACTGCTCAGTAGTTACCAAGATTGCTTTGCGTTCGGCATTTGTTCCCCTTGTCCCCCCAGCACAGTTGGCTGCTGTCACCGCATGAGAAAAGCGAGAACCATAAGGAAATGAAGTGGCATCACGTCCAATCCCAGAAACAGCATTACCCGTAGCTGGTACGGTGAGATTGGAAAGGAATACTTTCACCCCAGTTGGGGTAATTTGCGAAGGACGCACAAGTTCATTCTGCATTTTTCCTGAATCTGGAACAATAATGCGATCGCCTGCAATTAACGCTACATCTGCAAAAGGTTCACCGGTCAAAACCCCAGATAAGTCAACAATGCGGGTTTCTCCGTTACGAATCAATCGAATGTTTTTGATATCAGCAGTAGGTTTAACACCACCAGCATCACGGATAGCAGTTGCCAAATAACGGTTCGGTGGATATTGTCCGGCCACTGGCACAGGAGGCTGTGTTCTCTCACCTGGGGAAGATTCATTGATAAATACCCTTCCTGGTAAAAAGGTCGCCCCACTGACAAACACCTCCACAGGTCCCCACTGCACTACTTTGAGACTCACCTGGAGGAAGGAGCGTTGGAAAAAAGCCCCATCAATTAAGGATGTGGTTAGATTTTCTTCAACTTGCTCTGGTTCTAAACCCACAACAGGCAATGGAGTTAAATAGGGAATCTCCAGATTGCCTTCTAAGTTAACTTCAAAAATCCCACTAAATTCTGTTCCTTCTGGGATAGTTACCTTGACACGATCTCCAGGAGATAGGGGCAATGCCAAACTAGGTGTGGCCAAGCTTAATGTTGCAAATATGGTATTACAAAGTAAACGTTTAAGCATCGTCAGAGAAAATACGTAAGTATGTACTTCGGAAATTTGTGATAATAAAAGACTAAACTTAGTAGTATTTACAGCTAGAGAATCTAGTTTACATTTGCCCTAATAACTAATATTTATTATACTGTATGACTTAAGATGCAAAATGCCCTTTTTACGAATTTAAATAACGATTCAGCCAGCAGTCAGGAGTAATATTACGTAATTTACGATTCTACTACTGATATAAATCAGGGTAATTATTGAGATGTACTGACTCAATTATTTATTAGCAATCATAAAAAAAATTATACAAATTTTATTTGACAACTGACTCACATTAAGTATATAAAAATAATACAGGTTTTTTAAAAGAAAGCATTTCTCTTCAGTAACGGTGTTTGCCATCTCAGGAAGTGCTGGACATCTACTAATAACAAGGCAGCACAGCAACTCAAGGGCTTTTCGGGGGGAAGGCCATCTATGTGGGGTTTAAATTCCTATTGATTTTACGTTGGGTTGAGATCAGGAAATCCAAATAATCAAAGCTTTTGTTGGGTGGCGTTATTGCTTAACCCAAACTACTATTGTCCGGGCATCTACCAGTCAATTAATTATGAGAATCTCCATTATGGGACTCACCATTGGTCTGGTAAACACTTATTCAACGCTCAATATTGGTGATGCAGCCATCTATAGTGCCTTAACTGCTCTAGCATCTGAGGCTGAAGTTGTTGCTCAATTCCAAGATTCAGTACCGGATTACATTCCCGGTTTGCAAATTGTGCCGCAGATTAGGCATTGTGATGCCTATATTAGTGTCGGTGGCGATATTTTTACCCACATTCCGCAGATACTAAAGCAAATTTAGGAATTAAAAATTTTCATAAATAAAAGCCTGAAAAGATTGCCTAGCAAAGATTTCAGGCTTTTATTTGTTAAAATAATCAAATCAAATAGAGATGGGAAAAACCATGAAAGAGTCTCAAGTTGGCATGAAAATCCTAAATATAGACCATTTGGGAATAGTAGCAGGAATAATAGACGAAATGGAATTGGTAGAAGAAGTGAATAAAATAGTGGGAATAAAAATAAAAGAAACCCTAACACCAGGACAAGTAATAAAAGCAATGATTTTAAATGGATTAGGCTTTTTAAGCGCCCCATTATATCTATTTGGAGAATTTTTCGTAGGAAAATCAACAGAACATTTAATAGGAGAAGGAGTATTAGCATCACATTTAAATGATGACAAACTAGGAAGAGAACTAGACAAGTATCATCAAGTAGGAACAACAAAAATATTTACAGCAGTAG
>NZ_VILD01000017.1:11261-16582 GCF_009712085.1 Anabaena sp. UHCC 0253
AATTTAACGGAGGAACGTGAAAAGATTGTCAGGTATTTAGGAAGGAGTTGTAGTAAATATTATCTAATTATTTGATGAGAGTTTATTAGACCAAAAAAGATGTAGATAGTGATCGATAAAATTAGTAAATAGAAATTTTTAGCAAAGAGTGAAAATATTTTTTGCTGTAATTGTCATGTTTATTTAAGCCGAAATGACTATTTTAATTGAGAGAGAGAATCTATTTTAAAACCTAGCGAAATTAATTTCGGTAATATTCTCTATTTTTTGGTAGATAAAGTTAAACTCAACCAGAAAAATTAGGTAAATAAAATTTTCCTGGCTGGGATTTTTCAAAAATATCAATAATCTGAGTTACATCTGCGGAATGTGGGTTTTTAATAATGCCCGTGAAGGTTCAATTACCAAAGCGTTCATCAGGAATTTGTTGGAATTAAGGCGATCGCCCAAGCATACTTTTGTATTTGGTCAATCAATTCCCCGCTCATGTCATAGTTTGAGTTTTCAAGCCTTGACCTTATGCTTGCGTCAATTGGCTGCTGTTTGCGTGCGAGATGTGGAAAGCCATCAACGTTTAACTGCATCTGGCATCCCAGCAATTTTATCTTTTGATGCAGCATTTACTTTATCCGTGAGTGAGCAAGCCAAAGACCTAGCTAAACAACTGTTAAAAACACTGGAAATTCAACCAGAATCAGCAGCTTTGATTTCTCTGCGTACCTTTGATTCCATGTATCGCCATGATAATGAGCAGTTTCAAAGGCAACTTGTATCCTTAAGTCGGAAATTCTGCCAACAGGGATATCAACCTGTATTGCTGATTCAGTCTCAAGCTTACGGCGCTGATAATGACTTGGCTATGGCAAGGGAAATAGTCCAACAAGTACCGAAGCTGAAAATTTTTAACCCCTTTGCTTTTACGCATCAATTACCTAACTGGGAATTGGTAATGGGTGCATTAGCTATTTGTCGTTTGATTGTAGCAATTAGATATCATACATCAGTTTTAGCCTTGGCCAGTGGTCGAGTTCCCTTTAACTTGTACTACTCAAATAAAGGTAAAGATTTAACAAAACGCTTACAAATTCCTGGTTGCAGCTTGGAAGAATTTAACCCAGATATTCATCTTGATGCGATCGCTGCTACCTCTGCTATTAACTTTGACCATGAAGCAATTCGTCAACAGGTCAAAAAAGATTTTCAAAACTGCTATAGCCGAGTCATTGGTTAAACCCTTAAGTTGCACATTGAGGTAGATGAGGGAGAAGTTTCTACCTATTTAAAAATGAAGAAAATAAAAATCTATGAAACCAAAAATTTGCCATTTTGTAGGCGGTAAAGGCATGGGTTGGACTGGTGGCATTAAAGCCACATTAAAAAGTTTAGAAATGTCCTGGCTGTCGGAAAAATTTGAGTTTATTACTGAGCCTTTATCAGCAGCATCTTCTGTGATCTCAAAACAACACCCTGACGTGATTGTAGTTCATGGTGCCTCCTCCTGGCGGGGGTTATTTCCGCTATGGAAACTACGACGTTCAGCCAAGTTAATTATTAATGAACATCACTACAGTGCAGGTTTTGAAGCCTTTAATGTGCCGTCAGTGAATCGGTTTCATGGAATGTTAAAACTGGCTTATGGGATGTGCGATCGCTTAGTTACTGTTTCCCAAGGACAGCAGAATTGGATACTCAAAAACCAATTAGCGCCGGCTGACAAAATTAGTGTAATTCCGTTCTCCAGATTGATTGAACCCTTTTTCAACATTTCCCCCAAACCGAGATTGTCAGATCAACCATTTATATTAGGTGCTTATGGGCGATTTTCCCACCAAAAAGGCTTTGATATTTTGATTGATGCAGTTAAACAAATTCCCGGTTCCAGAATTCAATTACAAATTGGTGGAACAGGAACAGACGAAGACAAATTAAAACAATTAGCTGCTAACTGTCCCAAAATTGAATTTGTGGGACGCATTGATGATGTCCCTGCTTTTTTAAGTCAGTGCGATGCTGTGGTTATTCCCTCCCGTTGGGAACCTTGGGGTAATGTTTGTTTAGAAGCTAGGGCTGCTGGTAAACCAATTATTGCTTCAGCAGTGGATGGTTTGAGTGAACAAATTCAAGATTTTGGCCTACTTATTCCCTCAGAAAATTCTGTAGCACTAGCTAAAGCAATTCAGGAATTAGTCAATTTACCTGCGGACAAATTAGCAGAAATGGGACAACAGGGAAAAGCTTCAGCCATCAATTCTTGGCACAATTACTTATCTAATTGGGAAGGGTTGCTGGAGGAATTGACATGAAAACAATAGCCCAAACTTTATCCTCCTTCAAAAAAGACCGCTTTATCCGCAACATTGGCTGGATGGGGGCTTCTGAATTAGTCATTAGAGTATTTCGTCTTATTACCACAGTCATTCTTGCTCGTTTTCTCAGTGCAGAAGATTATGGTTTAGCTGCCATTGTCTTGATGACTTTTGAATTTATTCGTGTCTTCACCCGCAACGGTATTGCTGACAAAATTGTGCAAGCAGAAGCGGAAGAAGTGGAAGAGTTATGTCGTACTGCTTATGGGTTAAACTGGGTAATTGCCTTAGTTTTATTCATAGTTCAATGTTTGGCATCATTAGCGATCGCACAATTTTATAATAATTCCCATCTCATTGTTCCTATCTGTCTCATTGCCATTACTTACCTAATTTATCCTCTGGCAATGGTACAAACAGCCTTAATTAGAAGAGAAAACCGCTTAAATATTCTCGCCCTAATTAGTTCAGTCCAAGTATCTACAGATAATGTACTGACGGCAATTTTCGCCCTCTCTGGTATGGGAATGTGGTCAATTGTTTTACCGAAGTTTTTAGTTGCACCGATTTGGATTATTCTCACCTTTAAATATCATCCTTGGCGGATGACCAAATCTTTAACATTTGATAAATGGCAACAAATTACATCCTTTGCTAGTCGGGTACTTGGCATTGAACTACTAACAATATTTAGAGAAAATATTGATTATCTTTTAATTGGTAGATTTGTCGGTGTGGAAGCTTTAGGAATTTATTATTTTGCTTTTAATGCCGGATTAGGAATTAGTTTAAGTGTAATTAATGCCATCAGGGTTTCACTATTCTCTGACCTCTGTGATCTCAAATCTCAGACAGAGTTATTTACCCAACGCTATACCCAAAGTCTCCGCAAAATAGCTGTGATGATTTTACCTTTGGTGGTGTTGCAATCTAGTTTAGCTTCCTTCTATGTTCCCCTAATATTTGGGCAAAAATGGGTAGAAAGAGGCGCAGTACCAATCTTAATCCTAATTTGTATTTCGGCTTTATCTCGTCCCTTTGCTGATGCTGCTTCTTTAATGTTTCGTGCTTTTGGCCAACCAGAAATTGAATTGCGTTGGAATCTCTTGTTTACTGCTTGTTTAGCTACTGCTATTTGTGTCGGTACAAACTGGGGAATTTTGGGTGCTGCGGTGGCTGTGACATTAACACACCTGACTTTGCAACCAATATATACGTTATGGGCAACTTTGCAAAAATTACCTAAATTCTTGCAGGAGGTAAATCCATGACAAATATTAACCCAATGGTGTCAGTAATTATTCCCGCTTACAATGCTGCTCAGTTTCTACCAGCAGCTATAACATCTGTTCAACGACAAACTTGCTCTGATTGGGAATTATTAATAATAAATGATGGATCTACGGATGACACAGTTGCAGTTGTCAGACAATATCAAGAAACAGATAATTGCATTCATTTAATTCATCAACTAAATCAGGGAGTTTCTACGGCTCGTAATTTAGGAATTGAAAAAAGCAAAGGTCAAATTATTGCTTTTCTTGATGCTGATGATCAATGGTTTCCCGATAAACTTCAACAACACCTGCAACATTTTCAATCTCATCCCCGTTTAGGAGTGAGCTTTTCGCAAGTCGAAATACTCAACCAATCAGGTGAACCAACTGGACAGGTTTCGAGTTCTCGTTTAACTGATTTAAAACCAGAATATTTACTATCAGAAAATCCCACCACTACTACTTCTAATTGGGTAGTTCGTAAGGAAGTATTTGCTCAAGTGGGAGGCTTTTCTCCTGATATGAGTTATTCGGAAGATTTGGAATGGTTACTGCGGGTAATTTGCACTGGTGTTTGGGAAATTGCGGGGATAAACCAGGTATTAACTCGTTATCGTACCAGTTCTGCTGGACTGTCATCGAATTTGTATCGGATGGAAACTGGTTGGAATCAATTGGTGGAAAAGGCGAAAATTTATGCTCCACAATTGGTTGAAAATCATTTTGCTTTGGCTCAAGCTCTGCATTTACGTTATCTGGCTCGACGGGCTTTTCGGTTGAAGTTACCGGCTGCGGTGGGGGTGGATTTTATGAGTCGTGCTTTGGTTTCTGATTGGCGTTTGTTGTTTCATCAGCCGCGACGAAGTTTATTGACTTTGGTTGCTGTGTTTGGCTCTTTGGTGATGGAGAAGATTTTTTTCACGCAAAGGCGCAAAGAAAGAAATTAATTAAAAACTAAAAAACTCCTGTCTCTTCTCTTTTTCCTACTGTCACCTGTCACCTGTTCCCTGTCACCTAATTAATATCATGCCTAAAATATCTGTGATTATTCCTGTTTATAATTCTGAAAAAACGGTTGCTGAAACCCACATTCCGCAGATGTAACTCAGATTATTGATATTTTTGAAAAATCCCAGCCAGGAAAATTTTATTTACCTAATTTTTCTGGTTGAGTTTAACTTTATCTACCAAAAAATAGAGAATATTACCGAAATTAATTTCGCTAGGTTTTAAAATAGATTCTCTCTCTCAATTAAAATAGTCATTTCGGCTTAAATAAACATGACAATTACAGCAAAAAATATTTTCACTCTTTGCTAAAAATTTCTATTTACTAATTTTATCGATCACTATCTACATCTTTTTTGGTCTAATAAACTCTCATCAAATAATTAGATAATATTTACTACAACTCCTTCCTAAATACCTGACAATCTTTTCACGTTCCTCCGTTAAATTGCTCATTTGTTTTTGTCCATTTATGATTACCAAATGTACAGCCTGAAACATCTGAAATACCCACCTCATTGTCGGTTTATTTGTGATTTTATTGACTTGATTTCTAATCCCATCATCAAATTTAGCTAATTCTTGCCTTAATTTTCTTTGTGCAAGATTATAGACTAACAAGCACAATCCCATTATCATTGCTATTGATTCTACTCTTTCAGGAGTTTTTTACAAATACGCTTGATGTAAAAACAAACGGGTCTTTTAAAAATCTAAATCCTCTCTCGTT
>NZ_VILD01000017.1:16726-28487 GCF_009712085.1 Anabaena sp. UHCC 0253
CCTTCTACACTCATAGACGTCCCATCTAAATGAATACTATCCATTTCTACTTGGAATTTATGGGCTGCTTTTATCGCTACTGCTGTAAATATTTTTGTTGTTCCTACTTGATGATACTTGTCTAGTTCTCTTCCTAGTTTGTCATCATTTAAATGTGATGCTAATACTCCTTCTCCTATTAAATGTTCTGTTGATTTTCCTACGAAAAACTTCTCCAAATAGATATAATGGGGCGCTTAAAAAACGCCTAATCCATTTAAAACTCATTGCTTTTATTACTTGTCCTGGTGTTAGGGTTTCTTTTATTTTTATTCCCACTATTTTATTCACTTCTTCTACCAATTCCATTTCGTCTATTATTCCTGCTACTATTCCCAAATGGTCTATATTTAGGATTTTCATGCCAACTTGAGACTCTTTCATGGTTTTTCCCATCTCTATTTGATTTGATTATTTTAACAAATAAAAGCCTGAAATCTTTGCTAGGCAATCTTTTCAGGCTTTTATTTATGAAAATTTTTAATTCCTAAATTTGCTTTAGTATCTGCGGAATGTGGGCTGAAACGCTGGAGTCGGTTCTGGCGCAAACCTACGGCGATTTGGAAGTTATTATTGTTGATGATGGTTCAACTGATAAAAGTATTGAAATTTGTCGGCAGTTTAAAGATGAGCGAATTAAGATTATTCATCAGCAAAATCGCGGTTTAGCTGGGGCGAGAAATACAGGGATTCGTCACGCGCAAGGGGAGTTTTTAGGTTTTGTTGATAGTGATGATTTATGGTTGCCACAAAAGGTGGAAAAACATCTTCAACATTTGGATAATTCGCCTAATGTTGGGGTGAGTTTTTCCCGTTCTCGATTTATTGATGAGCAAGGTAAACCTTTGGGTATTTATCAAATGCCTAAGTTAACAAATATTACTCCCGAATATCTGTTTTGTCGTAATCCTATTGGTAATGGATCTTCGGTTGTAATTCGCAGGGATGTTTTGACAGCTATTAAGTTTGAAGCCAATCTTCATGGGGAGGTGGAAGATTTCTATTTTGATGATCGTTTTCGTCAGTCTGAAGATATTGAATGTTGGTTGCGTATTGCTTTACAAACAAATTGGAAAATAGAAGGTATTCCTGAAGCACTGACTCTTTATCGTTTAAATAGTGGTGGTTTGTCGGCTAATCTTCTCAAACAATATGAATCTTGGGAACAAATTCTTGTGAAAACCAAAGTTTATAATCCTGAATTTATTGAGAAATGGGGCAATAAAGCTAGAGCCTATCAACTACGATATTTGGCACGACGAGCTACAAGACAAAGAGCCTCACAAATGGCAGTTAGTTTACTAAATCAAGCTTTGGTTACTTATTGGCGGATTATTTTGGAAGAACCTCGACGCACGTTCATCTCTTTGATTGCTGCCTATCTATTATGGTTACTACCGCAATCAATCTACCAGTGGTTAGAGAAATTAATCATGCAAATTACAGGAGCAACTCAGCGACAACGTATTCAAAAGGAACAAATGAGTTAGGAAATAAACTCTTTTTAATCACCAATTACCAATTACCAATTACCAATTATGACAGTTTTATTAGTTTGTTCTTCTGGTGGACATTTTAAAGCTTTGCAACAATTACGTCCTTTTTGGGAAAATCAAGAGCGAGTTTGGGTGACTTTTCGCACTAAAACTACAGAAGCAGAATTAACTGAAGAACAGGTGTATTGGGCTTACAGTCCTACTAATCGAAATCTTCCAAATTTGTGCAGAAATCTGCTTTTATCTTGGCAATTAATTAGAAAAATTCGACCAGATGTAATTATCTCTACTGGTGCTGGTGTTGCTGTCCCTTTTCTGATTTTGGGCAAATTATTGGGTAGCAAAACTGTATTTATTGAATCGGTAACGCGGGTTAATACTTTAAGTTTATCGGCGAAATTAGTTTTACCTTTTCTCAGTGTTTTATATGTGCAGTGGCCGCAATTACAAGCCCGTTATCCTCAAGCTGAACTTGTGATTCCCCAGGAGGTTTTAAGTTATTGAAAAAAGCTTTATCTGTTCAATTAAGGAAAAGTAGGTTTGGTTAAGCGACAGCGCAACTCAATAAAAGCATTGATAATGTTGGGTTTCCTTCCGTCAACCCAACCTACAAAATTTCAGTTTTTAGCTGAACTGTATTACTTCATACCCTATTCCCTCTTTAATTTATGATTTTAATCACTGTTGGTACAGAACAATATCCTTTTAATCGTCTGATGCAATGGGTTGAGGTGTTGTTACAGTCGGAAATGATTCAAGAAGAAGTGGTTGTTCAGTACGGCAACTCCACTATTTTACCGGCTGGTGCAAAGGTTTACCGTTTTCTTAAGGAAGAAAAGTTTCAAGATTTGATTCAGCAAGCGCGAATTGTGATTGCTCATTGTGGTGAAGGAACTTTACTGCTTCTGGATTCTTTGGATAAGCCTTATATTTTGGTTTCGCGCAGTCAAGAGTTTAAAGAACACGTTGATGATCATCAGGTAGAACTTGGTTTAGCACTATCGCAAATTAATGTTCCTGTTGCTTGGTGTCCGGGAGATTTGGTGCGGTTTATAGATGCCCCTAGAAAGGTTTCTATTGCTGATGTTTCTCATGCTAGTGCGCTCGCTCTTTGTCAGAGTTTACAATCTCGTTTTGGTCAAAATCTTAACTAATTTTAAGTAGGTAAACATGATGGCTACTCATACCAATAAAACAATATCGTTAGTGACTTCTCGTTTCAACAATACTCTTTTAGTGCAGTTACCACTGCGATTAACTGTGATAGAAGCTGTATCTTTTCGGGAGTCTTTTAAACAATGGGTAGAAGATACTACTGTTACGAAAATCATCTTAGATTTTGGACAAACTACAATTATTGATAGTAGTGGGATTGGTTCACTTATTACTAATATCAAATCAGCAAAAGCCAAAAATATTCAATTAAATGTTTGGAGTCCTAATCCCCAAGTCAAATTGGCTTTTTCTATGGTTGGTTTGGATAAAATTTTGCATATTGAACCCGATACTGAGGCAATTATCCCTACTGTCAGTCGCAAATCTCAACAGCGTCCACCTTTAACCCATCCTTCCGTGCGATCGCCTATTAAACGGACAATTGACATTGTAGGGGCAATTCTGGGCTTGGGTGTGACTGCTGTGCTGTTTGTTCCCATTGCGATCGCAATTAAACTTGATAGTCCTGGTCCGATACTGTTTAGTCAAACTCGTTGTGGTTGGATGGGGAAACGGTTTCGCATTTGGAAATTCCGTTCAATGGTGACTAATGCTGAAGCTCTCAAATCTACTATTAATAATCAAGCTTCTGGGGCTTTTTTCAAAAATGATCATGACCCCCGCATTACCCGTGTTGGTCGCTTTCTTCGCAAAACTAGTTTGGATGAATTTCCCCAATTTTGGAACATCCTCACAGGAGATATGAGTTTAATTGGTACTCGTCCACCTACTCTAGATGAATTAGAACAATACGAAATCTTTAATTGGCAAAGGTTGGATGTCAGACCAGGATTGAGTGGTGAATGGCAGGTGAATGGGCGCTCAAAAATTCGCAACTTTGAAGATGTGATTAAGCTCGATTTGCGCTACCAAGAAAACTGGAGTCTTGGTTACGATTTTCAACTCATCTTGAAAACATTTGTTGTGGTTTTTAACAAAGATTCAGGGGCTGTATAAGAGATTTTTTTAATTTAAAACAGCTTACCTTTTTACGAAATTTTCATGGACACAAATTTATTACTCCATAATTTTAGTCTACAAGTTGTTAGCGATATTGACGCAATGGCAACAGTTGTAGAATGGTTCGATCAATTCAAAAATACACAGATACCTTATCAAATCTGGCTAGAAGGACAGACTGCTTTACTAGAAGGTTTTACAAATGTAGTGCGTCATGCTCACAGCCACCTTAGTCCTGAAACTCCTGTTGATTTAGAAGTACAAATATCTTCTGAATCTTTCCAAATTCGGATTTGGGATCAAGGTGATATTTTCGATTTAGAAGCAGCCATAGAAAGTTTCAATCAAGAAATCAGCCAAAGCGAATTTAATCCTTTAGATCATGAATCTCAATGGGGTTGTATTTTTTTACTAAGGCTCAGGAAAGACTATGGCTGGATAATTGGTTATACCCGTGATTTGGAAAACAGAAACTGTTTACTACTGCACAAAAAATTGGCTATGTCATGATGCTAAATTGCTTAATTTTCTGCTTTTTGTGATGGGTTTTAAGTACGCTGTAAATTAATACCACCAAATTTCAAGATGTCTATTTCAAGCAAAGTTATGAATTCGCAAGTCAAAGTGATTCAGCCCCAAGGCATTTTTAATAGTAAAAAGGGTAATCAACTCCGCGAAGAAGTGGATGAACTGATAACATCAGATATCAAAACTATTTTGATTGATTTTAAAGATGTTACATTTATGGATAGTTCTGGTTTTAGTGCCTTGCTGATGACGCTAAAAATAGTTCGACAAAAAAATATTAGATTGGTACTTTGTTCTATTAACCAGCAAATAAATATGATCTTTGATATGACTAACACAAATCAATTTTTTGAGGTGTTACCGGATCAGGCATCATTCGTATCTGCTTAATACAGCACTTCCTACTGTTATAAGGTACAAGCCTAGCGGGCAATATGCCCGCACCACAAGGGTTTTATTCTTCCAGTTTGTACCTTTCATGAACAAAATATGCTGCATTGTTTCTGGTTTACCTACGATTTTATACTGAGGAGTTTAAGTTAATGTACGGTTTAGTCAACAAAGCAATTGAAGATATGATTTGCAAATACCACGGTGAAAATACCTGGGAAAGTATCAAGCAAAAAGCTGAACTGGAAGACATAGACTTTTTTATTGGCATGGATGCTTATTCTGATGATATTACCTATCGCTTAGTTGCAGCAGCTTGTGAGGTTTTAGGCATGGAGGCAGAAGAAATACTGCAAGCATTTGGTGAATACTGGGTGACATACACCGCAGAAGAAGGCTATGGAGAACTTTTAGATAGCGCCGGTAACTCTTTAGGGCAGTTTATGGAGAACCTTGATAATCTGCACGCACGAGTCGGCTTGAGTTTTCCCCAACTCCGTCCCCCATCTTTTGATTGCGAACACACCAGCGAAAAGTCAATGGAACTGCACTATCAATCAACTAGGCAGGGTTTAGCACCAATGGTGATTGGTTTAATTCATGGATTGGGAAAACGCTTTCATACAAAGGTAGATATTACCCAAATTAGTTTTCGTCAACAAGGTGCATCTCACGATATTTTTGCTGTTGAATATGACAATTCTCAAGCCTAACCGCTTTCGTGACTATCGGATAAATTAACGAAGTTGTGTTATTGCAAACAACAAAAAATTAAAGTTTTATCCCCATTTAACTAAAGTAAGCTAAGTACCTGTGTACAATTAATTAAACATTTTTAAAATCTGCTTTCTTGCTTTGCTAGAGCAATTTTTTAGGTGTGCTGGTGTATGCAGTTTATAATGGCTATTTATGACAAATGATCGGGTGATCGAATCAAAACAATTCAGTCTTAATCCAGACCAATTTGCAGCTTTGTTTCCCTTTCATTTGGTCATAGATCGAGATATGAAGATTGTCCAAGCAGGTGGAGTGCTTCAGCGCATTCTTGAACCTATCTTAATGCTTGGTAGTTTTCTTGAAGAACATTTCCAAATTAATCGCCCCAATTGTCCAGTCAACTTTGCAGCTATTAGCCAGCATACGCGCTCATCAAAAGCGGGTTCTTCTCCATCACTGTTTCTGTTGCAATCCCATCACAAGGAAATGCAGCTAAAAGGAGAGATAGTGTATTTAGAGGCATCCGATCATCTGCTGTTTCTTGGTTCTCCCTGGATTACCGAGATTACCGATTTAAAAAAACTAGACCTGAAGCTCGATGATTTTCCTCTCTACGACTCGGTTGGAGATTATCTGTTTCTTTTGCAGTCCAAGAATTCGGCTTTGACAGATGCCAAAAAACTCACCGCCAGACTTACATCTCAACGGGCTGAATTACGAGCAACAGCATCAAGATTGAGAACGGTGATTGAAAGCTTACAAGCTGGTGTGCTATTGGAAGACGAAACCCGACACGTTATCCTATCAAATCAGGAATTTTGTGATCAGTTTGGCATTCCCGTTGCGCCAGAAGCTTTACAAGGCGTGGATTGTCAGCAAGCAGCACAGACGAGCAAACAACTCTTTGCTGAACCAGAGAAGTTTATCCAGCGTGTGGATGAGATTCTCAGCCAGAATCAAATAGTTCTCAATGAAGAATTGCCACTGCAAGATGGGCGAATCTTTGAACAGGATTATATACCTATTGTGGTTGAGCAAAAATTTTATGGACATCTGTGGAAATACCACGATATTACCCAACGCAAACAAGCTGAAAATGCACTTCGATTAAGTGAAGAACGGTTAAAGCTGGCTTTAGATGCTGTAGATGAAGGACTCTGGGACTGGAATCTGGTGACTGGGGAAGTTTATCGCAGTCCACGTTGGTTTACAATGCTGGGTTATGCGCCGGAAGAACTAGAAAACAATATCAAGCTGAAAATTCAGCTGATCCATCCAGAGGATCTGTCCCTCATGCAAGAGCGACTGATAGCACATCTCAAGGGTGAGACACCTTTTTATGAGGTAGAAGTTAGGTTTTTAACCAAATCTGGAGAATGGAAGTGGATTCTAGATCGGGGTAAGTTAGTTAGCCGCGATTCTCAAGGTAGAGCGATGAGAATGGTGGGAACCCATCTAGATATTACCGAACGCAAACTTTCAGAAGCTGCACTACAGCAACAATATGAACGGGTGCTACTGCTCAAGCAAATTACTGAAGAAATTCGCCAGTCTTTGCAATGGGAAAAAATTCTACAGACAACAGTGACGGAAGTGCAACGGATTTTGCAGTGCGATCGCGTCGTCATCTTCCAAATTAACCCTGATGGTAATGGCAAAGTTGTCCAGGAGGCAGTAGTTCCCGGATGGTCAGTCACTCTAGACCAAGATATCAATGATCCTTGTCTGAAGGCTGGATACTTTGACTTTTATCGTCAAGGACGGATTACTGTTATTTCCGATGTGGAAACGGCAGGATTTCAACCTTGTCATCTGGAATTTTTACGGCAGTTTCAGGTGAAAGCCAATCTGGTTGTCCCGATTTTAGTGCGGGAAGATTTATGGGGATTATTAATTGCTCATCAGTGCGATCGCCCTAGACAATGGACCCAATTAGAATTAGATCTCCTCAAACACTTGGCTGATCAAATGGGTGTTGCTCTCACCCAAGCACAGTTACTAACTCAGGAAACCCATCAAACCAATCTGTTAGCACTGCAAAATGAAGAACTAAACCTGGCCAAGCAAACAGCAGAGACTGCCAACATGGCCAAAAGTAATTTCCTGGCTACGATGAGCCATGAAATTCGCACCCCTATGAATGCCATCATCGGCATGAGTGGAATGCTCTTGGATACTAGCTTGACTCCTGAGCAACTTGACTGCGTGGAAACCATTCGCAATAGTAGCAATGCACTACTGACGATTATTAATGATATTCTCGACTTTTCTAAGATTGAATCTGGCAAATTAGAGTTAGAAGCACAGCCTTTTGATTTGCGTCTTTGTGTGGAAGAAGCCCTAGATTTATTAGCTCCCCAAGCCGCTTCCAAAGGGATAGAATTGATGTATCAACTAGAACCAAATATACCATCAGTTATTACTGGTGATATTACCCGTTTGCGCCAAATTCTCTGGAATTTAATGAGTAATGCCGTTAAATTTACCAAAATCGGCGAAATAGTGGTGACAATCACAGCTAGGCAGCTAGTTTCAAGTTCTGGACGCTATGAGTTGCAATTTGCAGTCAGAGATACAGGTATTGGCATTCCCCGCGATCGCTTACACCGACTCTTTAAACCCTTCAGTCAGGTTGATGTCTCCATGACTCGACGTTACGGTGGCACAGGCTTGGGATTAGTCATCAGCAAACGGCTGTGCGAGATAATGGGGGGGAGGATGTGGGTAGATAGTCAACCAGATCAAGGTTCGACTTTCTATTTCACTGTTATTTTGCCAGTTGATCAGTCGGCTATTAATAGTCTCACTACTGCTGATCCTGAATTAGTCGGTAAGCGGTTACTCTTAGCAGTCCATAACACCAATTTAAGAAAATGCTTAACGTTGCAACTTCAGAGTTTGGGATTGGATGTCCAAGTTGGGGAATCTAATACTACTATCCTGCAATATCTCTGGCAGCAAAAACCCTTTGCTCTGGCTATCTTGGATATTGATCATCCAGATTTAGATTGTCTCGACCTCACAGCTAAGATTCGTGCTATACCCAAACAGAAGGATTTACCTTTGGTGATGTTGAGTTCTAAAGGTAAGCACACCTTAGAAGTGAAACAGATAGCATCTGAGTTTACTGCTTTTTTACATAAACCTGTGCGTCAGTACCAGTTACACAATACGCTGTTACAAATTGTTCGTGGTAGCTGGTTTACCCAAGGTACTCCCCAGTCTATCATTCCTTCTTACTCTCGGTTGCCTAAACCCCATCTCCCCACCGTTGATAGGAAGTTTGCGGAAAGCTTACCCCTAAAGATTCTGCTAGTTGAAGATATATTAGTTAATCAGAAAATTGCCCTGAAGATGCTGCATCGGTTAGGTTATCGGGCAGATGTGGCTAATGATGGATGTGAAGCCTTAGAGGCGTTGCAAAGGCAACTTTATGATGTGGTATTTATGGATATCCAGATGCCAGAAATGGATGGGTGGGAAACGACTCGTCGTGTTCGTGGGGACTTTTCCCAGGATGCTCAACCTTGGATTATTGCTATGACTGCCCATGCTCGTCCAGAAGATCGCCAAGAATGCCTGAGTATCGGGATGAATGATTATATTAGTAAGCCGATTAGTTTGGAAGGGCTGGAAGCAGTTCTGAAACAGTATGGCACTCAGCAGCATCAAGCCACAAAACCTGTTACAGATGGGGTATTCACCTCCTCTAACCAGCAATCAGTCATTGACCACAGTGTTCTGGAGGGCTTGCGTAGTATGGCAGGGAGTGAAGGCGACCAGTTAATTAGGGAACTGATCCAAGCTTATTTAGAAGATACCCCAATCAGAATTCAGGCAATTAA
The DNA here is from genome assembly GCF_009712085.1 of Anabaena sp. UHCC 0253. NCBI lineage: Bacteria > Bacillati > Cyanobacteriota > Cyanophyceae > Nostocales > Nostocaceae > Anabaena > Anabaena sp. UHCC 0253. The sequence goes on from NZ_VILD01000017.1 coordinate 25,917, forward strand.
AAATGCTTTTGCCTCTGAAAATCGAGCTAATCTCAAGAAAGCGGCTCATGCTTTGCGATCGCCCAGTGTTAGTATAGGTGCAGTCAAATTGGGTAAAATCTGTGAAACTTTGGAATATAATGCACAAAATCAATCATTAGCACAAATCGCTGATCTGGTTAATCAAATAGAGAGCGAATATAAAAATGTCATTTCGGTTCTGGAAAGTTTTTATATCAATATCATATCCGATTAAATACTTAGGGAACACAAAAAAATAAATTACCCAACAATAATTTTATGGTGGGTTACGCTGCGCTAACCCACCATAAAAATTAGAGATTTTTTTATTAGGAAGTCTCTTACAGCACATTACAGATAAGTGAGGTAAAGAATCTAAATTCAAAGCCAGACACCAAGCCAATTTTACCCCTGACTCCTGATAGCGTAGCGTGGCGTAAGCTATATTCTTCTGTATCATATCTATTAGGGTAGGTAATTACCAATTATGCTAGAAATATCTGATCATAAAATCAAAATTTTAGTCATTGATGATGATCGAATTATCCAAATAGTTCTTAAACAAGCACTGCAAGGACAGGGATATGAGGTTATTATCGCTTCTAGCGGTGTACAAGGTGTAGAGCAAGCTTATCAGCATCATCCTGCCCTGATTATTTGTGATTGGCAAATGGATGAAATGGATGGCTTAGAGGTATGCCGTATTATTAAATCTGAACCATCTTTATCAACAACATTCTTTATCCTCCTTACCTCACGCACAGCCGTTGAAGATAGGGTTGAAGGTTTAGATAATGGTGCAGATGATTTCTTGAGCAAACCCATTGATGTGAGTGAACTAAAAGCACGAGTGCGAGCAGGACTCAGGTTATATCAAACTAATCAAGAGCTTCAGAGATTAGCTGAAGATTTACAAATTCAGAAACAACTTTTAGAAACGGAATTGCATGAAGCCGCTGATTATGTTACATCTATTTTACCTGAGCCAATGTCAGGATTAGTGACTATTAATCACAGGTTTTTACCTTCTCATCAATTAGGTGGTGATTGCTTTGATTACTACTGGTTAGATGAAGAAAACTTAGTTATTTATCTTTTGGATGTTTCTGGACATGGATTAGCCGCTGCACTCCCTTCCATTTTCGTGCATAATTTGTTGCGTTCACAAACTCTCCCTCAAGCAAATTTCCATCAACCATCTGAAGTTCTCAACGCTTTGAATGAAGTTTTCCAAATGGAAAAACATAACGCCCGTTACTTTACCATTTGGTATGGGGTTTTTAACATTGAGTCTTATCAATTAACTTATGCTACTGCTGGACATCCACCAGCTTTATTGCTTTCTCAATTAACTGACTCTAGTATAGATATCAAACAGTTAATTACTCCCAGTATGCCCATCGGGGCATTTGCAGAAGGAGAATATGAAAATGCTGTGTGTCAAATTCAACCATCTAGTAAAATCTATGTTTTTAGCGATGGAGTTTATGAAGTTGAACTGCCTGATGGTACACTGTGGAAATTGAATGATTTTATCAATTTATTGACTAGATGTAATCATCATTTTATGAATTTAGACGATGTTTTAGCAGCTATTAAAATTGCTACAGCTAGTCAATCATTTACAGATGACTGCTCTTTATTAGAAATAAATTTTGTTTCTTCAGTCTCAATAGACTTATCCTTAATATAAATAGAATGAGATAATAAAAAGCTAGAGTAAAAATTATCTGTAAATGTTGCGGCTTGCAATCATAAACCCTCCGGCTCACAAACAAGAAAATTTCTGACTCACATTAATTGCAATTAAGATTGTGTTCCGGCTCAGATTAATTGCAACCAGGCTCAGATTAAATGCAAATGGGCTTGCAATTATAAATATCGACTCACATTAATTGCAACTGAACTCGCACCAGAAAACTGGTTACAGAATATTCTTTCCGTTGCGAGTGTTAAAAAAGAATTGAAGGTAAAATGGGCATCTCACCTTCCTAGTCCCATAAAATGATCAACTAAAACTCGCAACAGAAATTTTGGATTGACAAAATGCACCTGTTGGATCGCATTGTCCCTAGTTAGGGCTTGCTGAAAAAGTAGAAAAAGGCAAAAAAAATTAACTAGGTAGTTAGGCAAAAGCAAAGATAAGTTTTTGTTGTTTAAAATTAGGCAAAACATCACTTTTTCTAATTGAATTAAAGAAAAAAGAGATTATTTGGAAAAATTGCCATAAAAATCCCCAAAAAACCCTTGATAGTAAGGTAGAAAGATTCATAACTAAAAAAGTAATAGCAATAGCAGTTAGAGAGGTATGAGGAAGTTTAGCCATGACTCTACCCAAACTAAATCTTCGTTTACCCTGCCCAAATTTACCTTCAATACAGTTACGAATACCTTCGTCATAAGCAGCCTGTTTCTTATTTTCTTTACTGACATTTTTAGGTGGTCTTCCCAACGGCGGACCACTAATTCTAATTCCTCTTTCTTGACACCAAGCTCGATTCTCTCTTGTCCGATAAATTTTATCCACATGAACGGATTCAGGATAATATCCAGTGTCAGTTTTGTATGCCT
>NZ_VILD01000017.1:28913-50332 GCF_009712085.1 Anabaena sp. UHCC 0253
TTTTTTCTTGTACTGTCTCCTCTGGTATTTCTAACGCCTGTTTTACTATTTCTCTGTTGATTTTGTTAACTAGGTTTATATCTATTCTTTCTCTAAAGTGAACTAACATCGAAGGGTCAAATGGTGGTTTATTACTATAGGTTGACATCCCTATAAAGTATTGTAGATAAGGATTTTCCCTGATCTGTTCTACTGTTTCTCTATCACTTATTCCTAACTTTTCTTTGATTATTAATGCCCCCAGTGCCATCCTAAATGTTTTGGCTGGTGCGCCTATTTTTTCTGAAAATATTGCTGCGTATTCGCCATCAAATTCCGACCAAGGGATCATTTTTGCCATAATTACCCATCGGTTGTCTAATGCCAATTTCTCCTCGAAGGGTAGTTGAAACTTTTCCGGTGCTGTTTCCTGTTCTTGCGCTTTTCTATACATCTTAATGCGCCTTAATGCAAGGGATTTTACTCATTTTAACTCTTTTTCTTGCACCTTTTTCACTTTCTATCCCCATCAAGTCATCTATTTGTCCCGGTTTTATGTTTATTCAGCAAGCCCTAGTTATTGCAGCTAATAACTTCTAGCTTATTTGCAATTAATGTGAGCCGGAGAGTAATGATTGCAAACTGGTTGCAAATAATCTGAGCCTAGTTGCAGATAAATTGAGCCGAACCAACATTTCAGTTGCAAATAATGTGAGCCGGAAAATGTCTTGTTTGCAAGCCGGAGCATTTATAATTGCGAGCCACAACAGCTAGTCTTGCCCCATATTTTATAAACTGGAAGATATATAAAAACGAGCCAATTCACTAAAGTCATCCTACCTTTAGGAACGAAAGCCAGTGTCAAATTCTCAAAAACAGTGTCGCATCATAGCCCTCTTTAACCAAGCCGGTGGTGTCGCCAAATCAACACTCACCCAAAACCTGGGCTACCACCTAGCCCAACAAAAACATCGTGTCCTTCTCATCGACATCGACCCCCAAGCCTCCTTAACCAAATTCATGGGCTTAGTCCCATCACAGTTACAAAAAACCGTAGCTGATGCCATTATTGACGAGCAGCCCTTACCCATTCATTCCGGCATTCATGGCATGGACATAGCACCAGCTAACCGACTCCTGAGTGGAGCCGAAATGCAGCTAGTTAGTGCCGCCATGCGTGACTTGCGCCTCAAAGAATCCCTAGAACCAGTTCTAGATGCCTACGACTTCATTCTTATTGACTGTCCCCCCAGCTTAGGATTACTTTCTTATATCTCCCTAGTCGCCGCCACCCACGTCCTCGTTCCTATCGAAACCCATCTCAAAGCCTTCGAGGGAACAGACGAACTTTTGCAAACCATCACTCAAGTTAAAAACAAACCCAACCGCAAATTACAAATCGCAGGCTTTGTTCCCACCCGCTATGCTCAACAAAACTCAGCCGATAAACGAGCATTAGCAGCCATCCAAGCACAACTTTCAGCATGGGGTCGAATCTTCCCACCCATCCCCAGAGCTACCGCCTTTGTCGATGCCACAGAAGAACGTGCGCCCCTAGCAGTATTTGACCCCAAACATCCTGCTGTTGCTATCCTTAAAGAAATTGCTTCTGCTCTGGAGTCCGCTATATAAACCTAAACCTGTTTTCATCGCTGAAAGCCCCGGTAATGGGAGGAAATGAGCGTAACCGCTCAATAATCCGGGGTAAATCCTTCCATGACACGCCTCAAATGCCGTAAAATCGTTCCCGAACAGGTAGTCCGCCCCCATTTATTGAGCGGTTACAAATGAGCAATCGTATATAAACTTGCGCTCAGGCTGTAACCCTTACTATATCTAGATTTGAAAAATTTCAGGAGGTAAAGAGATTGCCACCTCCAACGGCTGAGGAATATTATGCAGATTCACCATATAATTACCGTACCGCTTCAGATGTCGAGTCACAAAAGGACTCAAAGCGGAATAAGGCTTTGAGGCTTCTAAATTTCCGAGACTTCAATTGGTACAGTTTTATTCCTAGCGATTCCTAGGTCGCGCTTCGCTATCTACTTGCGGCAGCGCTAGTTCCCTCCGGGACGCACTCGCGTTCGCTATCACACTATTGAAAGTGGCTCATTAAGTTCTTCGCGTAAGTTTCAGTATCACTGCTCATTTCACCCCATTTATTGCAGCATTCCCCTTTCTGTCCCCAATTCAAACACATTCCCTACAATGGTACGCAAACGCACCGAAAAACCCTTTGCTGGTCAAATTACCACTCCACCCCCAGCCCCTTGGTTATCCCCAGTGGAAGCTGACACTCCACCCGCTGCTGAAAGCAAAGTCAAACTCCAAGACATTCACCTGCCTCCACAGCAACCCAGACGCTACTTTGACCCCCAAGCATTAACAGAATTAATTGCATCAGTTAAACAGCACGGCATCCTCCATCCCCTCTTGGTGCGTCCACTGACAGGAGGAAAAACAGCCGGGAAATACGAATTAGTAGCAGGAGAACGCCGTTATCGTGCAGCCACAGAAGCAGGACTGGAAGAAGTGCCAGTGGTTGTACGTGAGTTATCCGATGACCAGGCTTTTCAGTTAGCCCTGATTGAAAACCTGCAACGACAAGACCTCAACCCAGTTGAAGAAACAGAAGGCATCTTGCATCTTTTGGCTATTCGGTTAGAGTCGGATGTGGAAGCGGTCAAATCCCTGCTGTACCGGATGAAAAATGCCAGTAGCAAAGGTGAAAAGCAGTTAAAAGACTCTGAGGAGCAATTTAGGAGAAACGTTTCTCCTAACTCAGAAACAACTGATGAGACGGAATCTCCTAGTCATGTTTCGACTGACCTGAGTGATTCTGTTTCACCTACCGAAAACGGAGAAACAATTTCAGAATCTGCTAGTAATGTTTCGACTCACTCAGAAATAACTGAAGAAACACAATCTAGGAGAAACGTTTCTCCTAACCCAGATGAAGAGAAAGTAAAAAAAGTACAAGAGGTGTTTGAAAGCTTGGGAATGATGAATTGGCTGTCCTTCACCACCAAGCGCCTACCCTTACTCAATCTGCCTCTGGCGATTTTAACAGCATTGCGAGAGGGCAAACTAGAGTATACCAAAGCACAAGCCTTGGCACGGGTTAAAGATAATGCTCTCTGTACACAACTCTTAGACCAAGCGATCGCACACAACTGGTCTTTAAGTGAAATCAAAGCACAAATCGCTGCTAATACCCAACCGGCTCAACCCCCATCCGCAAAATCACCCAACCAAATACCAGAGCGTCTCAAAAACGTCACCCAGAGCATTAACAAGCGTAAACTCTGGGAACAACCTGCCAAGCAAAAGAAACTAGAAACCCTCCTGAGTAAACTCGAAGCTTTACTAGGTGATGATCAATAGGACTGACCTAGAAACCCCCAACCAATGCTCACCACTTTTGAGGGAGTGAGGTGGTGACAATCTATTAGACTATAGAAACAATTGACATCCTCTCGCCGCTACACCGCGCCAGCTTGGTGGGGGCATTCTCACACAGTTAGGTAAACATCAAACATCAAAGAGTATCAACAATGGCAAAGAAAAACCCTTTAGCTGAAGTAATGCAGCTAGACTCCAAACGCAAAATTCATTCCCGTCCCGAAAACGCAAATTCCTCTCAAGGAGGAATATTCGAGTTAAGCGACTACTGGCAAGCTTGGGAAATTGACGATATAGAACCGTCAGACTCAATTTTTGTGGCAGAAGGAACCTTGGAAGAATGTATCAAGGAGCTTAATCCTCTTATTACTATGCAGGTCAACAGTAAAGTTTTGAAGCTTAATTTAGAGCCAAAACAATGGACTAAACGACAGCAAGCAGAGCGAGAAACAATTAGGCAGCAGTGCTACCTTAACGGCAGATATAAAGGTCAAGGATGGGTAATTGAGTCTGTCATAGATAGAAAGAGTCTTGAATCAATTGATAATGGGATATTTGAACCAATTTAATCAGGGTTTCCTTGACATCCTCCCCACCTTACTTCGTTGAAGGTGGAGATTCCAAAGATTACTCTTTGGGTTTCCTCTTTCTGCGACCCGACTTACTTGGAGGAGTTTCCCCACCCACGCAGAGGTCGATGTCTCCAGAGGCGTTAGTTCCGACGTGACCCGCCGTACTTAGACCTTTTTCTAAAATGTTCCGTGCTGCATTCCAATCCCGGTCTTGGATATGTCCACAATGAGGACAGATATGAGTTCTAGTGCTAAGAGTCTTTTTGACAACCTCACCACAGTTAGAGCAGTTCTGCGAAGTGTAGTGGGGTGGAACGGCAACCGTGACAACACCAAACACTTTACCAAAATACTCAACCCATTCACGAAACAGTGACCAGGAAGCGTCACTAATCGACTTAGCCAAGCAATGATTCTTGAGCATATTCCGCACCATCAAATCCTCATACGCCACGAGGTCGTTAGACCTCACCACGCACCTTGCTGTCTTGACAGCAAAGTCTTTACGCTGGCGACTTACTTTGAGATGCTTCCGTGCAAGTTTGTTTCTAAACTTAATTCGGTTTTGAGAACCTTTTTTAGTCTTAGACATCCGACGCTGTAAACGTCTCAAAGACTTCTCTGATTTACGAAGATGTCTAGGATTAGCAACTGTTTCCCCGTTACTATCGGTGTAAAAGTGGTTCAATCCCACATCAATACCAATAGTTTTACCCGTTGGTTCTCGCCTCTCAACTCGTTCTTGGTCAATGCAAAACTGGCAATAATAGCCATCTGCACGGCGCACGACTCGGACTCTTTTGAACTGCTTAAGTTGGTAGAAATGCAGGTCACGAGTCCCCCACAGTTTAAAGGTTCCTGCTTTAAACCCATCTGAGAAAGTGATGTACCTACGGTCTTCAGAAAGTCGCCAGCCACTAGTCTTGTACTCTACAGAACCATGTGTTTGGTGCTTTTTAAACTTTGGAAATCCCTTTTTCCCTGGTTGATTTTTCTTGCAGTTATCAAAAAACCGAGCGATTGCAGACCATGCTCTTTCGGCACTAGCTTGCCGAGCCATCGAGTTCAGCTTCGCAGCATAGGGGAAATCAGGATTAGCAGCAAGTACAGCGCAGTATGCGCTCAACTCGTATTTGCCAATGTCCTTGTTATCCATCCAGTATCGAACACAACTATTACGAACAAAACGAGCAGTGCGGATAGCTTCATCCAGCTTCCGGTACTGCTCGTTCGTCCCTTCTAGTTTGGCTTCAAATACCAGCATCTTTACGCTCAAATTAATAGCGTAATCATAACACAGATTTTAACCCACCTTTCATCCCCTCCCTACTTCGTTGAGGGAGCGGCATTCGGTGGCTTATGGTAAAAAAAACAGATATTGTTGCGATTTGGCTGTATCCCTATCTGTAGCGACCCGCAATACTAAGGTCGCTACACCTATCTTTTGCAAGAGAGCAAGGGCGGGGAACTAGATTAAGTTGTGAGATGATGTTTTCTAGCCAGTCAGAGCGGTTTTGGTTCTCGGCTCAAGTCTAATTCTTCGCTGAATTCAGCCAGGGGAGATTGACGGAAGAATTCTGAGAGTTTGCTTGGTTGCTCTGGGTGGGTGCTGTGTGTAGTCAAGCTTTGGGCAAGGACTTGGATAATATACAGTTTTTCGTTGGGGGAAAGCTGAAGGAGTTGTTGTTCGAGTTCTGGGGTAACCATGAAGGGGTTTAAGTGGGGTATAATAAAATTATACTAGTTGCTGCATTGACATTGATCCGAGATGCCGAGATGGGAAAATATAAACGCTACTCAACCTTTCTGTATAAGCCCTGACAAAATTCAGTCATTTGTTAGATGACATTGTTCGGAAATTCTAGTACCCTGTGCTTCAATGGCAATTCTAGGAGGAGACGAAAAATGGCACAAGAGTCACAGATTCGCGACTTGCTCCAAACCTGGCTGCATTACATCCACATTGAGAACTTGACTAATGCCAAAGTCGAAGCTGGTGACGAAGAACAACCCCATATCTGGGACTCTGGTGTAAATTTAGTAGGCGATAAATTATTGCTAGACGAATCCTTATTCAAACAACTCAAACAACCCTTCAAAACCTCAAAAACCAAATCTCAAACTAAACCTCAAGCCAACCCACCATCAATCGCCGTCGCCTTTCCCCAGCTTTATCTCATTGAAGGAAATCGCCGTCAGTTTCGCCCCCTCTTTACCATTGACATTTCTCCTATCTTTGATGGCAATTATCGCCAAAGCGGCTGGGACTTAACGACATTCGAGTTTCAACCCGTCATCCCCAACTTAATGCAGTGGTACGGACTAGAAGAAGAAGCCGCAGAGTCCCTAGTCACCAAAGAAGGACTCAAAGTTTTTCTGGAAACCACCTTCAATCGTCCCTTTAAAACCCTACAAGACTGGATTGGACTGATTGAATTACCACCCTTTCCTGTGCGCTCAAAACTGCTTCCCTACCTGCTAAACTTTGGCTACGTAGCCTTCAACCATAACCTCAACAAAGACTTCCAGAAAATCAGCGAACAGCGAAAATGGAATTGGGCAGTCCCTGGACATCCCGCTTACGAATATCTGTTTGGACAACCAATCGCACCCCTACAGGACTTACTATTTCTCGGTGCTTTCCCGACCTTACCCCCCGACGACTATCAAGCCCAGGCTCTCAGACATTGCCAATCTCAACCCCTCACCGCCGTAATTGGACCACCGGGGAATGGTAAAACCACATTGCTGTTACACAAAATAGCACAACAAGTAGTCCGCCGCGCCGTGCAATTAGCCACAGAAGCTGAAGATGAAAGTAACCTAACTTTAGTCACCAGTACCAACAACCATGCAGTCAACAACGTTGAAGAACTCCTAGAGAGCCATTTTCCCCAAAACTGCTTCTACTTATCAGGCGGCTCCAAAGAATTAGTTGACACCCAAGTTTTGCCCTCTTTGCAAACTGCACTCGACTCACTAGCTAGAGAAACCTTTAACCCAACTGCATGGGAGTCAGCCAAGCAACAATTGTTAGCTCTTGTGCAGCAACTACAATTTCACATCAAGCAAGATGAATATTACCAACAACAGAAGATTGCTGATGAGCAATTATTAGAGCAACTAGATAGAGATGTACAACGGCTGCAAGAGGCGATAAATAGCTTTGTAGAAGTGAATCCAGAATTTAGCAGAAACGTTTCTCCTAACTCGGATTTGGATTTACAGCCTCCATTGTCATTACCGACAGACTCCTCTCAAAACAACTCTCGCGCTCACTCCCCATTACCATTTACCCCATCATCGAACAATTCTCAGTTCCTTCATCAAGCGATAAATAACTCTACAGAAAATAACCCCATAAAATCTAGGAGAAACGTTTCTCCTAACTCAGATTTTGAATTTCCACCATCGTCATCACGAACTCCATCACGGCATTACTATGACTCCCAACCCCCCTCACCATTAAACCACTCACGCGACTACTCCAAATTTCCCATTGAAGCGTACCAGCAGATAGATCAACACTTGAACACAGCAAATCATTCCTTACCTCGTGAAAGTAACAGGCAATTTTTAGGTCAAAACCACAACTGGTTGATTCGACTATTGCAAACAATTAAACTATTACAAACAATCAAACTATTGCAGAGAATTAAACTATGGCAAACAATTCAACGATTTTGGCAGCAGATAGCCAGAAACAGCCCGCGCCATATTCTCAAACGCTTGCACAAACAAATAGAAATGCCCGTATTGGCAACCCTAGCTACACCCTTTCCCTTTCAAATTCCCCTGACAATTGAATCTTTATTAGCAGCCCGCCAAAATGTTTCCCTGCTACTGAAAGAAGTATCTGATTGGCAACAGCAACAAAATCAACTTAACCACAGACACCAACAGCTAGAATTATTACAACGCCAATTAACCGACTTACAACGTCAACTCACTGACCGACAACGCCAGCAACAACAAGTCCAAAATCGACTTGCCACTTATCCTAACCAAGATTTCTCCAGTCGTTTCTACAGCGAATTACACACACTGCAAGTACAGTTATTCGAGTGTGCTTGGCAATTTCAACAACAGGAAGCACAACGCAGAAAAGATGAAGTCATGGCTGCTATTAAAACTTACATTGGGGTGTTAAATAACGAATGGGACGCTTTTCGTCAAATGTCCTTGCATTGGCGAAACATTTATCGTGATATCAGCCTGTTGTTTCCCGTTTTCCTGAGTACCTTGCATTCTATTCGCCGTCTGTTCCCCTATCCTGATAGCGGTTGTATCAACCAAGTCATTGTAGATGAAGCCGGTCAGATTCCTCCACATCAGGTATTTCCAGTGTTAGTGCGGTGTCGTCAGGCTTTGATTGTCGGCGACCCCTTACAACTAGAACCAGTCATTAATTTAAGCGACCAGAAGAAAGAAGAATATCGTGGTAAATCCTTCCTAGAAAGGGGACTTACAGATGCAGATTATGACTGCTACAGTCCCACCGCTACCACAGCTTATCACCGAGCCGCAGGAGCATCAGCACAACCAGAAGACATTGGTAACGGCATTATCCTCAAATATCATTATCGGTGTGTGCCAGTGATTGCCGAAATTAGCGATCGCCTGTGCAATTATGGCATGATCATCAAAACAGAACCCAAACCATCTCTTTTAGGTGCTAACCTAATTGCTTGCCATATTGAAGGAAAGCCAGAAAACCATATAAATTGGGCAGAAGTTGATGTGGTAGAAACGTTAATTGCCCAATTGCTAGAGGCAGGTTACAGCTTCAATTCTCCCAACAATCAAAATACTAGCAATCAAAACACAATAGGCGTAATTTCACCTTATCGTCGCCAAGCAAATGCCTTGCAAGAACGGTTACAATCACGCTCTTCCGACTTTTCAGCCAATAGTATTGGCACAGTCCACACCTTCCAAGGTGGTCAGAAATCTGCGATAATCTTCTCAACTCGCCAATCAGAACCCACTGATAGCCTTTGGTTTATTAATCGCAAACCGAATTTACTCAATGTTGCTGTCAGCCGAGCCAGAGAACTGTTTATCCTCGTGGGGAATTTAGACAGACTTTCTGAAGGTGGTTATACCAAACAATTAGTAGAATATATCCAGCAATTTGGAGAAATACGATAATTACAATTGTTGTTTCTTCGTTAAGAATCAGGAATCACAAAAATAATTCCCTAATTTTCAAATCAAGATATGCTCTCATGTTTCAACATTTTATTACCAACAGAATATTGCGAACATTTTTAAATATTAATAAATTGCCAAAAACCTTGTTAAATAAAGGTTATTGGTAACGCCACGTTACCGCTATCAGATTTTGTGTTTCCGAAAGTGACTTTCATAGGGTTATTGTTTGCATAAAGTACAGGTTTGTAGCCATCGCTTCAGTGAGCTAAGGACTTGGGTGTATTGCACTAAATTGTAAATTTCTATATTCAATTGATTGAAAATGTTACTATTGATGGATGCTGCTGGATAACCAACCCAATAATGTGGAATTCAGGTACAACACAGATGGTTATAGCACTCTAAAGCCAGAAGCAAGCAGGGAGGACGTATATACAAAAATTGATAACAACCTAAATCTTAGGGTGCAATCGCTATTTGCATCAACGTTCAGTCAATTACTCTCAGATTGTCTCACATCTTCTCTGGTATCGCATATAGCTATTTCTTCTAAAACATTCTCAATTGTCACTACAAAGAAGCTCGTTGCTATGACCTCACCACCAGAGCCTAAACAGGATAAAACTTCAACCTTTTTGCTGCGCTTAACTCCTATAGAAAAAAGTCGCTGGCAAAAAATGGCTAAGTTCTATGCTTTACCCCTAGCTGAATTTATTAGAAGACGAGTAGAAAGTCGTCCCATTAGTCCGCCAAAAGTACCAGCTATTAATGTGAAAACCAGTCTACAAATGGGACAAGTTGACCTGAGACTGAGACATTTAGAGAAGAATTTACAAACAGCGATCGCTCTCCTAAAACAAAATCCACCTGCATCAAAAGTGACTCACCAGCAGTTACTTAGCACGATTAGGAACTTGGATGATTTCTTAGAGGAAGTGCGCTCAGAATTACGTGAAGTGAGATTGCAATTATCCGGTGTCGATGACAACAGCGAAAATGAAGCAAGTTCAACAAATGAGTTGGACTTTGATGACGAAGACTGGAATTAGATGTAGAAGTTATCATGGGCTTCCAAAAGGGGAAACGCAGCAAGTAAGTTTTTGGCGGATTAGGATTGGATTAAATGCACAAGTTGGTTGTCCTTCTTTCCTATTGCAGATATCGTTAGACCTTGAACTGGAGAATAATCAATGCTGACCAAAGTTGTTCCTACTGGCAATAACCCCGGTGGTCTACTGCGTTATCTCATGGATAAACACAAAGAATTCGAGTTGTATGGTGGCAACATAGCAGGGCAGACTTACACCCAAATCATTCAAGAATGGCGTGCCATATCAGGGCAAAATCCTCGCACCGACAAAGATACCAAGCACATCACCATGAGTCCCCACCACACAGACAGCCTCACTCCTGACGAGTGGCTAGAAATTGGTAACTTCATGATCAACGGACTAGGCTACACCAACAACCTGTGGCTGATGATTAAGCATAAACCCACAGAAAGTCAACTACAGCACAACCTATATGCACCGCCTCACGTTCATATCATGATTCACACCTTTGAATGTGATAACTTTACCCGCATCAACGACTGGCAAGACAAAACCCGTGCCGAAGAACTGACACGAGAAATCGAGCAACGGTGGCATCTATATCAACTGACTCCCAGTGCAGAGATTGATTATTCTGCCCCCACCACCGGACAAAAGCGTCGGATGTTGCGAGAACAAGAAGAATATGACACCGGATTGCGGAATACACCACCAGCAGAACCAACTAAGCAACGATTGGAACGTATGGTCATTGCCGCCGCTGAAAATCAACCTCACATCCAAATCTTCATCGGTAGGCTTCAGCACCAGGGGGTTGATGTCTACCCTACCATCATTGGTGATGAAATGAAAGGCTTAACCTTTGAGTATGAAGGATTTCGGTGTCGGGGGTCGCAGCTAAAAAACTGTAGCTGGAAAAAACTGCAAACAATCCGGGGAGTTGATTATAACCCCACCCGTGATTTACCTTTTTTAAGAGCGATGGCGAAACGCCCACTGTATGTCCTGCGGACAGGCTCCGCATTGGCGGAGCAGACCCACACCCACCAGAAGGCGATGGCTACGCCCGCCGCAAGCATTGCGCCAAGCGCAGTGCCAAAGGCTACGACAGGTATCGCTATCGGCTCCGCAGTACCAGCAGCGATTGCTGCTGGGGAACAAATGCAACTATTACCAGAAGACTTGGAGAATCATACCCAACAGCTATTTGATAGCAATAAATCTGCATCTGTTTCTAATTCATCTTTATCTGCCAGTAACCAACAGCTATCTGATAGCAATAAATCTGCATCTGTTTCTAATTCATCTTTATCTGCCAGTAACCAACAGCTATCTGATAGCAATAAATCTGCATCTGTTTCTAATTCATCTTTATCTGCCAGTAACCAATATCTGTCCATCAGTTCCAATCAGATTAAATGCACAGCGATGTTTGCAGCAGATATTGACGAGTTACTTTTAGCAAATACAAATTGCTGCCTTGACAAAGACTTTATCGCCGAGCGAATATCTGCCACTGAAATTTCCTTGCGTCGCACACAAGACCAAAGCGAAATTCTGCGGGCTAGACGTAATAGTGATGACTGGGAAGCATTACCCACCGAAAGCGAAATGACCCCCTCGGAAGTTCATGCTATGCTTGCCCTCAAAGAAGATTTAATCAAACAATCAGAAAATCGCCATCAACAACAACAACAACAACGCGCAGAAACTGTTGCACCCATAGTTGCTGCTCTTTTAAATCTTAAGAAAACAACTCGCTTTACCTGGGAACACTACATTGCGGAGTGGGATGGAGAGTGTTTAACTTTGGGCAGAACTGGAGATGATTTTCCCATCATGGAAGCAGCTTGGAATAGAGAAATTAAATCCTGGGATGTGAGAAGTTCCTGCCTCTCCCAAGGAACAACTAATTATTTTGTCAAACAAGTTTCACCCTATGTCAAGTCAGCACTGCAACAACAACATGAAGCCAGTATTAAGAAACAAAGAAGCGAACAAAAACAACTGGAATTGTAGCTGGTTTATCTGTTGCACTAGTTGCACTAATTTATGATTTTGCTGCCAATAAGTCGGATATTTTTGTAATTAAAATTGTATGTTAAAAAGAAAGTTTTGTCATTTAAAATAAATGGCATATATACAAGTAATATCAAATGAAGACAATGTTGATTAACCTTTTTTATGTCCATTCAAATCTACGGAATACCGAACTGCGGAACCTGCAAAAAGGCTTTCAAGTGGCTTCAAGACAACGGTATTGACTATGAGTTTATTAACACCAAAGAAACTCCCCCAACTCGTGACCAGATCGAAAACTGGGTAAAGTCTTTGGGTTCTGCTGCTATGCGAAATACTTCTGGTCAATCCTACCGGGCTTTAGGTGATGACAAGAAGACTTGGACAGATGAGCAGTGGATTGAGGCATTTACCAAGGATGCAATGCTGCTCAAGCGCCCCCTTTTCCTACTGGATGGAATGGCTGTGCTGATAGGCTTCAAGGACAAAGATGAAGTAGTCCGGCAAAAATTGGGACTTTAACCTGACGGGATGACGAAATAGTCTAAAAAGCTTATCAGATAAAGATTGTACCGATTTATGGTAAAAAAAGATAGAAGCACTTTTCTCAATAAGGACTATCTATTGATAATGTTACCTGAATTCTACAAAACACACCTAAAAAATCAATTGAATCTGGCAGAGTATATCTTGCTAAAAATTATGATTATTCTGCTGCAATCACTTATGTTATCCTATAAATAGGTCGAAATAAAAAATAAAATGAAAATATCTTATCAGTACCGATTAAAGCCAACAAAAGAACAAGTGGAAAATATTGATAAAACACTAGATATGCTGCGGTGTCAGTACAATTATCAACTTGCTCAACGCTTTGATTGGTATGAGCAGAATCGTTGCTATATAGATAGATGTTCCATTTTCGTTTGCCATTTACCAGAACTGAAAGATAAGCCTAACCGCTTTAGTCAGCTTGTGGTTCTAAGGTAATAAAGCCGCTATCTCAAAGAATGCACAATTGCCCTGTATGTCATACAAATTTGTGTAGGGACTTGAACGCGGCTATAAATATCAAGAACCGTGGGACACACGGTCTTAAAGCTCAATCAATGTCCGGATTAGGAGTCGTTGAGAAGCCCACACTCACCTGAAAGGGAGTGTGTGGAGTATGTCACTATATTCTGCTGGTTGTTAAATGCTCAAATGTCATCGCAGTAGGCTTATTATTCGTGTCCTCGTCACCTACTGTATTCGGTATTCGGTTTGGTTAAAATTCTCTCATCCTTGGTATGATAGAGTCAGTTTTCTAACCAGTTATCTAATTTTAAGTTGGGAATATTAATAAAATCTTTGATATTATTAGTAACGAGAATATCGTCACGAGAACGAGCCACAGCAGCAATTAAAGCATCAAATTCTCCTGTTGGTTTCCCAATTTTTCTGAGTTCGCTTTGAATCTGTCCAAATTCGATAGCTGCTTCTATTTCAAATGGTTCTACTGGTAAAAGTTCTGTGAACTGGGCTAATGTCTCCAAATTTTTGGCTACCTGTTGAGAACAATAAACTCCTTTATAGAGTTCTGAAACTACAATGATGGATAGATAACATTGGCTAAAGTAGCGATTGAATTTAGTAACAGCTTGGGGATTTTCGTTGAGTAGTGCAATGCAAATGTTGGTATCTAGTAGATACATTAGCAGTTATCCTGATTATCAATTGAGTCTATGATTCTACCTTGATAAGTATGGCGTTCTTGGTCAATTTCTGCAAATATTTCGGTTAATTCAGGTTGGTTTTTCCAAGCCCCGAATAATTGATTGAGTTTTGCTAGTTTCTCCGTTTCTGTTAATGCTTGTTGTCGTTTCGTTATTTGATTTTCAATAAATCCTAAGTCTATTATTATTTCTGTCCCATCGGGAATGTTATTAAGTGTCTCTAAAATTTCAATATTTTGACCACGTTTGATGCCTCTAACTTTCATATTTGATTTCCTCCTATTTTGTTAATTGATGACTGTTGAATATTGACAATGTATTTGGGTCAATTCCTCCAGCACCACTGGATCAAGCACAAATTTAGACATAAACCTCTGCGGAATCTGCCACTTCTTCTCCGTAGAGCCTATCTTCTAATTCAAGATCACTGATCCCTAGAATTTCAGCCACTCGCCGCAAAGAGAGAATTTCCTGAGTCAGCGCACGATAGCTTAGTTCCACAAAAATTCTCGGTAAGCGTTCTTCGGGTGGTAAAGGCCGCAATCCAAACTGATAGGGAGATGGTCCATATCCCAAAGATTTAGCTATAGCCATTGGTTTGACGTTATCAGTAAATGTTTCTATGGGAGCGCCTAACTTGCGGTCAGCTTCTAGTCGGTAAATTGTAGCTTGATAGCTAACGCCAAAGTAACGAGCAATGTGAGTTGCTTGTTCTGGATGCTTGACTGTCTTAATTCCCATCACTTCTAGTCGTTCCTGCAATCCCTCCGGGGGAATGAGGAAGTAAGACGCAAACCGATTGGCAAAGTCTTCTAACAAATCAGCCCGCGCTGAATCACGACACAAAATTGCTGGCCTATCCCAATGAAACAGGTGGTGGGCAATTTCGTGGCACAGAGTGATTTGAGAGCGAATATAAGCCTGATTTTCGTTAAATACTACAACTGGACCTAGCTGTGGATGCAAAAAGAACAGACCTGAGATATCCGTTTTCTCTAGCCCCAGAGCAATAGCGAAAACTTGATAGCCTTGCGCGTCAAGAAACCCCTTGACGTTAAGTAAAGGAGCAATGCCCAAATTATAGTAGCGACGTGCTTTTTGAGCAAATTCTGCTACCTCATAGTCAGTGAAATTTTCCTTGCCCAGAGCTGCAAACGGGGGATGGGGCTTACCAGGAAAGGGGGTGGCGGTAAGTTGGTAAAGTTCCTCCAAATTGTGAATTTGTTGGATGAGTTTAGCAATACCAGTCTTCCCGGCAATGGCCAGATGATTAGCCAGAGTCCGCAGTGCCGTTTCCCAGTCTGACTGCATGGGGGGCTGGTCTGATGTGCTAACTTCTACAAAAAAGTAGGTGACAGGCACACCATATAGACGAGCCAGCCTATCTACTGTGAGTGCCTCGATTCTCCGCTTACCACTTTCATACTGACTGAGTGCAGCAGCAGTAATCCCCAATGATTGAGCGGCTTCACTTTGGGTAAATCCTGCCATTTCACGAGCTAGGCGAATTCGTTCTCCCAAACGGATTGCTGGTGATGGACGGTCAAGGGAATTCAGCACAAACATCACCTCTTGGATCTTGCTATTAACAAATTGTTATTTTATTGCTTCCACATTTATAATTTTAACATATTTCTAGAGTTTGCTACCGTGTAGTATTGCATTTAACCCTAGTTCTTTGCAGGGATGGCATTTAGATTGCCGATACAAAAAAGCTAACAATTGCCTAATTAACCCTTTCTAAACAAATCACCGGCGATGGTCCTAGCATCCCACCAACAGTCAAAACTGCTAACGTCCTAGTTTCTTGAGGATACTGTGCCTTAACTTTGTTTATAGCATCATCCAAATCAGATGCTTGAGCAACGTAAATTTTCTCACCAGTTGTCAGCACCCAAAGAGGTTTAGGCCAGGTATGTCGCGGCTGAAGCACAGCTTTATAAACACAGTCATGAGTAAACTGGATTATCTGCTCAAGTATCACATCATTACAGAACTCACCCAACTCGGCTTGGAAAAATCCTCTGAGTTCTTCATTAGAGATATATTCGACAACTTGCTCTCTCCCCACGGGCAAATGTTGTTGATGCTGAACGTTCGCCTGTACTAAATTTGACTCAATAAAGCGACTTACCTGGGTTGTAATGGAATCAAAGTCCCGCTCCATCAATAAATGCCCTAAGTGTTCCCTCAGCAAAGTTCGGAAATTGCCATCCGAGATATTGATACCAGACGTATTGATATCAACTGAAAACCGCTCTCCCCGACCACAGCCAACTTCCCCGTTAGCAGCATCCTCTGCCTCTATCAACTCCATCAACCGTTTGTGCTGAATTACACCATTTGTAGAAGATTCAGATTGTGTTAGTGCAGTATCTCCGACAGAGAAAGGAATTGATTGGGTCATGGCTCTCTCCGTATTGTTTCAAAATACACAAGATTATCAGGTTCTTCTGGATCAGGACCACAATCTAGCAGTCCTACTCGCAGCTTTCTGTAAAATCCTAACGCACCTTCTAGGGCGTGTAACGCTATTCTGCCTTGATAACCTAATTCATAACTCCGAGAAATAGCAAAGTCAATGAAATTGCCACCCACACCTTTATATGTAGGAGGATTAAGAATAGCAGGTCTATTCCAGGGAGCAGTTGCCAAAGCTCTGATGTAAACCAATCTCCGTCTGAGTTGAGACTGAATTTGGCAGCGTTTTTTCAAGACATCGAGCATAATTAAACCTTGGGTGATCCCATCACACTCAATCGCGTAAAGTTCGTCTCCTGGTAACAACTTAGACCCTCGGCTTTTTGCCACCCAATCCCAATATTCGTCTTCTTGCCTAGTACCGCCTAGTAGCGGCTCCCATAGTGTTTTGGCATCTGCTAGATGTTTCTCTGTCACCTCAGTAATAATGGCATCAACTACTAGAGAGTCTTGAACTCTCAAAAGCTGGATAGGGTGGTTCAACTGTCTAAGGACTACTCTACAACTTTTATATCTAGCATACAGGGGATGCTGTGTGGGAGTAGAATGGATCATAAGTTATTAAAACTTTGGTTTACCCAATAATAGGCGCAAGCTCTTTCAATGGCAGAGCAATTAATACAGTACCCAGACTTAATATTGGCAACACCAACGCCGTTGACGCTGCACCCGGCGGCGGTCTATTTGTCTGGTTTAACGGCTGGCAGCAGGCGGACAATGCAAAAGGCTCTGAATGCGATCGCTCGCTTGCTAACTGCCGATGAGTACGATGCTTTGTCTTTGGATTGGTCAAAATTACGCTACCAGCACACGGCAGCAATTCGGGCTGTGTTGATGGCAGAGTACGCCCCAGCAACCGTTAACCGGATGCTTTGTGCTTTGCGTCGGGTGCTGAAGGAAGCTTTTCGCTTGGGGTTGATGAGTGCCGATGACTACGCCCATGCGGTGGATATTAAGTGTGTGCGCGGTGATTCGGCTTTGCGGGGACGGCTGCTGAAAACTAGTGAAATTGCTGCACTTTTGAGCGATTGCAAGCAAAGTCAAGATGGGATTGGTGTGCGTGATGCGGCACTGATCGCTATTCTCAGTGGTTCTGGGTTGCGTCGGGCTGAGGTGGTGGCTTTAGATTTGGGGGACTATCAGCCGGAAGATGGTTCTTTGCAAGTCCACAAGGGTAAAGGGGGCAAGTTCAGGACTGTGTATTTGCCAGCAGGGGCGGTGGCGGCTCTAGATGCTTGGCTAAATATTAGAGGTAATGCTGCTGGTGCTTTGATTTGTCCGGTGCGGCGTGGTGGTCACGTCCATATTCTGCGGATGACTGACCAGGCGGTGATGGTAATTCTCCAAAAACGGGCTAAAAGTTCTGGGGTGGCACCTTTTAGCCCCCATGACTTTCGGCGATCGTTTATTAGTAATTTGTTGGAAGCTGGTGTCGATGTTTTAACTGTGAGTCGGCTGGCTGGTCATTCTGACCCAGCGACTACCCAAAAATACGATCTGCGTCCTGAAGTTGCCAAGCGCCAAGCTGTACAGTTGTTAAATGTCCCTTACGATGGCTGAATGCAAAACCACTGCTTTTACTTTAGTCAAGAACCCCCCTGGTTTGTTTTTAGCATGGTGGTCGCTGCCACCACCATGCTAAAAACAAACTGTGCTATCAATTCTTCTAATCCTTGCAGCCAGGCAATTGTATGTCCCCGACTGTGTAATTTTGATAAGTGGCGGACTATGGGTATTAGTACAGTAGGCACGCGAATCATCTCGCTTGGTGGCGTTGGTTTTGCAGCACGGGAGGAATTCACAGGCATTTGATATCTATCTTCGATATCGGCAACCTGATTGTAAACTGAAAGGGAGTGCAGCAGCTTAACCTAAAAATGTCTATTGACAAAAAAGAATTGGTAGGCCGCGTTGGCCAACGGATAAATAAAGAAACTGGCACAGTGGCAGAAATTATAGATGCCACCATCGAAGAAATTTATGAATCGCTCAAACAAGGAGAAAGTGTTTCTATACGGAACTTTGGGACTTTTTACGTTAAAGTAGAGCCAAAAACTTGGATTTTTAAATTCAATCCCTCCCAACGGTTACGTAAAATATTTGGCTGGTCATCTACTTATAAGGATTAATGTAGCGAGGATTAATACAAACGGGATGAAATAGCTCACATGACAGCAGAACAAAAATTGGCAGGTATCCAACAAATACCTAAACGCAACACAACAACAACCATCAAGCCTGGTTATCAACCGCAAGCAGCCGACACCAACATTGACGCAGATATCTACCTGTTTACCCGATTACGCCAACTGGCGCTCAAGCAAAGGGTAGAAATGTACGCAGCCCATGAGCGTGGAGTCAAGAAACTTAGCCTAGCTGGGATAAAAATGCGGCATCCACAGGCATCGCTTTTAGAAATGCGCCAGCACTTTACCCGTGCTGTTTTAGGTGATAAATTTCCAGAAGGGTTTCAACCAACAGGAGGTGATGAAAAAATTTGGATTCAAGATTCCATTGCCCTCGCAGGCGAACTCCACACCTTTCTTAATGCAGTTAATATACCCTACTACGTCAGTGGCGGCGTAGCTAGTTCAATTCATGGAGAGCCACGTTCCACCCGCGATTTAGATTTAGTCATCTCCGTGCAAACCAACCAAATTGACTTATTGGTAACAACACTAGAAGCTGCGCTCTACTATTGTCCAGCCGGAGCGGTTGCAGACCTAAAGCAGGGGCGAGAAAGGATGCTTAACATCACCCATACCGAAACTATCGCCAATGCGGACTTATACGTCATGGACAATTCACCCTTTGCGTCCTCGCAAATGTCCCGCCGGACGTTACTTGATATCGAGGGAATGCCAGCCTTTTGGGTGATTTCCCCAGAAGACCTAGTGCTGCAAAAGCTGTTATGGGGAAGGAGCAGTCAATCAGAAAAACAATGGCGTGACGTGTTGGGAATACTCAAACTGCAAGCCGAAAATCTCGACTACGGCTACCTTGCTGACTGGGCAGAACAATTAGCACTGGTTGATGTTTTGAGTCAGGCTTTAACCCAGGCTGGTATCTAGTGATGAATTGCCTCCAACAACCCATCCAGTCGCATTTTCAAGAGGATGTATGTTGCAGAACTTCACAAAGATACCCTAAAACTTCTTTTTGTCCCGTAAGCGATATATGATAGTTACATCTGTTTTGGTTTACCCAGAACTTTTTGCGCCGTGAATCCAATCGCAGCGTCTTAGAGTACAATTAGCAATTAAGTAAATACTTTCAGTCTTGTGGAGTTGATGGAGGTTATGCAGTTGTGGAAATGGTGAGGACAAAATGCAACATAGAAGTACATTTTGTCCGTTTTGAAGCAAATCGAATTTAAGGAGGAGTTGCGTTTAATTACCCTTAACAGTTAGTGAAGTTTTCCCGACCGATCTTACTGTTGGAGTTGAAGTTAAACACAATCCGTATTTGTCACTGTACACAATCTTATTATAAATTGTGTGCAGTGTGGAGATATTTTTTGGCAAATTTTCCGAAATTCTGAAAAACAGCAAAAAAGCTGTCTTTTAACGAGATTGACGTAAATAAACATAAATATCCCTCTGTAAATGCGAAATCCTCCTCCAATCGCTTCAAAAATAGTCAAAATTGGAGGAATTTATGTACAAAATTCAAGATAATTACAGAATTAAATCTCACAGGAGTACGGATGAACTAACAAGTCATCTCTCCAGGATTTGTTATTGGGGAATAGCGGTAAATATTTGGAAGCAGTGCAAATCCTCTCCAAAATTTGCAAATTCTCCCCAATACCCAATCCCTAGTCCCCAATCCCTAGTGGTCACTGAGCCTAGTCGAAGTGTCCCCAATCCCCAGTACCGAGAGCAGCGGACAAATGCTGCTAAATTTTTAATAGAAAATAAATCTTTATCACCACCCCTGAAGACAGTCGCAGCTTCCAGTGGAGTATCTCAACTGACAAAAAAAAGTTGGATAGCCGCTAGGTGCTTGGTTAACAGGAAACTCATGGACAACCAATCATCATGGACACTAACAGAAAGCTTTAAATCCAGCCTTAAAGCCAGAAAGAAAGCCAGCTAGGAATGAAGATAGATCCGATCTGAATCAAGAAAACCGCGAAACGATTATCAGTCGTCTCAGCCGCTCTAGTAGGGCTATCAACCCTAACTAAGAAATATAAAAAATAATTGATCTTCATTCTAGTCCATGAGTTTCCCCTTTACCAACAATTAGGCATTAAACCAAGATAGTAAAAATCTGCGAATGGCTCTAAACTCTTTCATATAAAGAGTTCTAGGAATTTCTGCTTACAGCAGAATTCATGTATTGGTACTACACTCTTGTTTCTCTATTTCCTTCTGTCCTTGCGCCTCTATCTGAGAAAAAATGTAGTTCATTTACCTGAAAATATCTGAAAATTGCTAACAGCAACAAAAATCAGGCTTATTCAGAGCTTTCAAGCCCAACAGCAGCTTTTTACAACCACAGAGGTTAAATGCCAACTAGCGGCTACCCGATGAAAAACACAAAACATCGAGGCAAGCCAATCATGTATCTACCAGAAAACCCAGACAACTTCGCCAAACCAGCCCGTCGTCGTTCCAGCCCAAAAAGCCAACACCACCTACCAGCCTCCGAGTTGGGAAAACGCTACGTCAAATATTTTTGGCATCCTTGGAGTCCGATAATCGCCCCAGCCAACAACCTCCTCAGCAAACCAGGCTGGAGAACAGAAGACCATTACCTCCAGCCCTCGGAACTGTGGAGATTGCATCAAAACAGCGACAAACTAGTAGGCATACGCTTTAGTTCATATACCCGTTACGCCACAATAGACATAGACACAGGCAGCGAATACCATAACCTAGAAGCCTATCAAACCATCAAAGCCGCCCTAGAAGACATAGGCATACTCAGCCTAGTACCCATCCAATCAAGTTATAGCGGTGGCTACCACCTCATCATCCCCTTCACAGCCCCAATCCCCACATTCAACCTAGCCTGCGCCCTAGAACAAACAATAA
>NZ_VILD01000017.1:50357-53317 GCF_009712085.1 Anabaena sp. UHCC 0253
TCGAGGCAAGCCAATCATGTATCTACCAGAAAACCCAGACAACTTCGCCAAACCAGCCCGTCGTCGTTCCAGCCCAAAAAGCCAACACCACCTACCAGCCTCCGAGTTGGGAAAACGCTACGTCAAATATTTTTGGCATCCTTGGAGTCCGATAATCGCCCCAGCCAACAACCTCCTCAGCAAACCAGGCTGGAGAACAGAAGACCATTACCTCCAGCCCTCGGAACTGTGGAGATTGCATCAAAACAGCGACAAACTAGTAGGCATACGCTTTAGTTCATATACCCGTTACGCCACAATAGACATAGACACAGGCAGCGAATACCATAACCTAGAAGCCTATCAAACCATCAAAGCCGCCCTAGAAGACATAGGCATACTCAGCCTAGTACCCATCCAATCAAGTTATAGCGGTGGCTACCACCTCATCATCCCCTTCACAGCCCCAATCCCCACATTCAACCTAGCCTGCGCCCTAGAACAAACAATAAAAGATACAGGCTGCAACATCAGTGCCGGACAAATAGAAATATACCCCAACCCCAAACCCTGGGGAAAAGACAGCATCACCAACTACAAAGCCATTCGTTGTCCCATGCAGCCTGGTAGCGGCGCACTCCTCCTAGACGACGACCTGCAACCAATCAGCGACTCAGTAGCCACCTTCCTTGACCATTGTGATCATGCAGCCCGTCATCAAGACCTCAGTAAACTCAGATACGCCTGCAAAAAAGCCAGAAAGCGGCATACAAGAGAACAATATCGGCAAAAAGCCAGCATCAAAATCGAAGAATGGCAAAATAACTGGGAAGAAATCATCGCCACAGGATGGACAGGGTATGGACAAACAAACACCCTCCTACAAATCATCGTTGGCTACGGCATCGTCTTTTTAGACCTACAAGACGAAAACCTAGTTAAATATGCCGTAGAAACCGCTAGAAACGCCCCAGGCTACACACAGTATTGTCGTCACCAACACCGCATCGAAACCAGAGTTAGAGACTGGGTAAAATGCACAATCAGACATCAATGGTATACACCTTACGCTAGTTATCCCAAGCGCCCATTAGGAACATATCTGAACACATTTGCCCTAGCCATAGCAGATATAAGAGAAATAACCAAATATCAAAACTACAACAATGTCATCCCCTTTGAAAAACCCAAAAGTAAAAACCAGCAACGCAGCGAACAAACGCAAAAACGCATTAAAGTTATAGTGCAAAAATTAGAAACACAACCAAGAATACAGAAGTATAGAAGTACAGAAAATCAAAGTACCTTACAAGTATCAACAGAATTAAACACAGAAGTAGAAACAGAACTAATAGAACTCACGCAAGCAGGATTAAGTGAAGGAGTAACCGAAAGAAGCCAACAGATAAGTGCAGAATATAAACGTCAATATAACAAAACACTGAGTCAAAACACATTATACAAACATAAGCATTTATGGCATCCCCAATGGTACATCCCAGATCCTTGGTTAGATAACAGCAACTCACAAAATATCACCACAGACAATAGTGCTAAAACAAATAACAGCCAACAAAATAGGATTCAAATAAACAGCATTAATCTAGCAGATACAATCTTTGATAGGAACATCAATTCAGGAAATAGCCAAGAGCCAAAAAATAGCGCAAACCCTTACCCAGAGGGCGATTACACACACTTTTACCTAACTAATCAAACGTGGAAAAAACAAGAACCTCAAAACCCTTATCCAGAGGGCGATTACACTCACTTCCCCTATATGAAGGTTTTATGTTTACCTTTTGCTACCAGTCCCGCAGGGGCTGAGGTAGCCGGAGAGATTATTGAACAACAGGAGAAAAAGGAAAAGCTAGAAGTTCAGGATTGTGATCTCGAAGTTCAAGTTTGTCAGCAGGAATCAAATCAACAGGAATTAAACCAATCAGAAGTAATTCAGTCTCAAGAAAATCTTGAATTCATAAATTCTCTTAATAGTTCTGAAACTGATTTAACTCAGTTCAATAATCAATCAGAGTCAACAGTTAACCCGATTGTTTTGGATTTAAATCAAGTTATTACTCATCAGGTTTTCTTATCTTCTTTGATTGGCAGCGACTCGCCAAAAAGCGATAAAGAAAACTTATCAATGGCGGACACCCGACTGGGTGTAGTTGAACTGGGTGTAGTTGTTTCTAGAGCAGAAGAGACAGCAGAACATTCACTCCACACCGCTAATAATGGGCAGGAAATTGCTTTAACTGGTGATTTGATAGAATCCGCTGTTTTACCAGAAACACTAGCCCCAAATGGCAATAACGGGGGGCAAATAGATTCTGTTGAGGATGGTACACCAGCTATGGTAACACCAGAACCTGCACAGGAAGTTGCTAACAACGGGGTATAGCCGGGATACCTGCAAAATAGGACATGATGTAAAGTTTTATTAAAACACTTGCAATAATGCAGATTTTATGGTTTGTTTTTGACCACTACTCACTCTCCTGACGCAGAGTATAGTGTCTTCTCTTCATCTACCAGCAAAAACGTGATAATTTTGTGTAAAAACTCTGAATTCATAACTGTACTATGATTTTAAATCAATAGTAAAAAACATTGACAAAATCTCAATTTTTAGAGATTCAAAGGTAAACTATTGAGAGCTTGACGTGCAACTTCTTCCGCCCTAGCTGACGTAACTTTTTGGTAACGCAGAGTTGTTTGAATATTTTCATGCCCCATCAATGCCCGCAATTCTTCAATCCCCATTAAACCAACACGCTCCGTAGCAAAAGTATGCCGTAAATCGTGGATTCTCACCCCAACTAACTCTGGATATATACTTATTAATTCTCGCCAGTATTCATGCACAGTCCGATAGCTAATTCTACTCACAACTTTAGTCACTGGCTGTTGGGCTGTAAATAGCGCATCTACAGTATGATGACGCTCATATTTGATATATTATTCATTAAATTGCCAAA
>NZ_VILD01000018.1:0-12659 GCF_009712085.1 Anabaena sp. UHCC 0253
AAGTTAACGGGATTGATATTAGCAACTGTATTGTTATTACCAATTTTTAATGTGTTAAAACCAATTTGAAAAGCACTCAAATCACTATCAGTTAAATCTAAATTTGTTGTATTATTAGTCCCTCCAATATTTATTGCTTGACTATTTGTTGCTGATTCTAAGGTTAAAGTTGCACCAGAATTTGCAACAATGGTAGTAGCATCAATCTCTCCTGCTTTTAAGGTTAGTGATTGACCACCTGCGTCTAAGGTGGAAAATGATAGAGTTCCTGTTCCCGGATTTAATAGTACAGTTCCTGTCAATGTTAATGGACTACTAAAGGCAATATTATCATCGGTGGTTTTGATATCTCCTGCTAAGGATACTGCACCTGCTCCTATTTGTAAAAATGCACCATCTAGGGTGAAATCTGATGCACTATTTATAGTTAAATTGCCACTATTATTAATAGTAACCTCACCATTATTTGTAGTCTCTACTGCTTGATTAAAGGTGAAGTTATTCCCAGTTAGATTAATGCCTGTACTGTTAATTGTACCGTCAAATATAGTAGCCCCACTACTATTAATACTAACTCCACCATTATTCGTAGTTGTTACTGCTTGATTAAAGGTGAAGTTATTCCCAGTTAAATTAATGCCATTAATATTATTGGTGTTAATTGCACCGTCAAATGTAGTAGTTCCAGTTCCATTTGTTTGTGTAATACTGCCAGCAGTAATCGCTTTTGTATTCACATTTGTTGCACTACTAACTGTTAGATTGCCTATATTACTAGCATTATTAGTAATGTTTATATTACCTGTCCCTGCTGCTAAAGTTAAGTTATTATTCCCAGTAACTATTCCGTTGAGGTTAATATTTCCTGCACCTGTATTCGTATTTATGCTCGCATTACTGCCCAGAGTTGTATTACCATTAATTGTAATATTTTGGTTAGTTGTTGAAATATTGCTATTGTTATTGAGGGTAGTATTACCTATGAGGGTAACGGAAGCATTATCTGTACCTGTGATATTTCCGTTAACTGCTATTGAACCACTACCAGATGTAATTGTGACTGGATCTTGAAAACTGATTGGATTAATTGTAATGTTGCCACTAGTAGCATTACCAATATTGATGATGGGAAAACCATCTTGTAATCTATTTAGTTCTGCTTGAGTAAGATCCAATGCAGTTGTGTTGTTAGCATTACCAATAGCGATCGCTTGATTAGCTGTGAATGGTTTAAGAGTAATACTTCCCACTCCAAAAACACTGTCATTTACATCAATTTCATCACCAGTTAGACTAATATTTCCTAGTGCTTGGGTATTACCAACTAATTGACTAAAATTAATAGTTCCTGTTCCACTATTAACTATTAATTCGCGGTTTTGTCCAACCTCACTATTAACATTTTCTGTAAAGTTAATATTAGCATTACCACTATTTATTGTGCTATTAGCTGCAAGGGTAACATTTCCTAAATCTATTTGATTATTTGTTGTACTAACTGTACCCGCAATATTTGTTGCAGATGCCGCAGTTGTATTAACTCCTCCGGTAAATGTAGTATTATTTAATGTAATAGTTCCAGTATTGGAAAAAATTGTATTACCAGCAATAGTGTTATTTGTACCTGTAAAAGAAATATTATATGGTTGAGTTGCAGTTGTTAATGCAGTGGTGACAGTAGTATTATCTTGAAAGTCAACTGTGCCAGTTGTATTTTGAATATCCAAAGTACCAACATTGACAAGATTAGCGAAAGCCGTCCCACTACTATTAGTAATTTCTAATGTACCAGCATTCACTTGCCCACTAACATTAATTGCTTGTGAGTTAGTAGTATCTAAGGTGATTTTACCAGTAGTACCAGCATTAAGATCACCCGATAAATTCATAGCAGCAGCATTTGTGCCACTACCATATTTCAGGGTGATATTATCATTCGCCGTAGCAGTGTCAATAGTTTTATCACTTGCTAAAGTAATAGTTGCATCACCAGGATCACGGTTAGCAGAAGTAGCACCAGAATCATTAGCTGTTGCAGAGAAACTGCCTTTGAGTTTAATATCATCATTAATAGCAATTGATCTTCCTGCTTGTAGAGTTAAATCACCCGCATTAGCATTACCAGAGGAATCAATTGGTTTTTCAACTGTTATATCATTATTTGCTTGTAAAACTACATTCGCTCCATTTAAAGCGTCCCTAATACTATTAGGAGTAAAGTTAGCATCAGCAGTTGGGTTTTCTGCAAATTGATCATTAGCAGAAATTGTATCAGGTTGTCCTGTATTAATTGTTATATTTTTAGGATCTAAAAGTAACGTTCCCTTTTCACCTTGGGAAGCTTGTAAATTAGTATTTCCTTGATAAATTAAATTCTCTTTTCCCGAAACTTCGGCAAAACCACCATTACCACCAGTAGCACCACCTTGAGCCGAAATTTTACCATCAAAACGAGTCGTTTTATCTGCCCAAACTATGACTTTCCCACCATCTCCATTATTTAAACTATCAGCTTTAATAGTCGCATCTTCACCAACAAAGGTAACATCAGCATTAGGAACTGTACCTTTACCTTGAAAGTCTCCACCAATTAATACTGTTCCACCACCATTATTCCCAGAAGCGTTGATTTCTGCTCCAGTTATGCCTACTTTTTGACCGAGAACTTGAACTTTTCCTCCCTGTTCTCCCGAAACATCTAACTTCCCAGAAACAATAGTTGTTCCTGTTTCTTTGGGGATATTAATATTATTAACAGTAAGTTTAACAGTACCATCATTATTAACAACTACTCCCACATCATAGCCTGCACTACCAGTAGTTAATAAATCGGGTAATGACTTAATAGGTACTGTCCAATCATTAGGTAAATTACCATTAGCTGTAATGGGAATATCAAGACTTAATAAATGTCCAGGACTAGTTAGACGAACCACATTTTTGCCGGGAACAGCGGCCAGAGTTATCTGTCCTTGGGGTGTGGAAATAGTGCCTGTATTAATTACATTACCGCCTAATAAGGTAATATTTTTACCGGAAAAGGTTTCAAGATTACCAGCGTTGATAATCGCTCCTGGTTTTTCCATTGTGAAGGCAAAAGCACTAGGATCGCCCATTAAATTGCTATAATTATTAACACCAGAGGCATTAAACCATTTATCTCCAAATCCTATTCCATTCGCTGTTGTGGCGGTAAAATTAGCCGGAACATTCAATCTAGCATTTGCACCGAAAATGAATCCAGCGGGATTCATTAAAAATAGATTGCTATTACCTCCAGTAACCTGAATTAATCCATTAATTAAGGAAGCATCTCCACCAACTATTCTTCCTAAAATGTTACGAATTTGTGGGTTAGAAAGAAAGTTAGCGATTTGATCAGGATGCAGATTAAATTTATCAAAACTGTGAAATAAATTTGTAGCATCACCTGAAGTTTTACCACCATTAATATCTAACCGATTACCATTAGGAGTAACTACTGTTCCTGTGCCATCATTAGCAGGATTGATTTGAGCTAATGCTGGTGAAGATAAAGCTGGAACTATGCCACAAAAACAAGTAACTAAAGACAAATACCAAGATGGAAAATGGGAGGATTTCATAATATTTTGGATCTATTAATTCAGGTGATTTTTTGATTTCAGTGATAAACTTTATTTTTGGTAGTTGATTTTTTTTAAAAGCCAATACTAATTAAATCAATTTTTTTATTTCTTCTACCCACCTCAATCTTTCTCTATGTTCTAGGTTCAAAATTTCTTCTCTAGTCCAGTGAAAGTAAAGGGCAATAAAGGCTACCTCTTGATATAGTTTATCTAAGGGGTAGCCTAAAGCTCCCCCTCTGTTAACCAATCTCCTCCCAGTTGATTGATTTGATAGTAAATATCTTGTAAATACATGAAATCAACTAAAAGTAGTTGTTCTAATAATGTGGGTGTTACTTGAGAAATATTACCTAAATTGGTAATTACTCTAGATAACATTACTAACATACCGTATTCCGAAAACTCTTGGACTTGAGAACTTTGTTGAACTATAATTTCATCTTTGGCTGTGGTAGCACGCATTTTTCCCAGACGATGAATCTGATGATTAGAGTCAATAAATCCTTTAGGGAGATTAAAGGAAAATTCTGGATAAAACATTTTTCTATGTTTAATTTTTAATTGTGTTAATTCTTAATTCTGTCCTGTGGTATTAGATGACTATAGAGGTTCATTATTTTCATCTAATCCATTGATTTGACGATAAAATTTCTGGAGATAACTAAGGTCAACAGCAAAAAGATTTTCAATAACGGTGGGGTTAATATCGTCTAATGCTCCTAATCGGGTAATTACGCGGGAGAGGATAATTACTGTTGCATAAGCTGGATTAGATTTAACTCTAGGGTCTCGCATGGGAACAATTTCATCTATTGCTCTTGACAACCGCATTACCCCTGTCCGGTGTACGTTTCCGTCGTTATCTATGTATCCTTTAATTAAGTTAAATTCAAACTCCGTTTCTATCATCTGATTTTATTTAACCCTGATAAATTCATCAATAGCTAATTCTACTTCTTCAATTTCAAATTCGTTACCACCGGCTTTGAAGCCAGCAATTTTATATTTTGTAGGCCATGCTCCTGTAAATCTAAATCTAGCTTGTTCTTCTGCTCCTTGATCGTAAACTATCAATTCACCATCTCGTTTTTGCTTGGCCCATTCTCCCTGTTCGACTGCTTTTAACCAGTTCCACATGGTGAGAGATATAGTTAAACCGCGTTTGAGAATGATGTTGTCATGTTTGGAGTTACCAGGAATTTTTGTGCGGACTGGCCGCCCAAATTTAGCATCTTCATTTTTACCCCATTTTTGAGGAGTGACTTCAACGATTTCAATTACTTCTTGAGTGCGTTGAAAACCCTGACATTCCATGAAGTAACCATCTATTTCGTCTTTAGAACCAGGGATATCACTGAGCTTAATTTCTAAATAAAAACGAGAATTGGTGAGAACTTCAAATTTTGGTGCTGCCATAATTTTACTTCCTCCAAAATTTAGCTATGTTGAAAATAAGAATACAGGAGTACAGAAAATTTTATCAGAAGTACAGAGGCTTAATTCACAGGTATTAAAAACTCTATGACTCCTGACTGGGCGCAGTCTTTGCGCCCCTACTTCCTGACTCCTGAATGATAGTTGTTTACTTATTTAACGCGGTGCATATTTTCGTAAACAAAGTCTAGGGTTTCTGTAGCTAAATTAGTGCTACCTGCTTCTAGTTTGGAGGATTTATAAGTCTGTGGCATTACCCCTTTCAAGTTCCAACGGGCTGATTCATCACCCCCTTGATTGTAGAGAGTAATCGAGCCAGTTTTGCGCGCTCCTTTACTTTTTGTCCCACCACCTTTAATGGGTTCAGAGTGTGATTCTTCGTACCATGTCATGAGGCGGTTATCCTCAACAGTGCTGACAAACTCTACAGTAATTTTGCCATTAGTAACACCAGTAACGGTAGCTTGCATTTGGCTTTTGCCACCTTTGCCGACACCAATAGGTTTTTTATCACCAGCGGTTTCTAGTGTAATTGCAATACCGCTAATTTTCTTAACAATTAAATCATCTAAGCCATCAAGTTCAAAGTAGAATTTGGAGCAAGAAAGAATTTCACCAGATGCCATATTTAACTCCTAAACTTAATTAAATCGTTGAGTAATTGAAGTTGTTAGTTATCTAAAGTTGAAAGGATAATTGGTAATTACTTACTTTTGCCTCTCTTAACTAACTAGTAACTTACATTAGCAATCATTACTTAACACGGTTAATTTGTTCGCAAACCATTTCAAAAGTTTCAAAGGCTAGGTCTTTGCTTTCAGCGGATAATTCTCCCATTTTATAGGATTTAATCCAGGCGTTAGTAATGTTCCACCGTAAAACTTCTTTATCCTCGGAATCATAACCAACGATAGAACCATTTCGGCGATTTGCTGACCATTTACCATCTCCTCCTTCACTGGCTGGCATAGTAGCTTTCATCCAGTTATAAAATTCCATGTCTCCTTCGACTAAAAAAACTTCAATGGTAAAGTTGGGGTTTTCTTCATAGCCGCCAGATGTGGTTTGCCATAGGCTTTTACCGTCTTTAGTTGAGGCTAGGGGTTTTTCGTGTCCAGATGTTTGTCCTGTAAAGCTGACTTCTGTGACACTTTTAACTAGTTTTTCTGTGTATCCGTCAAATTCAACGTAGAATCTACTGGTTGGAATTGGTTTTAATTCAGTCATTTTTCACATCCTTTATGAATGAGAATTTTTATTTATGGGTGTAGTATTGTGACGTTAAAGCAAAAACTAATTGGGGTAACAACAGGTTAGAAATCTGTTGTCAGAGTCCCCAGTTAAAATGCTTAAAAACTAATGAAATTACTCATTAGGAGACCATTGACTGACACGGAAAATTACAAATTCCGCAGGACGGACTGGTGAAACTCCAACTTCAACATAAAGACGACCTAGCATCATAGTGTCATGGGTGTTGATGTCGCCATCGCACTTGACATAAAATGCTTCGGCTGGGCTAGAACCGAATAAAGCTCCGTCTCTCCAGAGCCTTTCTAAGAAGGTGCTAACTGTACGTTTGACTCGTTCCCAAAGATCCATATCGTTTGGCTCGAATACTACCCATTGAGTGCCTATTTCAATAGATTTTTCGATGTAGCTAACTAAGCGACGAACGCTAATATAACGCCATTGAATATTGTCTGGTTCAACTAAGGTGCGAGCGCCCCAAACTTTCAAGCCACGGCTGTAGCTACTAAAGTTACGGATACAGTTGATACCTTGGGGGTTGAGGAGTTGTTGTTCTCTCATGTTGGTATCGTAGGCAATACCAGTAACACCACGGGGGGTTTCGTTTGCTGGGGCTTTGAAGATACCGCGATCTTCGTCTGTCCGACACCAAATACCCATCATGTGTCCGCATGGGGGGACAAATATGGGTTTGCCCTTATCTCTGGGGTTAGCCACTTGAATCCAAGGATAGTAAAGAGCGCCAAACATGGAACGGCGATTAAATTGCTTTAACCACTCGGCTACATCTTGAGGCGTTTGTTTTTCTGGGGGAACGGCTAGATTGTTATTTTTACCAGGTTTGACGGGTGGTGCATCTAGGACTACCATGCGGAAGGCTGGTCCTGGGAAGGAATTTTCGCAGTTGCTAATCATGGCTTCCATGACACCATGAACTTGATCTAAGTTGATCAGGTTCTTTTGGTAAAGTAGCATCAGGTCTGGACAGGCAATGATGGCGATGTCGTCTACTTCAAAGTTGCCTTGCATCCCTTGGCGATCGCCTTTTTGCCCTTGCAATTCCCGAATTTCATCGCCTCTTTCTGTGATGTGAGGGGCGCTGGTAACTTCATATTGACCATTGCGAGGACGACGGCTCAATGGTCCACCAGCAGTAGCTAAGTTCTCAATGGTGACATATTGAGATTCCTGAACAGCCGTGATCACATAGTCCCCATATTGGGATTCTGTCTGGTTGATCAGATGTTCATATTTTTCTAGCTCGTCGGGGCCATCTTTGATAGTGACTGTGAAGTATTCACCGCTATCTACTGGAGGTTTGCCACCATTCTCTAGTTCTTTGGGTTTACTATCGGTGATTATCACCTGAATCCGACTGGTAATAGCTAAGGCGCTACTATCATCTGATTCTGTATCGCTTTCTCCTGGGGGGAGTGCGAGTGTCTGAGACTTAATATTAAAAGCTAAAGACGGCTTACCTGATGAGGTAAACACTTTGGTAGCAATATCTTTGGGTTCTGGAGTTTCTGAACCAGGGAGTTTTGTCCCAATACTGGTAATCCAACAACGTCCTCCTCCGTTCAAAAACCAGCCTTGTACAGCGAAGGGGAGATAAGCACCAAAGTCTGTAAATCCATCAGAGTCAGGCTTTGCAAAATATTGTCTGTATTGCTCCCAATTGGTGATCATGATGGGTTTGAAAAGTTCGGCATCACCACGGACATCTTCGGTGAAACCAATAAACCCAGCGACACTCAGACTAATGCCCTCAATGGGGCGACTGCCGCGATCTACTTCTTCAACGTATACTCCAGGGGCAAAATAATCTAATGCCATCAGTAGCTATCCTCTATTAAGTGTCTGGTCGCTAACAAGTAGCTAAACTTACATCTTATTTCCTGTTCAATTAGTCTTTTCGGACTAATAGCTAAAGTTAGCTTTAGCTAACTCTGATCAGGATGCTTACCAGTCTATACTGGTTTGTGCTTCTAGTCGAAACTTTAGTTCACGACTGGAGGCTATTAGTGCAAGATGTCAGTAAGAAGTATTGGTGCAAAAATTACACAATACAGTGTACTCTAATAACTAATCTCTTTGGAGCAAGTGTAAAAATTTCTTTGCATATGTACTTATTTAGTACGACTATTTACTGACTACAACCGCTTTCTGTACTTTGTCAAGAGGGTATTTTCAAAGCATTAAGTAAATATCAGTTCTTAATACATATATTAAGCTGATAAATTTACGTAATTTTGTAATCACAGGTATAACTTAATACTTTTCAATCATTCTTTAAGAATAATTATAATTACAGCAGATTTGCAGATCAATGATGTACAGAATCTAAATTGAAACTTATACACAAAGCCTGTACGGGCGAAGCATTCGGGCAATAAATTATCGGTTTTTTCCCAAGTTTATTTTCCGAATGCTTCGCCCCTACGACTCCTGACTCCTGCTGTATATATATATTTTGTAGATAAAGGAACTATCGTGGCTAAAAAAAATCCCCAGGAAATAGCAAAAAACATTGGGAAAGAACTGAAGCTTAGAGGTACTAGTAATTTGGCTGGTAGGCTCAGTAATCTTATTACTAATAGTACCAGTAGTGCATTAAGGTTTATCCCAGCACCGATTAGATCGTTTTTTCCTTTCTTAGCAAAGGAATTAGATATTCAAGCTCCCACCTTTGATGATGCTTATGATAAATTAACTGGGAAGAAAAAAGCACAAGAGTCAGAAAGTCTGAGCGCAGGCCAAGAAGTTGCTTTAATTCCCTCTTCTTCACCTCTTCCCGATCAAATACTCTATCCACCCCTACAACCAAAAACAGAAATTTTAGGTAATCGTGGTAAATATCAAATAGAGAATGTTTTAGAATACCGGGGACAAGGGTATTTCTACCAAGCAATTCAGTTACCTGATAGTCAGCCCATCATTATTAAAGAATATTTATTTCTAGATAAAAATCTGAATAAAAATATTGCAGATATCCAATACAATTTTGAGCGGATTTCTGGAATAGAATTAGCAGATGGTAGAATTCAAGATTTTCGCTTGATTACTCCTTGGGAAGCGATCGCTTACGAACAACGTTGTTACCTAATTTTTAAAGGTAATTTTTACAGTTTTCCTACCCTTCGCAGCTATCTAAACCAGACGGGAGCAATGAGCAGTATAGAAGTTTATAGGGTGCTTCATCAGGCTCTTCAAAGTCTGCAATTTCTACATACTCAAAAATTTCGTTTACCCTCTGGTGCGGTAAATTGGAAACCCTATCACGGAAATTTAAATCTGGATAGTTTACTCATATCTACCAGTTTCCAAGGATTTGTCATCTATCTTTGTGACTTGGCTTTATGGGAAGATCAATTTATTAGTTCTGATAGCAAATCTCCTCACTATTCTCCTCAACAGGATTTAAAAGACTTAGGCAAAACTTGCTTATACTTATTAGCAGGTAATGATCAAATTGCCAATCCTCAGAATTTACCTAATACTGTTGATCCCTTAATTAAAGATTTTATTACAAATTTAATTTATGGTAATTTTGATGATGCAGAAATAGCTCGCAACAATTTACCATATTTTCATACATTAATAGCCAATAACCGCCTATTGGAAGAGGAATCAATCCCAAAGCCAGAGCATAAGAAAAATTTCAAACATCTCAAATTTTGGATTTTTGGTGGACTGGGTATAATCTTATTAACAAGCATAATTTGGCTGATACTTAAAAACCAAAATAAACAAGTGATCACAAATCAATCTCCTAAAACTATTGAACAAGTATCAGGAATTCCTAACGGTCAATTTACATATACATCGTCAAAAAATGATATTTGGAGTTATATAATCACTACAAAAACTCTATTACCAGGAGGGATAAATTTAGAAGATAAACTTAAAACAATTGCCCCAAACTTAAATTTAAAATACGATCAAACATTATTTGAATCGGATTTAATAACTACTATTAAATCAGGGAAAGCCGACTTTGGAGTTACCAATTTAATTAACTTTCAGC
Organism: Anabaena sp. UHCC 0253; assembly: GCF_009712085.1. Classification (NCBI taxonomy): domain Bacteria; kingdom Bacillati; phylum Cyanobacteriota; class Cyanophyceae; order Nostocales; family Nostocaceae; genus Anabaena; species Anabaena sp. UHCC 0253. Next base: position 10,321 of record NZ_VILD01000018.1, read on the forward strand.
GCCATCCTGAATTGGGATATCAAGAATTTGCTTATGATGGTTTAGTCATATTTGTAGCTTTTAGTAAAAAAGGCAGAGATCAGAGTTTACCAACAGCTTTAAATGGAAAAATCTCTTTAGAACAATTACGCCAAATTTATACAGGCAAAATTACGAATTGGCAAAAACTAGGAGGACCTAATTTACCAATTAAACTATATATTCCTGCTAATAATGACGCAGTAGAAAACTTTGAAAAGCAAGTTCTGAAAACACCAGAAGCTATCAATAATTTTAGACGATTAATTCCTGAAAAACCACAACCAGAAAACATAGTAACTAAGCAAGATCCCCAACAAATTACACAGTTACAATCTTTTGCAACATTCCGAGCCGTAATTCAAGATTTTGAAAATAATAATCCCAAAGTTGGTAGTATTAGCTTTGACTCTTTGAGTAAAGTTTTTGGACAATGTTCCGTTTATCCTCTAGCTATAGTTGATGATAATAATCGTTCAGTTTATCCTCTGATTCAAAAAGATGGAAAACCCGTAACTCCGCAACAAACAGACTTATGCAACGATAAGGGAAACTATGTTCCTAATATGACAGCATTTATCAGTCAAAGCTATCCTTTAGCTTATCCTTTGGCTGTAGTTTATCTCAGAGATAACCGTCGAGAACCTATTGGAGAAAAATTTGCAGAAGTTTTGAAAACCTCTGAGGTGCAGTGTTTATTAAGGGAAACTGGATTAGTCACTATACAACCTGTAGGGAAAATATGTGATACTTTTAATTAGAAGTCATATTCTCATACTTACATTTTAGCGAAAAGTACCTCCATCTATAGTTGACAGCCAAAAACTAATATAGTAATTTTGTACTATACAAATTTGGTTTTCAATTTCATCTACCTATAGGGAGGAAAGCAATGAAGCTATCTAAAATGGATTTAAGCAGTTTATTAGCGATCGCTCATACTGATGGATATTTGCAATTATTACTCGATAAAGGCAACGAATTTGAACTCAGACAAATTCCCGCACCACTAGAAGCTTACGAAGGCTTAAAACAACTCAATGAGGTAATTTCCGACACCATACCCTATGAAGAAGAAATTCCCATGCTACCGGTTAATTCATCCATAGCATATGCGATCGGTTATGATGCTGACTCACAAATTTTGCAAGTAGAATTTCAAAGTGGTGAAGTTTACCAATACTTTGATGTAGAAGCGGAAACTTGGGAAGATTTTCATTCAGCAGATTCCATTGGTGAATTTTTTAATCAGGAAATCAAAGGTAATTATGAGTGTGATTACATAGCAGACATATATGATGAAGATGATTAGACTCAGAAAATTGTAGATTGGGTTAACACGAGAAAACCCAATACAAGCCTTGAGAATTTGGGTTTCTTCACATCAACCCTGAATCAAAGTTTGGAAACCAGGCTCTTTTTTAATATCATCAAAATCAATATCTGTTGCAGCATCTTCTTGATAACTAGGATTGATTTCAATCGCTTTTTGCAGATTTTCTAAAGCTAATTCCACCTTTCTTTGTAGTGCATAACAAGCAGCTTTATGATAATAAGCACTAGAATAATCAGATTTAATTTCTAGTGCTTTGTCAAAATTGGTAATTGCTTCATCATCTTCTCCCAACATTACCAAAGTGTAACCTCGTTTATCCCAAACTTTAGGAGAATTGGGCTGAAATTCTAAAGCTTTATCAAAAGAAGCAACTGCATCTTCATAACGTTCTAATTCTACTAAAGATAAACCACGATTTACCCAAGCAACTCCATCATCAGGTTTAATTTTAGTAGCTTTATCAAAACAGTTAAAAGCCTCTTGATGTTTTTCTAAATTTCCACAAGCTACACCAATATCACACCAAGCTTGATGATATTCAGGATTAATTTTAATAGCTTGATTATAAGAGGCGATCGCATCTTTATAGCGTTTTAATCTGTTGAGGATTATTCCCCGTTTTAACCAATGTTCTGGATTTTCAGGTTCAATTTTAATGATTTGTTCATAAATAGCTAAAGCATCTTCATGACGTTTCTCTGAAAATAGCATTTCTGCTTCTTGTAGATAATCATTAACAGAAATTTGTGGTTGTAATACTTCTGGTGCTGGGGGGGGTGTAATTTCTGCTAATTCTTTGAGAATGATCTCTTTACGTTCTTGAGCATCAATTTCTAACTTTTGCAAATTCTCTAGAACAGTAATTTGCTGTTGCTGTACATCAGCTTGTAACCCGGAAAACTGTGATGTAAATTCTTCCCCAGACTCTTCTAAATTCTCAATAATTTGCTGTTGTCGCTGTTCTGCAACATTTTGTAATTTTTCT
>NZ_VILD01000018.1:12684-32936 GCF_009712085.1 Anabaena sp. UHCC 0253
AATTCTTCCCCAGACTCTTCTAAATTCTCAATAATTTGCTGTTGTCGCTGTTCTGCAACATTTTGTAATTTTTCTAGTTGTTGAGAAAATTCAATTTCTAGCTTTTGCAAATTCTTCAGAATAGTAATTTGCTGTTGTTTTACATCAGTTTGTAAACCGGAAAACTGTGATGTAAATTCTTCCCCAGACTCTTCTAAATTCTCAATAATTTGCTGTTGTCGCTGTTCTGCAACATTTTGTAATTTTTCTAGTTGTTGAGAAAATTCAACTTCTAGCTTTTGCAAATTCTTTATAACAGTAATTTGCTGCTGTTTTACATCTGTTTGTAAACCGGAAAACTGTGATGTAAATTCTTTACCAGACTTTTCTAAATTCTCAATAATTTGCTGTTGTCGTTGTTGAGCAGCATTTTGTAATTCTCCCAGTTGATGAGAAAATTCAACTTCTAAATTTTGTAAATTTTGCAGAACAGTAATTTGCTGTTGTTGTACATTTCCACCAGACTTTTCTAAATTCTCAATAATTTGCTGTTGTTGCTGTTCAGCAGTATTTTGTAATACTACCAGTTGCTGAGAAAATTCACCTTGTAATTTAGCTAAATTGTCAAGTAATTGATTTTTTTGAACTTGAGTATCAGCTTGTAAATCAACAACTTCCGACTTAAATAAATTATTGAGATTTGCGATATTCTCTATAACTATATCTTTCTGGTTTTTAACATCTAGTTGTAATTGAGATAATTCAGTAGTAAACTCTGATTCTAATTTTGCTAATTTATCAAAATTATCAGCTTTTTGTTGTTGAGATTCTGACTCTAAACCATCCAAATGAGATATTAAACCAGAACGGAATTCTTCAATATCATTAACAGCGATATCTTTTTGGATTTCTACCTCAGACTTGAGTTTTGTAAACTGAGAAATTAAATCAACTTCTAACTTTTTAATATTGTCAATTGTAATTTTTTGCTGTTGAGCAGATAAATTTAATTGTTCTAATTGAGTATTTAATCTAAACTCTAAATTACTAATATTCTCTTGAGCAGACTTAACCTCAATTTCCAAAGCTGTTAAAAACTCTTGTTTCGATTTGGGTAAATCAGATAAAAGAATAGATAAATTTTCTTCCTCCCCTTGAATCTTTTGTCTAAGTGTACTAACTTCTGATGCTAATTCCTGACTAGTATTTTGAGATTCTTTGATCAGTTTTATGGCTTCTGATTGCACAGTAGTTAGTTGAGTTTGCAAATTTTCAATTCCTTGAACTTGTTGCATTGCTCGTTCGACAATTTCCCGAATTACAGTTCGACGAAAAAACCATAATATGGCAATTAAAGCCACAGGAAATAAACTTAAAATAGTTAACCAGATATTGAGCAAAGTATTCGTGCGAGCAAAAGCACGTTCAAAATCAGATTGTATTTGCTTTTGAGTTCGGTTTTCCTCTCGCAGTCGTGTTAATTCTTCCCGTTCCTGATTTGATAGTACCTGAGCTGTAGCAGATGGTACAATGTCTCCACCGATAAAAGCTGTTGACAGCAGTAAGGGTGACAGAAAAATGGCGCTTTTTAAAGCTAGATTTGAGAATATGGGGTTTTTGTTCTTCATAACAATTTTCCCTATCGGGTGGTTAGTTTTTGAAGCGACGGGCTTATATGCCATCTATGATAGATGATTGGTGTAAGGTTACTAGATGTGATGGTTTTTTCGATATTAACAGATTTATGGAGAGATATCCGCTATTCAAGGATGACAGCATGGAAAAATCAAAGAGAGAACTTCTAGAAGCTAAAGGTTGGAAAGTTGGAACAGTCGCATAATTTCTGGAATTAACTCTAGAGGAAGCAGCGTTAGTAGAAATTAAATTAGCTCTTATTCGCAGCAGCAAGAAAAAGGAAAAGTTTTAGTGGCTGGTTGTGGTTAAAGATGGAATAGTTTAAAATGACTATAAATACCATCTAAGAGTTAAAGTAAATTCTGTGCTGGATTATATAACAGCAAATCTACCAAGGGAAAAAATGCAGGTAATTCTAACTTACATAATGGAAGATGGGATCAAGCTTTTCATCCCAAAGGTAGAAATAAAAGAACTGTTTAGGAAGTTCCTTATTTATATAAAGTTACTAAGAACTTATTAATAAATATTCCGTGAATATATCAGGACTAACAGAAAATCTCTCTCTTACACTCTTCTCTTCGTGTTCTATCTCTTCGAGACGCTCCGCGAACGCTCCTTCGTGGTTCATTTTTCCTATCTGTACTTAGCTCCTACTAACAAAGAACCTTTCCCCACAACTACCGTCTACAATTTGACGTAGTAGTTTACAGAGTGCAGAAACCATGAAACGTAGACACAAAAAAGGCTTGCAAACGTTCATCAGCTTCAGCCTTATTACCTCCTTCCTCACTCCCTATTCCGTCACCGCTACCCCTCCACGCACCCCAGATCAAACCGTCAACTGTGAGATTCTGGTTGTTGGTGGTGGACTCTCAGGAGTGGCTACAGCTTACGAAAGCTTACTTGCAGGACGCACAGTTTGTTTAACAGAAATAACCGACTGGTTAGGAGGACAAATCTCCTCCCAAGGAACATCTGCATTAGACGAAAGACCAACTCAACGAGCAAAACAATTCTATTCTCGCGGATATTTGGAATTAAGAAACCGCATTGAACGCAAATATGGCAAACTTAACCCCGGTGACTGTTGGGTAAGTGACTCCTGCTTTCTTCCTCGTGATGCTCACAACATCATGACACAAATGCTTAAAGATGCCGAAAAAAAGGGTAAAGGCAAATTACAATGGTTTCCCAATACAGTCATTAAAGACTTAGAAATTAGTCAAGATGGCAAAATCATTAATAATGCGATCGCTATTCAACATCAACCAGCAACAGGTTCACCACTTCTAAATACTAATCCTTTATCTCAAATCATTGAAGACGCATATAGCTATCAAAACTCCTCACGGTTGAACAAAAATATTATTCGTTTTCTGCCCCAACAATCTAAAAGCAATACTTCCAAATGGTACGTTATAGACACAACTGAAACCGGAGAAATCATTGCTTTAGCAGATGTTCCTTATCGTCTAGGAATTGATGCTCAGTCCTATCTTGAACCTTCATCTTCTAGCACTACAAATGATCCTTACTGTACTCAAGGTTTCACATATACATTTGCAATGGAGGCGACAAAAGAACCACAAAGTCAAACAATGCCCCCATTTTATTTACAATATTCACCATATTTTAGTTATGAATTAAAACGATTAGCAAACTTTGATTTGGTCTTTACATATCGCCGGATTTGGAGTCCCCAGAAAGGACAACCAACTACATTCAATGGTGTTAAATTTACCGCACCCACACCAGGGGATATTTCCATGCAAAACTGGACTTGGGGTAATGATTACCGTCCAGGAACATCTCAAGATAATCTCATTTACACTCGTCAACAATTAGAAAAATCTGGACAATTAAAATCAGGAAATTGGCAAGGTGGATTACGTACAGAAAGCCTCCGTAAAGCTGAAGAAAAAGCATTTTCCTATTTTTATTGGTTGTATGGAGGAATTACAGATTCCCAGTTAGGAGCAGGTGTCAAACAACCGCAAACAAATATCCGTTTTTTAACAGGTTTAGATTCACCTATGGGGACAGTTCATGGTTTATCTAAATACCCTTATATGCGAGAAGGAAGACGGATTATTGGCCGTCCTAGTTGGGGACAACCAGAAGGTTTTGGAATTTGGGAAATTGATATTTCTCGTCGTAATTATAATGATGAATATTACCGGAAAAATCTGCCAGCAGATATGTATCGGAGGTTAACAGCAGCCTTAGCGGGATTGGAAGCACCATCTGTAATTTCGGGTCAAATTTCTCCAGATCAAGTTATGAGAAGAACTCGTTCCACGATTTACCCTGATGCTGTGGGTATTGGTCATTATGCCATAGATTTCCATCCGTGCATGACAAAAAGCCCCGCAGAAGCACCTGGTAATACTGAACGCGCAGGAGAAAGAAGGGGTGCGGGACAAGCTTATCCGTTCCAAATTGCCCTAAGAGCCATGATTCCCCAAAAAATTGATAATCTGTTGGTTGGGGGGCAAAAGTATTGCTACCAGTCATATAGCTGCGGCTGCTTATCGAGTTCATTCCTTTGAATGGTCTTCGGGTGCTGCTGCGGGAACTGTGGCTGCTTTTGCACTAAAACAAAATATTGCTCCCTATCAATTAGTTGATGATTTACCTAAACAAGAACCGCAATTAGAAGTTTTAAAACGGCTGTTGGCACAAAATGGTAATCCTACAGCTTTCCCAGATACTTCTATTTTTAACGAAAATTGGGATGATTGGCGGTAGGTAAAATATTTTCAGGGTTTACAATGTAAACCCTAATTATCTGGAAAATTCAGAACTTAACCTGTATCTCATTACATTACAGCCGTTTTCGTTTATCGTAGACCACAACCTGAATTAATATATTTCTTCCTTTGTATTTTTGCTGGAAATTTTAATGACAATGTGGTTTATTTATCAGAAAATGACTGTAATATATTCCATCGCTATCTAAGTTTTTAGAACTTGTATATGCAGCGATATTACCAGTTAATTATTAGATTACTATGCCGCCAAAAGCAAAAGAACCAAAAGGATGTGGATGCGCCAATATTCCATTTTCTCTAATTATCGTTATTTTGGGAAGTGGTTATTGGTGGTTTAGCCAAAAGGGAAATTTAGATATCAGCAAAATTTTATCTCAAATACAACAAATGACTATTCCAATCTTAAATCCCACACCAGTTAATTCTCCAATCCCCACAGCTTCTACTTCTATATCTGCTACTATTTTTCCTCGTCCTACACCAGTTAATTCTCCAATCCCTACCGCTTCTATATCCAGCACTACCAATATTTCTCCTAGTCCTACACCAGTCGCAATCAAAACAATTACACCTAAAAAAACATCCTTACCTCTCAATCCTTGGGAGAAAAAAGTTATTAGGGGCATTTATTTAAGTCGCTACAACATCACTAATAATGCTAGTGAAAAAATGATTCGGGAAAGAGTTCGTTACTATCACTCTCAAGGATTTAATACTATTATTCACGGTGTTTGGGGCAATGCTTGTACTATGTATAATAGTAAAGTTATGCAGCAAACTCTCGGCTATAAAAGTTGTCCAAACTTATTTCAAGACCAATGGCTAGATTGGCTGATTGATGAAGCACATAAACAAGGAATGGAAGTTCACGCTTATTTTGAAAAAGGAATTAAAATAGATAAAAATAGCCCAGTTTTTGATTTAGCTATTGCTAATAAATGGATTGTCCCTGGTGTAGATAAAACTTATTCTGGTATAGATCATTATGTTCTTGATGTAGAAATTCCTGAAGTTGCTAATTTCTTTAAGAATATCTTAGTAGAGTTTGTGCAAAGGTATCCAAAAATTGATGCTGTGCAATGGGATGATTATCTAGGCTATCATGCTGACTTACCAGGTAAAGTAGATCGCACTGCTAAATTGACTACTTTTGTTCAGCAAATGATCACTGGGATGAAACAAGCTAACCCAACTGTTAGTTTTGATATTTGTCATCATAATCCCTATTGGGCTAAACGATATTTTGCGGCTGATTGGCAAAAATGGAATGTTGATAGAGTATTTATTCAGGTTTATAATGATGCTAATTTTCAAGAAGAACTAAATTATGTAAAAAATTCGGCAGGAATTGCTATTAGCGATAAACAATTTCACAGGTTAAAAGAAGTAGTAAATAACCCTGTAAATCAAGAGTGTTTTAAGTTTTTCCTGAATCTGGAAAGCCAGAAGAAACAGCTTCTAAACTTAAACAAGTTGATGATGAAATCAGTTGGCTTACCCTAACTAAGGCTTGCTGATAGCGTAGTGACTCATGATTGGGCGCAAGGCCTGCGTCCCTAATAGCAAACCCTATCTCATGATTTGGTTTGCGTAAATAGTCAAAATCTAGGCAAAATTTTGATTAAATTTCCGAAACGTATGCCAGGAACGAGACTTGAACTCGTGACACGAGGATTTTCAGATATTACTTCATTGATTTTTACTAAGAATTTTATCGAAGGCCGCTTTATGAATTTTGGCTGAAATCCAAGTGTGGTAAATTTCTGAATGAATTTTCAGGGAATGTCCCATCTGTTGAGCTGCTAAAGAAATGTCTAGTCCCTCATTCAAGGTTCTAATCGCCCAGGCGTGCCGTAGGTCATACGGTTTAAAGGGTAAATTACATCTTCTAAAATGCTGGGTAACGGAATTTCCAATGGCAGCGTTTGACCGATCGCAATTTATCTCAGGTAGACTGGCGACGGTTAAATTAAACTTATTTACCCAATTGGTATGGAACGGGTAAACCAGCCGATATCCAGTTTTGCCCTGCAATACCTCTATATAAAATTCCCCTGATTTCAGCCCGTCTAATTTCAGGAAGAATACTTCGTGTCCGCGAAGTCCGTAAGTAGCGAGCATCCCATATACCCACTGCCAAGAGGGATTTTTAATATTTAGATACCATTCCTCTATGGTTTTATCGTCTGGCAGTGTCCGAGGTTTTCGTTTTGATGATGAGTAGTTGCCTCTATATTTTTTAAAGTCGAAGTCAACGCCCGCGAAATCGCAGAATACTTTTAGGGTTTGACAATATCGTTTTCTAGTTCTGGTATTAGCTAAGGTTTTGGGAATTATTTGCTTAATGATTTCCTTGGTCAAAATTTCAGTAGCAGGTAGATGTTTCAAAACCTGCACGTACTCAGTCCTCCACGTATCTTGAGTTGTTAAAGTGTCGCCTTTACTCTCAAAGTAATATTTTTTAAATGAAACAATCCAATCTCCAATTGTTGTGGGGTGATCAGGCATTTCTAACCAATCACCCCAATTAAAAGTATTAGCGTCCAACTGGACGCTAATTTTCTTGGCTGTTTTTTCGGCTAGTTTTAAACCTTCGGGGTTAACCGACGACATTGAAATTCTTTGCTGGGAATGCTCAAATTTTCCGCTATTAGGTTTAGGTGGAAATATCCCACGAAGATACAAACGTTTCCCTATTACCTCGATCCGTATGCCACAGTAGTTGTTTTTTAATCTTCCGTTAGCCTCTCTAAGTCGCTGTTCAATGTCACTCATTTTCAATCCTATAATCCCTGTAAAATCTAATCCAAACTGTCGTGAGCAACATCAAATAATCCCTGTTTCCCCTGAACTGGGAATGGGTAGCTCAACGGCGTGATGTTATCAAAAATCCATGCAAATCTTCCTTCTTCCCAGTTCCCAAAAGCTAATTCAACTTTCGACTGTTGAGAAATTAATTGAGGTGTCATCACTTTGCAATCTTTTAAATTAGCGATACATAGAGCCATCCCCAAGGGAAGATCGTCGTATTCAAAAAATCTGAAATCAGGATGATAAATTAACTTTGATGAGCTTACAGGAAATAAATCATACAAAATAGGTCTGATATTGTTGTAGTGAAATTCCTTGAGATATTTATCCTTTTTCTTTGCGCTACAAATTAATATTTGCCCGCGGTAATTTGTGTTCCAACTACGAGTTTCTACCCATTTAACTCTTTTCTCTATCAAAGTTGCCCAAGGCTGCCACAAACTTAATGCTTTCATGATAAAAATACCCCTGATGACAGGGGCAACTAATATATTTACTGATGTGGTACTAAGTCGAATATCTTGTCTAGTTTGCCGTCTAAAAAGCCAGTATTGTTATTGTTGTTTGTTTAACTCTTCAATCAATTCATCAGCTTTTTTAACTGCCATTTTTGCTGCTTCAAAGTGCATAAATTCAGCATTAGCCATAATTCCTTGCAATGCCATAGCGGCAAAATATTCTCTTTTAGTCAGCCCTAGAACTTGTCCAATGCGATGCTCATCGTAATAATTATCTTCGGGGAAGACGGGGTCATCTTTTTCGGTGTACATTTTTTATCCTTGGGTTGATTGAAATGGTTATTGATGTCCATCCAAATGGAAAGTTGTGGTCAAATTACTCATCTTCCACTACCTCTAAAATCTAATATTTTCATGGCTATTTTTTAAGTTGAGGATTGATGCAAAGTGTGAAACTGAACCATCCAAAAGGGAAGTTTTTAGTGGATGTTCCATTAGAGTAGAGGGTCATTGTCCACCACTTCAAATAGATTTCTCCATCAGCGGTTACTATTATTCTCATGTTGGTTCAATTGCTTGTAAGCCAGAGGTACAGAATCAATGGGTAAATCAATAGGATTGATATTCCGAGTGTGACAGAGAGGCATGGATGTTTAATGGCAAATGCTATTAATTCCGATAAGGTTTCCTCAAGTAAATCGCTAATCTTTCTAGGTGATTTTATCATCGGTAATTGTTAATTCTTCCTTCTCTGGTTAGTTGCCTGAATTCCTTACGGTCTACCAATCTGTATTGCTCCGTGTACTCAACTTCTCCTTCTTTAATTAATATTCTCTCTAACCAAAATGCGTTTTTGTTTACTTTTTCGTCGATTCGGTAAATGTCTTTCGAGTAGTCTTGCATAAGTTGTTAATCCTGCTTGGGTATCCACTCGTAGCTACTACTAGTAATTATGAGGTCATGCAAATCGTAGAAGCAGTCAGGGCAAAAATATTGCCCTTATCCCACTTCAAGAACCAAAGCTTACAGTTTTCACAGCAGTAATAGTCAGGGTCGTGTGTCATAAGCAATTAATAGGAAATAGTGGATAGGGAATTGATCAGTTTTTTATTTAGTTGTTTTAAATCCCATCCCTCGCGCTGGTTTTGATGGGTGGTCTTGCTCCGAGATCGCAATCAAGTTTTGCTAGTGGTAATCACAAAACTTAATTAGTTGGCTTATAGAGTCCGTCGGCTGAATTTGGCGTAAATCTGGCAGGTCGTTGGTCTGAAGGCTGCCATCTCTCCAAGGTTAGATATTTCACCAAGTTCAGGAGGGAGTGCGTCAACATTGCTACTTTTGGTAACTTGTGACATTATCATCTTAGGAAGATGTTGCATTATTGTCAAGTTCTTCCTAAGATATTCTACATAGGTTTTTGGTATTCTATAGAGGAAAAGTAATGAGGCTCATCAATGAAAAAGTCAAAACACCGGGAGAACGGGGAAATCAAGAGAAATATCAGTGTAGGCGTAACAGAAACTGCGATCGCCGGACTGGATGCAATGGCAGAAATGGCGAACGTCAGTCGGTCACATCTAATAGAGATGATCGGACGGGGGGAACTTCCAGTGGCGATGTTATCACCGCAATCACTGGGGGAATCCTAGAGCAACTGATTCTTGAGTCCAAAGATGAGCTGACTAACTCTGAAGCTAGAGTTAACCAGTTGCATGACCGAATTAAATTACTTGAATCCTTGAAAGCTTCCTTGGATATATAACCATCGTCATTAATTTGGCGGTGGTTTTTATTTGAGGAAAAGATATATCCAAAATATATTTTTTCCCCAGCTATAAAAGATAGGTTTCATCCACCACCATCCACCACCACCTTATACAGTAAGGGTTTCATCCACCACCCAATCCACCACCCAATCCACCACCCAATCCACCACCACTCACAATCTTTGATATCTATATCTAAAACTCAAACCTTTTGAGTATCCCCTTCTAGTCCTGAACCGTATCACTCAATTCAAGTAAAGGTATAATATGACTACACGCAAAAAAAATGGGGAAGCGCCAACTTCACCCACAACAAAAAATATTAAATCTACTACCATTGTAGCAGAGAAAGAGCCTGAAACGCCACAGCCACAAGAGTTAGCAGCCAATTTGGCAGTAACAAACCAGAACAGATTTACTGATTTAAAAGATTTCTCAAACTTCATAACAGACTCATTTGTAGATGGTAGTGGGATAGATATAGTATTGTTTACCGATTGCGTCGAGTTTCACGAGTCCGTCGAGTGGACAGATGGTATGGACGCTGAAACTCCCATTCATGATGAACTGGGATGGTACTTTACCCGTTTTGGACATCAGTCAAAGGAAACTATTTACGCCGCATTTCTAAGAAATGAAGATGGTAGCTTGTGGCAGGCGATAGTCAGCATTTGGGATGAGGACCGTCAGCGTCCCTACAAATATTTAGCTCCAAAAGGAAATGGCGATCGCGCATTCTTGCCACCAGTCCCCAAGTCAATTAGAAAAAAGATAGCGTCTAGATACGGTATAGATGTACCAATGGACGGTAGTTTCTGGGATTGGGTGAAAGATGCCAAAGTTCCCAGAATAGTTACAGAAGGCGGGAAAAAGGGACTAGCGGCTTTATCTCAAGGCTATGTGACTATTTCCCTCTATGGCTGTCGGTGTGGTGCTGGTAAATCTAAAGATGACGACGGCATAAACCTAGAACCAAACCTTACCACTGACTTAGAACGGTTGGCAGTAGAAAATTCTATTTGGCTACTGGCCATGGATAGAGACGACAAGCACAAAGCTAAGTTAGCAGTAGCTAAAGGCAAAAAACGTCTAACAGAAGCCTTGAAAATTGCCAACTCATCATACATCGAGGATATTGTTTGGAGAACAGAACAAGGTAAAGGCATAGACGACTTGATTGTAAATTCTGGAAGTGGAGCATTTGACCGCGCCTATTCTGATGCTGTGGCACGACTAGAAAAATCATTCAAATCTGGCACTCCACAGAATAGCGAGCCGGAAAAACATAAAAATCCGCCGCCGGATCAAATGGCTAAAAAAATAGCTGAAGATTACCGTCACATGATTAGTTTTAATGATGAAACTAAACTTTGGATGAGATATGAAGCTGATGCTAATGGTGTTTGGTCGCCAGAATCAAATGAATTTATGGAGGCAGTAATTTACAAGATTTTAGACACAGAAGGAGCGTATAACTTTGGGGCAGATTATGTTACCAGCATTTTAAAATTACTTCGCCATGAACTTATTGAACGGCGTTGGAGTGAAGTTGATTCCCGCGACTTTTTACCATTTTCAAATGGTGTGCTTGAAATTGCTACTGGCAAATTACATAAACACGCCCCTGGATTTAAGCTTACATGGAGTTTACCAAGAACTTATTCCGAAGTTGCTAGTAGTTGGGATAATATCAATAACTTTCTAGAACACTTATCAGATGGTAATCCTGACATCAAAGAATTATTAATTTGCTACTGTAACGCCGTTATTAAGGGGCGCTACGACTTGCAGAAATTTATGCACTTAATTGGGTTAGGTGGAACAGGGAAAGGGACGTTTACCCGATTAGTAACTGAATTAATTGGTGAACAAAATACCCTTGTGACTAATTTACCAGTTTGGTGTACAAATCAATTTGAAGGCGCTAACGCTTTTGGTAAAAGATTGGTAATTTTCCCAGAGGAAGACCCGTTCAAAGGGTCAATTGGTAGATTTTTAAGCTTAACAGGTGGCGATAAAGTTCGAGCCGAGGAGAAGCGAAAAAAATCATTTAACTTTGACTACAAGGGGATGACATTAGTTTGCTCAAACTTCCCAATTTTTAGCGGTGGCAGTAGCAGCCGCGCTAAACGTCGGACGATTACAGTCCCTTGTAATAAGAGAGTTATTGAAACTCAACGCCGCGAATTATCTAGGGAGTTTGAACCGGAATTATCAGCTTTTACTAATTATTTACTTTCTCTGACAGACGCTCATGTAACCGCAGTTCTCAGAGGCGATAAGGAAATTGTTACTTGTACTTTGGAGTTCTGGGATAACCAGATGAAGGGGGATTCTGTCAGTAGTTGGATAAATGACTGCATTATCTATGACCCTACCGCATTAACCCCGGTAGGGAATGACCGGAACGAAGGGAACAACGGCACACCATACACTTTGTTTGGTTCTTACATTCGCCATTGTCTAAATTCCGGCGGTTCTCCAAAATCTAGCAGAACTTTTTCACCTGACCTAATTGAAACTTGCCAGACAATCTTAAACTGGCCAGTTCAGAAGGAAATTAATAAAAGAGGTAGTTTTATTAGGGGTTTGAGGCTTCGTGTCGCCGGGCTTGATGAGGACATACCAACTTATGATCACTGGCTAAATCAGAGAATATCAGCAGGTGATATTCCAGATGATATTCCGGTGGTGGTGGATGGTGGTGGATTAGGTGGTGGGTCAGGTGGTGGGTCAGGTGGTGGGTCAGAAGCCTTACCAGTCAAGGAAGGTGGTGGAAGTGGTGAGTCAGCCCTATCCTTTACGGCTGGGGAAAAAGATATTTTAGATATATATCTCGAACCACAATCTGATTTACCTGTTAGTAGTACGGAAGTAGTACAACCGGAATATATTTTACCTGAAGTTAACGCCGAACTTTTACGACTAGCTCTATCCGCTAAAGACTGGAATCAAATCGAGGAACTGGGTAAATACTGGGCGGATAACTTTGGTTCAGAATATCGCCGACTTGTATGGGATGCTCTCACTCCCAAGGAACGCGAGGCTATCAGAAATCTCAAACCAGGTGATATAAAAGCAGTTCCCGGACTCCCTATTTTTGAAGTAGGTAATGTAGTCGTAGCTTTCGGAAAACTTTTCAAAATCACATCTCTTAAACCCAGAAATAAATTAGAGGGATATTTTGCTGGTGAAGTTTCTCCGTCAGAGGTCAGTTTTGCTGATGCTCGCGCCTGTTCTCAGTCGAAGTTACTAGATGTTAGAGAAAAAGATTCAGTCTCTGTGACAGTAGGCAAAGACAAGGGGAAAACTTTTAAAATCACATCACTTAACGGAAATGAGATTTGGTGTAAAGGTGGTGGTATTTCTCCCAAGTCGTTTTATGCTCATCAACTTCAAAAAGTTTAGGAGATTTTATGACTAGTCCATGGCGGTTGTCGGCGCGATCTGCAATTCAAAGTGCGATCGCCTCAGTAGAAGATAAATCTGATTTGAAGGCAATTAAAAAAGCCATTGATTCCTCTTACCCCTTTGGAACAAGAGGAATGCACCCCTACAAAATCTGGCTAGATGAGCGGAGGGAACATTTCATATTATTGGGAATAAAGGTGAGACCTCTTAAAAAAGTAAAGCCGCAAAAAATAAGGGAGTGAAACTTTATGTCCCACCCCCCCGGTCAACTGAAATTATTCTGATCATCATTTTCCGAGGTTGTCTAACCTATCTAAAATCACCTTGTAATCAATTACGTCGTCAACTTTTCGCTCCAACCGCTCAAACTTAGCACCAAATCTTTTTCCCTGCCCAGCAACTTTTTCCTCTAGAGAATTCCTGCTCGACTGTGATTCCTGTGCGAGTAGGGATAAATTTTTATCTAGTGCAGCTATGAGTCGATCATGGCTGTCTTTTACGTTATCTATGGCTTTGTAGAGCGCGTGTTTTTCCCCAGCGGCCTTCCAAGTAAAGGCAATTGCCAAGGGGAGTTGCGCGATCGCCAGTTCCATTAAATTATTTAAGCTACTCATATATTAAGAATCTAAGGATTATTTGCTGTTAACTGGTCCAGCTTGAAATTAATATTTGCGAATTCCTGAACCAATAAAATATTTTCATCCGTTTCGTCGATGCCCGTATACTGCCAACACTGAAGGCTAACCGACTTGAACCATTTAGGGAAGTAAAACTTTAAGGAATATTGAGCCGATATTTTAGGGAAGAATAAAGTCGTGATTTTATCCAAGTAAATAGATTTTGGCTCGCTAGCTGCATCTGTGTTTCCCCCTACCGTTAGCCCTGACTGAAATCGTTGTTCACAATACCCCCCCCATCGCCAGTTTTTACCATCGGGAATATTTGTCGTCACATAGCAGGCAATAATACTAGACTCTAGGAAAATAGCCGATTCCAACGGGGGGATAGGGATATAAGTATTTTCTGAAAGTATCCCCGCAATAGAGGAAGAATTTATAATTAGCTCCCAATTCTGGGCGTTAAATTGTACGATCCGTCCCATAAATCAGAATCCCACAGCGTGAGCGTTGTCGTTCGCACAAATCAAAAAATCATCAATATTGACTTGAGCCAGTTCCAAGCAATCCAGGAAATCTTGAAAAGAGATTTTGGACTTAAGGAAACTATCCTTAGCTAAATTAGCTAATTCTTCCCGCCTAATTAAATCTGATATTTCATCATCACTAAGATTTGATGTAGTGATGATGTGAATTCCCAACACATCATCGCTAATCATTAATATTTTTCCGGTTTAAAAGTTACGCTTTTATTCCCCGCTGAAGCTGCTACTTGAGAAAGTATAAAAGCTTTTTGCTGTCCCCAAGAAGGGTTCGCGGTAGTTCTCCCCACGGGAAAAGTGTAGGATGCGTTCGCCTTCGTTTTGTAAGACTCACCCGTAACCTTGCTAACCTTGGCAGAGGTTGTAGTCCCGGTCACATTTCGGCAGATTGCTTTTGCCGGAATAAACCCAACGGCTTCCTTATCGGTATTTTGCAATGTGGTATCTACACCTAATTCTGCTTCTGTGAGTCCAAATGTCCCATACTGCCCAACGGCTCTGGCAGATATAACCGTTCTCAACGCTGTAGTATCGGTGGGAAGTAATGCAAAAGGTTTAACCACCACTACATCAATTTCTCCAGGCTTGGAAGCCGCGTCACGAACATAAGATATTTTTTTTTGTTTCGCTTTGTATTGTTGATAATTACGCAAAGGCGTTCCAGCAGGTGCGTCCGGTGTCGGGGTAGCTTCGTCCGCAGATGTCGGTCGCAGGTATTTTAATGCAGCATCTAAATTATTAAATCTTTTAGCCATTTTTTTGTACCAAGTGCGAAGTATATCCCCAGTTTAAATGAGAAAAATAGGTATCCTTTTCGCACCAAATACTATAGTAATTGGCAAAACTTTTTTAGGAGACAGATAACCGTTGTATGACCTGCTTTAAGGCAACACCTGGAGTTGATACCAGATTAATTACCTTTGCGCGTCCATGCAACAATAACTGAGCGTAACGAAATCTTACGTCAGCCGTTGGGCGCTTTATCGGCTTTGGTTGTGACTGTCCGTAAATGATTTGAGTACCTGTATTGTTAGGGTAACTACGAGTATTTTCCATATAGTCAGAGAAATCGTCACTAAATGGGTGTCCATTTATACCAAGAACAGCCTTTGTTATGCGTTCACCTTCAAACTTATTTTTTACTAATAGTCTCAAATCATACCCGCGATTTTTGTCGCGGTAATAGTAATAATATTTACCCTTTTCCCATACGAAAATCGGATTCCCGAATTCTCTTTTTATATCAAGAGCTAGTGCCTCGGCTTTGGACCGGGAATATGTCGCGCCCGTCTCGTTTGGCAGGACAAAACTAATTAACCCTCGCACCGGGCGAAGGCGATCTGCTATATAGG
Source organism: Anabaena sp. UHCC 0253 (assembly GCF_009712085.1). Taxonomy (NCBI): domain Bacteria; kingdom Bacillati; phylum Cyanobacteriota; class Cyanophyceae; order Nostocales; family Nostocaceae; genus Anabaena; species Anabaena sp. UHCC 0253. The sequence continues at coordinate 28,030 of NZ_VILD01000018.1, forward strand.
GGAATCTTTCCTGAAAATGAAGATGGACTTGGGGCTTAAATTCAACATTGGACTGGTATACATCAACTGGAGTGCCGTAAATCGGAGCTTGCAAACTTTGGGCATGTCCTACAGTTACCTCAAATAGCCACAGCCGCAGCTTCACCATGTCGACAGTGTCGTTATTTTTAATAGTGCAAGAATGGCGCAATTTTTCCTTGGTTGTGCCAACACTATCTACGGCTTGATTTTTAAAGTAGCTCGCGACGAGTTTATTGTGTTCCTTGAGGATCATATCCCTCAACAGTTTCCATTCATTAAAGCCTTGGGGAAGTGCCATATTATAAGTCTGCCTCTAAGTCTGATTCGCTCATAATCGCGCCCTCTGACACTACTTTAGCCAAATCATCCGCATCTTTTATCTTCTTGGCTTCAGGGATTTCTTTCCCTTGGGGGGCATCATCTTTTTGTTCAAGGCTATCGAATAACGCCGCCGAAGATGCCTCCAATTCTTCTTTTGAAGATTTTACGCTAAGTGGCTGTTGGGATACATTTTCTATGATGGATGCAGTTTCTTCTAAATTATTTAATTTAGTTAAAATAGGATTTGAAAAATTAGGAGTCGGGTTGAACCACCCGTAAGCGTTCCCCATTACTTCCCCCGCATCTTTTAAAGCATTTCCAATCTTTGATGTCTGTCCCGCAACTATCTGTAGAGCTTGCAGGGTAGTATCTGCCATATTCAGCATACTACTTAATAGATTTGCACTGGACTGATAAATCCGATTATATTTATTCCATTCTTTTTTAATTCCCGCCAAATTCTCAGCCCCTAGAATTGATTCTAAAAATCCGTTGATACTTCTTCCTATGAGGTCGGATAAGTTATAGGATTGATCTTCGCTATCCTTTAGCCCAAATAAATCCAATACATTCTGCATCGCTTGGATTAAAGTAGCAGCAATATTAGAGCTTAATTGAGTTGCATTGTGCAGGGTAGCAGCCAAGGTCAAAATGTTAATGGCGCGGTCTAAAACTTGATGTCGGGTGAATCTCAACATCCATCCAGATAGTCCCCCATTCTCGATAAGTCCTCCCATCTTTTGATTGATTGTATTTACTGTGCCTTGGATAAATACCGTGATACCTAAATTCGTCCGTGTTGTTGCATCTATCTGTCTTAATAGCGACAAATCAGGCGCTACATTAGTTACGTTGGTTACGTTTGTTGTCGAATATCTGTTGGTTACATTATTGTAAAAATTATTTATTGTTAGCATCGGATTGAATCTTCCTAATAGAGCTTTTATTCCATTAATAGCAGCCCAAATTAGTCCCACTTCAATAGCGAATTTAGCTATATCAGCAAGCATCTTAGGGATTTTATCAAGCAGTGGTTTTAGTTTCGCAAGTTCGCCAAAAACATCAGCTTTAATATTGTTTAAGGTTGTCGTTAATTGCTTTAATTTTCCGTCTAAATCGGTTTTTATGGCATTGATTTTAGTAGTGAGTGTTGTGTTCAGTTGATTTATTTGCTGCTGTACACTGTTGGCTAAGATTGTGAGTTGTTGCTGTAAGCTGCTAACTAAATTTTGCAATCCTGTAACTATATTTTCTAAATTCCCTAATCTATTTTGCAGCCTCAAGAGTGCGTCAAGTGTACTTTTTGTTAGAAAAGCTATTTCATTTTTTATGAATGCCTCAAGCCTCTGCATGGCTCGAAGTGCATCTTTCACTACTAAATTTAATTCGGACTCTATTCTCTTTGCTAAATTGATTGCTGTATCGGCTTTCCCTTCGGCTTTTACTGCTATTGTGGCAGCGCCCCTAGCATCATCTACAGCTTTTTTTGCAGTTGATAAAGCATCTCTAGCTATTTTTTCTATTTTGCTTAAATCGGATTTTCCGAGAAGTGCCACGGCTGCTGATATCGCCGCATTCAAAACACCACTAAGGAGTAAGGATAATATGATTGATTTAATTAGCCCTGGTAGCGCGAGGCTGAACCCCCCGAATAGTTTCTGTAAGGCTGTAATCATTCCCCATAACTTGCCATGTTCCACTTTATTCGCTTTATCTAAGGCAAATATTTCCGCTCTAATTTTTGCAATATCATATTTAGTTTGTGGATCGGGTCCACCAACCGGACCACGTTCCCCTCTATCACCTTTAAGACCTCTCGCTGGTGTCCCGCGCGCTTCTATGGCTCTAATTCTACTCCATAATCTATCTATTTCAGATTGCAAATCATTACTTGATCCGTAGTTGGGACTCCACCCAATCTTCTGCTGTAAATTATCAATCCCCTGATTGATTTTCCCATTTAAGCCACCTATTGAGGGGCGATTTGGTACGCTCATCTTGTGAAAATCCTAATAATGAAAGTAATTAGATTTGTCCCGAAAATAGTAAATTTATCAGCTGTTGCTACTAGTTGCAAACCGATTAAATCAAGTTGATTTATGTAGTTTTCAATAGCATTTACTCTTGGTAATAAGCTTTTATCATCCTCTCCCTTAGCGCCTTTATCACCTTTAAAACCGCGTTCACCAGTCAAACCTTTATCGCCTTTATCACCTTTAAAACCGCGTTCACCAGTCAAACCTTTATCGCCTTTATCACCTTTAAAACCGCGTTCACCAGTCAAACCTTTATCGCCTTTATCACCTTTAAAACCGCGTTCGCCTTTATCACCTTTAAAACCGCGTTCGCCTTTATCACCTTTAAAACCGCGTTCGCCTTTATCACCTTTAAAACCGCGTTCACCAGTCAATCCGCGTTCGCCTTTATCGCCTTTAAAACCACGTTCACCAGTCAATCCGCGTTCGCCTTTATCACCTTTAAAACCACGTTCACCCTTATCACCCTTATCACCTTTATCACCCTTATCACCTTTATCACCCTTATCACCTTTATCACCCTTTATTCCCGGCTTATTTGCGGCGCTTAATGCCCTCGTATTTACTAAATTTAGTAAGCTAAATAATTTATCATTCTCTCTTTCTAGCGAAGCTATCCTTCGCTGTAAATCATTAATCGAAGGTTGGAGTCCAGCTAAATATCCTAGTTTTTGTAATACTTCGGTTACAGCCTGAGAAATAATACTCGGCTTTTCTTGTTTGGGAATAAATTTATTATTTAAGGCTGCCACATCAGCGCGTAAGGCAGCTATTTCTGATGAAATCAAATCACAACTACTCATATTATTTTAATCCTCTAATCAATGCTCTAATGCCAGAAATACTGTTAAAAATATCGTCGCAAGGCAAACAACAATCGCCGCAATCAATGGTATTTGGGGGGCAAACTTTGAGGCATTCCACTGAGTAATTGCAATTAGCGAAGTTGCCGGAAAATATTTCCTCCTCTAAAGAATTAAAAATTTTTATATTCTTGCTAGAAGAAAAATAAATAATTTGTAAAACTTCAAACGAAATAATTTTATTTGGCCACGATACAGTGTAAATCGGATAATCACCAGGCTGGCATGACAAGGAAGCATTATTACTATCTATAATCCTAAGTCTTTGGAAAAACGGCTCGTTAGGCAAATTTGCATATTTTTGCAAATACATATTTATAATAGGCGCTCTCCTACGCAAATTTAGTATTGGAGAGAAAGGCATATTACTTCCATTCAAAGCATTAATTTTTATAGATAAATCAATCCGACTACAATTATCTGGGCTTGCATCACAAGAAATAGTAATGGGAGTACCAGTAAAACCCTGAATACTCCCATCAGGAAAAGTTACACGGGCCGTATCGCCAGCCTCACAATAGTTAGGCATAGAAAATATTTAACCGGGAATTAACCCGGCATTAAATTAATATTGAGTTGGGTCAATAGTTATACCTTCATCAATTTTCGCCAAATTGAAATTAAAGGGCTGGTCTACCCTGTAGCTGATGTTGTCTGTACCGCGTTGAATAAAGCTTGTAAACCCAGATTCTACGTAAATACTTTGATCAATATTTGCATCAAAATTTAATTGGGTTAAATAAATTTTAACCGTCACTAATAAAGCCACTAAATGCGCTTCTGCTGTAGCTGTAGCAGGAGTACCAAGCCCGGCGCTAACAAATACAGAGTCAGGGATAAAAAGTCCGCTACTTGGTGCTGGCTCTGCGCTTGCTAATCGAGTCGAGCCATCGCCAAGAATTTGAGGAATTGTAGGTTTAGCCATGGTGACAAATGATTATATTGTTATATATCAATATAATCATTAAATAAAAAAAAAGCCAAAGTTTTACCTAGATTTTGTAACCAAATAGTCAAAATCTAGGCAAAATTTTGATTAAATTTCCGAAACGTATGCCAGGAACGAGACTTGAACTCGTGACACGAGGATTTTCAGTCCTCTGCTCTACCAACTGAGCTATCCCGGCGCGGGCTTTTTTTATGTGCGCCACGATTACTTAATTTAGCGTAAGAGAAAGGATTTGTCAAGGGGTCTACAAAAAAAACTTTAGTTAATCTTGGTTGTCAATTTTATCCAGATAAAAACAGCCACGAATACCAAAAACTGTACAAAAACAATACTTGGTCCAGAAGATAGGTTAAACAAACCAGAAACAATCATGCCGGCGATACTGCTACTAGAGCCGACAACTACCGATAGAATCAAAAAGCGGCTGAAATGGTGACTCATGAGTTTGGCTGTAGCAGCAGGAATCACTAAAAAGGCATTCACAAGTAAAACACCAACAGCTTTAATCGCTACAGCAACGGCAAGAGATAGCAAGATCACAAACCCATAGCGATATAATTGTACAGGTACGCCTTGTACTTGAGCAACATCGGGGTTAAGGGTTAACAAAATCTGTTGATGCAGAGTTGATAATAAAAAAACGCTACTACCGATAAGTAACAGCAAAGTCAAAATTAAATCTGTGTTATCTATTGCTAAAATATCGCCAAACAGCAC
>NZ_VILD01000018.1:32961-37838 GCF_009712085.1 Anabaena sp. UHCC 0253
TGTGTTATCTATTGCTAAAATATCGCCAAACAGCACGCCCATTAAGTTACCGCGATATCCCTTAATAAAGCTGGTAAGAATTACACCGATCGCTAATGCCCCAGATAGGACTATACTCAAAACGCTATCACTAGCTAAATCTGTTTTATCAATTAAGTAAAGAACAACAACCCCAAAAACTAAAGTGAAAGGTAGTAACATCCAAGTAGGATTGGTGTTGAGTAACACGCCTAACGCTACACCAACTAAGGCTGCATGGCCAACCGCATGACTAAAAAAAGATAACTGACGCAAAGTGACAAAGCTGCCTAATAAACCACCTAGTATACCCATTAATACAGCACCCATAATGGCACGCTGCATAAAAGGAAATTGTAATAAATTCACCAAGTCATGATAATTAATGGTCATAGAGGAGGAGTCAGGAGGTAGGGGCGCAGGGACTACGCCCAGTCAGTAGTGAGAAAGAAGGAATAAGAATTAAAGCCCACTTAATACTTGATGTTGGGTTTGTTTCATCCATTGTCAATTGTCAATTGTCAATTATCAATTATTTAATGATGATGTTCATAGCGACTAAAACCTAGTCCATAAGTAGCCAGAAGATTTTGCGGTGAAAGGGCTATTTCTGGTTTACCAGTACAGACAAGAGTTTGATTTAGACAAATTACGCGATCGCAATGACGACTTACCATATCAATATCATGGGAAACTTGCAACACAGTCCAATTTTCTTCTCGTTTTAATTCATTTAACAAAGCATAAAAATCCGTTGTTCCTTGGACATCCACTCCAGCAAAAGCTTCATCTAATACTAACAATTTTCGCGGTGTTACTAAACAATAAGCTAATAATACCCGTTTGAGTTGACCACCACTAAGAGTCCCAATAGCTTGATTTCGTAAGCGATAAGCATCAGTCCGGTGTAAAGCTGCTGTGACTGCTGCTAATGTTTCCCGTTTTTGTTGCCAAAATTTGGAGAAAGATGAATATTTCTGATTACCTATTCCCAAAGCCACTAATTCACTAACCGAAATTGGAAAACTGCGATCAAAAATAAAGTTTTGTGGCATATAACCCAACTGGTTACGCACATTTCCTAATCGGGAAATTGGGCGACCAAAAACTTCAATTGTTCCTGCACTCCGGGGAATTAAATCTAAAATAGCTTTGATTAATGTACTTTTTCCTGCACCATTAGGACCGACTATAGCTGTATCTGTTCCTGGTAATAATTCAAAGGAAACATCTCGCACAGCTAGATATCTACCTTGATAGACTGTTAACCCTGCGACTTTTAATATTGATAATGTAATTTGTGATTGATCGTCAGTCATGTAAGTTAGTATTTGATATGCCGCTAATTTGCAGTTATAGATTTGGAGTCATCAGGTTTCAATTTTTCTGCTTCTTGCATCCAGAGCTTAAACTCTCCAAATTAGCTCTCATTGCCTTAAAATAATACTGTGGATTGGTATCGCCAGTTTCTAAAGAATCCAAAGTCTGCACACTTATCTGCAAATCCTGGGAAATACTTGTTAGTAATTTGTTATCTACCCCTGGTTCGCTAAATAGAGCTTTAACCTGATATTTTTTCACTGTATTTATCACTTTTTGGACATCTGTTGGTGAAAGTTGCTTTTCAGGAATTTCTACTACTGCTACTTGTTTGAGGTTATAGCGTTGTGCTAGGTAGGGAAAAGCATCATGAAAAGTGATAAAAGTACAGCCTGGTGTTTGTTTCAGAGTTTGTGCAAATTCATTATTTAAATTGTCTAATTCCTGGATATATGCCGCTGCATTAGCTTGATAATTGGCTTGATTAGCTGGATCTGCTGTAATTAAACCATCACGAATATTTACGATTTGTTGTTTTGCTAAAATCGGATCTAGCCAAACATGAGGATTACCTGATGAATGTTCATGACTATGATCATGAACATCTTCTCCTGCTGCGGTTTTATCTATCGGGGAGATTTTATTAATAGCTTTAATACCTTTACTAGCATCAATTTCTACTAATTTAGAATTGGCAGCGTTTTTAATTGTATCTGCCAGAAATTCCTCCAACCCTAAACCATTTTTTATGACTACATTAGCTGTAGCGATCGCTTTTACATTAGCAGGTGTCCCTTGATATTCATGTACCTCCGTACCAGGTTGGACTAATATCTCTACATCTGCTACATCTCCAGCTACTGCTTTAGTAAACAAATAAACAGGTAAAAATGTTGTAACTACTTTAGTTTTTGGTGATTTTTGTGCTGCTGTTGGCTCTATAGTTACAACTTCAGCATTATTAGGATTATTACATCCATAAACTGCTGATAACATTACCAACGCCATCAGCGGTAAAAATTTGATATCTCTATAACAACTCTTCATAACTCTATCTCCAGGTTCGTACTTGACTATGAAACTTAATTGGGATTATCTTATCATAATGAGATTCATTCTCATGGAATCTGTAAAAAAATAATACTGTATTGAAAATTACAAACTATTTTGGGATTTCAGGCAATACTGCCGTATACTATAATTTTTCCAGTTCATAAAGATTTCTTAACTTTTTTGTGTTAAAAGACCTACCTGGAAATGTTAGTATACTGAGATGAATTATGGATAGCCATACTACTTTTAGATCAAGTATGGCATCATCAACTTCAAAAATGGGTGTGAGGAAAAATGCAAAAATTCTGGACATATTTACTTGCTAGTCCAACGGTTATCAGTGCCATACTATGTATTAGTCCCGGTGCAAGAGCAGAACAAGCACCAGCAAATAATGAACCACTAGTTGTTACGAACTCAGAACAACAAGTTAATCAAAATAATCAGCACGAGGTAATCTCACAAGTTACCTCAGTATCTCAGCTATCTGACGTACAACCCAACGATTGGGCATTTCAGGCTTTACAATCACTGGTAGAACGCTATGGATGTATTGCAGGTTATCCTAATGGTACTTATCGTGGTAATCGGGCATTGTCACGATATGAGTTTGCAGCCGGCTTAAATGCCTGTTTAGATCGAGTTAACGAACTAATTGCTACCGCTATAGGTGATGGAGCAACCAAAGAAGATTTAGCAACAATCCAAAAACTGCAAGAAGAATTTTCCGCAGAACTGGCAACCTTACGAGGGCGTGTAGATGCAGTAGAAGCCAGAACTACTGAGTTAGAAGCTAATCAATTTTCTACTACCACCAAACTGCAAGGGCAAGTTGTCGGAGTTGTCAGTGATGTGTTCTCAAACAACACAGTCAATGGTGCGGAAATTCCTGGTAAAAATACCACATTAGGCGCGAGGGCGCGGATTGAGTTAGTAAGCAGTTTTACAGGTAAAGACACACTTTTTACCAGAATTCAAAGTAATAATATTAACACCCCAGGCATTAATACCCCTGAGGGAAATTTGTTTTTTGCTGGTGATGGTACTAACAATGCTGCTATAGATGCCTTGTGGTACAAATTCCGTTTAGGGGAAAAGACAGAGGTAATCGCTATTGCTAATGCTGGTGCTGCCGATGACCTCACCAGTACAGTGAATCTTTTTGATGGTGATGGTGGATTTGGGGCTTTATCTACCTTTGGTACACGCAATCCTATCTATGCTCAAATAAGTGGCGCAGGTGTAGGTGTAAACCAACAGTTCAGTAAAAACTTGACTCTCAGTTTAGGGTATTTGGCAAGTACAGCTAATAATCCTACCCCTGGAAATGGTTTATTTGATGGTAACTATGGTGCATTGGCACAGTTAACTCTCAAACCGAGCGATCGCATTACTCTTGGTCTAACTTACATCAATTCCTATAACCAGCCACTACTTACAGGTAGCACTGAAGCTACATCTAAAATCACAACTGAAGCATTTTCCAGTAATTCCTACGGACTCCAAGCATCACTAGGCATTAGTGAAAAATTTGTTTTAGGTGGTTGGGCTGGATATACCAATAGTCAAGTCTTGACAGGAGCAAAAGGAGACATTGACATTTGGAACTATGCTGTTACTCTCGGCTTCCCTGACTTGGGTAAAAAAGGTAATTTGGCTGGTGTCATAGTTGGTATGGAACCAAAAGTAACAAGTTCAAATTTTGCTGGAGTTCCTAAAAATACAGATACCTCCTATCATATTGAGGCATTTTATCAGTACAAAGTCAACGACAATATCACCATTACCCCTGGAATTATTTGGCTAACTGCGCCAGATCATAAAAATACTAACGATGATGTCATAATTGGTGCTTTAAGAACTACCTTCAGTTTCTAAGCTTTCAGATCATCATCTGAAATTTTGATTTCCGTCTTCTAAATAAAACCTAACAGAAATGTTGGGCTTTATTTTCTTAGTCACGTAGGTTAAGTAGGTTAAACCCATATTCCGCACAATGTGGGGTTAAAGCCCCAAAAACAAAACCCCCTGTAGTTAACTACAGGGGGTTTTGTTAAAGAATAAACCTGGCATCGAGCTATTGTGACGTGGGGCTACCCCCAAACTATCGTCGCCGCAGCAGCGTTTCACCTCTGAGTTCGGGAAGGGATCAGTGTGGTTCCACCGCGCCATAGACACCAGGAAACAATTAAAAATTAAAAATTTAGAATTAAAAATTAACTCTCAGTTTTTAACTTAGGGCGCTCACAACCCTGAAGACTGCAAAAAGAAAGAGAATCAGCCGTCATAATTAACTACCAAAAACTGACATTTTTAATTATCAATTGTCAATTGTCAATTGTCAATTATCAATTGTAGAAGAGGTCAAGCCCTCGGTCTATTAGTACTCATCAGCTACATACATTACTGCACTTCCACTTAGAGCCTATCAACGGGTGTTCTGCCCGTGACCTTACCTACTTATCGTAGTGAGAGTACTCATCTTG
>NZ_VILD01000019.1:0-21822 GCF_009712085.1 Anabaena sp. UHCC 0253
CCGTATAGTCAGTTTTAAACTCAAACCACATAATCCGTCCAAATATCAGAGGCAAAAGCGGGTAAAAGGACAGAATTTGGAGCAAAGTTATCAGCTAGTTGTCATGATGGATATGTGTTTTTAGACCACATCAGTTGGGATAATTTTAACGAATCAGGAGACTTAAAATCGCAGGTAGAGGCATACAAAACTGACACTGGATATTATCCTGAATCCGTTCATGTGGATAAAATTTATCGGACAAGAGAGAATCGAGCTTGGTGTCAAGAAAGAGGAATTAGAATTAGTGGTCCGCCGTTGGGAAGACCACCTAAAAATGTCAGTAAAGAAAATAAGAAACAGGCTGCTTATGACGAAGGTATTCGTAACTGTATTGAAGGTAAATTTGGGCAGGGTAAACGAAGATTTAGTTTGGGTAGAGTCATGGCTAAACTTCCTCATACCTCTCTAACTGCTATTGCTATTACTTTTTTAGTTATGAATCTTTCTACCTTACTATCAAGGGTTTTTTGGGGATTTTTATGGCAATTTTTCCAAATAATCTCTTTTTTCTTTAATTCAATTAGAAAAAGTGATGTTTTGCCTAATTTTAAACAACAAAAACTTATCTTTGCTTTTGCCTAACTACCTAGTTAATTTTTTTTTGCCTTTTTCTACTTTTTCAGCAAGCCCTACGTATAGTTCGTGGTCAAGGCATGAATATCTTATCAGAATCCCCACCTTATGATTACATTGAAGGTGGGGACTTCCGCATTGCATGAAAAAATAATTATTACTAAAAGAAAGTTATGAGTCAAGAATATGAGTATCCACTAAGCTGCAATCTATCAACTGATGGTATGAATAGTAATTATTCTCATTTGTTGGAGTATTTATTAATAGTCACTCAAGACCTTTTTCAGGCTCGTTCCCTCAATAAAATTATGGAAATAGCCCTAGTCGCAGCCCGAAAAATCACAGAATCCGATGGCGCAACTTTTGTACTTCTAGATCATGGCTTCTGTTACTATGCTGAGGAGAATGCTATTGCGCCCCTTTGGAAAGGTCAGCGCGTTCCCCTCAATCACTCTATTGCAGGTTGGGTAATGCTAAATTGTCAGCCTGTCATAATTGCTGATGTATATAGTGATGACAGACTTATTCGTAATTTTTATGAAACTACTTTTGTCAAAAGTATGATGATGGTTTCTCTTTGTAGTCAAAAACCAATGGGTTCTATCGGTACTTATTGGCAAAACTACCATGAACCCAGCATAGAAACATTAAGATTACTACAAACCCTCGCTGATATTACATTGGCAACAATGGCAAATTTTCAGGCATATTCAGAACTAGAGAGACAATTACGCGATCGCACCGCAACCCTAGAAAACACTAACATTATCCTGCAAAAAGAAACGCAAACACGCAAAGTTTTAGAAGCAGAAGTCCGCCTTCTTTCCCTAACAGATGAATTGACAGGAATGCACAACCGCCGCGGCTTTTTCTGTTAGCGGAACAGCAAATTCGGTTAGCCAAGCGATCGCGTACCAATATTAGTATCCTATTTATCGAAATAGAGGGATTCAAAAATATTCAAGATACCTGGGGTCAAGAATATGGTGATGATGCTATCCTGGCCACAGCTAGATTACTAAAACGCATCTGCCGGAATTCTGATACTATAGGACGATTGGAAGAAGCTGAATTTGTAGTGCTGGCGCAGGGTTGTGATCCTGATTGTTACACTATCAAAGAGCGACTAAAAAATGCTCTTAGCCAATTAAATGAAAGTAAACAATACCCCTTTTATCTAGCTATCAACGTAGGTGTTCAAGACTATGAATCTAAGCCGCATCTTCCCCTAGATGATTTGATTACTCTCGCCCAAATTCATGTGTATCAATCACGAAAGGATAATTAAACCACGCACAAAGTCTAATTTACATCAAAAATAGCTGATTTTTGTAGTCAAATTTACGATATTTTTTTCAGAGTTGAATATAATAAATATTAAAATCCTAACCTGTCTAAAAAGGTAACAGGATTTACCAATGCAAGGAGAAAAATCCTATGCAAAAAATCTCACGCTATACGGAATTAGAATATGCTTTTCTGTTTACCCTCAGAAAAGTCAACTCCATTAATACTAAAGGTTTTCAGCCATTTTTTGAGGATTTACCAATTGATCCTTATATTAAGGGTAAATATCGTTCCCGCAGGTTATCCCGATTTATAGTTTCTGGAGATGAATTGCTGAAACTTGCACACGGATATTTATTACAAAGTGGAGAATACAATCCCTTATTAGGAAATATTAAAAGGGAGTTTGCAGAATTAGATAATGCACTCATAGAACTGGAAATTTTTAAGAACCTGGTTTTCGCATTTTATGATTTATGTAAATTGCATCCAGAAGCAGAAATTGGTGTTCATCAAATTAGAACCACCTGTTCACCCAATAATTTAGGAAATCCTGCCCCTGAAGGTATTCACCAAGATGGTAGTGATTTTATTGGCATTTTTGCCGTAGGGAGAGATAATATTCAAGGTGGAGAAACCCATTTATATAATGCTAAAAAAACAAAGCCTGTGTTTAATAAAATTCTCCAACCTGGAGAAATAATTTTAGTTAATGACCATGATTTTTTCCATTTTACCACTCCCATAAAACCCCAAAATTCAGGTGTGGGAACTAGAGATGTATTTGTAATTACTTCTCCTAGTTTAATTTCTGATTAACTTTTACAAAACAAGGGAGAACATTTATCAATTCTCAATAGAGGTTTTATTCAATTCACCATTACGCCAAGTATCAGCAATATCTTTAATAAAACTAGCTAGAGGAATAGCAACTAATACACCTAATACACCTCCTAATTTTGCCCCTATTAATAAAGAAATTACCACCCAAACAGGATTTAAACCAGTTAAATTTCCTAAAATACGTGGGGCAATAATATTAGAATTAATTTGGTCAATAGCTACACCTATAGCAGCAACTTCTAACCCCAAACCAAAGTCTTTTAAGGATACTAATAAACTCACAATACCAATACCAATACCTGTTCCAAATGGGAATAGAGAAAATAAACCAATTCCCAATCCAAAAAGAAGTGATAAAGGAATTCGTAAAACTACAAATGCCAATGTGATTGTTACAGCTAAAATAGCACCTAATGTAGCTTGCCCAATGAAATAGTTATTAAAATCTTCCCGGAGTAATTCTCTAACTTTTTTAGCACTTTTAGGAGGAAACCAAAGATAAATTCCATCCCATAACCGTTCACCATTCAAGACTAGATAAATAGTCAGAACTATCGCTATTAGTAAATTAACTAAATTTCCAATCGTATCAAAAGCAAAACCGAGAATTTTCCCCGTAAAAGATTGCAGTTGACTGGATATTTTTCCTAAAATTTCACCCGCCAATCCACTTAAATTTACTGGTAGTTGTTGTGTGGCTGCCCAATTCTGTAAAGCTTCTATTTGTTGAGTTGCAGACTCAATCCAATAGGGAAGAAGATTAGCTAATTCATTTAATTGTTCGAGAATTAGTGGTACTAAAATAACACCTACAGCCCCTAAAAGGATAATAGATAAAAGTAATACGACTACAATCGCTAAACTACGAGGTACTCCACGTTTTTGTAAAAGTTTAATAGGATAATCTAAAACAAAAGCTAAGAGAATAGCTACAGAAATAACGCTAACTAATGGTTGGAAATAGTTAATAAATTGAATTAATAACCATCCGTTGAGAAGAATTATAGGAAAAGCTAATCCTATATTTAGCCATTTTGGTAAATTTTGTAGATTGTTAACTGGTTGCATGGGATTTATTAATAATTTAAGTTTTGCTAAATATCTTGAACATTTTCAAGCTTTTCATTAAGTAGAACGGACTAAACAATTCCAGGTTTGTAGTGAGGACTAAAGTCCTCATTTAAGGGCTGAAACCCTTGCTACCAAATCATCTCAATATTTTTTACATTACTTAAATATTCGGTTTGAAATTAGGTGATTTACAGAACTTACCGACTAAAATCCGTCTACTTAAAATCCTTCAAATATCATTGATGATTCCTCTAGTTTTGATAAAATCTAGCATAATTGTTCGAGGTAAAGTTGCCAGAGGTCTTACTTCTCCTGCATTTGCAGAATAACATTCACCTTTATGGATATCTTCTGCTGTTAACAAATCTAAATCCCAACCTTCAGAAAGTACGAGTTGATTTACTGGTACTAACAATGGTGCTTGAAAGACATGACGAACAACTTTTTCATCGCTATAAAGTCCAAATTTTGTAAAAGAGGTTAACTCATAACCAATCTCTTCCATAATTTCTCGTTTGACTGCTATTTCTGGTGTTTCTCCCGGTTCGATATGTCCTCCAAACAAAGCCCAACAACCAGGAGCTATAATATTAGGAATATTATCCCTTAATTGCATTAAGAATTTATTTTCTTGATAGAGAATGGCAATAGCGACATGAACTAATTGATTAGTCATAAATTACTTTTCTTCTAAATAAATTTCCCCGTATTCTTTACCAGCCAAAGGAATACTTTTGTATTGGACATTACCTTTTAATACTACTTGTTCTCCAACTTGAAAATTGCCTTGATTAGTGATCACCCAGATTTTTCCAGTTGAGTCATTAATTTGATATGCTTTTTGTTTGATTAACGAAGCAGTTTTTTCTACTTTACCTTGAATATAAACTGTATTATTTTGATCTTGTTGAGTGATTTTTTGAATCTGTGTGACATTAGCACCAATATTTAAATTTTTTAAATTGATACCCGAATTTTCCCCGTTACTACAAGCAGAAAGCCCTGTGACAAAGGAAAAAAATAATACTACTGAAAATAATCCCCCACTAGAAATTTTTGTTTGTGGCATATAAGTTATAGATTCAGCGAACTTTTACATTATTACCAATTTTATCCCTATTTTACTAAATTAATCCTGCATAGCACTTCTGACTAAGATTACTGTACTATTGACACCAGAGGCGATCGCTTCGGGAATATTCCCTTGAATTGCTTGTTGTAATAATCCCTCGCGGGAAGCACCCAAAACTACAACATCGAAACCTTCAGTTTGGACTAACTCAATTACTCCAGTTGCAACTGATTCTGCCTGTAAAGATGCAGCAACGATGTTACTATGTAAGTTACGATGACGCATTAATTGACGAGTAGATTCTTCTAAAACTGTCATATCTGGTTCGACTTCCCAAGGTTTAACTACCTGAGTCAGTCTGATTTCTATATCGTTTCCCATTGTCACTAAAGCTGGTAATAATTTAATTGCAATTGGTGCATTTGGTCCCCCAGCCATTGGTACTAACCACCGTTTAAATTGTTGATGGGAATCGAAATTATCACCTAATTTAACTAAAACAACATCACAATTTGCTTGGCGAATAATGGTATCTACAACATTCCCAAAAATTCTGCCTGGGGTAGATGTATTTCCTTTCCAACCCATAAAAATTAAGTCTATGTGTCGTTCTTTTGTTGTGTCTAAAATTGCTTGGGCGATATCATGGGCGACACGAATTTGGGTATGAATGGGAATGTGCAGTTTTTTGGCTAATACTTCCGCTTGTCGGAGTAAGCGGCGACTTTTTCCGGTTTTTACTGGTGTTTCCGCTGGAGAACTATGACGGGATACAAGGATAATTTGTAAACATTCTATTTCATAATGGCGATCGCGGGCAATTGCCGCAGCCATTTCTAATAAAGCCGGAGCGGTTTTTGGGTTAGCAATAGTAACTAATAATCTCCCTCTCCCAATACTAGGCGATCGCGTTTGGTAAACTAAATAAGAAGGTTCTGGTTGGGGACCTGTTACACCATTTTCTCCATTAAGATGATCTGCTTCGGCGCGAATAATATCGGCGCGGGTAATAATCCCAATTAGTTTTTTTCCATCTACTACAGGTAAGCGGCTAATTTGATATCTATCTAATAAATAGAGAACATGACTTAATCTATCTGTTGGTGATACTGTCACCGGTTGGGGTGTCATAATCTCTTTTAAAAAAGTTTCATTCGGTAATAGATGATTGCGAATTTTCTGTAAGTCTGTTTGGGAAACTAATCCCACTAATTTATTATTTTCAACTACAGGAAACCCGCGATGATGGGAACAAGAAAAAGCTTGAATAACTTCATCTCCTGTCATTTCTGCATCTAAAGTTTCCACCCGTTGCTGCATCACATCATTAGCCGTTAACTGTGTTAATATCCCTTCAATTGGCGCATCTTTTTTGAGAATAATGCCATTTAGTTTTAAAAGTTTGTCATAAAGTGAACCGGGGACAACCTTCTCCGCTACTAAATAAGAAGTTACAGATACCACCATTAATGGTAATACTAAATTGAAATCTGTAGTCATTTCAAAAACAATGACAATAGCCGTCATCGGAACTTTAGAAACGGCGCTAAAAAATCCCCCCATTCCTGCTAATGCGTAGGTAGTAGGTGAACCAAATCCAAATGTTTGCAATTCACATACACCAATAATGTGTCCTAAACAAGAACCTAAAATTAAACTAGGTGCAAATAATCCCCCTGGTGCGCCTGAACCAAAGGCAATTAAAGTTAAGATAAATTGGGCAATAAAAGCGATCGCTGCTACAGGAATATTCGGTTCACTAACAATCATATACTGCCGCAAACCTGCATTATCTCGAAAATACTCAGGAAGTAAAGCAATGATCAAACCAGAAGCCAAACCAGCTAAAGCCGCCCGCAGAGGTAAACTAATATGTAAACGACGATAAGCGTGAATACTAAAAATTAATCCCCGATTAAATAAAGCTGCAAATAAACCTGCTAAAACTCCCAAAATTAATAAAACGGGAATTTCTAATAGGGAAAAAGTGCTAGAGTAGTCAATTAATTTCAAATCTAGTTGTAGACTACCACCACCCAACCACCGAGAAATTACGCCACCGATAAAAGACGCAATAATTGCAGTTCCTAAAGTTAAACCTGATAAATCTTGTAATAACTCTTCAATAATAAATAGCACCCCTGCTAGAGGTGCATTAAAAGCTGCTGCTAAACCAGCCCCAGCCCCCGCTGCAATCATCTGGCGGCGGTGATCTGGAGATGTGGGAACTAAGCGACTCATTCCCGCTGCTAACCCCGCACCGACATGAACTGTAGGACCCTGTCTTCCTAAAGTTAATCCTGAACCCAAGGCAATAATTGCACTGATTAACTTGACAAAAGCTACTCTCCATGATAGTTTTATTGGCACATTTGCTAGGGAAGCTTTGACTTGGGGAATCCCACTACCAGCAGCTTCTGGTGCTAATCGCTGGACTAACCAACCAGAGAAAAACCCCAAACTTACGCCAATAGCGGGTAGGGTTATCCATGCGGGTAAAATTTGGGTTGTATGCACTCTCCATGTTCCCAACCACCCCGAACCCTGTTTGAGTAATACCGCAGATAAAGCGGCTACTATTCCAATGATAGAAGCTTCTGCTATGGCTAAACCCCTTCTAGGTTGCCAAAAGTTCCGCAAGTGATTGGTTAGCAACGCCAAGGAAATCATAGATTTTAAGTTTAATTTTAAAATTTTAATTTTAGTTTAAAATTAACGCTTTCTTAAATTTTTCAGCACTATCAAAATATATTTGTGGCTTTTCAATTAAAGCTAAATCTATCACTTGGGCTAATTTTTGGGGGGATATTTCCATTCCGTTGGAGAATGGGTACAGGATTATTTTCTAAAACATCCATAAAAGGATCACTTGTAAAATTACGGGGAAAATATCCTGTTAACATATTATATAAACAAGCTGCACTTGCCCAAACATCTACATCAGGTTGGGAATTTTTAAATTTAAGCACCTGTTGACGGGGAATAAAACCAGGTGTACCTCCTATCATTTTTGTAAAAGTTTGTCCACTTAAACCAGCTAAATCAAAGGATTTAGCTAAACCATAATCACCGATTTTTGCTGTTAGTTTACCATCAATATTAGAGAGAAAAATATTACTTGGTTTTAAATCACGGTGAACTAAACCTTTACCTGGTTTATAACCACCGTCTGCTAATTTAACATAAGGAATTTCGGCATTATGGGTATAGATTAAACCATCTAAAACTTGGAGAATAATTCCTAATGCCATATCTACAGGTAATTTTCCGCCAAGTTGCTGCATTAAATCATCAACATTCCCACCTTCGTAATATTCCATGACTAGGAAAAATAGGTTTTCTGCATAACCATAATCAAAAAATTCCACAACATTTTGATGTTTTAAAGCTTTGAGATTTTCGATTTCTCTTAGAAACATTTGTACAGATTTATCATCTTCAGCAACTGCAGGTAACATCACTTTTAAAGCCACAAATTTACCCGTTTGGGAATGTTGCGCTAAATAAACTTCTCCAAAACCACCTTTACCGATAGATTTGATAATTTGATAATTGAGTAATGCTTTTAAATTTCTTTCTCCACCTATGGCTAGTTTGATTAATTTTTGAATGACATCGAAAAGCTTTGTTTTCGCTTTTAGTTCTAGTGGTTTTACAAATTCAGGAGTTTTAATATCAGGAGGTTGATTAACTGGTTGTGGAATTTCAATATTAACTCGCAAGACAGTATCACCTAAAGTAATATGATCACTATCTTGTAAATCGTATTCGGGAAAGTTTAATTTAGCAGCTTCTTCGGCATTTTGGTGAGATTGTCTACCACCAATTTTTGTATTATTAATATAAGTCCCGTTTAAACTTCCTAAATCTCTAATTCTGATTTCTGGAGGGTTGATATCTAATAAACAATGATAGCGAGAAACCCGTTTATCAAATTCGTCGGGAATTGATAAATAACAATCATCATTTCTACCAATTAAACAAGTGGTGCGACTGTCGAATATATATTGTTTACCTGATAATTTCCCTGTGGTAATAGTTAGAGTAATGGTAGATTGCATATTTGATAATTTTTTATAGAGATATCTTATTTTACATAGGTTGGGGATTTTTGCCGAGGAGCTTGGGTAAAAAAAACGGTAAAATTATTAAAAATTCTCTTGACAAGTTTCCGAGTTTTTGTTATTATTTAAGTATAGTGGAAAACTGTGCGCCCATATATATAGGGTTTTGGTTTCCCAAAAGTATTTTTGTCAGAATCAGGATATATGGTTACTGAGCGGAGTCAAAGTACATGATTTGAGGATTTACAGGATAAAGTCAATTTTAACGCCATACCTGCACCTGCATGACATCAAAATGATAGTCATAAGTCCATACTGGTAACTTCATTTCTTCAGATAAAATAGCAGTGACAGCATCACAAAGAGTAATTTTCTGATCTGGAAAACGAGCAGCTTTTTCTGTTGCTGCTATATATTGGTCTTGGGAAGGGTTGATAAAATAAACTGACCCTATGCAATCTTTAGCAAAACTAATTGCTTGTTCAGTTCCCAGACGATATAGCAAAAGATTATATGTTTCTAGATAAACAGGAAAGGAAAGTAGGATTGTTAAGTTTTCTGCATTGATTCTTTGTATTTGAACTTTTGAACGCTGATGATATTGATCATCTACATCTATAGCAGCATAAAGTGGTCCAGTGTCGGCAATTATAGCTCTCAAGGTGTATTAGGTGGCAATGATTGTGAATATGTTTGTTCCGCGAGAATTTGATCATGATTTACCGAAGTATTCAAAAATCCACTTCCCTGAGTTGCAGGAGTAAAGTTGATTGTTTTTTTTGGAGGTAAATAACCCCGTTGACCCAGAAATTCGATGATCGCATTTTCAATAATATCATTAGCAGGTAACACATTTTCCTGATCTTTGATATAGCTATTGAGAGCATTTGCTAATGTATCTGGTAATGTGATATTTAGGGATTGCATAGGCTGTGAGTGCAAATTATATCTATATTATATTACTGTCAGAATCAGGATATCCAGGATTTGAGGATTTACAGGATGTGGGTTGAGAGTGAGGTTTTTTGATGTCAGAATTTTTGTGATGTGAGAACTTTTTTGGATATTATTTAGGTGATAATCAAAAATCTCAATTAATAAACTATCTATTCTGCAAATAAAGCTTCTAAATCTTGATGGTCACTCACAACTCTGAGAATTTCAACATTATTATCAACCAATTGATAAAAAATGATGTAACCATTTAAAGGAAGTCCACGCATTCCTTGTCTTATATATTCGTAACTGCGTCCCATGTTAGGAAATTGCAGTAAATTTTCACACTTTTTTGTAAAATCTTGAAAGAGTATTTCTCCCGCTTCAATATTTCTGTTTAAAAAATATTCAGAAATGCTATCTAAATCTCGAATTGCTTGAGGTGAAATCAAACATTGATTCATTTTTTCTCCTCACGCGCATGACGAAATTTGGCCTGTATTTGTTCAACAACTGTTTCTAAAGGAACTCCTTCCCCTCGTTCTAATTCTGCTGCGGCTTCATTGACTTTAACTCTCACATCTTCTACCCAGTCTTCATATTCTCGTTGTTTTTCTTGTAAGAGTTGTAGAGCTTGATTAATGACGGCTTCAGCATTAGGAAATCTCCCTTGAGCTAACTGGTTTTGAATAAACTGTTCTTGTTCTGGTTTTAGGGTAATATTCATTGTCTATTTCCTATAACTGATAATTTTCATTATAAACTTATTTGTCACAAATCAAGAGATCCAGCATTAAAGGATTTTCATGATTTAGCAATTTCCACTTGTAATTCAAAGAGAACAATTGTCGGAATAATAATTTCCTGAGCAGGTATTTTAGCAAGGTTTTGAGCAACTTGTCCTTGACCTTTAAAATAATAAATTAAGGTGTTGGTATCCAAAACATACATTTAGAGACTCTCCCGCAAAATATCTTCTCCTGCTTCACTGCGAATTTCTTCTAAACAAGGAAAGTCATCTTTCCAAGTTCCCGCAAGTGAATAAACCAGTTCTTTCCAGGAAAGATTTGCAGAATCATTAACAAGTTGATTACTATTCAAATTTTTACTACAGATAAGTTCAGCAAAATTCAAAATTTCCTCAGCTTTATCTTGGGGAAGGGTTTTAACAAGTTCGTAAATCTGTTTAGCAATGGTCATAATTAATAAGGATTTTCAGGATGTGGATTTTTGTGTTTAGTAGATGATTTAGCCTTTATTATACTACAGGTTTTTATTTGTCTGATAGCGAAGCGTGGCGTAGCCATATCAGGATGTCTGGGATTTGAGGATTTTCAGGATGTTTTTGAATGATTGTTTTTGAATAATTTAAACCATCTATAAATTACCATCCTGTTAATCCTTTAATCCTGGATATCCTGATTCAGACTTAATAATTTTCTGTAACCCTTAAATGCTACAGTTCACAAGTCTCGACGCGAGAGAGAGATGATAGAGACTTACCTTCAATCCTACTGGCCGCCCTCATACGATGAAAGTAACCGCCTATAATCCCAGGGAGGTGGCCTTCAGGTGCTTTTTCGTCAAAAATATAAGCTCTTCCTTTTCTCCATCCTACCTTATCCTCAAACTTCTCATAAATGTGAAACGTACCATCCTCTAAACCTTGATAAATCTTTTTCTGTACAGAAAACCCAAATTTACCATTACTGTATTTTACCCACAATTGGTCAATAGTACGCAGGTCTTCACAGGGTAAATTATCAATGTTTTCATTAGTTGCAACCGCTAACATTACCTGTCTGGTTTCCTCATCTGCTTCCCTCCATTTTCCTGCTGCGAGGTAGTTTTTTAGTTGATAGTATTTAGACTCAGGAGGTATTTGACCAGATTTTATAGTTGTTTTATTATTAAATTCTAAAATATTTTTTCCTAATACTGTAAACCCTAATCCTACACCTACAAAACCCAAAACTTGCAAAATTCGACGACGAGATATATTGGTTACTGGTTGTGATTTTGGTTTTGATTGTGATGCTTTTGGTTTTGTTACTGGAGGTTGAGTATAGGTTGATGCTTTTCGTGTTGTTTCTGGAGGTTGAGTATTATTACAATCTGGTTGAATTTGGGTTGGTGGTTTTGTTTGTTCGATATTAACTAAACCCAAATTTTCCCGAAACTTTAATGCTGTTGTAGTGCGGTTTTCCGGTTCTATTTCCATACCCTGCAAAATCGCATTATTCGCCCTCTGACTAATACCAGAATTATAATGTTTAGGTGCGGGTAAAGGTTCATTATCATATTTCCGGTTGAGTGCGGGTACAGGAGTAACTTCACCGTCTTTTTCAATCCATTAGCCGTTAACAGATAATATAAAGTAGCTGCTAAAGCATAAACATCTGTATGGGGTCCAAAATTACCTTTACGACGATATTGTTCAATAGGTGCAAAACCAGGAGTTTTATCTTCAGTCATACTACTTATAGCAATACTGCGAGTTAAACCAAAATCAATTAAAACTGCTTCTTGTTTATTTTGGCGCAAAAGAATATTTTGGGGTTTTATATCCCGGTGTAAACTGCCTTTAGCGTGAATATATTCTAAAGCCTGACCAATTTGATCTATATATAATAGTGCTTCACTTTCGGCAAGTTGTCCCTTTTGTCGAATATATTGAAATAAAGTTACTCCATCAATATATTCCATCACCACGCCAAAAAGCTCACCTGATTGGATGACTTCATGGACTTTGAGAATGTGCTGATGATCAAAACCTTTAATTGTCAAGGCTTCGTTAATAAACTTAACCTGTTGTTCTGCAAAGTCCTCTCGCAATTGCATTTGCTGGTTGAGGGTTTTAATTGCGTATAATTTACCCGTGCTGGGTTCTAAAGCTTTGTAGGTAATACCAAAACCACCGCTACCCAATGGTTTACCTTGAATGATAAATCTATCGTTATTAATGTGCTGTCCTGGTTGCCAAATAATCATACCTTTGATATTAGATACGGTGGAGATTAATTTCAATATATCCTTATCGTTGTATCATTTCTGAGAACCGTTACAGCATTTTCTCAAAGTAGCTAAATAAGCTGTGATGCAGATAAATTTGATAACTACAATTTAGTTGAACTTTGTGGTGTGGGCATCCTCGGACTGAGCTTTGTCGAAGTCTTGCCCGCTAGAATTATACAAACTAAATGCACAACAGCTTATTGCCATATTAATTATTTTTACCCGTGATGGATAGTCCTTCTACTATCAAAGATGGTGTATAACAAGAACCATTCCAATCGGCATCGCCACCTAATTGCACCAATTGTTTAAGGGCTGTGTAGACATTACCTGCTACCATCGTATCTTTGACGCGGCCAATGATTTGACCGTTTTTGACTCGATAGCCTAAATCTACATTGATGGAAAAATCACCAGATAACCCGCTAGAACTACCTAGCATTTGATCGATAATTAAGCCATCATCCATCTTCCTAATCAAGTCTATGAGCGAAAGATTACCGGGTTGAATCAGGAAGTTAAATAGCCCAGGGGTGGGATAACTACCTAAGCCAGGACGAAAACCGTTACCAGTGCTACCACTGTTTAATTGTCGTCCAGTGGTGCGATCGCTATAAAAATTCCGTAAAATCCCATTCTCGATAAATATCAAGGATTGGGTAGGTTGACCTTCATCATCAAAGGGACAGCTATAGGGACCTGCTTCTGGATTTTGGTAAAGGGTAAGAGTGGGTGCAATCACTGGTTTACCTAATCTATCCACCCAGGGAGAAGCTTTTTCCAAGATGTGTTTACCATTCAAAGCTGATTGCACAGTTCCCCACAGCATATCTGCTGCTTTAGAAGTGAACAATACAGGACAACGACCGCTAGGACTGGGAACGTTTTCTTGCGCCCAATTTAATCGTTGTAAAATTTGGTTAGCTACTTTCTCCGGGTGGAGTTCAAAGCGTTGAGTTTGTCCATCAGCAACACTGAGAAAATCATCACCTCTCACCCATTCCGCTGACATATAGCAGCTAAGTGTGGTATCGGTGTAGTGAGAATCTAAGCCTTTGCTGTTGATGAGTCTGGTGTTTTCTACATCACATTCCCAGTCACTATGACAAAGAATATCTGGATAGACATCATGAATTAAGGCGATCGCTTCTTTGCCCCATTTAATCAACATCTCTACGGATACAGATGTGCCTAAATCTGGGTAGGATTGCCCGGCATGACTCGCTAATTCTACTGTTTCCGGTGAATTTAATTGACTAAGTGCCAAAGATTTTTCCACCATAGCTTGGGGATCAACATCGCCATAAGCCACCGTCAAACCGGGACAACCATCCCGCCATAGCCGCAGGGCTGTACCCTCAGCTTGACTGGTTTCTAGTTGTTTGAGACGGTTGGCTTCAAAAAATACTGGTCGAGAAAGCGATCGCGACTGATACACTTCCGCAGCCTCAGCACCAGATTTGAGGGCAAGTTCTAGTACCTGTTCCGCCAGTGTATCTTGTAACAAATTTACAGAACCCATGTCCTTTTATGAATTATGGATTTTGGATATAAACCGCTTAATAGACGCAGACCATTATCCCATTAGCGTGTCATAAACAGTTACAGTTTTTTATCATGGTAAATTAATTTCTTGTAACAGCCAAAATCCGGCAAAAGACTGAGATTGAGGATCAGACTGCACACCAATAAAATGTACTCCATTGGCTTGTTCCTTAGCTACTGCAAAGCCCTGTGCTTCTGCTAAGAGTTCGGGAGTGCGGATATTAGCCACAATCCAACTTTCTGTAGCCCCTGTTTCTAAAATTAATCTGTTGCCTTCACTGGTGTCAAACCGCAAATAAGCCATTTCTAAACCAGACATCCAACCCGCTATAGGTAAAGCCCTTGGTGAGAAAATCAAAATCCCTGGAATCCGAGTTTCTGGGGATAATTGCGCCAACTCTAGGGGAAAAGCTTCACCAAAGCCAATTTCCCATTCTGGCATTTCTGCAAAATCCCCTGCGTCTAAGGTAACAAACGCCCACTGTTTTCCTTCCAACGCATCTGGTAATCGCTGGGGTAAAGGTCTATCTAAACGCACAGAAGGATTAGCAACTCCTTGATATCCCTGTTCCTGGGGATAAACTTCTTTCATGCGCTGTTCTATCCACTGATTGAGAACCAATGTCCGCCGACTTGGTACTGCGGGTACACCCACATCTTCACAGGATTTTGTAATCATGTTATTCATTTGGCGACGAAAAAAGCGGATTTTGATGGGTGTTGAACCGGCTTTTTCTATAGCTTCCTGGATCGCTGTCCGCAACCAACCCGAATTTACTTGGGTACTGGGGCAATATTTAGCATAGCGAAACAGAGAATCTGTCTGTGTACCAATATCGGCCGGACTTTCGCACACTAACATTTCCCACACTTTTTTCTGATTTTCGTCCAGAATTGGACGAGAGTAAAAATCGAGTTCCCAAATACTGCCCATGTTTTAGTGGTAAAAATCTGATGATTTGATATTTTGTTATTT
Source organism: Anabaena sp. UHCC 0253 (assembly GCF_009712085.1). NCBI lineage: Bacteria > Bacillati > Cyanobacteriota > Cyanophyceae > Nostocales > Nostocaceae > Anabaena > Anabaena sp. UHCC 0253. The sequence goes on from NZ_VILD01000019.1 coordinate 15,425, forward strand.
TTTAACTTTACCGTAAATTCAAGGGTTTAAGTCCTCTACTGCTGTCTACAATTTTGTTGGTTGTAGTCTATGGTTTACTAATTTTCAATTTTTAATTTTTGTCTTTGTTCTGAAGTTCATCAAACTTAGACCGCACTGCCTGTATATCTTGCCACATTAGCCATTTAGGTTTTCCTTGTTCCCGTGAAGGATTACGCAGTAGGTAGGAAGGATGAAAAATTGGCATACATAAACGTCCTTCCCACTCTATCCACTGACCACGAATTTTAGTAATGGGACGTTTGTCGCCAATAATACCTTTGACGGAGGTTGCACCTGTTAAAAGAATAATTTTTGGGTCAACTAGGCGAATTTGCTCGAATAAATAGGGTTTACAAGCCGCTGCTTCTTCAGTGGTAGGTACACGGTTTTCTGGTGGTCTACACTTGCAAATATTCGCAATATATATATCTTTTTCTGTACTTAATTTTACGGATGCTAAGATGTTTTCTAGTAATTGCCCTGATCTACCTACAAATGGTAAACCTGTTTCATCTTCGTTTTTGCCTGGTGCTTCCCCAATAATCATAATTTCAGCTTGGAGATTACCACGTCCAACTACAGCATGAGTACGATTTTGGGCTAATGCACATCGCTGACAGATGTTACAGTGTTTTCCTAAGTCTTCTATATTGGCGTAAGTTCCAGGGGGAATGGGGATCTTTACATCTCTAGGAATTAGTTCTTGTTGATTGAGGCTAGAGTCATCGAAAAGGCTAAGTTGAGTTTCGTTCTGCATGGGATTGGGGATAGTAGCTGGCAACTCCAGTATATTGAGGGAGAAGATCCTTATCCTAGCAATTATGTGGATCTTAATTTAATGATGCTGCTGATATTGCATGGCTTTAGCATAATCACCCAAGGCGTAGCAAGTGACTTTGAGACTGGCCAGGGCTTTTTCGATACTGCGACTGTCTTGCATAGATTCAGCTAAGATTAGTTGTTGTTCATAGTAGGCGATCGCTTCAGGATATTGACCTATGGCTTCGTGGGCTACTCCCAATGTATTTAATGATTGTTCTTCACTTTGTTTGTCTTGAATTTCTCTAGCTAGTTGCAATCTTTCTTGATAATACTGAATGGCTTTGAGATAATCTCCTAAAGCATAGCAAGCATTACCGAGATTTTTTAGTACCTGGGAAGCAGCGCGATGGTTATTCAAGGAACGGGCTATGATCACAAATTTTTCATAATAGGCGATCGCTTGAGGATAATCTTCTAGTGCGTAGTAAGCATTACCTAAATTCTTCAGAACTTTTTCTTCTCCCCATTTGTCTTGGAGTGCTTGTAAAATTCTCCAGCTTTGCAAATAATAATAAATTGCCTGTGTAAAATTACCACAAGCTCTATACACTAATCCTAAATTATTTAGTGCAGCTACTTGACTGCGCTGATCTTGTAAATATTGAGTTATTTGTAAATCTCTCTTGAGGCAATCTATAGCTTTATCATATTCATGTAAGTGTCGGTAAGCATTTCCTAAACAAGAAAGTGCTTGCATTTCTATTTTCTGATCTGGGTAGTCCTGAATTAATGACAAACACTGCTGACAATAGGAAATAGTCCATTCATAATCTACCATACTGTAGGCTACTAACCCTAATAAAGCCAGTACCTGGGGTTGTTTTTCTGTATTGCCAATTATTTGAAAAAGTCTTAGTGCATCTTTTAAAGATTTCATGGCTAGATGAAATTCACCAGCTTTTTGTTCTTTAATTCCTTGCTGTGTAAGTTGAGATGCTGCTAATAGTTTTTCTTGGATCTCTTCTAAAGATAATGTTGTTGTATATGATTCAAATTCGTGAGTTATGGTATCTTGACTTACTATCGGTAAATATGCTGACGGTATTTCTATGTAATCATTTTCCGTTACGAAATTACTCCTTGAATATTGCAACATAGATTTTTCCTCCTTTTTAGTCTGTATACCTTAGTATTCCCACAATCAGAGGTTATATCTCAATATAGTGAGATTATTTTTTTTTATCTCTATACTATGTTATCATTAATGTATATTAAAAATAAATATAAATAAATCGTAGTTAATAATCACTAAAATAAAGGTTATTTGAAAAGTTTTAGTTGGTCATTGTTAGACATTCCTAAACCCCCCCTAACCTTCATCAGCGTGCAACTAAAGTAAAAGTCCCCCTTTTTCAGGGAGACTTAGAGGGATCAGAAAGTATTTGATATACCATGAGGGGACTTTCAAAACATCCTCTTAGATTTTCTGTAGCTTTTCTCTAACTTCCATTAAAATTATGCCGAGCATATTTTTACCACTACCATCTGCACCACAACCCCAATAATAATCAATAGGTGATTTTTCTACTAATTCTTCATTACCTGTAGATAAGAGAATTTCTTTAATATTTGCATGGGTAGAAAATTTGCATAACACCGCATTCCGCATAATGTTATCTTTGACTTTTTCCCAATCTGGACGCAAAGGAAGTGTTCTTTGTCTTCCCATTTTTGCAGCCTCTTTTGGCGTTTTCACTAATCGCAGTTTTTCTAAATAAGGTGTACCGACGAACTTTTGAGCTTGAAAGTAATGTTCACTAGTAGACCAATATAATTCATCTAAGACAAATCCATGATTTGAGAAGTTAGAAAAACAGCCGTATTCTTCACGGGTACTATAAAAGTATATTGTCATATTTTGGTAATAGGTAACAAGTAAGAATTGATTACCTATTCTATTCCCTATCCCTGTCAATTGAGTTTTAAAGCATTAACTGGCACATCATCCCAAGAAGTAACTGTTCGTAATTTGGCAACCCAGCCGTCTGCTTTTTGTATTTCGGTCAAATTATTCTGAAATGATTCATGACAATCTTTAGCCTGAGACTCATCACAACAGGCAATACAGGCATGAATCATCCCCGAAGGATCAATTTGCTCATTTACCCAAATAGTCATAGTTTATCTCCTAAAAATGTGGTGTTAAAACAGCTATATCTAATTCTTAGAATACCATGAACAACTAAGTAGTTAAGGTTTTTGAGTCGCTATCGCTAATTTTGCGCCTTTGATCTGCCGCACCCGATCCATAACTACCACGACTTGACCATGAGTAGCATTTTGATCCGCATTAATAATCACTACGATCTCTGGATTATTCCCCATTAATTGCTGTACCTGTGTCGGTAAAGCATCCAGGGTGACTGGCTGACGGTTCACACTCAAAGCGCCTGCTGAGTCTATTGTGACAGTAATTGGTGCGGCTGATGCTTGGGCTTTGGCTGTGGCAGCTTTGGGTAAATTAACTGGTAATCCTTCGGAACGGGTTAAAAATAAGGTGGACATGATAAAAAATGTCAAAATTGCAAAGATGACATCAATCATCGGTACAATATTAATCTGCGCTGGTAAATCAGGTTCATCGGGTAGACGCATAGGATTTATCCCCTCTTTCATAGTGACGACGATAAAGTAATTCTAATTGGCCGCCATATTCTTGAATCCAAGCAATTTGGCGTAAATACATTCCTCGAAAGCTATTAGCAAAAAACAGGGTAATAATAGCTACCACTAATCCTGTTGCTGTAGATACTAAGGCTTCACTAATCCCAGAGGTGACACCAGTGGCTTTTGTTGCACCAACATCACCAATATTTAATGATGCAAAGGAAGTAATTAACCCTAATACTGTACCTAGCAGTCCTAACAAGGGGGCTAAACCAATAATTGTATCGAAAATGTTTTGAAACCTTTTTAATAAGGGTATTTCGGCCTGTGCTTCACTTTCTAAAGCTAAACGAAATTCTTCTGGGTTGGGTTCTTCTAATTCTAAGGCTGCTAAAAAAATCCGCGACATAGGTAAATCAATGTTGTTATGAAGTGCTGTTAAGGTGCTAACTACATCACCTTGACGATAGAGTTTAAGAACGCTTTGAATAATACGGTTTTGACGATTAGTGATTTTTGCCCAAAAGATGATTCGTTCAATAATTAGGGCGATCGCTAAAACGGAAAAAAACAGCAGTGGCCACATGACTACGCCACCGGCTTTGAATAAATTACTAATTTCCATTGACTATTTTATTAATCCTGCACACAGCTAGATTAACAGATTGTTGCCCAGAGACAAGTATCGGTAAGGGATGTCTGGGGTTTGGAGTGCGTTATTTTACAATCCTGTCTGTATTGCTGGGTAATGGCTGCGAGTTTTTTGGGTAGAGATTAATTTTGGATTTATTGTTAGATTATATATTGACACAACAATTTTGTTGTACTATTATTAGATATAGAAGAACAACTACAAAATTACAGGCCGTTGCTGAATAATGGAATGATTTTATTGACTGCGGAACAAAACTTTAATGTTTCCAGCCCCTATCAGTCTACAAATATGCAACGCCAATTACGCCTTTACGTGAGTTGAAAAATTTTGTTGTTTTATAAGTTTTTCCAGGGTTTTCTAACACGATAATTTTGGAATTATTAACGAAATTACAAGAGTTTTAATACTAACTCACATAAGCCGTAAATTCTTCTATTAACACCGATAAATTAATCTAGAAATAAGTATCAAAGCTTTGTAAATCACAAGCTGATGTCTAATTCTATTTAAGTTTAATCGGTTAATTTAGTGAATTTATCGGAGGAATAAATTTATGACAGGATAAAAACATAGTATGAGTTTGATATTCGATCAAAATGGCAATTTGCTACCAGGAATTCATTTGGCTACTTGGGATGAAATTGAAGAGTTTCTAGCTTACAATAAACGCCGACAAAATCTTTTATCTGGACTCAAGCAAGGGTGCGAGATATTAAAGCAATGCGGTTGTCAGAGAATTTATCTCGGCGGAAGTTTTGTAACTACTAAAAAACTTCCTGAAGATATTGATGTTTGTTGGGAAGACGATCAAGTAGACTTTAAACTCTTGAAAGAACTCGACCCTATTTTGCATCCTAGTAGCAGAAGGTCGGCACAAAAAAACAAATATCGCTGCGAGTTTTCGATTGCTAACAACACTTTTGAAGATCCATTTACCACTTGTTTAGAATTTTTCCAGCAAGACCGTAATGGCAATATCAAAGGTATAGTAGCAGTTGATCTGTAAGGATAGGATGCGAAATACTTTTTGCTGATATTGATTATTAAACATTCAAAATTAGCAATATAAAACAGGGAGATAAATAAATTGGCATTATCTAATTAATTTTTATTATTAGGTAATGCCATTCTTGAACAAATGAGTGATAGGTTAAAGATTATGATTTTCAATGAATGGCAGTACAATATTACTAAAGCACAGATGAAGAAATTTGAGTTAGCAATGGCTCAATATGCTAGTAAACCAATTCCAGAAGATGAAAACCAAAAACTACGCCATGAGGCTCGTATTGATTCACTCAAAAGCCAAATTGAGGAGTTTACTGAAGAGATAAAAGAGTACGAAAATCTCAAAAATAATCAAGGTAAAATTGAGAAATTACAATATGATAGTTTAGAGAAATTACCAGAAGCACTAATCAAAGCGCGGATTATTCGTGGATACACTCAAGAGAGTTTTGCCAAACTTTTAGGAGTGAAACCTCAACAGGTACAACGTGATGAAGCAAATGGATATGCTAGTGCTAGTTTGACAAAACTTTTGAAAATTCAACACACTCTTAATCTGGAAATTCGGGAGGAAATTATCTTTAAATAAAGGAGTATTAATTTACTTTGACTCCAATATCTACTCCATCACTTTTCAGTTGTCCATCTTCCATGTAAACGATGCGATCAGCTATATCTAGAATGCGATTATCATGGGTGACAAGCAAAATAGTACAATTTTGCTCTTTAGCTAACATTTGCATTAATTCCACCACATCCCGGCCAGATTGTTTATCTAATGAAGCTGTAGGTTCATCTGCTAATACTATTTTTGGGTGACTGACTAAAGCGCGGGCGATCGCTACCCGTTGCTTTTGTCCACCTGATAAATTCTCTGGATAGTAATTAATATGTTCTCCTAACCCAACGTGTTCTAACATCGCTGTAGCTTTGGCGTTAATATCACCTTTGAGATAATCCTCATGCAACTCCAAAGACATCCGCACATTTTCTTTGGCTGTCAAGAAACTCATCAAATTATGTGCTTGAAAAATATAACCTATTTGACGACGCAATTTAGTTAATTGTCCTTTACTTGCGCCAGACATTTCCTGTCCTAATATTTGCAAATTTCCATTTTGGGCAGAACGTAAACCCCCCATTAATGATAACAGGGTAGTTTTTCCCGAACCAGAGGGACCCGTCATAATCACAATTTCCCCCGCCTTAATCTCTAAATTAATATCAAATAATACTTGTTTTTGGAGCGCCCCACTCCCAAAATAATGATTGAGATTAGCAACAG
>NZ_VILD01000019.1:21847-30597 GCF_009712085.1 Anabaena sp. UHCC 0253
GAAATAACTGTTTCTGAACTAGAAGTAGCTGGAATAGCGATGGTTGAAAAATCGAATGACATAGTTGATTTTTACCTTTATATTAAAAAATATCCGCAGGATCAGCCGAACGGAGTTTTCGCATTGCAATTGCCCCAGAAATAGTACACATAACTACCGTTAAAATAAAAACATTAATTGCCCGATCTACCTTCATATATATTGGTAAAAGAGTTGCCGCAAAAGTTAATTGATATATCCCAAAAGATAGAAAAAATGCAGGTAAATAACCCAAAGCTGCTAACAATAATGCTTCCTGCAACAAAACTCGTAATAGATAATTGTCGGTATAACCCATTGCTTTGAGAGTGGCGTATTCTGGTAAGTGATCAGAAACGTCGGAATAAAGAATTTGATAAACAATGACAATACCAACAATAAAACCGACTATCACACCCAAACCAAAAATAAAACCAATCCCTGTACCATTAGACCAATAAGTTCTTTCTTTTTGGGCAAATGTTTCCGGAGTACCAACTTCAACAAAGGGATTTTTGGGATCTGGATTTAATCCTCTTCTCAGTTGTGCTTGAACTTTTTCAATATCAGCACCGGGTTGAAGAGTAATTAACCCAACTTCAATTTGATCAGGTTTACGAGTAGGAAATAATTGTAAAAAAGTAGAATCACTAACAACAACATTACCATCAGCAGCAAAGGAAGCACCATTTTGAAATAATCCCTTGACACTGACATTTCTTCCGCTTAATTCGGCGTTAAATTTCCCTGTTTCTCGAAAAATACTCCCAACTTGTCCATATTCTGGACGACTAGCTTCATCAAACAAAACTTGATTTAATTGTTTAAGATAATCTTTTTTAGCTTGCAGTTCAGGAAATTTCAAGCCAGGTGTAACCGGATCTACACCCCAAACTAAAATAGCTCGATCCATTCTTGTTTCAGGATTGCGCCATTGTCCGGTACTAATGTAAATAGAACTAACTGATTTTACACCATTATAACTTAATGCTTGATAAAGTCTTTCTCTCGAAAAACTTTTAACTGAAAATAAAGTTTCAAATTGAGGATTAATTAATACTAAATCCGCTTGTAGATTGCGATGAGGTTGAACAGCAGCATCAAATAATGCACTTTCAAAACCCATCTGAATAAATATCAGTATATCGGCAAAGCTAATTCCCGCGACTGCAACCACAAGCCGCGTTTTTTCTTTCATTAATTGTCGCCAAGCTAGGGGAGTTTTCCGAAACATTTTATTAATCATTTTTTTCCTCTCTGCACCTCTATGGGAAAATAAATTACAATTTAATTGTTGTTTGCACTTGTAAATTAGTTAAACTAGAAACTTTTTTGCTATCTTCAGGATTCAGGCGAATTTTTACTTCTACAATCCGGCTATCTAAGTTTTCTCCTGGTTGATCACTAAAAACATTTTGGCGGTTAACTTGTAAACCAATTTGTTCAACTGTACCTTGCAGTTCTCCTGTAAATCCTTGACTGGTAATTATAGCTTTTTGTTTTAATTTTATTTTGCTAATATCTGTTTGATAAACTTCTGCTACGGCTACCATTGTGTTAGTTTGAGCAAAATCAGCAATACCGTTTTCACCAATTTTTTCGCCGACTTTAGTATGGATTTTGATAATTTGTCCTGTCATTGGGACACGAATATAAGCTGCTTCTAGTTCAGTTTCTGCACGTTTTAAATCAGCGATCGCACTTTCAACTTCTGCTTGCGCTAACTGCACATCTACAGGACGAATTTCGGCGACACTATTCAGTTTGGCTGTGGCTTCACTAATTTGTTTATTGCTAGTAGTATTAATGCGATTGAGTTCAACTCTAGCTTCTGCTAGTTGTTTATTTGCTGTAGTATTAATCCGATTCAGAACAGCTTGGGATTCACTTAATGTCTGTTTAGCAGTTTCGACAGTTAATCGTTTGCTATCAATTACAGAGTTAGAAATTGCCCCTTCAGTAAATAACTGTTCATAGCGTTGATACTCTAGTTCCGCATTTTTAAGTTCTGCTGTTAATTTATTAATAGTTGCAGTTTGGGCAATTCTATCACCTTGCCATTGGGCTGATATCCGAGCAATATTTTCCTGCTTGGCTTGCTTATCTCCTGCATATTGTGCCTTAATCCTCTCAACACTTGCTTTTTGTGCTTGAATTTCTCCTAATTTAGCTCCGGCTTTAATTTGTTGTAATTTAGCTTGGGCAACTCTCACTTGTTTCTGTGCTTGAATGACGGAATTTTTTAAGATATCACGAGATTGTAAAATAGCAATTACCCGTCCTGCATTAACATTATCACCTTCTTTAATTAATACTTCGGCAATGCGATCGCCATCTAATGCTAAAGGTGCAGATAATTTAATGACTTCTGTTTCTGGTTCTAGTCTTCCTAACGCAGTAACTATTTTCGGAACAGGTACAATTGTTTCTACTTCTGTTACAGACGTTTTACCCATTTGCCCAAAGTTGGAAATCCCATAAATAGCAATTCCTGCTGTAATCGTAGTAGCCGCAATTATTAAAGCAATTAAACCTTGATTTTTTGGTTTAAACAACAGTTTATAATTCATCTAATTTCCCCCATCAAAAATAAATTTATTGGCATTTATTCCTAGACTTTTTCTCTAAATATGCTGTCACCATTTCACCCAAAAGCTGGCATTGTTCAGGAAAATCAATATTTTCATTTCCCCATAATTTTTCCAGAACCACACCATTCACAAAACTCAAAACAAAAGAGGCTAATACCACATCTCTAACACCTAATAAATCACAGGCTACGTGCTGACATCTTTGATTAGCACGTTTAAAAATAGTGCTATTACTCAGCATTATTTTTGAGTCTTGATGTTGACAAAAATCAACCCAGACATAAGTCCACTTAATTAAATAATCCTCATTTTTAACCAGGTATTCTCCCAAGGCTGCCATTAATTCTGATAAGTTATTTTTCCCTCCAAACTCTGTTAAAGCTGCAATAATATCCTGCTGACTAATTTCTTCCACCAATTGCTCAAACAAAGCTTGTTTGTTGGGAAAGTAATGATACAGCGTCCCTGTTGAAACCTTTAAATCCGCAGCAATTTCCCGCATGGTAATGGCCGCATAACCTTTTGCAGCAAATAAATCAAAACATTTACCGAGTAATTCTTTGCGGTATTGTTCGTGATCAACAATTTTCGGCATAGCCCGGTTTTTATATCGAACGCTTGTTATATTAAACAATAAGATAATTTTAGAGTGTTTGTCAATATATCTTTACAAAATTAATGTCCTAGTTAAAACGGTGTTTTTACCTGTAAATGTAAGATTTTTTCTACATGAGGATGCTGAAAACTTAACTCCCTTGCGTGCAGATATAATCTACTTTTCTTTGCATGACAACCATAGAGTTTATCTCCCAAAATCTTCATTCCCAGCCCTCTCCTATCAGCAGCATGGACTCGTAATTGGTGGGTACGTCCAGTGAGAGGCGTAAATTCTACCCGTGTAAAATTTCCCTCCCTGTCCATGATCCGGAAATGAGTTAAGCTAGGTTTTCCCCGTTCTAAATCCACTTGTTGATAAGGCCGATTGTCAGGATTTCCCCACAAAGGTAAATTAATTTCACCTTCCGTAATATTTAAAGAACCTGCAATTATCGCTTCATAAACTTTATGAACTTGTCTTTTTTGAAATTGTTGACTTAATTGAGAATAAGTAAATAAATCTTTAGCTATTAATAAAATCCCAGAAGTATCTTGATCTAAACGATGTATAGCTATTAATTCTTGATTATATAAATAACGTAAGCGACTAATTACACTATCTTGATTATGAAAATAACGACCAGGCACAGATAATAATCCAGAGTATTTATTGACAGCAATCAGCCATTCATCTTCATAAATTATCTCTACTTTGTTTGGTTTTAATCCTGATAGTAGAAATCCCATTAAAGGTTGACATCTTTCTAAACAAGCACCGTAAAATTCTCCTTTAACTTTATTCTCTATAGTAGAATCACCCCACCAAAATTCAGCCATTGCTAGAGGTTTTAATCCATGAGTAGCTGCATAATGTAATAATTTAGGAGCGCAACATTCACCTGTACCCGTGGGTGTTCCTTTTGGTAATAATTGCTGTAAAGATAGAGATTTTCCATAAAAATTAGTGAGGCTATAAGCAGCGTGCATTTGTTTTTGTAATTGCCGGGATAGTTGTTTCCGTTGTTGTTTTAGTTCTGAAATTTTCTTGTCTGCGGTGGTTATAGTTTCCTGTAAAGGCTGTAAAATTCCATTTTGATAACGTTTAATATTTCGGCGTTCAATTCCCTGCTGACGACTTTCTGCCTCTAGTTTTGCCAGGGCAATTTTCAAAGATTCTTCTGTGAGATTTTGATCAAATTGTCGCCGTTGTTCTTCTCTTAGCAATTTGCTATGATCATGCTGTAATTTAATAGCTTGTAACTGTAAAGTATATTCAGCAAATAGAGCCTGATATTCTCCTCTTTCTGGAACTTGTTGAAGACTAATTATTTGTTGTTTAATTGCTTCTAGCTCTGCTAAAGTCTGGTTTTCTAATAAAGCTACTTCTTCTCTTCCAGAGATAGGGGAAACCCAACCTTCAACAATACTATTACCATTCAATAAACCAGAAAAAGCTTTAATAACTCTTTGTTCACCATTGGGTAATTCAACTAGCAAAATACCATACATTTTTCCCTCAGAGCCATACAATTGATTTTGCTCAATTTGTTGCATTAAACCATAAGCTATAGCTTCTGATAAAGGTGTACGGGGTAATCTGAGAACTTCGCCAGTTTCAGGACATTTCCCTTCGTAGTAATAGTTAGTTTGTAAAGAAGCAATAATAGAATTGGAGTTGATAAAGTCTGAAAGTGGATGAAGAATAACCATAAAATATATAGCGGTTCCTAATCTGATGAGGTACAAAAAAATCTGCGTTTATCTGCGGTTAATTTCTACTGCTTATAGCTCACTTGAATGGAAATTGGGCGTTGCTGAATTAGGGTATGAAATTCAAAAATCAATGATTTCAAACTCTTACTCTCTGTGACTCTGCGCCTCTGCGTGTTCGCGCAGCGTGCCGTAGGCATAACAAAATCATACTCTTAATCAGCAACACCGGAAATTGCTATATAAATATAGTTGAAGGAGAGTTGGGGGTATCTCGATTAATTCTGATACTTTTCAAACATCCTCTAAAGAAGCATCATCTAGAACCTGAAATTATTAATTCATCAAAGGTTTAAATTTCTTTTAGCAAGCCCTATTTAAACCTACAAAAACAGTTTATTCCTCTTGTCGCAACAACCAAAAACCAGTATAAGTCATTCCCGAATCATCTGGCTGTACTAAAAGAAAGTGTAACCCATGACTTAGCTGTTTTCTTTGTTCATAAGTTTTTGCCGCATTGGTAATTTCCTCATCTTCAAAAGTCGCCAAAATCCATCTATCCACTAAACCAGCTTCTAAAATCAAACCATCAGGCGCACCAGAAATGTAGTTTAATGATACAGGATTAGTTTCTTGTAACCACTGCGATAAACGCATAGATTGTCGTCCACCATAAATTACTACCCCAGGAATAGGAATTGTTGAAGCTACACCAAGATTAATTGGTTTTAGAAACTCTGGGATTTGTAAAATAGGAATTGGACGTTCTATAAACTCATCCACAATATCACCAGATGGAATCGTTGCAAAGCGCCATTCTTCCCCCACAAATTTTCAGGTAATGGTACTGGAGGTGGTTTATCCACAGTTAGAGTATATTCCTTCGCTTTTAACCACTGTTTCAACGCCGTAGTTCTTCGAGTAGCTTCAACCTTGATACCTAAATTATTTCCCGCAGTTGTAATTAAACTTAAAGACTGAGGACGAAATACCTGAATTACATCTGGTAACTTTCCCCCACTTGCTAATTGTAATTGTTGAGTAATCCAAATAGAATTAGCTTGTGATTGGGGACAAGTAGCCGCATACTCGAAACTACGAGTTTCATTACAAACTAATAATTCCCATAATACCTGTCCTGGTAAATTTTGCCGGGGACTACGATAAAAATCAGCCTGCCAAATTAGACTCATTTATTACTCCATAAAACTTAAATAAACCGCTCAAATAAGAATTGAAGAAGTTTAATCTTTGACTAAATTTACTGCAAAGTCTAGTGCTTCTTTCGCTGTGGAAATTTTACCTTCAGCTTGGGCCACACCAACCTCCATTAATAATTCACCTACCTGTGGTGAAGCAGGAATGTTTAACGCTGTCATAATGTCTTTACCATTGAGTAAAGCAGTAGGATGTGCAACAACATCATTAGGGTTAAGATAACGCTTGATTAAAGGTTTGTATATAGCTAACATACTTTCCTCAAACATTCCCTTAGCTACAATATCATTTGCTAAAGCTAATACCAACACAGCCGGAAATAAAATACCCATTTCCCGAAAGAGAAAATACTGTTTCCGCAAAGATATATTTACCTCTTTTATTTCCGAAAACAGTCTTAAAGCCGTTGTTACACCCCGATTTTCTGTGCGACTGTAAGTAAGTTTCTGTAGTTCTATTTCTGCAACTTCTGGTTTTGAGTCAACAAGACAAGCAAGTTTAGCAATGCTTAACCAAGAAGTTTTCACAGTTTCACGCACATAAGTTGCCAATTCTTCTCCTAATTCCTGCCAATTATCGCTAATTAACGTAGCAGCTTGATCAACAGCATTTAACTTTATAAAACTTTGCTCAGTAGCATTTTTGAAAAACCTGGTTAAAACACCATCTTTCCAAGCAAGATTTAGCCAAGATGTCCCCTGAGAATTTGCCAACAAATAATTAATTTCTACTCGAACTCTTTCTGCTGCTACCTCATTGATGCTTGCTGCTAAACTACGAATTGTCTCCTGAGTAGCTGGTTCAATAGTAAAACCCAGTTGAGCAGCTTGACGATAAGCCCGCATTAATCGCAAAGGATCGTTTTGCAGATTTACAGGTGATATCATCCGTAATAAGCCATATTCTATATCTTTATAGCCTTGGAGAGGATCAATAATTTCTTGAGTATGGGGATTATAAGCGATCGCATTAATAGTAAAATCTCTTCTATACAAATCCGCAGTTAAACTCTCTCCCTCCTGTTGAGCAAAATCAGCCGTAGCTTCAGGAAATACTACACGAGCAATTTGTCTTTCAGCATCAAGTAATACAAAACCAGCTTGATAACGTTGAGCAATTTTTCTAGCTATCTTCACCGCATCCGATGGAATAATAAAATCTAAATCCATATACTCCCGCACTCTACCCAAAATCGCATCACGTACCGCACCACCTACCATATAAACAGGTTGTGGCAAATATTCCAGATTAAAAGGCCAATTTTTGGCGGCTAGGCGAGAACTAACTAATTCATCCATTGTCATAAAAATCAACCCAGTAAGTCATGCTTATTATTCTGGCTTAAGCTACATTAACTATAAAGGTTTTTAGAGTTGGTTCTATTATGTGTATTTGCGTGAATTGCCACTATGTAGACCGCTGTGTTACCTACAACGCCGTAGAAACTCAGCACCAACAGCCCCACCTGACAGAAACACCAAATTTTGACCCCAACGAACCTTCCATTAACGTCAATATTCGTACACAGGGCGAAATAATTGAAATGGAATGGGATGTTGTGGGTTGTCTCAGTTTTAAGCAAGAACTAGGTAAATGGTCTAAATTACGCCCAGGTGAATTAGTCCCCACCTAAACTCATGACTTCTCAGTTATTCAAGGCAGATTCTGAAGTGTTGCTGAATACTTCATACTGAAAATCAGCAACACCAAATTTGAAAAGCTTAATTCAGTTGCCCTGAAAAGCCCAAAACAAAAGCTATTTAACTTTCCGTTCCTAAATTCTGCTGTATTATTTATCAGAAAAATATATTTGCATTTACTTTGACAACCATAATCAAACATCTCCCACAGAATAAACACGCCTTAGCCTTGCATACCACAACACCAGAACTTGGTTTGGCAATTAGCAACTTTGCAGATCATCCCCAATCACAAGTTTGGAATTTAGGGCGTGATTTATCTAGTCACATCCATCAATACTTACTGGAAACAATTAAACCGCTAACTTGGACAGATATAGAATTTATCGCCGTTGCTAAAGGTCCAGGTGGTTTTACAGGAACTCGTATTGGTGTTGTCACTGCTCGTACATTAGCACAACAGCTAAAAATTCCAGTGTTTACCATTTCCACTCTAGCGGCAGTAGCTTGGCAAGAATATACCTTATATAACCATTCTATTGCTACTGACAAAACTGAAAATACTTCTCTCCTCCCCAAAAATTGCCAATATCCAGTAATTGCAGTAGAAATGCCAGCACAGCGGGGACAAGTATTCGGCGCTATTTATCAACCCACCCCTGATGATTCTGGCCTTACTGCCTTATTAACAGATACAGTCTTCACACCAACCGCATGGCAAGAAACCCTAGCTAATTGGCATACCAGTTATCAGTTAATTTCAGCTACATCTCATTTAGCCGCTACTGTTAATAGTATTTTGAATTTAGCTTATTTAGATTGGCAGCAAGGTAAAAAATCCCCATTGGTCACAAGCTCTGCCTTATTATGGACAGCATCCTGTAGATATTTGAGAATTGGCAAAATTGTCTAAGCTTTACATGGTAAAGCTTGTAGCCGAAAACAGTCCCTGGATTTCTCCATGAAATCACCTCCT
>NZ_VILD01000020.1:0-8984 GCF_009712085.1 Anabaena sp. UHCC 0253
AGTTTTCTCCTATTCCGTTACATCTTCTCCAAACCCGCCGTTACACTTTACAGGAAATTTCCGTTACAAAAAATTCTTGATTCTAGCCTAGCATAGATTAACCATGATAGTTTCATCCTCTTAACGGGTAAACTCTCTCTACTGCCACTATAGATACCGCTAATAGGATAATTACTTTAATCATCCAACTGTAGAAACTAGAATCAGGTTTAATAATCTACACTACCTCTATCGGCATTATGGACATAAACAAACCACCTATTAAGCTTGTTAATAGGTGGTTATATGCGCTTATTTAGTGGGGTGGTTAGACGGCTGCTAATAATTTTTTATATTCCCGACTTAACTCTTCAGGAGACATACCCGACAAATCAATATTTTCTTTTGGTAATTCTTCTGAAGGATTATCTATGGTGTAACCTCGACTTTCCAGTATTTTCATCGCAAGGTTGGGATTATTCATTAACTCGTACATTCCCATTTCACGCTCTAGCTTTGTGTGCAGTGAGATACACTGACTTAATGTGTAAATAGACCTTAAATTCAAATCAGCCTCTTCCAACTGGTCTAGAAGAATATCTGATAGTTTTTCTCTAATTCTGGCATTAGCTAAACAACTTCTAATACTATTATCGGATGCAATCTCTACCCAACTATCTTTCAATTTAATTAATTCTATTTCAGCATCACTTTGATCCTTGACCTCTTGTATTTCTACATCTAAAGGTTTAACAGGCTCTTGACTGCTTTGATATTCTTGCATCCATCGGTATAGTGTCCGTCTGTTGATGCTAGAGGTCTTTTCGATTTCTGGAACTGTAACACCCTTTCGGAACAGTTCAAATATTCTTAATTTCTCTTCTTTAGCCATAGTTTTTATAGTGACATTTTTATACTTCTATTATGTCACTTTTTTGTCACAATGTCACAACCCAAAAACAGCATTTCTCCTAAATGAATGTGAATTAGTCCCCCAAAGGCAGGGGGGAATATTGATTAACAACTAGCTAGACTTCGATAGTCTCAGATATCTTTTTATAAGTAAGAGCAAAGGCATTTTTAAAGATTCCTTTTTTGCCCAAAGTCATAGAATTGAATAGAGATTCTAATGAAGCTGTATCATCAAGTTCTAATTTCTCAACTACATAATTATGAATAGAATCTATATCTGATTCTGCCATAGTTATAAATTCCGGTTGTGGTTGTTTTGTAGTTGGTATTACCTCAACTTTTTGTACAGGGCTGCTAATTAAAACCTGTTCTGTGGGTGTAACTGCCACAGCTTTTTGTGGTGTAATTAATTGACGATCTCCTGATTCCCATTTACTTTGATGTATCTGCAAAGTATGGATTGCTTGGGCATTATCACCAATAACATCAGATAGTATGTTTCTGAGTTGGTCATTATGGCTAGACTGGTCAAGAGTCAAGTGTCCAAATTTGTCAGGGGTCACAATCGAACTTTCTAGCTTTTCTACAACCTGGACTACTTCCCAATAATCGCTTGAATTGATAGCACTGGATAACGCACTCTCAAACCATTTTCTAGAACCTGAGTAATCTTGTGATTTCACGGCATTACCCATTACCTGCGCTAGTTCAGCCGGGAAATTGAACTGTGCTAGTTTTTCCTGTTCCTTGGCTATTTCTAATGCTTCTTTAGCTTGCCATGCTGTAAAGATATCGAATCTTTCATCAATTATTGGTAATATGTCACCATTAGCATCTAACACGGGCTTGGTACGCTGTTTACCATTTTTAGATACTGTAACTATCTTTTCCCAATCAATAGCAGGTTTATCATGTAGCCAGATGGTTTTATCACCTTCCCTTTTTTGCTTCGTTTGTGGGAGTTTGTAGCCTATTCTATCTAGTAATGTTCTAATGATGGATAGATTGCTAGGAATATCCGTTTTATCAGTTCTGAACTTACAAATATACTGTTCGTAAATCCATATATTCTTTCTAATCTGCTCACCAACCCTAACAGCTAGTTCATGGCTTTCATGAAGTCCAGATGTTTCTAGAATCTCTAAAAGCCCGATATCTTTCAAAAGCTTTGACTCTGTAGAAAGTTTGAATGCTTTGTTAATATCAGGAGTAAATGCAGCACCCTCACCTGCTTTATTAATATTGGTCATCTTCCTAGATTCAAGCCTAACCATACTGTCAGGATTCAGAAGATAATAATGTCGCTTAACCACACTATAAAAATCGTCATTATCTTTATCAACTAACTCCTTTGTTATGGGAACTTGGTAGGTTCTAGCAAGCCTTCCCTTGTGATGTTGTAGTCTTTCCTGATGAGTTTTATTGATTTTGTCTGCTAGTTTTTTAAAGTCGTCGTCTGATACATCAACAGCATCTACAACGCTTTGGTTAAATTTATCTTCTAGCTCTACCTGGTTTTCCTTCAAGGCTTTTGAATCGAATACTTCATCTTCGGCAGGTAAATTGTTAACGATTTTATGACCTTCGTTAGCAAGGTCATGGAGTATGGTTTTCCTGTAATTTTTAAAACCGTTATTAACGATAGCCGCGTCAATACCCCACGAAGTTAAGAAAGGGTTCAATATTTCTCCGTCTGGTT
Organism: Anabaena sp. UHCC 0253; assembly: GCF_009712085.1. Lineage (NCBI taxonomy): Bacteria > Bacillati > Cyanobacteriota > Cyanophyceae > Nostocales > Nostocaceae > Anabaena > Anabaena sp. UHCC 0253. The sequence goes on from NZ_VILD01000020.1 coordinate 2,591, forward strand.
GTTCAGTGCAACCGACACTATTTAATATGGCTAAATGAGATTTTAGCTTATTGTTTTCGCCACTAATCAAATAGCCAGGGTCGTCGCTACCGTTGCCTATAAAAGCACTATTCATGCCTTTAGGAGCTAACCATATATACCTCGGAACATTAGGACGATAACGGCTTAAAAACTGCCTTACACTGTCACAACTTTGCAAGCCACTAAATACACCAAAAACAGCATCAAACAATCCTACTTTTTCGACAGATATCCCAGTCTCAACTGTTGGGCTTGCCACAGTAATTTGACGACTAGCTGCTTCTTTCTCAAAGATGTTTTCACCATTGACTATGCTTAAAATACCAAAGCTTTCATGAGTAGTATCCCCAACGGTTAAACGGTCAACTCTGAGAACTTTATTTTCTGGAAGTTGGTTTTTAATGTAATCTTCTATATTTGTTGTACCTGCTTTTGATTGCTCACTTTGTCCGCCAGTACAGTAAAATATTCTCTTACCAGCATTCAGCATGATCAACATATCAGAGATAAGCCTATCTGGCTTTTTATCTACATAATTATGGATTGTCCAGCAATCGTTCTCTTCTCTTTTAAAAGTGTTGACAATCCCAAATAATTTAATATCGGCATCAGTCATATCGCTAATGAAATTAATACCATCATCTCTCAAGTCAGCATCAGCAATGATTATTTTCCCTTCTGTTCTAATAACCATGTCTATCAACTGCTTGAAGAGTTTCATCAACTTAGCTCTGTTTTCCTTACAAGTAGCAGAATTAAGTAAATGCCATTTAAACTGTTGAATCTCATCAATGACTAGATAAGCACCTTTCCACTCATCAAGGTTGACTTTTCCGATGGAATCAATACATAGTCCGAGGCATCTTTCTATATTCTCATTATCTGTTTTTTCATCAATGTATCTTATCCCAAATAAATCGCATAAAATCCTACCTAGTTGGATTCTATGAGTAAGTAATAGAACTTTTCTACTACCACTTCTAATGATAGGATTAAGAATTAATTCTATAGCTCTGGATTTACTGCTATTCTTGGGAGATTTGAAGTATAGAACATTCCAAGGCTTATTAATTTTGAAGTCTAATTCTAGTTTTCCTTCTTGGTTATATCTGGTTAGATAACGTTGGTTTAGTGGCAGATCGGGAATATAAGATAATTCCTTTAAAGTTTTAACTTTCCACTCAAAAAAGTTGATAGCATCTTTGGCTAGATTATCAATTCTTTCTTCTCCACATTGCACAAAAACATCATCAAGACCTTTACCATCGTTCCGATCCCAGTCCCAAACTTTGACAATACAAGATTTTCTAACTAACACACCTCCAATAAACTTTAATGCTTTGTTTACGTTGGTAATTGATTTATATTTTGCATCTTTATCAAAACATAAATGAATTTGTCTTTTGTTCCCTAGAAATTTTTCAAACTGAGAATCAATAAATGGCTTGCATTTGTTCTTTAACTCATCTTTGGTTTTGATGACGCTATTAATACCAGGAAAGGCTATAAAAACATAACCAGCAGATAAACCAGCTAATGCTTTTTTAGCCCCTTCTGTTAGAATTATTCTGATATCGGAATTAATTACCCATTGCCAAAATAGCTCAGGATGATCAATAACATCTTGATAGTTTTCTGGTAAATCCAGACCATGTTTGTTTGCTATCTTCTCCCATATCTTAGGACTAACTCTGAGAAAGAAGCATTCAGTAGCGACCTTTGCGGGGTGTTCATACTTTATGATCTTCCCATCAGCATCAACAGCAGGATCATTAGGCTTGAAACATCCCCAAAGTCTATTTTCCCCAGTTTCTATATCTAACGTCGGGACGTACCAACCGCCGCTATAAAGATGAGAGTATCTTTTCTGATATCCCCCTCTTAACTTCCCTGTATTAGTTCTGTGGCTGTCATCTAATCCGTAGCAAATATACTCAGAAACACTATTACCCGATAAACTAACAACGTTTAAAGATGCAAGTTCGGGGTCAATACCTGAACCAATTACCAATTCTTCCCAGTGCTTTGCATCAATATGATCCGGTCGGATTCTATTGATATATTCCCCATTCAGAAGATTATCGGCAAAATCAATAGGTTTGACAGGTTCGTTAATTTGTTGAACCGCTTTTTTAGTCGGAGTATCAGAAGTAAAATTATTCTGAGGTTTAGCTTCTAGCTCGGTAGAATGAGCTTTTGCTTCAATTGCTTGACCACGTTCTGAAATATACAGTTGTGGTTTATTTTCGGGCTTGAGAACCACTGGTAAGCAGCGCAGTACAGATGGTTTTGTATTCTCTGTTGTGTCTTTTACTTTGACAATCTTTTTAAGAGAGCGTAATAATTTAATTTGCTTGCTATTTCTCTCAAATAAGCTGGGATGTAGAGATTTTTTAAATAGCTTGCTTGATCCGGTGGCAGGGTTAAATAATGTAGTCATTATGCTACACCCCCATTTAAGCGAGTGTTAGCAGAATTTAAAACAGCGTTGTATTCTTTCTTTTTAAGCCACCTGAACCATCTACCACAATCAGAGCAGTATTCCCCCGCCGCATGATAATGGTGTTCTCTAATCTCTCTATTTTGGTGGCTACAATCTACACTTTTCCGATTGACATTGTGGGGATTGTCTGCTATACTTGAGGAATATTGAAAACAACTATTTGATAATGAATTATCTTGAAAGTGCTTTATTTGCACGGCTTTTCTTTCCTTTATGAGAGGAGTAAGTAAAGCCCATTTTTTTATGTATCCTTTGCCACTAACAAAAAATTCAGTATGTGAACCCTTAGCTGTGTCCTATCTTATGTTATGATTGTGGAAAGAATTTTAAAACTACTAAGCCCGATGAGTCGGTGCTTGTTGGTCAAAGGCTGCGAAACCTTTACCTCTTATCTTTCCTCTTCAAAAGAAGGATATTAAAAAAACGGGCTTTGATTTTTCGGCTTTTTTTTGTCTGCAACTAAAAGTGTCAGCGGACTATTTTTGGTGCATAGAAAAATCGCCTAGTATCAATCTAGCATGATTTTTACATAATGTGTTATTAGATTGTTAAGTTTTATTACAAATATTCTGCTGAGACAGCAAAAATATTGTAAAGTCTATCCCCCTAAAATATTTAATTATCCTGGTTCAGATGTTGGGTTATCTTCCCTTATCCATTGGCTTATAGCTATTTCTACAGCCTCACTTTGCTTAATATCCCTAGAGAAGCAAACAGTTTTGAATTGTTTGTAAAGTTCTAATGGGATATGTCCGCTAATTTGCTTGTAGTTCGGATCACGTCTCTTATCCATATCAATATCAAAAAGTAAATATACAGAGCATTATACCCTAGTTTTCGTGTTTACTTTTTGGCGTGTTGACATTTTGGCGTGTCATTGCTATGATAACAACAGATAGGGCAATCGGTCAAGTATCAGCCACTTATCACTGTCTGATTCATTCAAAAATTACCCCATAAGCCTTGTATAGCAGGGGATTGAAAGAATTAGCCAGTCACAGCAACCGATACCCCTACCGATTACTAGCCGATTAAGCGCGATAACTAACCTATTCAAATTGATTACTGTATGAAAGATGAAACCAAGACGCTGTAAGAGTTCCACCGATTACGATATATTTCTTGATTTTCCCTGCACAAAATCCCACCTTGCTGAACTGCTAGGAGTTGCCAGATCAACTTTGGTTATTTGGGAAAACATAGCATTTTGGAGAATAGACAGTTTCCGCACTGCTTACCCAAAGACCCATGACGGAAGTTTTGACCGTGAAAGTCCCCTCAGCCCTTATCAATGTTGGATTTTAGGCAGAATTGGTCGGTTAATGTCGCAGTTACGCCGTTCTGAGAGAGTAAAGGGCTATATCCTCAAAAATCCTCAAGATTTCACCCGTTATCAATTCAATAAAGCCCAAAATCAAGTTACACAGAAGTTAGGAGCATAAAACAATGGCAGCAAGAACATCTAAGAAAACCGCAGTTATTGACCCCAATTCCGTATCTATTGCCGATTTTTGCCAGTCTCAAGGTATAAATGAGCAAATATTCAGATTAGAACTCATGCAACACCTTGATAATGCTGATTCTGCCAAAACTGTGAAATTTGATGTTGCTCAAACTGTGGCCAGCACAATTCAAGCCACATCTAAGGCATTACCAGAAACCACCGCAACACCTGAAAACCTTACCCCACAAGCAATTCAACCAGCACAGGAAACAGCCACAGGTGAACCACAGAAACCACAAAATTCTTCTATAGCGGCTTCTACTCCTAAAGCTATTTCTAGTCCTGTCACCGGGGCAAATATCCCCACTGCTTTAGAAGAACTGATCCAAGAGTCAGAAGAGGTCATAGAGTTAGCTGACTTGGTTCACACATACCGCAACGCCCAAATTATTCAAAATGCCCAAAGTCGTGATTCTGAATTAGTTGGCCAGTTGCGAGAAAGACGATTAGAAACCCGTCATCAGGTTTTCGACTCCCTACGCGGTCTTAATGCCCGTCAACCCGTAGCTCAGGACTTACCAGAATTACCATCTTCTCTATCAGAAGAAATCAAAGCCCTGTCTGATGAACTGGGAAAGCAACTACATACCAGCAAATAGAGGAATTGGAGCGCGAGATTAAGGTACTCAAGGCACGGCATAAGCCACGATTCAGAATCAACTTACTCGCGCCTTTCGACCTACTCAACGCCACCATAGAAGGCTTATTTGGATTATTTGGAGGTATTGACGATGACGACTGAGCAACTTAACCAACTAACCAGCATCGAGAACCAATTGATCACCTTACTGGCTTCACTCCCAAAAAATGAAATTACCCGCAGTCTTTCTACTGCTAAGAAATCGCTACATTCTGTCATCTGTAAATGTTTGGAAGCCTAAAAAAATGGGATAACGCCAAATTATCCCACAAAGAAATATGTCTTTTATTTACCCTGAAATTATATGGCAACTAGAACCCAAAAAACCAAATTAGAAACAGCGCAGGAAAAATTAAAAGACGCTGTTCCCAGTTCACAAGAAACCGTCAATCTTAACCCCACACCTGTTAATTCTAAAACTGTTCACACTGCCGCAACTTTTGAACCATCCCAGTACATAGCATCAAATCTATTTGCGGACACTTCTACACTGCCACGAACCACTAGAGTAGAAGCCGATAAAGCAATTCAATCTATATCTGAAAAGAGAGAGACGTTAAGGTTAGTTGGGGCGAACTTGCAACTAAATACCGATGCCTACAAAGTCGGTTCACTGTCTGAAAAAATGAATCAGGCTAATATAATCTTCCAATCCGATGGAGTCAACACACAAGCCAAGATTGTAGGGTTTGAGAATGCTAATGTTAACCTTCTAATCGCACAATCTAAGTTAGGACAAACTCAAGAAAAGTTGGCTCATCAAAACATTGAATTAGAGGGATTGCAATCTGAAACACCACTAAGAAAGCTGTACTGGACTGCTAAATTATCCTTAATTGAGTCCCGAATTAGTCAGGTGGAGTTAGCTAAATTTCAGTTGGATGCAAAGATTGGTGCTATTGAATCTGAAGCCGAATCAATCGAGTGATTGTCGTATTTTAAAATTCGACATTTCTTATTAGTAATCAGGGTGTTTAATCGCACCCTTTCTATTATCTGTAATATCGTACTACAGCAGCTACAATGCACTACCCTACCCCTACTAATTACATTCCAAGAAATGACAATGAACCTGGTTACATCTATTTGATGGAGTGTGTAAATCTTCCCAAGTTTATCGGATTTTCGCTGGTTAGACGCTGCAAGATTGGTTTAAGTCGTAATCCACAGGCTAGACTACAAAACTTCATAGATAATCAGCCACCATGCGATATCAAGATACTCAGAACAATCTATGTAGAGGATATGGCAACAGTAGAAAAACGGTTACATCAAAAGTTTTATCACTGCAATGTGAAGCTGACTAAATCTAGGGAATGGTTTGACCTTAATCCATTAGATTTTCTAGCAGTTAATCGCGCTTTTGATGAGTATCAAGATAGAAATAAACTACCCGTCCTAAAAATTAGCTTTTCATTACTTGGAATAGCAGTTTTAACAATGGCTTTATTAGCCACACAAGCCACACCACAAAGAACACAGCCTCAAATTAAACCAGTAATAGAAGGAATGAAATCAATATGAACTTTCAAGTATTAAGAAATAGCTTTATAGTCGGGTCATTGGGTGTATCATTTACTGGCTTTATCGCACTGTTCACACCCTATCAGCAGTTCTCACAATTCCTTATCTCATCTGGATTAGGGTCACTTGGTGCGTCTAATTTAGCCATAGTATCTAGTCAGAAAATTAGTAATAAAAAACGCAATAAGTTGTTAGCGGAAAT
>NZ_VILD01000020.1:9097-20505 GCF_009712085.1 Anabaena sp. UHCC 0253
ATGAACTTTCAAGTATTAAGAAATAGCTTTATAGTCGGGTCATTGGGTGTATCATTTACTGGCTTTATCGCACTGTTCACACCCTATCAGCAGTTCTCACAATTCCTTATCTCATCTGGATTAGGGTCACTTGGTGCGTCTAATTTAGCCATAGTATCTAGTCAGAAAATTAGTAATAAAAAACGCAATAAGTTGTTAGCGGAAATTGACAGTTTGAGAACGGAAACAAACAGCTTCGCTAGTATGTTGGCTGATAAGCATAAATTATTAGTTTCCGCCGATGAGGAAATAGAGAAACAGCATCAAGATATTAGTAATCTGTTGGCTTTATCTACTCAATTGGAAACTGAACTAAAAGCCACTAAGGAACTGCTAAATGATACCCAATCTATTAACTTTGAAACCGCTGTCACTACATTGCGGGAAAGTTTGGAAACAGCACAATCTCAAATTAATTCATTAATTCCCTACTTAGTGAAGAAGTTTCCCGATGTACGGAACAACTGCACAGAATTATTGAACCAATTTAACCACGATTGCAAACAGTTATCAGCACAAATAGGGGTAATTTCTGACAATAGCAGCTTGAGTAATGAGGACTTGATAGCGGCTTGTATTGCCATACAGCATGAGATTATTCTCAAAGGGTCATCTATTAAAGCCAAGCTTTATAAAGCAGCCTGTGACCATCTACAAAAGCAGCTTTACAACGTTATCCCCATTACAGAACATGAGGAAAAATTAACTAAACTACGTGAATATTTCTTAGGGAATATTAAAGCCATACAAGCAGAATTTGGACAGGTGGCAGACGGAGTAATTAGTGCATATAAGCAAGATTTTAGCGAGGTTGTTAACGACGGTTTAGCGCAGTCTCAAGAATTGGAAACATTGCAAAATCAGATATTAAGTCTTAATGGTAAACTCCAAGATTTGAGTAAACCTTTGCAGTTTGTAGGGACTTCGGAAAGTGCTAGGGTAGGCAATTCAATTATTAATTACTATTCCTCAAAATTAGGAATTACCCTTGATGCAATTGATTTTAGCAGTACATCAGAAGGGTATAAGCTGCTATTTCATCTATCAAGAAATAATAGATTTATTCCTTGTGATCAACTCAACGACGGAAATAACCCAGACAAAATTAAGGAATTATCAGGAAGTTTAAATAGTCCCAAGTTTACCCAGTCCGAGCGCGGTAATTATGTGAGTCTTGAGATTGAACTGCGTAAGATGGAGAAGAAAAGCGCAACGATTGAGGACATACGGCGGTTAATTGAACCATCTAACAAATTTGGTGAGATTGTTAGTAGATATCATCAAAACAAGCCTACATTGCGAGTTATGACCCGCACCGGGGGCGGTAAAGGTATTGCAGTAAAGAATCTTTTGCACCATTACATAAACCATTGGGAAGGTTGGGAACTGTGGTTAAGTGACCCGCAACATGGCAGTTTTGAGGATTATTGGAACTGTCCTAAAATTGCTAAAAGTCCTACGCAAGCTGCTAACATTCTCGACACATTCATAGAGGAATTTAACGACAGAAAAGAGAATCAATCATTTAACCCAGATATCCCAGTTATGGGTATTTTCGATGAGACAGATAAGACTTTTGACAAGAAACAAAAAGCAGGTATTAGTCAAATTTGGACTGAGATACGCCACCGTAAAATGAAGTTAATCTTAATAGGTCAATCATCAGAAGTTGGTAAGAATGGGTGGACATGGGATGAGATGAATAACTGCGGCTTAATGTTTATTGGCGATGCAATTGGAACAGCAATAAAACACGCCGATGATATGGGATGGAGTTCTGAAATGAAGAATAAAATCCCTAGCATCTATGCAAAAGTATCCGAGTTTTTTAATAGCCAAAATGCAGATATACTAGTTAAAAACCATTACCGACTGGCTTTATTGGTTGACGGCATGAAGTATGATTTTGTAGAGATTCCCACCGCACTAGAAGGGGGACTGACTAATAATAAATCATGGCTTGTGTCGAGTCCGTGGCAGTCAAAAGCCATAAAGGAAGGGCAAAATATAGCCTGTGTTCACTGCGGTTCAGTTAACATTAAAAAGAATGGTAAATCAGGTGATAAGCAGCGATATTCTTGTAATTCTTGCAGTAAATCATTTAGCGTTTAGGAGTGTGAGAAATGCCAGTATTTTACACTATTGAGTTATTCGGTTTTCGTGTTCAGCTATTTGAAAAGCAGTTCTTCTCATATAGCTTTACTATTTGGTTAGGGGATGAATTGGTAGGGAGAAATATAGAAGGAAAGTTTTATCACCCTTGGTTTTCAGTCCGTAAAGTGCCACCTAAAATAGATTTTAAAGGTTATCCAGATGGTATAGACCCCGACGATATTCCGTTTTAGTCCCTGTAATTGTAAGCTGTAGATCACAGGGGTCTACAGTGGTTTATGAAAATCAACAGGCACGGACGCGCCAAAGTTCTTACACAGCAGGAAATCCAGTTAATATTTAGTCAAGGTCTAGATAACGACCGTGACCGGATGCTGTTTGGTGTGTGTTTGTTTAGTGCCTGTAGGATTAGAGAATGTGTAACCCTGCTAACTGGGGACGTTTACACACCCAAGGGTGAAGTTAGATCACTATTTGTAATTAGAAAATCAAACACCAAAGGAAAACTGGCCACCCGTTCCATCCCAGTAATTGAAGACTTACGGCGGTTACTCGCTGAACATTACCGACTAGCAGGTTATGATTACCTGTTCCCTGGTAGAAGCAACGGACATATTAGCCACGATTCAGCAGCAAGGATTTTAAGGAAAGCTTGTGAGCAAGTAGGAATCACTGGAGTTAGTACCCACAGCTTCAGACGGACAGCCTTAACCCAGATGAGTAACGCGGGTATACCGTTAAGGGTGATTCAGGAATTATCAGGACATAGGAATTTAGAACAGTTGCAAAGGTATTTAGAGGTGAGTGATGAACAGGTGTTAGGGGCTGTTTCTGCCTTATCAATGCTGTCACCTGTGGGTGATGTCGTCAAACCCCCATTTAACGACCTCTCAACACCTGAATCATTACGGGTGGAAACTAAACAAGACTAGATATGATTAAGTATATATATTTAAAAGCATAATTTTTATTTACGGTTTTAGTGTTGGGGTAAAATTAAATTTCAGATTGATAAACTCCAGTTAAAATTAGAATCAGGAAACAAAGGTAAGACAGTTAATAGAGTTATGGCAACCGCAGCACCAACAACTGACCCAATGAATGTCCCCAAAAAACTACCTTTTTTGGAGTCAATCTGTTGGCAAACAGCAGATGTCTATCGGTTTACTCCAGAAGAAATGTTAAGTCGCTATGAGCGTGGTTGGACATATTGCAATCTATTTAATAACCTCGAAGGTGATGAGCTTGATTTCCTCAAGAAACTTGCTACAAAGTATAAATCCTGGGTACAAGTAGCTTTATGACCTTCAGGTTAGAACATCACAATAAAATTCTCACGATTCTTGAGTGTTTAGATTCTGAGGTACTTAAAGAGGGTTCTGCTTACTTCGGTGGTGGGACTCTTCTTGCACTTGATTTTGAAGAATACCGATGGAGTAAGGATGTTGATTTTATTGCTTCCGTTGGTACGCAAGGCTATAAATACCTCCGTCAAGTAGTATTTGACGGTGGGCATGAAGCATTATTTCGTGATTTAAGTAAAATCAAAATTGGACGTAGCACAACTGACCAATATGGAATCAGGATGATAGTTTTTGTAGATAATATACCTATAAAAACCGAAATTATTGCGGAAAATCGTTTTCAACTAGACCCACCAAGATATCCTGAATGGTCGCCTGTTCCCTGTTTAAGTCTCAATGACTGTTTTACCTCTAAACTGCTATCAAATTCTGACCGCTACATGGATGATGGCGTTGAAGCGAGAGATTTAATTGATCTAGCAGTTCTCAGGTTGCAATCTCCAATCCCTCAAGTATCAATTGATAAGGCTGAAATCGCTTATGAAGTGATGCGACCTTTGAAAAAAGCGATTGAACGCTTTCAGTCAAGACCAGATTACAGAGAAAAATTTTTTGTTGGACTACAAGTTGATAAAGCACAGATCCCCAAAATTATTGACGGTATTGATTTATTGGCGGAAGATTTAGGTTTATCCCAGACGGAGAGGCTTTTTCAAGAACAGCATGATATCTTTGCGGATTTAGAGACACAAGGTTTTAATGATATCAGCGTAAAATCGCCTACAGTGAGAATTCCAGCCGATGATTAGGTTTCAAGTCAGGGGTTAAAGTTTTTTTAGCATAAGTAAAAGCAAACTTATGGTATTTAGATACTCAGATAGTCGTATAATTCATAAGGTTTAATTATGATTGTTCCTCTATGGCTGCCAACACAACAGATTTAGAAAAACGTTTATGGGATGCTGCTGATGAACTTAGGGCAAATTCTAAACTTAAATCTTCAGAGTATTCAGTACCAGTATTAGGCTTAATTTTTCTGCGTTATGCTGACTGGAAATTTACTAAGATTGAGCAAGAATTAAAAAGCAAGGGAAGCGGTAGAAGAGGAATTAGTAAAACAGATTATCAAGCCAAAGGTGTCATGTATTTGCCTGAAGAGGCACGATTTTCTTATTTAATTAATTTATCTGAAGATGAAAATTTTGGTAAAAAGATAAACGATGCCATGAAGGCAATAGAAAAAGAAAATAAAGATTTAGAAGGGGCTTTACCAAATAGCTACACTAATTTAGATAATGAATTATTAGTTGAATTATTAAAAAAGTTTAATAAAATTGATTTTGGTGCTGATTTAGAAGGGGATACTTTCGGGACAATTTATCAATACTTTCTTAGCAAATTTGCCATGAGTGAAGGGCAAAAAGGGGGAGAATTCTTTACACCAACTTCTATAGTTAAATTAATAGTTGAAATCTTAGAACCCTATCATGGTCGAATATATGACCCTACTTGTGGATCTGGTGGTATGTTTGTCCAAAGTGCGAAATTTATAGAAAGACACAAAAAGAATCCGAGTACAGAAATTAGTATTTATGGTCAGGAGAAAGTAGAAGAAACTGTAAATTTATGCCAGATGAACTTAGCAGTACATGGACTTTCAGGAGAGATTAAACAAGGTAATACTTATTATGAGGTTAACCACGCCAACATAGATATAGATTATTTTGATTTTCTGATGGCAAATCCACCATTTAATGTTGATAAGGTGGATAAGGAGAAAATGAAAGGTGATATCCGATTTAAAGAGTTGGGATTACCCAAAACAGATAATGCTAATTATATCTGGATTAATTTATTTTATAGTTCCTTAAATGAAACAGGTAGAGCAGGTTTTGTCATGGCTAACTCTGCTAGTGATGCTAGAAGTTCTGAGTTAGAAATCCGTAAGAAGTTAATACAAATATCTGTAGTTGATGTCATGGTTGCTGTTGGTTCTAACTTCTTCTACACAGTGACTTTACCTTGTACTTTATGGTTTTTTGATAGGGGAAAAAGAGATACAATTCGTAAGAATAAAGTATTATTTATTGATGCTAGACATATTTTTACACAAATAGATAGAGCGCATCGAGAATTTACGGCAGAACAAATTGAATTTATCGCTAATATTGTTAGGTTATATAGGGGTGAAGCGGTAGAAAATAATTATGATAGTGAGGCAATTTTACAAGAGAAATTCCCAGAATGTAAATATATTGATGTTGCTGGGTTGTGTAAAGTTGCAACTATTAATGAGATTGAAGCGCAAGGTTGGAGTTTAAACCCTGGTCGTTATGTGGGAGTTGCTGATAAGGTTGTAGAAGATTTTGATTTTGCGGAAAGATTAGAAGAATTAAATGAGGAGTTAGAAGTTTTGAATGTAGAAGCTAGAGAGTTAGAGGAAAGAATTGGTGAGAATGTAACTATGCTTTTGGAGGGATAGTGTAATGACTGTAATTAATAATAAATTATCATTTTGGATGACAAAAACTATTGGAGATTATTGTCTAGTAGGCGATGGCGCACACGCTTCTATTAAAAGACAGCCAACAGGCATAATGTATTTGACATCAAAAAATTTTAAACGTGGAGGTCTGGATTTATCTAAAGTAGATTATATATCTGAAGAAGATTACCAAAAGTATTTTAGAGATAATTCAAAGGCATTAACTAAACCTCAAATAGATGATGTTTTATTCAGCATTATAGGAACTATAGGTGAACCATACTTATATAAAACTCAAGATAAATTTGGTTTGTCAAGTAGTGTATCAATTTTAAGACCAAACAAATCAGTTATATATCCTAAGTATCTTTATTACTGGATTAATGGTTATATTTTTCAAGACGCATTGTATAGTATTAAAGGTGGTGTAGCTCAAAGTTACGTCAGTTTAGAAATGATTAAGTCATTACCTTTATATTATCCTCCTCAGCCCACCCAAAAGAAAATTGCCTCTATCTTATCTAACTATGATGACTTAATCGAAAATAACACAAGACGCATCAAAATATTAGAAGAAATGGCGCAAACTCTCTACAATGAGTGGTTTGTAAAGTTCCGCTTTCCTGGTCATGAACAGGTGAAAATGGTTGAGTCTGAATTAGGTTTAATTCCTGAAGGGTGGGAGGTTGTAAAATTGGGTGATGTTGCTCAGGTGATTTCAGGATTTGCATTTAAAAGCACAGACTTTAAAGAAGAAGGAATACCTATTATCAAAATTAAAAATATCCGTATTGGAACAGTAGATTTTTCTGATGTTCAATATGTTGATGATAAATTTCTATTAAAATTAAATCAAAAGTATCATGTTAAAAAAGGTGAACTTTTAATTTCATTAACTGGTTCACATCTTACACAGCCCAATTCTGTTGTTGGTAGAGTAGCCATTAATTTTAAAGGGAAAGAATTATCTCTTTTAAATCAGAGAGCAGGTAAAATCATAATAAAAGATATATATAAATGTAGTATACCCTATCTATTTTACTTGCTTTCTTCTGAAGAAAAAAGCCGTAGTATTGCTTTAATGGCTTCAGGAGCAGCAAGTCAGGCAAATGTTAGCCCCACACAAATTGAAAGTTTAAATTTAATATTACCTATATCAAAAATTATGAATTTATTTTATCAGTTTATATCTCCAATTTTTGAACAAATTAGTAATTTAGAAATCAAAAATATTAACCTCCGAAAAACCCGTGACTTACTCCTACCTAAATTAATCTCAGGAGAAATAGATGTAGAGAACCTAGAAATAGACACAGTAGAAATTGCTGCATAGCCATTTAATAAATAGTGCATAGTAGATATAGATAATCTCTGTAAATACACTAATACTTATGCACTACCCTCACCCCGACTCGGAAGAAGCCCTAGAAAATGCCACAATCAAGCTATTTTCCGAATTAGGCTGGAATACAGCCAACTGCTATGATGAAGAAATAGGCATAAATGGCACATTAGGAAGAGAAACAAGGGATGAGGTAGTATTACTTCCTAAACTGCGTACAGCCTTAACCAGACTTAACCCAGACTTACCAAACGAAGCTCTAGAATTAGCCATAGAGGAACTTACCCGCAGTCGTAGTACATTAAGTTTAGAAAATGCTAATAAAGAAATTTACCAACTATTAAAAACTGGGGTAAAAGTCAGCTTTAAAGATGCTAACCATGAAGAAATAAAAGAAACAGTAAAAATTATTGACTGGAACACACCCAGCAATAATGATTTCTTCCTAGCTTCACAATTTTGGATGACAGGTGATATTTATACTAGACGTGCTGATTTAATAGGTTTTATAAATGGTTTACCTTTAGTATTTATTGAACTAAAAGCCAACCATAAACGCTTAGAATTAGCTTATAAAAATAACTTACAAGACTATAAACGGACGATTCCTCAACTTTTCTGGTACAACGCCGTTATTATTCTTTCTAATGGCAGTAAAAGCCGTATTGGTAGTTTAACTGCATCTTGGGAACACTACAGCGAATGGAAGAAAATCAATGATGAAGGTGAAGAAGGCGTAATTTCTTTAGATACCATTATTCAAGGGACTTGTAATAAAACCCGACTGTTAGACTTGGTAGAAAACTTTATCTTTTTCTATACTGCTAAAGGTAAATTAGTTAAAATAGTCGCTAAAAATCATCAGTTTTTAGGTGTTAATAGTGCCATAGAAGCGGTTAAAGATATTAAAAATAATCAAGGTAAATTAGGAGTATTTTGGCATACTCAAGGAAGCGGAAAAAGCTATTCAATGGTTTTCTTCTCACAGAAAATACTCCGTAAAATAGCTGGTAACTGGACATTTTTAATAATCACAGATAGAGAAGACCTAGACAAGCAAATATATAAAAATTTCGCTTATTCTGGAGTAGTTACAGCCCCAGAAAAAGAAGTAAGAGCTAAAAATGCTGAACATTTAAAACAATTACTTAAAGAAGACCACCGCTATATATTCACATTAATTCAAAAATTCCGTACAGAAAAAGGTGAAACATACCCGTTATTATCCGACCGTTCAGACATTATTGTTATTGCTGATGAAGCTCACCGTAGCCAATATGATACATTTGCTTTAAACATGAGAAAAGCCCTTAAAAATGCCGCATTTATTGGCTTTACAGGTACTCCATTAATGGCAGGAGAAGAAAGAACTAGAAAAGAATTTGGTAATTATATTAGTATCTATAACTTCCGTCAATCAGTAGAAGATAACGCCACAGTTCCCCTATTTTATGAAAATCGGATTCCTGAACTACAGCTAAAAAATGATGAGTTAAATGAAGATGTTTATCGCATTATTGATAATGCCATGTTAGATGAGGAAGAAGAAAAGAATTTAGAAAGACAATGCGCTAGACAATATCAACTTATTACTAGAAATGACCGTTTAGAAGTAATAGCGGCTGATATAGTTTCTCATTTTTTAAATAGAGGCTACAAAGGTAAAGCAATGGTAGTTTCTATTGATAGATTTACAGCCGTAAAAATGTATAATAAAGTTCAGTATTATTGGCAACAATATTTAACTAAACTTAAAACAGAATTAGCAACATTAAATATTAGTGAATTTGAACAGAAGCGACTATCTAAACAAATTCGTTACTTAGAAGAAACAGACATGGCTGTAATTGTTTCTCAGTCTCAAGGTGAAATAGAAGCTTTTCAGAAAAAAGAATTAGATATTACATCTCACCGTCAAAGAATGGTGAAGGAATCACCAGCACTAGATGAGAAATTCAAAGATGTTGAGAACCCATTAAGAATAGTATTTGTTTGTGCAATGTGGATAACTGGTTTTGATGCTCCTAGCTGTTCTACCATTTATCTAGATAAACCAATGTATAATCATACTCTTATGCAAACTATAGCTAGAGCTAACCGTGTTTTTAAAGATAAAAATAACGGGTTAATTATTGATTATATAGGTGTATTTAAAGACTTAGAAAACGCATTAGCTATTTATGGTTCTGCTTCTGGTGGTGGAGTTAAAGAAGGTGATAAACCAGTTAAAAACAAATCAGCTTTAGTAGGACAATTGCGAGAAGCAATAACGGAAGCTTTAGTATTTTGTCAAAATAAAGGAATTGACTTTATCCAGTTAGAAAATACTCAGGATGCTTTCTTACGGACTAAATTTTGGAATGAAGCTGTAGAAGCAATATTAGTTAATGATGATGCTAAACGAAATTATTTTTCTATTGTTAGCAACGTCACTAAACTTTATAAAGCAATATTACCTGATATCGCTGCTAGTGAATTTACCAAAACTCAATCACTCTTAGCAAGATTAGCTGATAAACTTCGTTTAGAAGTTCCAGATATAGATGTATCTGATATTGTAGAACAGGTAGAAGAATTATTAGATGATTCTATTACGGCTGGACAATTTATCATCTCTAATAATCCTAGCCAATTAGTAAATCTCAATGATTTAGATTTTGCAGCATTACAAGCAGAATTTAATACTGGCTATCAGAGAACATCAGCAGAAAAACTAAAAAGCAATATTAGCAATAAACTAAAAAACATGGTGCAGGTAAATAGAACCCGGATTAACTATCTAGATAAATTTCAGAAAATGATAGATGAATATAATTCAGGTTCTAGAAATGTTGAATGGTTTTTTAATGAATTGATTAACTTTGCTCAAGATTTAAAGACAGAAGATAAAAGAGCAATAGCAAATAGATTAACTGAAGATGAATTAGCCATTTTTGATTTATTAACTAAACCAGAAATTAAACTCACCAAAGAAGAAGAATTAGAAGTAAAACAAGTAGCTAGAGAATTACTAGAAACATTAAAGCGTGAGAAGTTAGTTTTAGACTGGAGAAAACGCCAGCAAACTAGAGCAGGAGTAGAAGTGGCAATTAAAGATATTCTAGACAAATTACCTCAAAGTTACTCAACAGATATATATGAGGAAAAATGTTTAGAGGTTTATAAGCATATCTATGAGTCTTATTCAGGACAGGAAAGCAGTATTGAGGAGATATAAAATAATTTGGCATTAGGGAGCGTTTAAACTCCCTAAAAATATTGCTGTATAAAGCTTTTATTCAATCCCATTAGGAACTAAAGCCGCGACATCAATAACATCTTCTATTTTGCGCTTATCTACTTTGCGGTTCAGATATGGTGTAAGTTCATGAGTTGTATTGTGGCTTGTAATATCATCCTGATAGTCCGTTAATATTTCTTTCACAGTTTGAGGTTTTGATCCTGTTAGGGATTGGATAGCAGTTTGATTAATATGCCACCTATCCCCCGTCTCTGATACTATTTCCGAGTTATGTATTTTAATTGCCTGTATGGCACGTTTAACCATTTCTCTAGCACGTCCAGGATGAGTTTTATATTTTGCACTAAGTAATTCTTGTGTTTCAACTTCTGATAAATCAGAATCAAATTGTTTAGCTTTACCTGTTAAAGTAGTCGCATAAATAGTACAAGCTTTTTGAATAAATTCTGAGAGAGACAAACCAGAATAATCTAGTGCATCTTGTACCTTTTGTTGAGTATCAGCATCAAGTTTTAAAGTTGTGATGTCCATAGATTCTAAAGTTAATTCTGTAGTAGTTTCTGGTTTAGTTTCTGTGGGAATATGTGCAATTAATTCTGTTACGGTATTTTCTTCTGTAGTGGTTTCTGGTTTAAATTCTGTAGCGGTTTCTAATGATGGTGAAAAGCCAGAATGATATTGATTTCTAGCATCGTCTCCAACTACTTCCCATCGTTCCTCACTAGCGGTGGCATACCATAAAGCTAAGTGTTCAAATCGTTCTAATTGACCCTTACCAGCTTTAGTAAAGTAGTAACCGGGTGTAGCTTCATTTTTATCAGGAAAAGCCGATTGGATAGCTTTTCTCAAAACAGTTCTACATCTTGCAAAGTTCCCATCTGATAC
>NZ_VILD01000020.1:20530-22377 GCF_009712085.1 Anabaena sp. UHCC 0253
TTCCTCACTAGCGGTGGCATACCATAAAGCTAAGTGTTCAAATCGTTCTAATTGACCCTTACCAGCTTTAGTAAAGTAGTAACCGGGTGTAGCTTCATTTTTATCAGGAAAAGCCGATTGGATAGCTTTTCTCAAAACAGTTCTACATCTTGCAAAGTTCCCATCTGATACTGCTTTTTTCATTTCACCCCAGTATTTAAGGGTAACTTTCTTGATAGCTAATTCATCAGTTAGGTTTTGTAGTTCCGCCGTAAGTTTTGAGGCAATATCAGAAGCCTTTTTAGTGTCGCTCATACTAGAATTGAGGTAGTAGATTTATTTAACTATCCCTATACTAACTCTCTTGTTTTAATATGTCAAGAGGATTTGTATAGGGATTTTTTTAGATTTTGGTAAGACTTCCTTGCTTTATCTCATACCGTTTATAGGCGTTTATCGTGCTTTCATCGTCATCGCCTAACACTTCCTTAGCAAAATCCGTAAAATCATAGGGATCTACATTCCCATCATTGATAATTGCGGCTCTTAGATATGCGGCTCTAAATTTGTGATAGGTTCTCTCATCGGCTGGGAAAATATCCCAATCCTTACAAGCTTGGTTTAAGGTTTTTGAGAACCTTCTGTTTACCCGTTCGGGGTCTTCATCTTTATCAAATCGTTTACCCTTACTGTTAAGCCAATCAAGAGCAAAGCAGACTAAATCAGCAGGTAGTAGCGTAGGGATTTTAAAAGTTACATCGCGTAATTTAACAGCTTTATCAACTACTCGAATCTTCCTATCCTTACCTTTCAATTGACCCTTAAACGCGACGGTATGGCTATCAATTAACTCAAAGCTTGCTGATAGATGTACTTCTGCCATACGCCGTCCAGTTGCCAAAGCTACGGCACAAGAAACATCAAGCCAGTTGATGCTATCCTCACCATTTTTAACGTCTGTAAGGATGTTGTAGGCATATTTTAGGGAGTTGGTTAAATCAATTTCTATACGGTTTTCTACTTTGCGGCGTTCTGTAACAGTTTCTCGATAACGGGTATTTTGATTTTCCTTGTAGATAGCAAATTGATTTGATAATTCATTCCCAAAGTTAGTAATGATGGTATTGACGGGGTTAAGTAGTGCAGCATCTTTTAATTCTGTTTTAGATGCAAGTTTTAACGCTTTTTTTAATGCTGTAATCTGTCTTAATGCTGTTCCATATTCCTTATCATCTTCTGGCTTATCGTCTGGGTAATTAAGTTTAAGCAATCTTGCCTCTTGAATAGCTAATTTATGCCAGCCTGTTAAATCCCCTACTCCCTTCTTACGTTGAGTGATTTTGTAAGGTGCTAAAGCCTCAAACTGTGGCAGGAGAATTTTTACCCTGTCATCTATAACAGAGTTGGTTAGTTCATCAGCAGCAAGTAATGGTCTAGACATATCCTTGATATCCTTAATTAATAAAATTCATAATTAGATAGTAACCAAGGATAAAAAGAATGTCAAGAGGATTTGTATAGAGATATCAAAATAATTCCCCACACCATAAGCGCAAATAACCACCTATTGATTAGTTTAATAGGTGGTTTGTTTATATCCAGTAATCCGATAGAGTTAGTGTA
Source organism: Anabaena sp. UHCC 0253 (assembly GCF_009712085.1). NCBI lineage: Bacteria > Bacillati > Cyanobacteriota > Cyanophyceae > Nostocales > Nostocaceae > Anabaena > Anabaena sp. UHCC 0253. The sequence continues at coordinate 22,133 of NZ_VILD01000020.1, forward strand.
GATTGCTGAACATGATTCTAATTTCTGAAAGTTGATGATTAAATCAATTATCCTATTAGCGGTATCTGTGGAGTCAGTAGAGAGAGTTTACCCGTTAAGAGGATGAAACTATCATGGTTAATCTATGCTAGGCTAGAATCAAGAATTTTTTGTAACGGAAATTTCCTGTAAAGTGTAACGGCGGGTTTGGAGAAGATGTAACGGAATAGGAGAAAAACTCCATAATATATATTAGGGGCTTTTCC
>NZ_VILD01000021.1:0-7210 GCF_009712085.1 Anabaena sp. UHCC 0253
CGGGTTCGGGTTCGGACTTATTAGATATAGCCAGAATTACCTCAGAAGGCTCTCTGACTTCTCTGGCGATATCATTCAACAATTCCTGTAATTCGGCTTCTATATTATCATAAGCCTCTTGATAGCCAGGGTCACGTTTTATGGACTGAACCCAGCCCCGGCTTTTGCCTAAAGTTTCGGCAACTTTTAACTCTGTCATTCCTGCTTTTAAAAGCTTAATTGCTTTTAAGTGAATTTCTTTATATTGTTTAGGCATACGGATTATTTTAATGTATAGTTTAATTCTAACAAAAAAATTAATCCGTATGATTAAAAAACTAATCATTCTCCTAACAAACTAATCATTTAGTTCTTAGGATAATGATTACTAAATCGCTAGAACCTTTACCCAGTCTTGAAATTCGTTGATTAAATCTTGACTCTTAATTTTAGACAAGATATTTTCTTCAAATAGTGTGAGCGTTAGGTTATGACGTTTAATCCAGTCCCTAAGCTCATCGGCACTATTTACTTCTGATATGCAGTCTTCCTTTAATTGATAAGCATCTTGTAGGTCTAGGATTGGGTGGGCTTGCTACGGGAACATTAAGCTGTTGCGCCGTCGCCTGATTTTTGATAGTGACACACACCCTGGTTTTTTGTTTATATAAGAATAATCGGGAGGGTGTGTGTCGGGGTCTAGCCCTTGTGGGATAAGGTTTTCAGCCGCCGAAAAAATATTTTTTTCATCCTCAATTACTTTGGCTAAAGTCGGGGTGTATGTCTGGCTGTTTTGATGTGAAATTATTTTTTCAAGCAATGCCCAGTGTTCAAGGTCAAGCTCGTAGGAACTTAATCCCCCCTTTTGATTGCGCTTGCGCTCGATGCAAAGATAAGAAAGAATTAAGCCTACAACCTTAGAATTATTATCCTTATAGCCTAAGTTTTCGCCATTCTTACCCTTAACCATCTCAAGAGAGATTGAGAAGCCTAAAACCTTTTTAATTTTACTGCGGTCGCTTCTGGCCTTATCCGCAATTTCTATAATTGCCGGTGAGTCGTTGTTATATGTCCATCCTTCCTGTAATTTTTCTATCAGTTCCAGTACGCCTAGTGACATTAATAAATTCCGTTTTTGGCTGTAGTGAAACTGGTCGTTAATGTCTGGGTTTGACCTTCTATCCTTTAAGTCGTGAGCAATAGCTGTTGCTTCATCACCAAGCAAGATTCTAAGCATTTTTGCGCCACTCATTAGCTTTTTAGTGCGTTCAAGCTTAACAATCCCCTTAGTAATATCTACCCCTAATGTTTTATGAAAGATAGTTTTAGTGTAGTTATCACGCTGCTTTTTGCTTAAACTTCCTGCATTTTTCTGAGCCACTTCAAATTCTTCATCGCTTAGGATTTTGGCATTAGCGATCGCCTCATCATTCTTATCCTTAATTTCTTTCTTCTGTTCCTTATGCTCCTCACCTTCTATGGTTTTTTCGTTCTCCTCATCGTTACGAAACTCCAGATTAAAGCCGCTTTCCTCTAAAACAGTAATTAAGGTACGTGAGGGATTAGCTAGGCTTGCGTTCTTTCTAGCGATAATCGCTAATTTATGCTTTATCCAGGGAATATCATCTTCACTAATTTCTAATCTTGCGTTAGGAACAATCCCCAGGTCATAAAGCTTGTTAATATCGTCAATGGAACAAATGATATTATCAGTTTCTACTCTTTTAGAAACTAAATTTAGCATTAGATTTTCTACAACAATTTCTGTAGTCCGTTTTTTGGGACTTACCCAAACTTCCTTAACTATGTCAGGTCTATATCTAAACAACATTTGAGACTGTTCCGCCGCGCTTAGAACATCCCCACTGAGAAAAGCATAAAGTTTATCAAAGTGGTGTTTATCTAAGCTAACAGCAGTCCCCAAGGTCATCGTGTAGAGGAAAATTTGATAGTCTGTATAGTATTTGTCAATGCTTTCAATTATTAGCTTTATATCTGTTTCGTTACTATTATTTCCATGTGCTGAAAATATGTTAGTAACTCCGGCTTTAATTAACATCTGTTCTATAGCCAGCAAATCAGATTTGTTTTCGCAAGGAACAATTAATTTCTTCCCAGCTTTTGCATCTTCTATTAACCTAGTTAGAACATTATCTTTACGCTTGCTAAAGTCAATCGTGATTGGTTTTAGATTAACGCCTTTTAACTCTGTGCTTTGGATAATAAAGGTTTTTTTACCGTCCCCTCTTATTTGCTCAACATAGTTTAGTGTTATGTCTGATAAATCCTTATCAGAACAAATAACATAAGTTGCATTTCTGATAAGCCATTCAAGCTTAGTCTTAACCGTTAGTCTTACTTGACCCTTTAAGTTTGTGTTAGTTTGAATCGAGTTTAAGACTTGCTCAATCTCATCAAGAATTAAAATAAATTCTTGACCTCCAGACCATCTATCCAACTGCAAGAAAATGCCTAGACTAATATCAGTAATCGCTAATCTATCGCCTAAAATTCCATGTAAACCACCAAATTCACGTAACTCTTTTAAGTCCCGATGGTGACGGCATCCAAATTTAGGTGCTGTATTTTCTAACAAGCCATTAAGGTGAGCAACTTGAATAATTTTCCCTAGCCAAGTCGCACACCAACTGCTAATTAAATGAGACTTTCCAATTCCCCAATCGCCTTTAATTCCTATAATTCCTTTAGGAATATTCTCTAAAGGTATTGTGGGTAAATATCTTTTCTCAACCTTAATATCTGGATTGCGAGTAAATTCAAATTGTGCTATTTTACTGCGTCTAATTTCAAATTCTTCTTTCCAGTCTAATTTTTTAAAATTATCCTGTGTATCTTCACCCTCACTCTTAGCCTTAACCCTATTCTTAGCCTTACCTTTAAAAGTAGGTAAAGTTAAACCAGCATCATTAGCTAATTCCTCAACAATAGAAACATAGTCTTTACCTTTAGGAGTGCCAACAAACCCTTTTAACATCCAACGATATTGAACTGCCCCGCCTCCATCACCTGTTGATTTATCTTGCCATGCCCATTGTTCCCCGTCCCACCAAACATGAAAAGATATCTTGCTTTCTGATTCTCTCCATCTGGGATTACCTTTTAATGTTTGCCCAAAATCTTGGAAATTATGCCCTGTCCAGTTATAGATTTGTTCTACTGATAATTTTGGTAAGACTTCATAATTTAAAAATGAAACTAAGTCTGTAACAATGCCACTGCCAAAACCTTTAGCCTCTCTATTAAAAGTATTAGTTCGTTCCTTCCTTACCTTCCTTTCCTTACCCTTAACATTATCCTTAAAGCTAATTACTAAATTAATTAACCAATCAGGAGCTATTGCAACCTCTACATCTTGTGGAGAATTTAGCCATTTATAACTCCCAGTTGTAGGGTGTCGGCTTGGGGGTAAAGCTGATTGCACTCGGTTATAGCGAAATTCTAACTGTTCTCCACTGTCAGCTTTTAAGTCTCCCCACTCATTAATAGCTTTCCTGCTAAAACCTGCTAAATTCTCCCTAAATTCTGGGGGAATTTGAAACAGTATTTGATATCGTCCTGTTTTCCCAGATGTCCATTTAACAGTGTTGGGAACATCGCCACCACTAATTAAATCAAGTAGTGGTTGTGCTGATATACCGTCAACGTCAATGGCAATTAATCCATCTGAATAATCCCCCGTCCTTAGTCCAAAACCACTGCAAAAGCTAATATATTCATTGCCTGTTCTTTTGCTTATTTTTCTATCGCCAAATAGGATAAAGTCTGAGATTTCACCATGACTTAATTTTTCTTCCTCTTGCCAGCCCTTACGCTTAGGCGTTTTATCTTCTAATGGTGTTAACGACCATTGCAGGGGGATTATTTTTAATTCATTAACAATTTCTTGGGCATTGCTAATGCGGTTATATCTTTTCCAGTCTGGGATTTTGGGGTTAGTCATTATCAAAATCCCCCGCTTGCGCTTCGTATGCTGCAATTTGCTCTGCATAGAAGCTTGATAAATCTTCCTCTTCTATATATTCTTCTTCTTCTTCCTCTAAAAGCCCTTCAAAATGAATGCAGCAATATGCAGAGTCATGACCATAGCTATATTGTCCGTCTCTTAAACATTTCTCCTTAATTTTTTGGTGAGAGTCTGGTGTACCGGAGGAAATTTCTCTTATGGCATCATCTAAGTTGTCTGTGCCTGTGCCACAATGTCCGTAAATTATGCCCCATAAGCCATTGTCGGGGTAGTTATTGCTTACTGGGGATTGATTTTGTGCCTTAAAATTGGTAAAATTGCCGTTAGGATAAGTCATTTTGGGGAATTAAAAAAGATAAGTTTTTAAGTTCTCCCACTTGACGACGGTAAACAAAATTTGCTAAAATAAAAGCTATTGAAAATTTTTCATCAGCTGGTTTTGTTTTCTTTGACGAACATCTCGACAATGTTCGCTAATGTCAGGGGAGATAAGAGCAGCGATTTTTTTGCCTATCCTGTTTAAGCAGGTGGCAATAGATTAAAGCTTTTGCGTACTGCGTCAGAGACGCTTAACCCTTTAGCTGCTGCCTGTTCTTTGACTTGCTTGCGTTCGTTTTGGGTTAAGCGGATATTTAATCTTACGTCTTTCATGTTTCTAGTCGGGGTATAAAATGCTACTTATTCTGTGACTTCACAATAACATATTTATTTTGGATTTGGTAGCAAAACTTGACGACGGCTTTTTTTATATACCGTCGTCAAGTTTTGGAGGCGGTGACTACTTATCCATCAGTTGTATCAAAATTGCCTCTAGTCGTTCTAAAGCAGCGTTAGTTGAGCGTTGGTTTTCCTCAAATCGTTGCTGATGTAGCTCAAAGTTGCGGTTACTCTCTTCCTGATTACGGTCAAGTCTCACAACAATATTTTCCAGTATTGACGTTCTAGTATTGTTACTCAGTATTATTTCATCCAGCATAGTGCTACGTCCTAGAACAGTAGTAGCTGTACTAATGAAGTCGTCAACTTTATAGACAATCTCATCAACTTTGCCTGTTAAGTTATCTAATCTAGTAGCAGTAGTCTCTTGTTGTACTGCTACCCGTTCTAAAATCGCTTCTATTCGGTCTAGTCGGGATGGTTCGGTTGTCATGGTTCTGTGGTGTGTCTTAACTGGCTTTTTGTTTGTCTTCCTTAATAGTTTTCGCAATTATATATGCGGCCAAGTTAGCAGGTGTTCTTTCCTGCTCACCCGCTTGTTTTGTCAATTCTTGGTAAATTTCCTCATCCAAAGTAATCGTTATTCGTGGTCTTATAGCCATATCTTTAATGCTTAACTCTGACACTATTATAGACTCCTGTTGATAATAAATTAGTATGATGACTCTTGACACGATTAGCGTCAAGAGTCTACAATAACATCACGAACTTTAATCGGTCAAGTATCACTCACTTATCACTATCTGATTCATTCAAAAATTACCCTATAAGTCTTGTATAGCAAGGGCTTGAGAGATTAGATACTACAAGGCAACTGATACCCCTACCGATTACTAGATGATTAAGCGCGATAACTAACCTATTCAAATTGATTACTGTATGAAAGATGAAACCAAGACGCTGTAAGAGTTCCACCGACTACGATATATTTCTTGATTTTCCTTGCACAAAATCCCACCTTGCAGAGTTGCTAGGAGTTGCCCGTTCTACTTTGGTTATCTGGGAAAACATAGCTTTTTGGAGAATAGACAATTTTCGCAATGCCTACCCAAAAACTCATGACGGTAGTTATGACAGAGAAAGTCCCCTTTCACCCTTTCAGTGTTGGATTTTAGGACGTATTGGGCGTTTAATGTCTCAATTACGCCGTTCTGAAAGAGTAAAAGGCTATATCCTCAAAAATCCTCAAGATTTCACCCGTTATCAATTCAATAAAGCCCAAAACCAAGTTACACAGAAGTTAGGAGCATAACTTAATGGCAGCTAGAACATCTAAGAAAACAGCAACAATTGACCCCAATTCCGTAGCAATTACCGATTTTTGCCAGTCTCAAGGTATAAATGAGCAAATATTCAGACTTGAGTTAATGCAGCACTGTGACGACGCAGACAGCACCAAAACTGTGAAATTTGATGTTGCTCAAACTGTGGCCAGCACAATCACAGCCACATCTAAGGCATTACCCCAAAACATAGAAACACCTGAAAACCTTACCCCACAAGAGTTACAGCCAGCCCCACCATTAGCCACAGAACAGCCACAAAAACCACAAAATTCTTCTATAGCCACATCTACTCCAAAAGCTATTTCTAGTCCTGCCACCGGGGGAAATATTCCCAGTGCTTTGCAAGAGTTGATCCAAGAATCAGAAGAGGTCATTGAGTTGGCCGACTTGGTTCACTCCTACAGAAACCAGCAAATTATTCAAAATGCCCAAACTAGGGATAGTGAGTTAGTTATTCAGTTGAGAGAAAGACGGATCGAAACCAGAAACCAAACCTTTGACAAACTACGTGACCTTAACGCCCGTCAACCCATAGCGCCCGAACTCCCAGAACTCCCAGCTTCTCTATCAGAAGAGATTGCATCTTTAGCCAATGAGTTGGGAAAGCGACTACATACCAGCAGATAGAGCAATTAGAGCGCGAGGTCAGGGCATTAAAGGCACGGCATAAGCCACAGTTCAGAATTAACCTACTCGCGCCTTTCGACCTACTCAACGCCACCATAGAACCCACATTCCGCAGATGTAACTCAGATTATTGATATTTTTGAAAAATCCCAGCCAGGAAAATTTTATTTACCTAATTTTTCTGGTTGAGTTTAACTTTATCTACCAAAAAATAGAGAATATTACCGAAATTAATTTCGCTAGGTTTTAAAATAGATTCTCTCTCTCAATTAAAATAGTCATTTCGGCTTAAATAAACATGACAATTACAGCAAAAAATATTTTCACTCTTTGCTAAAAATTTCTATTTACTAATTTTATCGATCACTATCTACATCTTTTTTGGTCTAATAAACTCTCATCAAATAATTAGATAATATTTACTACAACTCCTTCCTAAATACCTGACAATCTTTTCACGTTCCTCCGTTTAATTGCTCATTTGTTTTTGTCCATTTATGATTACCAAATGTACAGCCTGAAACATCTGAAATACCCACCTCATTGTCGGTTTATTTGTGATTTTATTGACTTGATTTCTAATCCCATCATCAAATTTAGCTAATTCTTGCCTTAA
>NZ_VILD01000021.1:7585-12659 GCF_009712085.1 Anabaena sp. UHCC 0253
TTCCATTTCGTCTATTATTCCTGCTACTATTCCCAAATGGTCTATATTTAGGATTTTCATGCCAACTTGAGACTCTTTCATGGTTTTTCCCATCTCTATTTGATTTGATTATTTTAACAAATAAAAGCCTGAAATCTTTGCTAGGCAATCTTTTCAGGCTTTTATTTATGAAAATTTTTAATTCCTAAATTTGCTTTAGTATCTGCGGAATGTGGGATACAATCCCTCTTGACATTCTTGTTATCCTTGGTTACTATCTAATTATGAATTTTATTAATTAAGGATATCAGGGAATGTCTAGACTATTACTTGCTGCTGATGAACTAACCAACTCTTATATAGATGAACGGGTCAAACTCTTAATCCCACAGTTTGAAGCACTTGCACCATACAAGATTACCGACCGCAAGAAAGGTAAAGACGGCTTGACAGGTTGGGAACAGTTGGCAAGTCAAGAGGTACGCTTCCTTAAAACAACCTATCCAGATGGTAAAGCTGAAGGCGAAAAAACTTACTCTACTGCTTACAGACAATCGCAAGCCCTGAAAAAAGCATTAAAAGCTGTAACTGCGGACAAATTACAAGATCCGATTGTAATTAACCAAGTTCAGACAATTATTAAAAACTTTAGTTTGGCTGTAACTTTCCTATTTTCAGAATACAAAGCACTTTCCAACGAAAATTATAAGGATAAGGTAGATGAAAGAAGCTCAGAAGAGAACCGCATAGAGATTGACTTAACTAATTCTCTTAAATACTCCCATAGCATCCTTACAGCCCTTAAAAGTGGGGATAAGGAGATAAACTGGCTCGATGTTTCTTGTGCTATTGCGCTGGCAACTGGCAGACGTATGGCGGAGGTACATCTATCAGCAACTTTCAAGAAAATTGATACCTACTCGGTAGAATTTACTGGACAACTTAAAGGGAAGAGTCGCAAAGTCAAGGTTGCTGATAAAGCCGTTAAATTACAGGATATGGCTTTTGTTATTCCCACTTTATTACCTGCTGATTTAGTTTGTTTTGGGCTTGACTGGCTAGGTAATCCAAATAACTTTCCCGATAGAAATAGCAAACGATTTGATAAAGACGATGATATAGAACGGGTAAACAAGCGATTCTCAAAAACTCTCAATTTACAGTGCAAGGAATGGGATATTTTTCCAGAAGATGAGAGAACCTATCACAAATTTAGAGCCGCTTACCTTAGAGCCTCTTGCATCACTGACAACGTAAAGGATCAAGACTTTATGAAGTATGCCAAAAAGATATTGATAGACAACGATGAGAAGACAATTAACTCATATATCAGGTATGAAATAAAGCCCGGAACACTTACCAGAATATAAAAATAAATCCCTATACAAAACCTCTTGACATATTAAACCAAGAGAGTTAGTATAGGGATAACAAATAAAAAACCTACTTCTATTATGAGTGACACTAAAAAAGCTTCTGATATTGCCTCAAAACTTACGGCGGAACTGCAAAATCTAACTGATGAATTAGCTATCAAGAAAATCACCCTTAAATACTGGTGTGAAATGAAAAAAGCGGTATCAGATGGGAACTTTGCAAGATGCAGAACTGTTTTAAGAAAAGCTATCCAATCGGCGTTCCCTGATAAAAATGAAGCTACACCCGGTTACTACTTTACTAAAGCTGGTAAGGGTCAAGTAGAACGATTTGAACACCTAGCTTTATGGTATGCGACCGCTAGTGAGGAACGATGGGAAGTAGTAGGAGACGATGCCAGAAATCAACATTTCACTGGCTTCTCATCTTCTCCAGAAACCACTACAGAAGTTAAGCCAGAAACTATTACAGAAGAAAATACAGTAACAGAAGTAACTGCAAGTATTCCCGCAGAAGCCACTACAGAAACCGCTACAGAATTAACTTTAGAATCTATGAAAATTGAAGCTTTAAAACTTGATGCTGATACTCAACAGAAGGTACAAGATGCACTAGATTATTCTGGTATGTCGTTAGCTGATTTTATTCAAAAAGCTTGTACTATTTATGCGACTACTTTAACGGGTAAAGCTAAACAATTTGATTCTGATTTGTCAGGAGTTGAAACACAAGAATTACTTAGTGCAAAATATAAAACTCATCCGGGACGCGCTAGAGAAATGGTTAAACGTGCCATACAGGCAATTAAAATACATAACTCAGAAATAGTGTCAGAGACGGGGGATAGGTGGCATATTAACCAAACTGCTATCCAATCTTTAACAGGGTCAAAACCTCAAACTGTGAAAGAAATATTGACGGATTACCAAGATGATATTGATAGCCATAATGCAAATTATGAACTTACACCATATCTAAACCGTAAAGCAGATAAGCGCAAAATAGAAGATGTTATTGACGTAGCGGCTTTAGTTCCTAATGGGATTGAATAAACAACTGAATAGGTAAAATAAAGCCTCTAGAACTGTTCCTAGAGGCTTTATTGTGGCTTATTTAAAACGGTATATCATCAGGGTCAATGCCTTCTAAATATCCTTTAAAATCTATTTTTGGTGGCACTTTACGGACTGAGAACCAAGGATGGTAAAGCTTTCCCTCTATATTTCTCCCTATCAATTCATCCCCTAACCAAATAGTAAAGTTATACGAGAAGAACTGCTTTTCAAATAGCTGAATACGAAAACCGAATAACTCAATGGTGCAAAAAACTGCCATGATTTTAACTCCTAAAAACTAAAACTTTTACCACAAGAATTACAAGAATATCGCTGTTTATCACCTGATTTACCATTCTTCTTAACATCCAGTGACCCGCAATGAACACAGGCTATATTTTGCCCTTCCTTTATGGCTTTTGACTGCCAAGGGCTTGAAACTAACCATGATTTATTATTAGTCAGTTCTCCCTCAAGTGCTGGGGGAATTTCCACAAAATCATACTTCATACCGTCAACTAACAAAGCCAAGCGGTAATGATTTTTAACTGGGATATCTGCATTTTGGCTGTTAAAAAACTCACTAACCTTTGCATAGATAGATGGTATTTTAGTTTTCATGTCTTGCGACCATCCCAAGTCGTCAGCGTGCTTTATAGCAGTTCCTATGGCATCACCAATGAACATTAAGCCGCAGTTGTTCATTTCATCCCAAGTCCACCCATTCTTGCCAACTTCGGAAGACTGACCTATTAAGATTAATTTCATCTTTCTATGCCTAATTTCAGTCCAGATTTGTGCTATTCCTCCCTTCTGTTTCTTGTCGAAAGTCTTATCAGTTTCATCGAAAATACCCATAACTGGGATATCTGGATTAAATGATTCACTGTCTTTTCGTGCCTTAAATTCCTCTATGAATGTTTCCAAAATGTTAGCAGCTTGTGATGGATTTTTGGCGATTTTAGGACATAACCAATAATCCTCAAAACTGCCATGCTGAGGGTCACTTAGCCACAGTTCCCAGTTTTCCCAGTGGTTAACGTAATGGCTTAACAAGTTTTTTACCGCAATACCTTTACCTCCACCTGTGCGGGTCATTACCCTAAGAGTTGGCTTGTTCTGATGATACCTGCTAACAATTTCACCAAATTTATTAGATGGTTCTATAAGCCGTCTGATGTCCTCAATCGTGGCTTGTTTTTTCTCAACTTTCCTTAACTCAATTTCCAAGCTCACATAATTACCGCGCTCGGACTGGGAGAACTTAGGACTATTTAAACTTCCAGACAGTTCCTTGATTTTATCTGGGTTGTTGCCGTCATTGAGTTGATCACAGGGAATGAAACGGTTATTTCTGGACAAATGAAATAATAATTTGTACCCGGTTTCTGTTGCGTTGTAATCCAGTCCGTCAAGTGTTAAACCTAATTTAGTATGGTAATAATTAATTATAGAATTACCTACTCGTGCTGATTCACTAGAACCGACAAACTGCAAAGGTTTACTCAAATCTTGTAACTTACCATTTAGAGAAAGTATCTGATTTTGTAATGTTTCTAATTCTTGACTTTGGGTTAAGCCGTCGTTGACTACTTCGGCAAAATCATTTTTATATGCACTAATACAACCATCAGCAATACTTCCAAATTCCTCTTGTATGGCTTTGATATTGCTTAGGTAATACGTTTTAACCTGTTCCAATTTCTGATTATGCTCATCCAGTGAGATAACGTTGTTAAGCTGTTTCTGTAGCTTATCAACTGCACTTTTATACAGCTTTGCTTTTAAAGATATTCCCTTGTTCAAGATATCGTGCTGTATGGCTATGCAACAGGCAATTAAGTCTTCATTGGTCAAATTATTGTTATCAGAGATGACCCCTATTTGCTTGGATAATGAAGCACAATCTTGGTTAAATTCTCCAAGTAGCCCAGATACATCTACATCAAACTTTTTAACCAGATATGGTATGAGAGCATTAACTTGAGTTTTGACCTCATCCAATGATTCTCTAAGCGTTGTTACTGCGGTTTCAAAGTTAATTGATTGGGTATCATTTAATAATTGCTTAGTGGCTTTTAGTTCTGTTTCCAGTTGGGTAGATAAAGCCAAAAGATTACTAATGTCTTGGTGCTGTTTTTCTATTTCCTCATCGGCGGAAACTAATAATTTATGCTTATCAGCCAACATACTAGCGAAGCTGTTTGTTTCCGTTCTCAAACTGTCAATTTCCGCTAACAACTTATTGCGTTTTTTATTACTAATTTTCTGACTAGATACTATGGCTAAATTAGACGCACCAAGTGACCCTAATCCAGATGAGATAAGGAATTGTGAGAACTGCTGATAGGGTGTGAACAGTGCGATAAAGCCAGTAAATGATACACCCAATGACCCGACTATAAAGCTATTTCTTAATACTTGAAAGTTCATATTGATTTCATTCCTTCTATTACTGGTTTAATTTGAGGCTGTGTTCTTTGTGGTGTGGCTTGTGTGGCTAATAAAGCCATTATCAAAACAGATACTCCTAACATTGAAAAGATAATGTTTAATGGTTGAATATCTGTCTTTTCTTGTCTTGAATATCTACTGAATGCAGTCGTTACCCTTAAATAATTAATGGGGTTAAGGTCGAACCATTCTCTAGATTTAGTCAGCTT
>NZ_VILD01000021.1:13171-22038 GCF_009712085.1 Anabaena sp. UHCC 0253
GGATTTTCCCTGATCTGTTCTACTGTTTCTCTATCACTTATTCCTAACTTTTCTTTGATTATTAATGCCCCCAGTGCCATCCTAAATGTTTTGGCTGGTGCGCCTATTTTTTCTGAAAATATTGCTGCGTATTCGCCATCAAATTCCGACCAAGGGATCATTTTTGCCATAATTACCCATCGGTTGTCTAATGCCAATTTCTCCTCGAAGGGTAGTTGAAACTTTTCCGGTGCTGTTTCCTGTTCTTGCGCTTTTCTATACATCTTAATGCGCCTTAATGCAAGGGATTTTACTCATTTTAACTCTTTTTCTTGCACCTTTTTCACTTTCTATCCCCATCAAGTCATCTATTTGTCCCGGTTTTATGTTTATTCAGCAAGCCCTATGTAGTTGCTTTCCCAGTTCATCGGATAGGGCTTTGATTTCTTCTGATAGAGAGGATGGTAATTCTGGTAAGTCCTGAGCTACGGGTTGACGGGCATTAAGACCGCGTAGGGAGTCGAAAACCTGATGACGGGTTTCTAATCTGCGCTCTCTCAACTGGCCAACCAATTCAGAATCACGACTTTGGGCATTTTGAATAATTTGGGCGTTGCGGTAGGTATGAACCAAGTCAGCTAACTCTATGACCTCTTCTGACTCTTGGATCAGTTCTTCTAAAGCAGTGGGGATATTTGCCCCGGTGACAGGACTAGAAATAGCTTTAGGAGTAGAAGCCGCTATAGAAGAATTTTGTTCCTTCTGTGGTTCACCTGCGGCTGTTTCCTGTGCTGGCTGTAATGCCTTCTCTGTCTGGTTTTCAGGGTTTTGTGTGGTTTCCTGTGGTTCTAGCTGTTGCTGGGGCTGTGATGGAAGTGCTGGTTTTGTTGCTGTTAAGGAAGTAGCAACATTTTGAGCAACGCTAAACTCTACAACCTTGGCAGAATCAGCATTATCACAGTGCTGCATCAGTTCTAGTCTGAAAATCTGTTCATTTATACCTTGAGACTGGCAAAAATCGGCAATAGATACGGAATTGGGGTCAATAACTGCGGTTTTTTTAGATGTTCTTGCTGCCATTGCTTTATGCTCCTAGTTTGTTGAGGTTTCTTAGTGCGTTATGGTACGTATATTTTGAGTAAATACTGGGATTGTTCTTAATACCTAGCTTTACCCGTTCGGCTGTTTTCAGCTTACTAAACTCTCTACCCAATCGGCTTAAAATCCAGCATTGGTAAGGGTTTAAAGGGCTTTCAGAGTCAAAGCTTCCATCTGATTTTTTAGGGTAAGCTTCTCTGAAGCTGGCAATTCTCCAAAATGCTAAATTTGCCCACCTAACTACTGAATCTCTTGATACTCCTAGAATGTCTGTTAACTCAGACTTGGTTAATGGGTAATCGGTAAAGAGGTCATGGCTACAAGCCTTACTATCGCGGCGTTTACGTGGCATATCTTACATACAGCTTTTAGGAATTAGTGGGTAAACTATCAGGAAACATAGAGGAAACTGTCAGGTTATCCGTCATAGTGTCTAATGGAATCGCTCAAAGTCTTTACCCGCAGGAATTACAAGATATTTTTGAGGTTATCTGTTAGCTATCGGTGTCAGTTACCCGACTTATTTTTAATATAACGTAGTTGATATCATTTTGGTATTAAACTGGTATTAAAATAATTTATTATGGTTGCTTAGTTATATAAGTTATATTAATATTAATCTGGTATCACTTTAGTATTAATTGGTGCTAGATTGGTATAGCCAACATATTATAGAGATATACATAATGCCTACAGCTTATATGCCACGACAAAAAAGACCGACTACAGCACGGTCGATCCGACTTATAGATGAAATAGCTGCCGCAGTTGATAGCTTTGCTGATGACCAACTAATTAGCTCTAATGCTGCTGTGAATAAGCTTTTAAAAGATAGATTGACTGAATTGGGTTATATTTCCGACGATAAAAATAAAGCTAGTTAAAAAGCTATGCCCCAACACCCGAACCTTGAAAACTGAATATATAAGGTTTTTAGTATAAGTATCCTATAGCCTATAAGTAAAGCTTATCTATCAGGTTACTTAATAGGACTTTCTCAAAGCATAAGCAAAACTTATGTCAAGCCCATGATAAGTTTTGCTTATAGGTTAAAATTTCAGGTATTAGGGCATTCTCAGTAGAAAACCACGAAAGGTCTTGAGGTTTTTAAAGATACTAATCGCATAAGCAATATGTATCTAAACAACTTAGTGAAAGTTGTAGTAACCATGTATTATATGTTATGCTTAAAACTAAGCCGATTTTTCTATGCAGCTAAAAGCAGTCCGCCGATAACTTTTAGTGGCAGGCAAAAAAAAGCTGTTACGCGGCTTATTTGGCTGAAAAATTACCAGTTGACATTACTATCAAGAGATATTTTTTCCTGTTTTGTTTGCGACAAAACACCAAGGAAACCAGGCAACAGCCTACAATTTAAGAATTTTAAATATCTCACTATTCTATCCAGAATATATAGTTTTGTCAATACGCAAGTTATTCGTCGGTAATCGAGTAAAAAAAATAACCCGTAACTCAAACCACAACATTTGAGGTACAGGTATGCAAAAAGTAAACCATCTATTTTCAGAAAAGCAAAGTGTTAGTTCGTTACAACATAATGTTTTTGAATATCCTTCAATTATACAACTAAATAACGATATAGTCAAGCGGTTAGATTTAAAATATCTCGATTCTAGAGAGTGCAATTCCTGTGGAAAGTCCGAGGGGTGGCACGTAATAGAGAGAGAGAAAATCACACATCTAGCAGCTAATATCCACTGTAATAGCTGCGGAAAAGTCAACGGCTTTCTATCACCTACACAATGGACAAGATTACAAATCGTTAGCACTCGCCTAAACGGGGGTGCAGCATAATGAGTAAAGGTTATTATCAGCTTATACCCTGTCCTGTGTGTGCTTCTGATTCTGGCAAGTGCCGGGGCAAAGAAGATTCTGGTAAAGAGTTTATTCAGTGCATGACCCTTGCCGATGCTGTAAAGGGGCATATAGAAAATGGCTACAAGTGCATCAAACCATCAAATAACGGTTTTCAGCATAACAGCGCGACTTTCGTATTAGACAACTCTCAAGAGTGGACTGAACAGCAACTAGAAGAATGGAAAACCCGTCAGGCACTCAGAAAAGCCGATGAAAGACTAGAGGAGCAAGCCAAGAGGGAAAATGCTTTATCTGTTGATGACCGCCACAGGCACTATACAAAGATTCTTAAATCTCTGAGTCTGGATGCTGCCACCATTGCGGATCTAAAAAATCGCGGTTTTAGTCAAGATGAAATTGCTAATTGTGGTTTCAAATCTTTAAGTAATCTATACCCCTATACTTTCAAAAGTAAAGACGGTGAGAACGTCACCATTTACTACAAGAATCTATCCTTTAATGTTGATCCAAGATTACCAGGCGTAAACAAAAAAGGTAGCAGTTTACAGGTATCTGGAGAAGGTTATTTATGCCCTCTCAGAGATTACCAGGGTAGGATTGTAGCTTTACAGCTAAGACTACATAAAGCAGAAAATACAGGGCGTTATCGTTGGCTTAGTTCATCAGGCACGTTAGCTTTAGATGTTAATGGTAGTCTTGAGAACCCGTTAACGGTCTTCAAACCAGAAAACCCTACAGGAATAGCGATTGTTGAAGGAACAGGGGCTAAACCTTATCTAGCATCCAGACGGTTAAATAATATTGTCATCGGCGCGGCTGGTGGTCAATTTGCTGGTAGTCCTAAACTATTAGAGGAATACTTACGCCGTGCCAGTGAGGATGTAGGAAGTAAAGAAGTAGTTATCTATCCAGATGCGGGGGATGTTAAAAATAGTTCTGTCATGACCCGGTGGGAACAGGTGGCAAACTTAATTATGAGTTTTGGCTATACTGTCAAGTTTGCTTGGTGGGGTCAAGTTGATAAAGAATGTTGTGATATTGACGAATTGGATAATTTTGATAACATCAGCTATCCATTGTTAGGAGATATCAAGGCGATCGCTTCTGAGTTTCAATCTAAAGAAGTTGATGATTGGGCTTGGGATATGTGGAAAAAATCACATAGATTCAGTGCAACTTCAAAGCAGAATGACCCTCTTTTCAAATTTCCAGATATCCCAGAATCTAACGCAATCATAGCTAGTAAAGCTCCTATGGGTGGGGGCAAAACAGAAGCTAGTCTAAAATTAATCAAAAAAGCCAAGAAAGGCGTAAGGATTGTTGGTTATCGAAACAATCTGTTGCATCAAACAATTGAAAGAGCAAGAGAAAATGGCATTATAATTTATCATCTTAATGATGATTTTGGAAATGATGATAAAATTCTCATTCAAGATGAGAATACCCATCTTGCTTTTTGCATCAACTCAGCACATAACGAAGGCATTAATTATGAAGGTCATGATGTTTATATAGATGAATCTGTTTCTGTCTTACTGCACATTATTGACGGTGGAACGTTCTCAAACTTTGAACAACGCCGCGCAATGGAACAGCTAGAAATTATCGTCAAAGCAGCTAATCGTGTCTTTTTGTTAGATGGAAACCAGACAGACCTTGTAGTTGATTTTATCGCTAAACTAGACCCTTCAAAGAAAGTTATCAAAATAGAAAACACTAGGAAACCGAAACCACATAATATTATTTTCTGTGATGGCATCTTGAAGTTGGAAGATGGAGAAATTGAGTTAAAGCCAAGGGCAAAATCACATTTAATTAAGAGGATGAAAGATAATAAGTGTACTCCTTTTGTGGCAACTGATTCTAAGAAGTTGGCTCATGAGTTGGCACGATTGCTTACTAAAGAAGGTAAGAAAGGTATTGTTATTTCTGCTGACACAATAGCAGAAGCACACATTAAAGAATTTCTGAAAAATCCAGACAAATGGATAGCGGAAAATAAACCGCAATTTGTGATCATTACTCCAAGTTGTGAAAGTGGGATAAGCATTAAATATAATGGTGAATCTCAAATAATTAATGATGTTGAGGTAACAATACCGTATTTTACCCACAAGTTCTCTTTCTTTTGTGGAGTTCTCGGTACTTCTAGCCAGATGCAAATAATGTTCCGATTGCGTGATAATACACCGGATCACTATGTATTTTGTCCACACAGCACACAGCTAAGAGATAATAGCATCCCTACCAATTACACACCACGAGCGATAATATCTACTATTCTGGATAGAATCAATCTAAATAAAACAATGGCGATTGACTTGGCTAATGATAAGGAATCAGCAAAGGATATCATAGCTCATCTGATTAGTAGCCAAAAGGATGATAAGTGGTTTGATATTGGTGCTAAGTTCTGGGGTCTAGCTAATTATGAAAAGCAGAACCTTAGAAAATGCTTAATGTATAAGTTGGAAGAGTCAGGGCATAACGTTACAGAAATTCAAGAGGAAATTGATCACCAATTGGATGATCAACTCAAGGAAATGAAAATAGAGTTGATAGAAGCCGAAGCTAAGTTAATGTACAACTTAGAACCTTTTGCCACACTAGAAGAGGCTAAAAAACTAGAGAAAAAAGACAATAATCTGATTACAAACCAGAAAATCAAAAAGACTAAAATGATACTGGAGAGATTACCAGGAATACATGAAGTTGAGGGATATTCTGTAAAATTCTGGGAAAATCATCTACAAGATAGGTCATGGGTAACAGGTCATGAGAATTACGCTAGATTGGTTAATTTTGACGTAGCAATGAAACAGCATGAAGCCGATTATCATTTTAAAAGCACTGCTGATTATTGCTTTTTAGCTGGTATGCGTAGTTTGCGAACGTCAAGACTTTGGGCATTAAATGAACTCAAATTTTTAGACCTGATTCAATATGATGAGGATTATTGTAGGTTCTCAGAGTTTAGTAAGTTTTCACCTGAGATAATTAGCATTATTGAACAAATCAACGCTAGGGAAGATTTAAGAATAGCGTTAGGGATGTCTGAACCAATCAAGCCACAGAAAAATGATAAGCATATCATGGAAACCTTCAAAACCTTACTAGGTTACGTTGGTTTAGGTTTTGGTGAACCCGTGCAAAAGATTAATCCAAATACCAATAAAAAATGCAGATACTACAGGCTAGAACCGTCGGAGTTTAATGATCCTTTACGGTTAGCAATTATTGATATTGTCATTCAGAAGGATACCCAGTGGCTACAGTCTGACAAGGCAAAAGTTGACTGGACATTGAATAAATCTGCTGATCAGCTATCTATTGAGTTAGTCACAACCTATGCTGATGATTCTTGCTTAGGCTTCTTTGAAAAATCAGTTGCACCACAATATGAACCAACAGAAGAATACAAGCAAGCCAAGGAAAAATCAGACAAATACTCTAAAGCTATTCAGTTGGCGGAGGATATCTTGAGTGATGCGTTAGCTAATAATTATCGAGTTGTCAAGTCTGCTAGTGAGTTTATCAGCGTTAGAGGTAATACTCTTACTTATCGCAGTAATCTAGCTTGTGAGTCTGCCAGCATGAAGAATAACTCAGTCAGTCGGATTATTGATCACGCTTGGGATAAGTTATCTCAAGATGATAAAGACAGGATTTATGATTTTGCTGTAATGCCTCAAATTGCCGATTTAGATAAGGCAATCTTAGAAAACAATACTAGATTGTCTCCAGTGCATTTTGAAGCCCTTAATCAGCAAGATACATGGCGATTAAGACTAGAACAAGCTGCGTTTAACTATGGTAAAAACTTTGCTAAGTTTGTCTATTCTCAAGTAGATGCAAATTTGCGTAATTCTATTTGGAGTAAACTTTCTTACGATTGCCAGATGAGATATATCGAAGTCTGTAAATAATCCATAGTTCCCCTACCTTGGGGGGACTAATTTCCATATTCACACAGGAATAAATTATGTTAAGGTTGAATTATAAAAGTCTGGGAATTGACCCCGAAAAGGTCATCAGAACCAACAATGAACAGCTAGAGGAAATGATTGATTATTGTCGAAGTCTAGCCAGGATACATCAACGGCTTGGCAACACACAAAAAGCTGATAGATGTTTGTTTTTGGCTAATCAACAGGAACAGTTAATTAGAAATATAGGAGCATAAAGCAATGAAACCAGCAGTTGATCAAGAAAGAATTGTCAAATATTTAGAACAGTCCGAAGTTAGAGAATGGATTGAAACCCAGTGCAAAAGTTTGTCAGATTACCCTCAATTTTGCATAGATTTTGCAATCCGCGTGTTGGGACATGGTTTTGGTTTCAGGAAAAGTTTTGAATCACAATACTACATTCATAAAGATTCGAGATATGAATACCATTTTTATTTGAATACATCTCATGGTTATTTGGAAATAAACAGGTATTGCAGTTTTGGGACTAAGATGATTAAATCACGTTGTCCTATAGAGTTTAGTCGAGCCTATAATCAAATACCGCAGTTTAACCGATTGCATGAGGTTGGATATGGTAGAGTTTAAGCAAACAACCATCAGAGCATCAAATTTAGGTTTATCCCCTGGTAGTTTTGAAAAGTATTTTCCCTCGGTCAAAAACTTACTGCGGAAACAGCTTAATCAAAATAAGATATCTCACAAGGTTGCGAGAATAAACAAGATTACTCTGTTAGACAATGAAAAAGACCTGCTTATCTTTGAGTTTGAATTATCGGGATTAGAACCAATGACAGACTATAATCCCAAGATAGATGCTGTGTACTCTGTGGTTATAAAGAATGGCAACAAAGCCACTGTGATACCTGGTAAGGTAAACAAGTAAAATATTAATTCCTAAAAAAAAGATTTATATAGTCAGCACTAACTTTTAGTGTTGGCTTTTTGTTAGTGCCAAAAATGCCATAATTAGTGCCAATATCGTTATATAGTGCCATAATAGTATAAGAATATAACTATATAACGATATGGCGAATAAAGAAGATAAAGCTAGGATATGGCAACTGCTAGACAAGGGTATAAGTATAGGAGAAATTGAAAAGACCGCGAAAACAGCCCGAAGGACACTATACCGATGGTATGGAGAATGGCGTGATAATAAAGCCCCAAAGGAAGATAATACGCCTGTTATTAGCGAAGTTGTGACAGAAGTTAAGAAGCAATTAGAGTCACAGCTTGAGGTTGATTTTAGGGATGATTGGGTTAATGTTGCCAGCAAGCAAAGCATTAAGCATTGTCTTGTTAATGGTCAAATTGCGGAAGAATTATCAACTATTTTATTAAACGAAATTCAACAACCAGATATAAATTACCGTGCTGTAAGTGCTTTGAGTAGCAGCATAAATGTCCATAGTCGTCTGCATACTCCCTTCCCAGTGTAGAATTAGACGTAAAGTAGGCGAGAATTTCATGACTAGATCAGAGCAACTAAGTAGGGCTTGCTGATTAAAGCTGAAACCCTTATATAAATAGTGATTGAAGTCTATAAATGGGAAAAAAGTGCAAGGCAATCGGGTAAAATGGGTAAAAATCCTCACAAAAACATAGAAAATGTATCGAAAAATTGAAACTCTACCTACCCCCATAGAAAAGTTTAAACTGCCATTTGAGGGACAGTTGGCAGAAGATAATAGATGGGTAATAATGGCGAATTTAATTCCGTGGTCAGAATTTGAAGATCAATATGCGAAACAATTCACGATAGAAATAGGCGCACCAGCAAAGTCTTTTCGAATAGCCATAGGAGCTTTAATAATCAAAGAAAGATTGGGTTTAAGTGATAGAGAAACAGTAGAACAAATAAGAGAAAATCCATATCTACAATACTTTATAGGATTGAATAGCTATAGTAATAAAGCACCATTTGAGGCATCAATGTTAGTTCATTTTAGACAAAGAATAGATATAGAATTAGTGAAACAG
>NZ_VILD01000022.1:0-13441 GCF_009712085.1 Anabaena sp. UHCC 0253
GAGAGATTATTGAACAACAGGAGAAAAAGGAAAAGCTAGAAGTTCAGGATTGTGATCTCGAAGTTCAAGTTTGTCAGCAGGAATCAAATCAACAGGAATTAAACCAATCAGAAGTAATTCAGTCTCCAGAAAATCTTGAATTCATAAATTCTCTTAATAGTTCTGAAACCGATTTAACTCAATTCAATAATCAATTAGAGTCAACAGTTAAACCGATTGTTTTGCATTTAAATCAAGTTTCTATTCATCAGGATTTCTTATCTTCTTCGATTGGCAGCGACTCGCCAAAAAGCGATAAAGAAAACTTATCAATGGCGGACACCCGACTGGGTGTAGTTGAACTGGGTGTAGTTGTTTCTAGAGCAGAAGAGACAGCAGAACATTCACTCCACACCGCTAATAATGGGCAGGAAATTGCTTTAACTGGTGATTTGATAGAATCCGCTGTTTTACCAGAAACACTAGCCCCAAATGGCAATAACGGGGGGCAAATAGATTCTGTTGAGGATGGTACACCAGCTATGGTAACACCAGAACCTGCACAGGAAGTTGCTAACAACGGGTTACCGAGCGCGTTTGTTGGGAATGGGACACAGCTAGATCCAGTTTCAGGAGAACCACTGCTTCAAGGTGGTAATAATGGGTGGATAAGTGGCTCTGTTGATAATTTGATACCGGATACTGAAATACCAAAACCTGTACTCCGAGGTGTTAATTATGGGCAAGAAAATACCTCTGTTGATGATTCTACTGCTGATGAGGACTTAAGAATCGAGGAACTCAAGCGGGTAACAAAACTGAAATTAATGGCAGTAAGTCATGCCAGAAAAAAGGTGCGGGAATACTGCCTGATTTCAGGGCGACTCATTGGTGGTCAAGAGCGCCAACACCTGGAGAAGACGTTCAAGATGCAATTTTACCTAGATTCGGGTCACGAATTGCTAGTAGCAGAAGCTACTGCATGGGCAGAGGATAATCCTGGGTGTTTGCCGTTTAGGTATTGAGCGGAGATTCTGCATAGGCTTGGAGTTGAAAATATGACTTTTCTATACCAGATTCTCAATAGCAGAAATCAGCACACAATAATTAACATTACTCAGAGAAAGATACAATTGTAAGTATGAGCTTGTGCTTTGTTGTACGGATTTAAGCTAAAGCATTTATTTTTGACAAAATTTATATAATACAGGATATACTTAGGAATAGACAAGTCCTGTCAAATACAAAACTATTATCAAAAAACCGTGTATGTCAAATAAAATAGGTCTTACCAACGATGAAATTAATAGAGCGATAGAATTACTAAAAAAGGCTGGACATCCTGGTTTATCCAGCAGCATAGCAGGAAATTTTCAAACACAATTATACAGTGATGTTTTAAAAGCAGAAGAAAAAATGCTTGAGGAAATAGGTAATATTTATAAAAAATGGGAAGAATACGCAGAATGGAGAAGAGAAGATTTAAAAGAGGATAAAGAAATAGCTAAAAGAGTACGAGCGAGTATGGGACTTGAGGACTAATATCACTATATTTGCTTTTTGCCTACCCAAGAATATTGTAAAAAACTGTTGGGTAGAATGCTTGTGTTTTCGTATCTAACCCATTAACGCCCGTTGAATCAATTGGGTGTGATAGAGCTAAGAGTTTACTTGGGTAAATAAAACTCTTAGTTGCTAAACTGACAACTAAGAGTAAGAATAAAATTTAATTAAACTTACTTGAACTTACGTAGTAGTGGTTGACTCCCAAGATTGAGATTTATATCAACAGTCCTTGATACCGTATCAAGATGACTGGTTTCAACTACACGGACATGAAAATTCAAGCAAGTAAAACAAGTAATAGTGGAAGTAAGAATAAGAGAAGTACGTTTAGTTAGTTTAGGTGCTTTCATTTGATTTCACATTTATTTTTGTATATATTTGTGCAAATGTAGCTCTAAACCCAACTTTGTACATTCTCTTCAACCTTCCAAATATAGAATATCACAAAAAAAAGATTTAATACGGAGTTTTTCCGTATTTGGGTGAGTAATTGGGGGAAAGTAGCGGAAGCTGTCACCAGCCGCCATGCGAAGGCTCAAACCATTATGAAGACTGGATTCCATCAAAATTTTTGACTTAGGAAGCAACATCAAGTTCTAATCGCTCATTCATATCCAACCGAAAAGTTTCGTAAGGATTAACGTGTGACCAAAATAACGGTGTTAACCCGCGAAAATCCTCCTTGATCATTCGCTTCATCTAAGTAGACTCTACTAAAACCTTTTGAATCATTAAAGTGTTAACATATACCAAGCAGGGATCTCGGCTCAATCCCCAATTAATTTACCAATCTCATCTAACTTCTGTGCCAAGATTTCTTGTAAAGATTGCAGTTGTTCACGACTAGCATTAGCTAAAGTCGTCTCAGATAACCCACTACTAATTTTTTGAAGAACTGCTTTGATTTCTTTCGATTCTGATGGCTCTGGTGTTAAATATCTAGCCTTAATGCCTTTAATTAAATCCCGTGTCTCAGGAACAGTTAAATTTTCCTTCAATACCTGCTCTGTGGCTTTGATTCGTTCTTTAGCTGCTTCTTGTTCTGAAATTTTCAGAGTTTTTGCTGACAATGTTGCTAATGCTAAAGCGTGTGCGCCTTTCAATCCTTTTTCACGAATGGCTTTTTTTAAATCTTCTGGCAAAGATAACATTGGTAAAAGATTGGATTTAACAGAAGCAGGATTTAAGCCAAACTCCAAAAACACTAAAAATAAAGCTTGCTCTTCATTAATAATTTCCAGTGCTTCTAAACCCTTTTGTTGCTCTTCACTATTAGCAACTAATAATTTTGTCAATTCCTTAATTTGATTATTACGTTCAATCCGCTTGAGTACAGTTGCCAGACTTGTCGTAACTTCATCCAATTCTAATCCAGTGGATTTAGTAATCTCTTTAAATATGGCTTCTGCCTTATCTAGTGGATTTAAATCTTCAAACCCCAGAAAAGTCAATAACGATGATTGGTCTAAATCATCTGGTGGTGGGACGATTAATGCCCGAATAGTCTCCCACCCTAAGACCTGCGCTCCTGACCACCGTAACTGCCCGTCCAAAAGTAGATAACGACCGTGATTGTGCGGAACTAAAATTACTGGTGTAATCTGCCCATGTTTTTTTAGTAATCTGGCTTTGGACTGAATGGATTCTTGGGTAATTGTTTGTCTTGGTTGATTAGGATTAGGATCTATGAGATGGATATTAACGGCAATGTCACCTACTTGGGTTTGTAGTTGTTCCCGCAGTTTGCTAATTTCCGTTTCTAATTCTGGTGATTGCAATGCTCGTAGTTTTTCTACTTCAGCTTGCAAATCCGTAATTTTCTGTTCTTGATCTGTTTTCTGGACTGCCCCTTTAAATTTATCACCTATTTGCGGTAATCCTTTTGCCATCTAAACCTCCTGATAGAATAACTCGGTAAGCGTAAAACTCAGTCCTTCGACAAGCTCAGGAACCATCCCTTTAGGGCTGAGATATAAGTGACACTATGGCTTACGCCACGCTATCGGCAAGTCTTACAGTGAGCTTGTCGAAGGGTCGAACTGCTCAGTGACGGTACTTCTGCTATAGGTGTAGCCTTAGCGAAGAAAGTGTCAATATTTTTCCTGAATTAAGGCAATGACATCATCAACAACTAATTTAAAATCTTTACAAGCTGGATGCTTGGGACGATACTTGTGCAATGGTAAACCATAGGCACTAGCATTTTTAAATTCGTTAGAACTCCGAATTTTGGGATATAACTTGATTCCTAATCTCTCCGCAATTGCTGGTAACTGTGCTAGATATTGTCTGTGCATAGCTACTACGCCGTTATACATACTGGGAACAAACCCTAAAATTGGTGGTCGGGGTTCAAGTTGTAACTCGTCACTGGTGGAAATACACCATTCTACTAACTCTGCTGAACCAGAAATAGCTTTCATTTCTAATTGGACTGGAACTAATACATGAGTAGCCGCAGCTAAAGCATTGACATTTAGCATCCCTAATGTTGCTGGACAGTCCAAGATAATTAAGTTATGAGGTAATGGATATTTATTGAGTTTGTCCGCTAAACTGTATTCTCCCCGTTTTCTGATGACCAGTTCATTAGCCATTTCTGCTAATAAGGGATGTCCTTGGCACACTTCAACTTTAGAATCCCAAACTGGTGCTAATGACCAATCACCTTTAAAATCTTTAGAAAATAATTCTACTGTTGTTAAATTTGCTTCGGCTGGCGATAAACCACAAAATACATCTAATGAACGTTGGGGGTCTAAATCTAGCATAGCTACTCTATAACCCCGCTTACTGACTTCATAGGCAAGATGTGTACTAATAGTAGACTTACCTACTCCACCAGCGTTAGCCAGAAGTGCAATAACTATCTGTTTCATAAAATTTTTACTCGCGCTTGCTTTTAATATATCAATTTTTTGTCGTATTTTAAAATTCGACAACTGTAAGAAGATAGAGAATTTTCATAAATGTCGTATTTCAAAATACGACATTAGGCATAATTTTCAAGACTACATTCAGGTTACTCAAATAATTCCTGATGCTGATAAGCAAACGGTGAAATATCCTGACTCGATACAGGTTGAGCATAAATAGCCTGATTGCGAATAGCTTGCATTTGTTCTGATTCTCGCTCCATTGCTGGGGTAAATTGCGATCGCTGTCTTAACAAATCCTCAAACTCAATTTGTCCTGCTCTACCTTGAGCAAAAGCGTTCTCAGCACAACGACGCACAGCATTACCGATTTCGGCTGGAGTGCAAATCCTATACTCAGCCAACAGCCTCCGCCATTGCTCATCACTCCAAGGTGAATCATTGCCTGAAAAAGCTGAAAAATACTTAGCTAAATGCAAATTGAAAACTTCGTATCTTGCCCCCTCATGGGGTAAATCTACAAAAAAGATATCATCAAAACGACGCACTAATTCCGCCGGTAGCATTTCTAGACGGTTGATAGTGGCAATCGTATAAACAGGTTCTTCGTGTTCCTGCATCCAAGTTAACAAACCCGCAGACAACCGCCGGGCTACACCTCCATCTGCATTCGAGTCCCAGCCGGCGAACCCCTTATCAAAGTCATCCCAGTAGAGAACACAGGGAGCAAGGGATGTTACCAAACCGATAAATTCCTTTAAAGCTCTGTCAGGATGAGGGCTACCCAATAGTACACCCCAATTAGCGGCTAACAGTGGCAAGCCCATTTTCTTGGCTGCTAACTTGGCAGATAAACTTTTACCTGTTCCTGGTGGTCCCCATAACAACATTCCTGTGGGAAACTGCAAATTATATGTTTGTGCTTCTGGTTGCAGCAAACAAGTAATAGTTTCTAACCTTGTTGCCAATAAATCTAACCCCGCAGATGAAGGGATATCCGGTTGAGCAATGTACTCTAAACCCCGTCCCTTTAATTTGTTAATTTTATGCTCAAGAACTAATTGGGCGATATCCTCAAGCTGCAAAGCAAAACCTAAACATTGTTTCAGTAGCAGATTTATCTCGCCTCTAGGTAAACCTTGACAGGCACGAATTAGCAATTGCAGTGCTTGGTTGGTTGAATTTGTTTTTGAGTAAGGATAGCCATTGGCTAAAGTCGAGTGCGAACAACAATCACAAAACTGCTGTACAATCAGTTCTACCTGCTGTTGGTTTGGCAATGGATTAGACAGTACAGGAATAAAGGGCTGTAATTCTAGAGGTAGTTGAACGTAAGTTTCTAGTAATACCCAATAATTATCTTGCTGACTCCACAAAGCTTGATGATAAGCATTCAGTAATTGATAGCTAAGTTTTTGACTAATTTGGCTACTTTCTTTTTCCTGTAGCACTCCCTCCAATAAATAAATACCTGGTTGATAGTCTGACAAAAGATACTGAATAATATTCTGGTTTTTACCCCTATCACTTGACTGTAAGATGTACTGACCTTGATGCTGAATTAATTGTTGTAGTTCGCAGTAACCGGGATTCCAGAGAAAGACTGACAAAGATTGCTCCTCACCCCAATGGTAAAACTGCTCTAAAATCTGCATTCTATCAGGGGTATGATATTCCACAGCCACAATTGCCGTATTTTGGTTAGCTAAAGCAGGCCAGTCTGTCAACTTCATGAGTTTGATTTGAATGACTTCCTTTCCCCTTGTAGAGCAAATTGATTACTAATGCCTTAGCCTTATGGACAATTATCAGTATCCAGCAGACTATGTTTTTTATTTGATTCCAATTGAGCAATTATCTTACGCACAGGCAGATACTCCACACGATTCACCCGCAATAACTTAACAGTCACCCGCCCAATTGGCGTTAAAGGCTGAATCATACCGCTTTCTACATCAAACAAAAAATGTTCACCCCAATTATCCTTTCTCGGATGATAAAGTCTCACCGTCTCACCAGATTCTGGGTCAATTGAAGCAATATCACTACCTTTAGCCTGATTACATAACGAACAGGACAGTGCCAAATTTTCTAACACCGTTGCACCATCATGTTTTTCTGCAATCACATGATCAATCTGATGAGTAGCCAAAACTAACATCTCTGGAATTAGACAATACTCACAACACCCCTGAGCGCGTTCAAATACAATTTGTCGAAAATTAGTAGGAATATAAGTTTTACTCATGCACTTTGTTGTAACTTGAGCAAAGCTTGAGCCTTAGCAAGACGTACCAAATGCTCAATAAACTCATAATGTTGCCACAGACACAGATCGCTTTCATCTAAACCTTGATGACGATTTTTGTCTAAAAGAGATTCAATTTCAGCCTGAACCATAGGAGAAAGACGGAGAGTTAAAATTTCTTGAGGAGACGGTAACTTTGCCAAAAACTCTAAAACTTCAGTTAATCCAGAAAAACCCGTCGCCGGATTAGCACTAATTTCTCGCAATCCTAAAGCCAAAATTTGGGGTAAATCTTCCTTGCGAGATTCTAAATTTCGCGCCATTTCATCAGGTATGTCTAAAGTAATTTGCATAATTTTTTGCTCTTCGGTAATATAAATTATATATAAATTGCCTCAGCTAAAACACGCTCACGAATCCGGGGTTTAAGCCCGTTCTTAGTAACAACATCCACCTGCAAGCCAAACAACTGACTTAAATAATCCCTAAGTTCCACTAACATTATAAAAGTAGGTGCTGTTTCATAATCAACCAAAATATCTATATCACTTGCTTCCGTTTCCTCTCCCCTAGCATAAGAACCAAAGATCCCAATTTCTGTAATTTGATAAATTTCACCGAGAGATTGCTTTTGTAGTGATAAAACTTCCCGAATTTCATGAATACTTTTTATCATATTTTATCGTCAGCCACAGTTAATTTAATCTTAACAAACACAATTATTTCCGCCTTGCTTGCAATTTTTTCATCCCTTCCAAGACTGCACCCGACTTTCTGCTTCCATCGGTAATACCTCCGCCCGTTGACGAATACGAGCAAGCACTTCATCCCGTTGCCCATAACGTTTTTGCAACAAATCGCGGACTTCTTGTTCCATCGAAATCCCCTTTTGTGCCGCCAAGCTTTTAATGCGCTCAAGCAACTCATCGGATATATTACGAATGGTAATTGTTGCCATACTGCCTCCTTTGCTAGTGCTAGTCTACTACTGGCTCATGTTGGCGTTTGATGATAGCTCTGTAAATCTCTGTCTAGCGACCAAATAAACACTTCACTCATGGGGAAAAGTTTACACGATTTATTAAATTCTGCAATGATGCTGAGATCCCCAAAGCTTGTTCCTTCTTGTTTATCAGGGGCTTTGTTTTTACCTGCCAGATCAGGAAATTGATCAATCCACAACATTATCTCTGTTGTGTTTGGGAATGTAGTAGTTCGCCAGGGAGCTACGCCTGTAAATGCTTCTTTAACTTCTTTAACAAAACGCAAGGCTGTTTTCCTCCGCATTGTGCCGTCGCCGTTTTGGGCAATATGGTTGCCTGTTTCGAGTATCGTCGCCATAGGCAACAGAAAAGTACAGCCAGATTGTGCATAGGTCTGAAAATCTTCGAGAACTGATGCTCTATGTTGATTATAGTTGGGAACGTTAAGTATTTCCAGGAATATACTGGTATCAATCAGACAAATACTACTCATTGTCGTACTCCTGCAAACGAGACAGCCATGCCAGAGCTTGCTGTTTTCTGTCTTCAAGTGTGTGCGGTGACTTAACGAACCTATCCACTACTCCAGCAGTTACCAGTTGTCCTAATGGTCCTTGCGATATGAGACTGGGGAAATCATACATATCCCCAAGCCTGATCAGGCGACTATTTCCTTGATTCCCTTCCTCTGGATCTCGGAAACAAAAGACTACATCGCCTAAAGCAGCATCGGGTAAAGCATCCATTAGGGCTGGGTTGTGTGTGGAAAGCAGCACTCGTAATTTACGCCGCTCGGCGATATCTCGGATGCTAGACAGTAGATGCTTGGCACGGTTGGGATGAACGCCGTTGTCAATTTCTTCGATAACTACCAAACTTCCTTCAGTTGCTGATAGCATAGCTGCTGCGATCGCTAACACCCGCAAAGTGCCATCTGATAACAATGCGGCTTCACAATAGCGATGTTTATTACCAAAGGTTTCCGCTAGTCGCACCATGACTTCATCTCGTGGACCAACAAGGAAATCTAGCCCATCTATAGCCTGTTCTGGTAAACTCTGGATAAAGTTGAGAATTGCCTGTTGATTTTCGGGTTGGTTCTCCCACAAGCGATAGAGAACGCTGGACAGATTAGTACCATCTTCTTGTAATCGCTTATCAGATTTGAAGCTGTACTCGCGCATTTTGGCGGGAACGGGATCTAAAAACAGGATATTCTGTAAGACTCGTTGATATTCGCGGACTGTCTCTGGAATTATCTTTTGGGAATTTTCATATTTGGCATCAAAACGGGCAGGACTGTCTAATTGCACAAAGATAGCCATTTGATCACTACACGTTATTCGTGGCTTGTTCTTTCCTTTGGTAAAATTGTTATACGCGACACCAACATCAGTATTTATCCCTTCAGAAGGCTGATTTAGCTCATATAGCGGGACTGGATTTGTCGAGTCAGCAATTCGTTCGCTACTGATATGCAGTTCTCCATCACGCACATTGAGGGTTATATTGAGTTCGTTCCACTCTGTTGAGTCTAAACGGCAACCGATAGTAAAACTTGATTCTCCCCGATGACACAAATCATTGACTCGACCGCGTACAACTCGCTCGGCGCTATTCACCGCATATTGAATGCTGGAGAGTTTTTGCCCTTGTGCCAGCCATGACAGAAAGCGCAAACCTTCCAGGGCGTTACTTTTACCTGCGGCATTAGCTCCTATGAGGACAGTCAAAGATCCTAGAGGCAATCGGCTCTTCGACAGGTGGGACAGTGAGCCTACCGAACTGTTCAGAGTTCCGCTTGTACTGTAACTTTTAAAGTTGGCGAGGGTAAATTCGGTTAGCATGGCACTCATCTTACAATTTTTCTCTAAATGCTCGATTTTATAGTGAAGCAAAGAGGAGATTACGCAAATATATTCGTCAGTATTCGCTCTTGTTGCTCCTGTTTAACTTTGTACTTTTTTACTGCTTTATTGAGTATGAATAAGCATATATAGCATTTCCTAGTCTAACGGAGTACAAATTTATCTGTGTTTATCTGCCCTCATCCTTTTCCATCTGCGGTTAATTCTTTTTGCTCATACCTCACTTAAATGGGAATTGCTATAGTAATTCTAAATAAAATGTGAATGCCTTTTGTTACCTGTTTTATCATTCAATATGGCTACGCCTCGCCAGCTATAATAACTCAAATCTGATTGCTATATCACCAGAATAATCTGCTTGTTTATTTGGATATTTGCAAGTGTAAATAGTTGTCACAGCAAAGATAGATTTGGAATCTCAATCATGAAATTGGAAGTAAATGGAGATGAAAGCCGCGATTGCGGCAAGGAGGTGAAAATTTCACTTTCTTAAAGGAGTTTGTTAAATGGCAATCGCCAAAACTCGTACTAACGGCAATACTCGCCATACAGCTAATGGTAAAGTATCAGAGAAAACAAATAACACAGCTACCGCAACTAAATCTAAGGCAGTAAAGGCTTCACCACAACAGGAAGCATTAGCCTTATTGAAGGAATTGCGGAATTTAATCTTCAAAGAATATGGGATTAAATTACAGTTACGAGACTCCAGAATTTCTACCAAAATCGGTCATGCAGCCCGTGAAAAACTCGGACTTGATATTGCTGCTCAAGTCAAAAAGAAAGGCGGTAATAAAAAGTTTGATTGGCAGAAATGGAACAGCAAATTATTTCCTAAATTGTTTGGACAACCAGATGCTCTCAAATATGCACCAGAAGTAGTTGCCATTTTCATGAGTATGCTGTACGACACAATCAGCAAAGATCCGGAGCAAGCAATAGCTGATTTAGTCGAATTCAACCGGGCATCACTAGAACGTCGCAACTCATTCCAAGAACAAGAAGAGGAAGAACTGGATGATTTAGATAACGAACTTGACGAGGACTTGGACGAAGATGAGGATGATGACGATGAACTCGATGAGGACTTGGATGAAGATGACGATTTAGATGAAGACGATGAGGACGATGACGAGTAATTGATTCTCAACAAGTGACAGAATTGTAACTATAAATAACCATGTATTGCTACCAACAATACAGGTTATTTTTTATTTAATTTGAACAAAATAATGCAGAAAAATCAGAATCATGACTTTTTAGAATACCTCAAAAAAACTTTTAAAGTTATCAATTGTCGTTGTCTAAGTGCGGAATTAATTAGAAACTAAAAACATTTGATTTCATGTAATTAAAAGCACAAAAATTTATCCTATAACCCATAGCTTGTATGAATAAATAGGAGTCATCAGCCAAGTTATGCTAACAGGAATGCCTATAAGCTATAGCTTGTATGACGAAGTAGAAATCATCTGTCAAGTGATGCTCACAGGAATGCCTATAAAAAACTAAATTTAGTAAAACAAAGTTTGGAAAGAATCAACGAATTGAAATTTCAGCGAATTGCATCTTTCGATGCGGTTTCTATGAGAAAAACAGAAAATATCAAGGAGTAATTCTCATGCTGAAGACTCGCAAAGCCACTAAAACAACCTCTAAACCTAAAAAACACATTCCAGCTTTAGAGCGAGTAATTACTTATCAGGAAAAAGTCCACTTGATGGTAATTGAAGTATTACGGGAAGAATCGGGGAGAGAATTAGCAGCTACTGCCCGATTTAATGAACAAGAGTTTGATTGGGAAAAACATAACACACAGTTTCGTAACGATTATCTGAACACACCATTGAAAGAATTGGTGAATTATGCCCGCAAACTTTACGGCTTGAATAATCTGGATGAAATTCGAGATAGACGTGCTGCTCATAAAGCTGCTCGCTCTAAACGCATGGAGGGACTTAATGGTTTAAGTAATAACTCAGATGACTGGATAGATGACGATTTTGAACAGGATGAAGATGACGAAGATTTAGAGGTTGAAGATTAATTATTATGCCCCGATTCAAATAATTCGGGGCATTTTATTGGAGAGCGTAGCTAATACAATCAACAGAATTGAAGACAATAATTGCAACTGAATTTCAGCAATCAAAAAGTGAATCTTAATTCAGAAGGCATCTGTCGATGCTATCTATGTGAGATCCAAGTAAGTAATTCGTTAATCAAAGGACAATACGATGAAACGTAATCAGCAACAAACTAAAGTTTTAGAAAAAGCGATGGAATATCAAGGTAAGGAAAATCCAATTAAACGGAAACGTAATCAACAAGAAACCAAAGCTTTGGAAAAAGTTATGGGATATCAAGATAAAGTACGATTAATGGTACTCGAAGTTTTACGAGAGGAAACTGGACGAGAACTTGCTGCTAAAGCCCGGTTTAATCAAGAAGAATTTGATTGGAACGAACACAACACAGAGTTTCGCCAGGACTATGCTGATACTCCCGTCAATGAACTGTTAGCTTACGCTAAACGTTTCTATGGATTAAAGGATTTGGACGCAGTACGCGAACGACGCAAGGCTCACAAACAACAACGTGCAGCTAGATTTGCTGAAGCATCTTAAGTATCTATTAGTGAAAACAGCAACCCCACTTGAATGTGGGGTTGCTTTTTGCCCACCCACCCTTACCTTTCAAGAAACACATTTTATAATCCTTACACAGCAAGGCTTTACGAGAATAAATAAAAATGTGTATCTTTCATTTGTTGCGATCGCGTAAACCTTGCCTGTGGCTCATATCTGGTACTTCACCGTATAAGCCCAGGTAATGTAAAAAGATGCGCGATAATACTACCTTGCTTTTCTTGGATTTTATCGCTAAATCAAGGGCTAGAGATTACTAGTGAGTATTAAAAATACATCAAATTGTATTGGTAGAAGATGTTAGTCACCGTAAAAACTGTATTTTCAAGGCTAAATTCGCATAACCACACCTGAACGGACGGACACCACTACCATTACAAAAATTAAATTTACTTAATATTTCGTTACGATAAGGGCATTGAGAGAAACAACAAACTTCTCAATGCCCATGTCACAGGTAAACGCCATGAATAGCACAATTCGGGTTGGCAACCTTTTTGGAATACCTTTTTATATACATCCGTCCTGGTTTTTAGTTCTAGGTTTGGTAACTTGGAGCTATAGCAGTGGACTAGCGGCACAATTTCCCCAATTAGGTGGGGGATTGCCTTTGGTACTAGGATTGATGACGGCACTGTTGTTATTTGGCTCAGTTGTCGCCCATGAATTAGGACACAGCTTTGTCGCTATTCGACAAGGAATTGATGTTAAATCAATTACACTATTTATATTTGGTGGACTGGCAAGCTTAGAAAAAGAATCGCCAACTCCAGGAGCAGCTTTTTGGGTAGCTATTGCAGGTCCCATAGTTAGTTTGATGCTATTCGCTACAGCGACCGCAGTTGGTTTTGCGACTGCTGCATCTGGACCGTTGGCTGCTATCCTTGGTCTACTGGCTTCTGTTAATTTGACATTAGCTCTGTTTAACCTCATTCCTGGCTTACCTTTGGACGGGGGTAATATACTTAAAGCAATAGTTTGGAAAATCACTGGTAAATCCTATAAAGGAGTGGTTGTTGCCAGCCGAATTGGTCAAATCTTTGGTTGGTTAGCGATCGCCTCTGGTTTAATTCCTCTACTATTATTGGGCAGCTTTGCTAACTTATGGAACTTATTAATCGGCTTCTTTTTGCTACAAAATGCTGGTAATGCTGCCCAATTTGCGAGAGTGCAAGAAAAACTCACAGGTTTAACAGCAGCGGATGCTGTAACTAACGATAGCCCCATTGTCAAAGCGAATTTGAGTTTAAGAGACTTTGCTGATCAACGGCTC
>NZ_VILD01000023.1:0-5353 GCF_009712085.1 Anabaena sp. UHCC 0253
TTGTACGCTAAGGCTGAAAGCTTTATCCATCAAGGATTTGAGCGATACTTATTTTCCTTAACTCGCAAAGGGCGCAAGTTATCAAAGCTGGTTGCCTGCTTCAAATTCCAGACATAATCACCAGTAAGATTGATATGCTCCCAACCCAAAGGTGATAAATGTTGCAAATGCTCTTCAGGAATATCCATACCCTGTTGTTTCAAATGCTCAACAGCCTTTTCTGTGTACACCGTATTCCACACAACAATCGCCGCCACCACCAAATTCAACCCACTAGCCCGATAAAATTGGTCTTCATAAGAGCGATCGCGGACTTCACCCAGACGATTAAAAAACACCGCCCTTTTCAGGGTATGTTTTGCCTCACCCTTGTTTAAACCCGCCGTCGCCCGTCGTCGCCCGTCGTCGTAATTCAGGACTCTGCAACCATTCCAAAGTAAACAAAGTCCGCTCAATTCTCCCCAACTCCCGCAAAGCCAAAGCCAAACGATTCTGGCGAGGATAAGAAGCTAATTTCCGCAACATCAAAGAAGCCGTGACCGTCCCCGTGCGAATCGAACTAGCAAGCCGGAGAATCTCATCCCAAGACTCCTCAATCAACTTCACATTAATCTTGCCACCTAACAAAGGCGACAAAACCTCATCAGCAGAAGTAGACTCAAAAGTATACAACTTCTTATCAGGTAAATCGCGCATTCGTGGGGCAAATCTAAACCCCAGCAGATGGCACATAGCAAACACCTGTTCAGTATAGCCACTAGTATCAGTATAATGCTCCTGAATCTGCAAATCACTCTCGTGATACAGCAAACCATCTAAAACATAACTAGCATCCCTGACCGTTGCATTAATCACCTTGACATGAAAAGGCACATATTGATCAGAAATATGCGTGTAAAAAATCACGCTTCTATCCTTACCATACTTGGCATTAATCTCTTCATTAAAACTGCGGTGTCCACCAGCTTTAAATCGTTGACCATCAGATGAAGAAGTAGTCCCATCACCCCAATAAGTAGCAAAAGGAACTTGTGCCTGGAAATTTACCACCTCTGCCAAAGCCTGAGAATAAGTCTCATCTCGAATATACCAATCAGCCACCCAAGCTAAACGCTCAAAAGACATTCCTTGAGTAGCATCTGCCATGCGCGTTAAACCCAGATTAATCCCATCAGCAAGCAACGCACTCAACAAAACCACCTTATCTTCTACTTCTGTTCCTGAATATAAATGTGTAAAATGTTTAGTAAAATGCGTCCAAGAATCAACTTCCACCAACAAATCAGTCAGCTTAATTCTCGGCAATAAACTAGAGACTTTTCGACTTAATTCATCAACCTCAGTCGGAACAGCATTGCTCAAAGGAGTAATAATTAACCGCTCATCTTCTATTCTGACATCAATCAACTTATCCTCTGCCATTAAATCAGAAACAATCCCTAATTGTGACTTCAATTCCAGTGAACGTTGTTCAATATAGGTAGTGAAATCAGTTGTCACCGCCACAGGTATTGTCTGAGCAAAACGCATTGACTGCCATGAACTATCCGTTAACAGATAATCCTCAAAATCTTGGAACTGACGAGAACCTACTACCCAAATATCCCCAGAACGTAAACCACTGCGTAACTCAGCCAAAGCACACATCTCATAATAGTGCCTGTCAATAGTATCCCCCTTAATTACGTGCTTTAACCAACGCGGTTTAACAAAACTGGTAGGAGTAGATTCCGGTATATTTCTGCGTCCAGATATATTTAATTCTTTAATCACCGCCAAAGCTTCGATAACTGGTAAACTAGCAGTTGTCGCCTTAAATTCAAAGGTCTCCAACAACTTAGGTGTATATCTTCGCAACTGTGAATAACGGTTATCAAGCAGTTCAAGATAATCAAAATCTGCGGGTCTAGCTAACTTTTCAGCTTCAACAACACTATTGATAAACTTCTCCCAATCTAATACCGACTCAATCGCTTGATAAGCATCATCCTCTTCCTCTCTAGCGGCAATTAACGCCTTTCCGACTTGGGCATATAATCTCACCTTTTCATTAATCGCTTTTCCATCATGTTGAAACTTTTCGCCATGCTGATGCTGACTTTTATTAAACAATTTACCCATCATTTTATCGTGCATCCCTATGGCATAATCGACTAATGATGCACTCCATTCAATCAAAAAAGCAACTAAAATGGCATAACGTCTTAATTCATCTAACCTAGATAGGTGAGCAGGTGTAGACTTCGCACCAATTTTAGTGAATTGTAACAGACGATTTTGATGTACTCGTTTCAAACATCCAGAGTCAAGGTGAAGATTGCGAATAAATTCTAGGCGTTCTACAAGCTTTAAAAAGTTTCTAGGATTAGGTATTCCTGGTGGTTGACGCAGCCAAATTAAATCAGTCAGCTTTTTATCAGGCTCTAAAACTAATAGCTTATCCAGGGCTGTTTTTTGTAAGATTGTCAAATTTTGAGTTAATTCTAGACACACTAATTTTTGAGCGCGGTGTCTCACTTCCCACGCCAAACGTTCTACAGTAGAAATAGCTGGAATAATAATTTTACGAAAGCGCATTTCATCAATTAATGCTCCCACAAGTGCCATCCCTTGATCTGAGGAGATGGCAAATGGTAATAACCATTTTGAGAGGAGTTTATATGTAGATATATTAAAAGAATGAAACCCAAAAATATTTTGAATTTCTACTAAATGTTCACGCCGTGTTGTATCTCTTTGTGAATATTCTGTAATGATTGTTGGGTCAATTTTTAATTGGGAAGCAATATAAGAAAGTACAGATTCTGGGACTATTTCTGACAAACTCCAAACCCGACCAGGAAAGCGGAGGTAACACAACTGCACGGCAAAACCCAGACGATTGTGTGGTCTACGACGTTCTTTGATAACTTTGAGTTCATCGTTGCTAAAAGTATAGTAGCGAGCTATATCTCTTGAGGTGATAGAATTGGGAATTTCCGTAAATTGTAGTCGCTGTGCCGGAGATAAAAGTTCACGAGTTGCCAATTAGATTACCTGTGGTTTTGGATTTGATAAATTATTGTGAATAATGAATTAGTGGTTAGTGGTTGTCAAGATTTATCGAACAAAATCAAAATATTAAAATCCCCGCATCTAATTAGTTTGATGAAAGTTTATAGTTTGCCCCACAGTAAGGGCAAAATTTGAATTTTAGTGACATAATTGGTTCATTACAATTAATACAACGGTTTCGTAAAGCTGTACCACAAGCAAAGCAATACTTTGACCGTAAATCAGTCCACATTTGGTCAGGGGTCGTTCCTGGAGTCCAACATTGAGGACAAAATTTAAATGTAGTGATTGTCTCTAGGGGGACTTTTTTGGCTGCCGCATCTAAGTAATCCGGTGGTATCCCCAACGCAGATGCTAAACCGCTTTTAGCTTTTTGATTGAGTCTATTCGTTTGTCCACCTTCTATTTTGCGGATGGTTTGGATGTGTATTTGTGCTTTTAAGCTCAACTCTTTTTGGGTTAAGTTCTGCTGGGTTCGTAACCTGTGGACGTAATCAGCTAGGGCTTCATCCCCTTTGGGAAGCGGATCTTGTTCTGCTACCACCATGAAAATATATCTAAAAATGTATTTATTAATTATATTTTAACATCTACACTTTTAGACAAGAACTTGCTTCTATTCAGGATCTAAAGTGATGATTACTTTAGCTGCTTTAGCCACTGCATTTTTAGAACGTCCCGGATTATCTCAGAATACTCTGCGTTCATATCAGTCTACCTTAATGCCCTTGCTCTGTGAGTACGGCCGATGGTCAATAGAAATCATCAATAGACAAGTTTTGTCGGAATATCTCAATCTTTTAACTGATGTTTCTTATACTACTCATCATCGTCATCAAGCTGTGATTACGGCTTTGTTCAATTTTGCTGTTGATTTGGGATATCTCAAATCTAATCCGGTTGCTGGACTGAGAAGACGTAAGCCGAATCGAGAACAAGGAGAACACGCGAAACTTGAGGCTGTGCGCTATCTTACACTTAACCAATTAAGTATTTTGTATCATGTCATCAAAAAAGATGTGCGGATGTCTGCATTGGTGCGGTTGTTACATAGTAGTGGGGCGAGGATTGCTGAGGTACTGGCTCTAAATTTGGAACAAATTGATTTCAACTCCAGGAATTTTCAGGTTGTGGGCAAGGGGAATAAGCAACGGTGGTGTTTTTACAGTGAAGCGGCGCAAAAGAGTCTAAATCACTACTTAAAGTATTATAGACATCTCAACCATCCTGCCCTGTTTACTGCCCAACAGCCAAAAACTTTGATTGTCTCTCGTCTATCGTACCGGATGGCTCATAAATCCTGGACAAGTTTGATTGGGAATGTTACGGAACTTCAGGGGGTGAGACTTCATGATTTACGGCACACTTTTGCTACAGAACGGGTGGGGCTAATGGGGATTGAGGAACTTAGGGCATTGATGGGACATGAGAGCATTCAGACAACTTTACGGTATCAGAAAGTAACGCCACAACGAGCTGAGGAAGTAGCACACAAGGCGTTTAATAGTCTGCCCAATTTTTGCGAATAATTTTGGTAATTAATTCAGATTTGACAGTCATCATCAATACTTTTAACTGGGGTTAAATTTATGGGGCAGGGAATACATACTACTCTGTACCAAGAGAATGAGGGTAAGCTATCTTCCGGTTGCTTATTATACAAGTATTAGCTAATCAATTTATTTTGGTTCTGAAACCGTTGTCCTGCAATCGTTTCAGCCTTAGCGTACAATTTTCCCGTTTTGGCACGGTGATGCCTTTAACATCTGCACAATTAAATATCCTCTATAAAGCTGTTGGTTCTGATTTACGCATGAATGCAATCGTGCATTTATTACATCACTCAGGTTGCCGGATAGCGGAGCTTTTAGCGTTAAATATAGAGGATCTGGATTTAACTAAATATAAGTTTCAAGTAGTTGGTAAAGGTAATAAACAGCGTTGTTGCTATTTTGGTGATGCGGCTGCTTTGGCAATTAATGAATAATATATCAAATATGAGCGTCATCATACTGTAGATGCGCTATTTACAGCCCAACAGCCAGTGACTAAAGTTGTGAGTAGAATTAGCTATCGGACTGTGCATGAATACTGGCGAGAATTAATAAGTATATATCCAGAGTTAGTTGGGGTGAGAATCCACGATTTACGGCATACTTTTGCTACGGAGCGTGTTGGTTTAATGGGGATTGAAGAATTGCGGGCATTGATGGGGCATGAAAATATTCAAACAACTCTGCGTTACCAAAAAGTTACGTCAGCTAGGGCGGAAGAAGTTGCACGTCAAGCTCTCAATAGT
>NZ_VILD01000024.1:2500-3963 GCF_009712085.1 Anabaena sp. UHCC 0253
GTTTGTCTCGATTTGGTACCGGTCTCCCAGCCCGCACCGAAACAGTGCTTTACCCCCCAAATTTAACCATTACCGCTGCGCCTCAACACATTTCGGGGAGAACCAGCTAGCTCCTGGTTCGATTGGCATTTCACCCCTAACCACACCTCATCCGCCGATTTTTCAACATCGGTCGGTTCGGACCTCCACTTGGTGTTACCCAAGCTTCATCCTGGACATGGTTAGATCACCAGGGTTCGGGTCTATAAACACTGATTTATCGCCCTCTTCAGACTCGGTTTCCCTTTGGCTCCAGCATTCTCGCTTTAACCTACCAGTGCCTATAAGTCGCCGGCTCATTCTTCAACAGGCACGCGGTCATCCGTTAAATCGGACTCCCACTGCTTGTAAGCTTATGGTTTCATGTTCTATTTCACTCCCCTTCCGGGGTTCTTTTCACCTTTCCCTCGCGGTACTTGTTCACTATCGGTCACACAGTAGTATTTAGCCTTACGAGGTGGTCCTCGCTGATTCACATGGAATTCCTCGTGCTCCATGCTACTCGGGATTCAGCTACTATCCTTTGACTTTCGATTACGGGACTTTCACCCCCTCTGGTACAGTATTTAGCTGTTTCGTCTAGTCTCCGGGATTCGATATCGCTGTCCCACTACCCCAAAAGGTAAACCCTTTGGTTTAGG
Organism: Anabaena sp. UHCC 0253; assembly: GCF_009712085.1. Classification (NCBI taxonomy): domain Bacteria; kingdom Bacillati; phylum Cyanobacteriota; class Cyanophyceae; order Nostocales; family Nostocaceae; genus Anabaena; species Anabaena sp. UHCC 0253. Next base: position 3,181 of record NZ_VILD01000024.1, read on the forward strand.
CTTTTCCCCTTTCGCTCACCACTACTTAGGGAATCTCTAGTTTGATTTCTCTTCCTCCAGCTACTAAGATGTTTCAGTTCGCTGGGTTGGCTCTTTCCTGTCTATATATTCAACAGGTAGTACATAGGGTTGCCCCATTCGGATATTTCCGGCTCATAGTTTGCTTCCAACTCCCCGGAACATTTCGTCGGTAACCACGTCCTTCTTCGCCTCTGTGTGCCTAGGTATCCACCATTAGCCCTTATTAGCTTGACCACTTTTTCTTTGCATCCACATCTTTCCATGCGTCTGCCTGCTTCTTCTCTTTCTCTTATGCAGTTTTCAAGGTTCTGGCTGGAATTCAACCCAGCAGTCTAACTCTTTTTGTTAGGTGCTGACTTTTATCCTGTCAATTAATTCTTTTATTTCGTGAACTAAGCCGAATAATACTTTGAAAGATTTATACCAATCTCGACCGACCTAGGATAGACCAATTTAGTTTCTATTAACAACTCACATTGTTTTCGATTTCTAAATGGATTAGGTCTCCCTAAAAGGAGGTGATCCAGCCACACCTTCCGGTACGGCTACCTTGTTACGACTTCACCCCAGTCATCAGTCCTACCTTAGGCATCCCCCCCCTTTCGGTTGGGGTAATGACTTCGGGCGTGACCAACTTCCATGGTGTGACGGGCGGTGTGTACAAGGCCCGGGAACGAATTCACTGCAGTATGCTGACCTGCAATTACTAGCGATTCCTCCTTCACGAAGGCGAGTTGCAGCCTTCGATCTGAACTGAGCTCC
>NZ_VILD01000025.1:0-2974 GCF_009712085.1 Anabaena sp. UHCC 0253
AATCTCTGGCTTGCTATTTCGCTCTGCCCAGGCATAATATAGGCTTGGTCTATCATAAACAGCTAAACTCGTCATAAATACTAGCCTCTCTGTAGGCTTCAGTTCTGCCAGTTTTTTTTTATTGTAGTGACAAACTCTTTCTGAACTTTCGGATCGCTATTCTCGTAATCACGATGTGCTTTTTGATGCGATAGTCCCATCTCCTTGAGTATGTCATAGGTGCGACTGTCTTTTAGCTCTATACCCCATCTTTGCTGTACAACTTCGATTATTATCTTCCCTGTCCATATCTGTCGGTCTATTCCATAGTCGGTTGGTTTCTTCTCCAAGAGCATTCTTTTGATCTCTTCCTTTTGTTCACTACTCAATCTCTGTATTCTTTTAGACTTTATTGGTGTGACTAGTGCCTTTAGTCCCCCTTGACAATACTTATCAATCCAAGTGATTAAGGTCTGTCTTGCACAGCCGATTTTATCCATCACTTCTTGTCTACTTTTACCATCATGTAGATACTTGATTGCTTCTAACCGTCTTCTTATGTATTGTTGTTGATACTTATAACCCACATTCCGCAGATGTAACTCAGATTATTGATATTTTTGAAAAATCCCAGCCAGGAAAATTTTATTTACCTAATTTTTCTGGTTGAGTTTAACTTTATCTACCAAAAAATAGAGAATATTACCGAAATTAATTTCGCTAGGTTTTAAAATAGATTCTCTCTCTCAATTAAAATAGTCATTTCGGCTTAAATAAACATGACAATTACAGCAAAAAATATTTTCACTCTTTGCTAAAAATTTCTATTTACTAATTTTATCGATCACTATCTACATCTTTTTTGGTCTAATAAACTCTCATCAAATAATTAGATAATATTTACTACAACTCCTTCCTAAATACCTGACAATCTTTTCACGTTCCTCCGTTAAATTGCTCATTTGTTTTTGTCCATTTATGATTACCAAATGTACAGCCTGAAACATCTGAAATACCCACCTCATTGTCGGTTTATTTGTGATTTTATTGACTTGATTTCTAATCCCATCATCAAATTTAGCTAATTCTTGCCTTAATTTTCTTTGTGCAAGATTATAGACTAACAAGCACAATCCCATTATCATTGCTATTGATTCTACTCTTTCAGGAGTTTTTACAAATACGCTTGATGTAAAAAACAACGGGTCTTTTAAAAATCTAAATCCTCTCTCGTTAGATTGTTGGGCTTTATATTCCTCTAATACTTGCTCATCACTCAATTCATTTTTATCTAAGATATTCGTTGCTAATATAAATCTCCCCGCTTTAATTTTTTCAGCTTCTATCACCTCTTTTCTTGTTTCTATTTGACCTTTCACTTGATATTTTATTTGACTTGGCTCTGTCAATTTACTTGGTCTACCTGCTGTTTTATATTCTGGTTTTTCTAGATATTCAATTTCTTTTATTTGGTGATATTTCCAGGATTTTGATAGCTTTTCTATTGCTATTTTAGCATCTGCTTGACAAGCAAATTCTTGTCTAGATAGTTTATTCAGTAAGGCTTTTACCTTTGATTCCTGTTTTTTAACTTGTTTTTCTACCTGTTGGATACTTGATTTTTTTCTTAATTCACTTTCGACGATTATCCATCTTTGTTTTATGTCTGCATATTCTGATTCTTTAGCTGCTATTTTATAGCCTGATATTTGACTATCTTTCCATTCTGATTCTTTTATATCTACGATTTTATTTTTTGCTTCTTTGATACTTAATGGTACTCTTGTTATCCATTTCAATTCTCCCATTGCTGCTAAGTTTTCTGCTGTATATAAGGCACTATCTGCTACACTTATGCCTTCAAATGTCCATTGCTTTTTAAATTCTTTTAATCTTTCTACAAATACACTTTTATCATCTACGTTTCCTGAGTCTACTTTTAAATATAATGGGATATCTCCATCTCCTGTTACTATCATGTCTATGATAAATTGTTTGAGGTCTGGTCTTTTATCTCTTGAGTATCCATGAACTATTTCTATTGCTTTCATCTCTGGTTCTATTTCTATTTTATTCTCTCCTGTTTCTTGCTTGGTTTCTTCTATTTCTTCTATTTCTTTTTTGTACTCTCCTTCTACACTCATAGACGTCCCATCTAAATGAATACTATCCATTTCTACTTGGAATTTATGGGCTGCTTTTATCGCTACTGCTGTAAATATTTTTGTTGTTCCTACTTGATGATACTTGTCTAGTTCTCTTCCTAGTTTGTCATCATTTAAATGTGATGCTAATACTCCTTCTCCTATTAAATGTTCTGTTGATTTTCCTACGAAAAATTCTCCAAATAGATATAATGGGGCGCTTAAAAAGCCTAATCCATTTAAAATCATTGCTTTTATTACTTGTCCTGGTGTTAGGGTTTCTTTTATTTTTATTCCCACTATTTTATTCACTTCTTCTACCAATTCCATTTCGTCTATTATTCCTGCTACTATTCCCAAATGGTCTATATTTAGGATTTTCATGCCAACTTGAGACTCTTTCATGGTTTTTCCCATCTCTATTTGATTTGATTATTTTAACAAATAAAAGCCTGAAATCTTTGCTAGGCAATCTTTTCAGGCTTTTATTTATGAAAATTTTTAATTCCTAAATTTGCTTTAGTATCTGCGGAATGTGGGTTCTAACAATTCTACCCGTTCGTCTGGTGCAAAAATACCCGCGTCATTCATGCGGTGATATTCTTCTACCGTCCACAAACGCAATTGTAGATTTGTTTCCGTACTTTGCATAGCGGCTTTAATCACCTTGAGGTGTTTAGATTCACTCTTATTTAGGGCTTGCTGAAAAAGTAGAAAAAGGCAAAAAAAAATTAACTAGGTAGTTAGGCAAAAGCAAAGATAAGTTTTTGTTGTTTAAAATTAGGCAAAACATCACTTTTTCTAATTGAATTAAAGAAAAAAGAGATTATTTGGAAAAATTGCCATAAAAA
>NZ_VILD01000026.1:0-2370 GCF_009712085.1 Anabaena sp. UHCC 0253
CTGGGATATTAGCAGCGGTATTAAGTTTCTCTTGTGCTGCTTCTAGCTTTGATTTTGTGGTATTTTTTGGCATATAATTCTAGATGTAAATAACAAGACATAACCTTGTGGGATACTTGACAGGTATCCCTTTTTTTATTCTTCCAAGCATTTACAAATTACAGAATGTAGCGATTTTTTAGCAGTGGATAGAGTGCGGGTAATCTCTGTTTTGGGCAGTGAAGCCAATAAGGAATTAAGTTGATTTTCGATGTCGGTTAATTGGTTAATTTGCTCAGTCGTCATAGTCGTATTCTCCAAATAATCCAAATAAGCCTTCTATGGTGGCGTTAATCATGTCCAGTGGCGCGAGTAAGTTGATTCTGAATCGTGGCTTATGCCGTGCCTTGAGTACCTTAATCTCGCGCTCCAATTCCTCTATTTGCTGGTATGTAGGCTTGCTGAAAAAGTAGAAAAAGGCAAAAAAAATTAACTAGGTAGTTAGGCAAAAGCAAAGATAAGTTTTTGTTGTTTAAAATTAGGCAAAACATCACTTTTTCTAATTGAATTAAAGAAAAAAGAGATTATTTGGAAAAATTGCCATAAAAATCCCCAAAAAACCCTTGATAGTAAGGTAGAAAGATTCATAACTAAAAAAGTAATAGCAATAGCAGTTAGAGAGGTATGAGGAAGTTTAGCCATGACTCTACCCAAACTAAATCTTCGTTTACCCTGCCCAAATTTACCTTCAATACAGTTACGAATACCTTCGTCATAAGCAGCCTGTTTCTTATTTTCTTTACTGACATTTTTAGGTGGTCTTCCCAACGGCGGACCACTAATTCTAATTCCTCTTTCTTGACACCAAGCTCGATTCTCTCTTGTCCGATAAATTTTATCCACATGAACGGATTCAGGATAATATCCAGTGTCAGTTTTGTATGCCTCTACCTGCGATTTTAAGTCTCCTGATTCGTTAAAATTATCCCAACTGATGTGGTCTAAAAACACATATCCATCATGACAACTAGCTGATAACTTTGCTCCAAATTCTGTCCTTTTACCCGCTTTGCCTCTGATAATTGGACGGATATGTGGTTGAGTTAAACTGACTATACGGTCTTCTATTTTCTGTTTTTTATTTTCATATAACCACAGTTGTTGACGATGAATTTCTGCTACTACTAACAACATTTTATATTGTCTGTTACTCAGTTCTGAGAGTGAGGCACCTAGCTCAATTAGTTGCTGGATATGAGATAAATTTCTTTTGATATATTGCAGTTGTTGTTTAATAGCTTTTGTTCTTTCTTGAACAGTTGGTCTTCTTTTTTTGGCTACTAATAAGTAATCTTTTCTAGCTATATTTCTGTAAGTTCTTGGTTTGTTTATAGTTTTTTCTTCTAGAGATTTATATAGAATATCTATAATTGTTTCTGTGTGCTTTCTGGCTTGATTTAATAATCCTAAGTCTGTGGGATAACTGACATCTGCTGGTGTACAAGTGGCATCTAATATTAATTTTCCCCGATTGGTTAGCTCACTTTTTGAATCCTCTACTTCTGACTTTTTTTCTTGTACTGTCTCCTCTGGTATTTCTAACGCCTGTTTTACTATTTCTCTGTTGATTTTGTTAACTAGGTTTATATCTATTCTTTCTCTAAAGTGAACTAACATCGAAGGGTCAAATGGTGGTTTATTACTATAGGTTGACATCCCTATAAAGTATTGTAGATAAGGATTTTCCCTGATCTGTTCTACTGTTTCTCTATCACTTATTCCTAACTTTTCTTTGATTATTAATGCCCCCAGTGCCATCCTAAATGTTTTGGCTGGTGCGCCTATTTTTTCTGAAAATATTGCTGCGTATTCGCCATCAAATTCCGACCAAGGGATCATTTTTGCCATAATTACCCATCGGTTGTCTAATGCCAATTTCTCCTCGAAGGGTAGTTGAAACTTTTCCGGTGCTGTTTCCTGTTCTTGCGCTTTTCTATACATCTTAATGCGCCTTAATGCAAGGGATTTTACTCATTTTAACTCTTTTTCTTGCACCTTTTTCACTTTCTATCCCCATCAAGTCATCTATTTGTCCCGGTTTTATGTTTATTCAGCAAGCCCTAAGTACCATCACCGTTGTCTACCAATACACCATTATCAGCAGTCAAGTTAGCAACTGAGAGGGTATCACCAGCATCAACATCACTGAAACCTGTTAATAAGTCAGCAGCATTAATGGTAATAGCTGTATCTTCAGCAGTGTTGCCTAAAGTGGCAGTGGGTGAACCTGTGGGAGCATTGTTAACTGGGGTAGTAGCGGATGTATTCTCAAAGAAGACGATATTGCCGTAATTATTGCCAAACAAAAGCATCCCAAAGTCCCCCATCCCC
>NZ_VILD01000027.1:0-2123 GCF_009712085.1 Anabaena sp. UHCC 0253
GGCATTACCAATTTCACCTAGTTTTGATTGGATACTATCTGGTAAGGACGTACCAGCTAAACTGGCGAGAAAATTAACGACTTCACCCGGAGAAATTTCCCCAATAGAGAATTCATAAGACCGCTTGCCATCCTGCTCTTTCTTAATCAGTAAACCCGGATTAGTGACGGAAAGTTCTGGGGCGACAACATCTTCTCCTAACCCCAATTCAGATAATAGGCTATTAATGATAGAGCTAACATCTAGACTATCAAGATAAGGTATCCCCTCAATATATCGGGGAAAGAGTTATTCAGGCATCCATGACAAACCAAAAGAATTGAGAGCAGATTTTTCGCGAATAATAGTTGCCAAAAAGGGAATATTCCCAGTCTGAGAAATGCGGTCACGGATATATTCAAAAAAACTGATACCCAACTGACGAGTAGTAGCAACAAGAGACATAAAAGTATCCCAAGCCTGAGTACCTTCAAGAGTTTGAGTGGCATAACTAATATTACGCCGTTGCACCATTGTCCTAGCAGCTAACTCTGCCGGATTATTATGCAAAGGCAATTCAGGATGCTCTAATACTAAAAGCAACTCGGAAATTTTTAGCAGCGTTAATCGTTTTCGCTCATCCAACTGTTCATAACCAGTTTGAAGCGAAAAAAGTTTCCAAAACTCAGACCGGAGTTTTTCAGCCTTTTGTTGACTGGGAGAATCTTTGTAAGCAAGTAAGTCTCGGTAGTAATCCCAGAAATCATCCAGAAAATCTTTTAAAATCGTTTGGTGACAAGCAATAAACGGACTTAACTTTTTATAATGTCTTCCCTCATGCACCCAACACAAAGCAATATTATCAGTCAGTAACTTGAATTGGGGAGCATCATCACAGACGAGAGTTTGCACCACTGGCCAATCAGTTTGTTGATGATAGAAGGCAATAGCTGCTGCTTCGGTGATCCGAGTTCGTTGTTGAGAACCCAGTTTGGGTAGATAGGTATCCAGTAGGGCATGAAACTGTTCCGAGTTCAACACAGTTTCTTGCGGTAATAGTTGGAGAGCGTCTTTATATTTATTTGGTAGTGGGAAATTTTTCAGCAACTCATAGGTAAATTGATTGAGAATAAACTCCAGTTCTTTAGCATTCTGTAAGCCTTTGAGTACAGTCAATCGGTCTTTCTTAGGAGTTGTCAAGTAGACTGTATATAAAGGGTTACAGATGACATTGGTAGTATGGTTGACCCCACCAACGCGGGCAGCAGTCTGGTCAAAGTGTTGCCAAGGACTGCTCTCTAGTCCTGCTGAATATACTTCTGTTTTCTCGGTTTCAAAATCAGCATGGTTTTTAATCAGTAGATTAGATAAATACCCCGCCGACATGGAAATACCAATATCCTCTAAAAACTCTAATAACTTGCCTTGGGTCATGTTGCCCCCGTAGTACAAGCTGATAATTAAGGTTTTTATTCCGGGTCCGAATTCTCCTTCATAACCACAAGGCAGTTCTGCTAGATAAGTTTTCCTTTCTAATGGTGAGTAGTATTTCTCTTTCCGAAATAGTACATTATCGGTTTTCAGGATGATGTCTTGAACGATTACTTCTTCATACCCTTTGAACTGTGCGTCTGCTGGTAGTTTGTCTTGGGGGTATTCTAGGATTTTTTCTCTGTCTATTTTAATTGTTTGATTTTTACTGCCCTTGGAGTGCTGTTTTGGGGTCTTTCTTTCTTGTTCTGATGAGTGCTTATTTTCAAACCCTTTCTTGTTCTTGGCTTTTATGTCTGGTTGACCTTGTTCTCCCTTCAATCGGTTGTTTTCATCTTTTAACCGTTGATTCTCTGACTCTAAGCTTTTGACTTTTAATTGTAATTGCTCTATTAGGTTTAGTAATATCTCTACTGTATGACGCATTGATTCGTCTGCAATCCCTTTTGGCTCGATGGTTTGCAGTAAATCTGATATTGATTTGTCACTCTCAATAATTTTTTGTGTCATGTCTCCCATTCTATGACACTGTGTGTACCTCGTTGCACTTATTTTCCTCTGTTACCCCTACTTATTGAGCCGATACAAGATAAGTAACTTTGAATTCATCCTTGTTGGATTCAAATTTTAATGCGTTGAGGGCTTGGAGTGAA
>NZ_VILD01000028.1:0-2080 GCF_009712085.1 Anabaena sp. UHCC 0253
CAACTCCCCCGGAACATTTCGTCGGTAACCACGTCCTTCGTTCGCCTCTGTGTGCCTAGGTATCCACCATTAGCCCTTATTAGCTTGACCACTTTTTCTTTGCATCCACATCTTTCCATGCGTCTGCCTGCTTCTTCTCTTTCTCTTATGCAGTTTTCAAGGTTCTGGCTGGAATTCAACCCAGCAGTCTAACTCTTTTTGTTAGGTGCTGACTTTTATCCTGTCAATTAATTCTTTTATTTCGTGAACTAAGCCGAATAATACTTTGAAAGATTTATACCAATCTCGACCGACCTAGGATAGACCAATTTAGTTTCTATTAACAACTCACATTGTTTTCGATTTCTAAATGGATTAGGTCTCCCTAAAAGGAGGTGATCCAGCCACACCTTCCGGTACGGCTACCTTGTTACGACTTCACCCCAGTCATCAGTCCTACCTTAGGCATCCCCCCCCTTTCGGTTGGGGTAATGACTTCGGGCGTGACCAACTTCCATGGTGTGACGGGCGGTGTGTACAAGGCCCGGGAACGAATTCACTGCAGTATGCTGACCTGCAATTACTAGCGATTCCTCCTTCACGAAGGCGAGTTGCAGCCTTCGATCTGAACTGAGCTCCGGTTTATGAGATTTGCATCACATCGCTGTGTAGCTGCCCTTTGTCCGGAGCATTGTAGTACGTGTGTAGCCCAAGGCGTAAGGGGCATGCTGACTTGACGTCATCCCCACCTTCCTCCGGTTTGTCACCGGCAGTCTCTCTAGAGTTCCCATCTTTCATGCTGGCAACTAAAGACGAGGGTTGCGCTCGTTGCGGGACTTAACCCAACATCTCACGACACGAGCTGACGACAGCCATGCACCACCTGTGTTCACGCTCCCTAAGGCACTTCCATCTTTCAACGGAATTCGTGACATGTCAAGCCTTGGTAAGGTTCTTCGCGTTGCATCGAATTAAACCACATACTCCACCGCTTGTGCGGGCCCCCGTCAATTCCTTTGAGTTTCACAGTTGCCTGCGTACTCCCCAGGCGGGATACTTAACGCGTTAGCTCCGGTACGGCTCGGGTCGATACAAGCCACACCTAGTATCCATCGTTTACGGCTAGGACTACTGGGGTATCTAATCCCATTCGCTCCCCTAGCTTTCGTCCCTCAGTGTCAGTTACGGCCTAGCAGAGCGCTTTCGCCACCGGTGTTCTTCCTGATATCTACGCATTTCACCGCTACACCAGGAATTCCCTCTGCCCCGAACGTACTCTAGCTTTGTAGTTTCCACTGCTTTTATCTAGTTGAGCTAGACTCTTTAACAGCAGACTTACAATGCCACCTGCGGACCCTTTACGCCCAATCATTCCGGATAACGCTTGCATCCTCCGTATTACCGCGGCTGCTGGCACGGAGTTAGCCGATGCTTATTCCTCAGGTACCGTCATTTTTTTCTTCCCTGAGAAAAGAGGTTTACAACCCAAGAGCCTTCCTCCCTCACGCGGTATTGCTCCGTCAGGCTTTCGCCCATTGCGGAAAATTCCCCACTGCTGCCTCCCGTAGGAGTCTGGGCCGTGTCTCAGTCCCAGTGTGGCTGATCATCCTCTCAGACCAGCTACTGATCGTCGCCTTGGTAGGCTCTTACCCCACCAACTAGCTAATCAGACGCAAGCTCTTCTTCAGGCAGCAAGCCTTTCACCTCTCGGCACATTCGGTATTAGCCACCGTTTCCAGTGGTTGTCCCGAACCTGAAGGTAGATTCTTACGCGTTACTCACCCGTCCGCCACTAGAATCCTAAAATTCCCGTTCGACTTGCATGTGTTAAGCATACCGCCAGCGTTCATCCTGAGCCAGGATCAAACTCTCCATTTTGTTTCTTTTCGAGTTTGTTGGCTCCGAAATTATCTCAAATTTCGGCATCCTCTTAGATTAACTTTGGTAATCCCAAAGTCATCTTTTTAATTATCTTCTTGACGAGGATTGGTTTAATCTATTCTTTCAAAGTATTATTTTTTCTCGGTTCAGTTGCCGGGAGTCGTTGTCTCTCTTCGGCACTTATCCAATATATCAACCTCTCCAATTTCTGTCAAGGGTT